>JAVBLS010000029.1:0-66542 GCA_031553235.1 Desulfovibrio sp.
TGTGCAGTTGCTCCATCTCCCGGATCAGCCCGTGGGTCAGGCGCGTGCCGCCGCTCTTGTCCGCGAAGGACAACAGCGCCGGCGTGCCCAGCAGGCCGACCACGTCCACGTTGGCGGAGCGGCAGACCAGCTCGACGGCGAACTCGTAGGGCTTGCACACTTCCTCCCGGCCGGAGAACGCATAGACGCCAAAGCCCCCGAGGGGCTCGGCCTCGGCCGTGAAGGTGAACCAGGGGCTGTCCGCCGACGGCGGGGATAGGCGCGCGGATCCCGCAATACCCCCAAGCCCGCCGCCCGGGCCGCCGCCCAGCCTTCCGGAAGAGCCTCCAGGGGCGGGAGACGCACCAGGGGACGTGGACGTCCCGGAGTTGTCCGCAACAATATTTTTGACCAGGGGGTTCTTGGGATCGCTCATTAAGGCCTCCTGCGCGAATGTCGCCCGGCCGGCCGGGCAAAGCCTGAATTTCGCCCCGCTTCAGGGCCGGGGCGGCCCCGCAAAGAAAACCGACCCGGCGCGGCCGCGAAATTATGCGCGGCCGCGCATGGAAAATACAGGTTTTAAGCCTGCTGCGGCCGGCGCCAGTCGTCGGATTCGGAGGTGCTGGCCACTTCGTGCGTCTTGGTCAGTTTGCGGTAGGTGAACTCCACGTCTTCCAGGTGCGTGAAATGGGCCTGGCCCGGATCCTGGCAGTTGGGCATGTAAGCCGTGACGTTGGTGATGATCGCGTCTTCCAGGGTCATGGTATAGTAGTGCTCCATGGCGCCCTGGGCCGAGGTGCGGTAAAACTTCAGCTCCACCTTGGGCAGACGCTCGCCGTGGGTCAGAGCGCTGTAGAGCAACGGGGAGCACTTGTCCATGACCTTGGTGACCTTCAACGGCTGGTGTACGCGCTGGCCCGTGGGCTGGCCGGACTGGGGGTCGCGGGGCAGCAAGATCGTGTGGCTGAAGGCCTCGATCAGGCACTCGTCCTCGTGGCCCTGCTGAAAAATGTTCCCCACGGAGGGTTCGGTGAAGTTGCCGGCGGTGATGTTGCCCTGGCGCTCGCCCATAACGGTCATGTATGCGGGAGTCGGCATAACTCTCTCCAATGCTGAGGTTATCGGGAAAAGGTCCCGCAATCCCTTTCGCAACTTTGATGCCAAAATGTTTTATATAATAAATTCAGCATGTTGCCTTTTTGAGAAGCCTCCAAGTGTCACAGTTTGCGTCGGTGAAAAAGGCCCTTTTTTAGGGCTGATCCGATAAATACATGATTTAGCTGGTCTTTTGGTGTCACAGTTTGCGTCACCCTTTTTAGAGGAATTTCTCCTCCAGCACATATAATGCATTAATTTAATTACTCTTATTGGTGTCTCAGTTTGCGTCACCTGCATGTTGAATTCTCCGGAAAAAAACAAAGTAAGGCACACGCCCAATAAATTCACGACATACATACGGGTATCTATCGAAGCTGCTTTGCTCGTCCGGCCGCGCCGGCAGGTTCACCCTCACACCATGCGCATCCATCAGAAGAGATCCAGCGAACAAACCCGCTGTTCCCCTTCAGAGATTGCCTCTTCAGGGTATTCCGTGACAAAGACGACTCTGGGGCAGCCTTCCACCCGAAAAAAGCAGGCCGTATCCGCGCCAATCTCATTTTTCGCGGCGCAGGCGGAAAAGTCCCGGCCGCCCCATTCCCCTTTGATGCCGCACTGCGGATAGTTGAGAGCACTCTTTTGCGGCAGTGTCCCCCGCGAGCCCACCCCAAAGGCCACGACCTGAGCATCGACAACACCGGCCATGAAACCATTCCAGACCTCTCCGACCGCCGGCCCGACCTCAAGCCACTGCCCGACAAGCGGGTCGACATGAGCCCTGACATGAAAAGGCAAAGGAGGCGCATTTCGGGGTTTGAGCCGTGCGGCGGCCAACTTGGGGGCAAAAGACGTGTTGCCGTAAAACATTTTGATATGCCCCAACCACTCCGGAAGAGCCGGTTCCTCGCCGCTTCCCAGCAAAACAAAGGCTGTCATGGGGGGCGCAGATCTGGTCATGGCCAGCGTCAGCATGCCAATGCGGCCGAGCAGCTCGTCGTTGAAGTCCGCGGGATGCCCGGCGATAACCCAAGCCTGTAAGGCCGTATCGTCCAGGATCGGCAGGAGCTGCGTCCAACCGCGTTGTATGGCGGCCACTTCTCCCCAGTGGATCGTCGCGGTGGCAAACCCGGACGCCCGCAACAGGGCCTCTTCGGGAACGTCTACTGAATTTTGTTCTCCCAGAACACAAAGCATCGCTTTTGGAAGCGCCATATATCCCTCCTGAATATCAAGTCGGCAAACGGTGAAAAGCCCACGTCAGCCCGTGCAAAAAACCTTGCCGGGAAAAGCCGGATCTCAGGCCGGCCGCGGCAGGCCTCGATGCGGGCTCGAAAGCCAGCCCCTTGCGCACCGGTCCCCATTGCCGCAAAAGCATCCCCACCGGCCTTTCAGGCTCAATTTTGTCCCGCACGGCCTCCAGGGACGAATGCCTCCCGAACGGATGCGATCCGGAAAACGCCTCGTAAACTGTGCAGCAGGCGGCGAATATATCGTCCGCAACCGACGGGCCGCCGCCCTGCAAACGCTCCGGCGCAGCATAGCGCAGACTGTAGGACGGCAGGTGAAGGCTTTCCCTCAACCCTCTGGTTATCGGCGAGCAGGCCGCACCCACTTGAGCCGTAGCTGTGGCCACGTTGAAATCGATAAGCGCTATGCGGCCCTCCGGGGCCAAAAACACATTGGACGGCTTGATGTCGCCGTGGACAACCCCATGGCTGTGCAGAAAATGCAGCGCCTCGAAAATTGACCGGCCGATGTGCGCCGCCGCTCGACCAAGACCCGACGGCGAACGCCGCAGTTCTTCCTGAAGGGTATGGCCTTCAAGCAGCTCCATGCTGAAGCAGATGCCGAACGGCTCCTTGTGAAGATCGAAAACCCGGACCACACCGGGGTGCGCCAGGTGCCGCAATACGCAAAATTCCTGAGCCAGAGCCAGCCGGGCTTGAGCGTTGTCGCCAAATTCCGGCAGTAAGCGTTTGACGGCAACCTTGGGGTTCGCATCCCCCCATTCCACGCGCCGAAGATCCAAAGCCGCGTGTACCTGGCAAATGCCCCCCGACCCCAAAAGGGATTCCAGTAAAAACCGTTCCTCTCCCGGCCCCGGCAGTCCGGCAAGAGCGCCAGGCGAAACCGTGGCGTTGTGACCGGGGTCCTTTCCCGGCATCCGCCTGGGTGGATGTCCGCCGTTTTTCTTTTTTTTCGCCATAGCTCGCCACCCCTATGTCAGTTCTGAAAGAAAAACCGTCACAAAGGTAATGTTGTCAGGCTGATGCATATCGTCCAAAGCGTCTGTGATTCCCTTGACCGCTTCTTTTGCCGAGGCCTTGGTCAGGTGTGCGGATAACGCATCGGGAGCGATGAGCGAAAAAAGCCCATCAGAACACAGCAAGAATCTGTCACCGGCCCGAAGGGGAAAACGGACTTCGCTCAGCCGAAGCTCTTTATGAACCCCAATCGCATTGGTGATGATGTTGCTGCGGATCTCCCGCCGGGCTTCCGGGGCGGACAATTCCCCTTTGTCGATTTTTTCCTGCCGAAGCGTGTGGTCCTTGGTGCACTGGTATAGAACGCCGTCGCGCAACATATAGCAGCGGCTGTCGCCGGCCCAGAGGCAGGCGGCGGTTCCACCATGGATGAGCAAGGCCACCGCCGTGCTGGCCGTCAGCGCCCCCGTGGCTTTGGCTTGACTGAGGAAAATATTGTTCGCGTACTGCAATTCATTGGAAACATTTACAATATGAGCATCCAACGAGGTCGGCGCCGGGGTATGCGTGAGGAGCCGCGCAATCACACGACTGGCTACACCTCCATATTCACTGCTGCCGACACCGTCGGCCACGACCCAAAGCAAATGATCCGCCCAGTTAAGAAACGAATCCTGGTTCTCCTCACGGACATTACCCTGACGGCTGACGCCCCAGGATTCCACATTCACGGTAAAAGCTTGTCTCTCTTGTGCCATAAACGACCATACCTCATGGAAGCCGGGTGCTTCGGGGTGGGGCGGGTACGGGTTGTTCGGCGGTATCATATCGCCCCGAGAGTGCGAGTTTCCCCGCACTTTCCCTTTGGAACCCCGAAGAGCCTGAAGAGCCCTGCAGCAAACGGCTCGGGCCAAGCTTCAGGCTCTCGGTTCCGCCCATGACCATCACCGCCGCGGCAAACTGCGGCACAAACCGAAGAGTTTCTTCTTTCAGGAGACGGCAATCCGGATCTTCACGGCGACAATATGCCGTCACCTCATCAAGGGTGGCGCGGTTTGCCTGCCCCATGGCTTTTTGCATGGCGCCCTCGCCGCAGTTGTATGCCGCCACGGCCAAAGGCCAGTCGCCAAAGAGCCTGTACAGATGCGCAAGGTAGGCAGTGGCGGCTTCTGTAGATCTGCGCACGTCAAACCGCTCGTCCACCCTGTCGTTGACCGTCAGCCCGAAGCGCCGCGCCGTCTCCGGCATAAGTTGCCAGAGTCCGGCCGCGCCGGCGGAAGAAACCGCCTGCGGCTCAAAAGCGCTTTCCACCAGAGGCAGACAGGCCAGTTCAATGGGAAGCCCCTGGTTTCGTATGCCTTCCAAAACAATCGGCATATGGTTTTCCGCCCTGGCCAGAACCCTTCCGGTCAGTTCTTTCCGGTCATGCGTCAGCCGGTAAAAATACCGGGCCATGGTGTCGTATTCCGTGGATGGAAGCCAGGATGCAACGTCATATCCGGCCGGGACGTCAATCTTGTCCTGCATGGGAGCGCGCCGCCGTTCACGGGCATTGAGCGGGCTCCACAAAGTTGTCGCGTCTCCCATAAGCCGGGGCACCAGAATGGTTTGGCCGCCGTTCGCCGGGATGACCACCCTGCTGACGCCGGTCACGACCGGCGCCGACAGGGTTCCCGCTTCAGGTTGTGTCACAGCGCAAGCCGTCGGACAGAAAGAAAGCAACAGGCACGACAATGCCGCCTGCAGCCTGTGCAGTCTCCCGTTTGCGCGTGGACAATCGGTACGCATCGCAATCCTCAATTTCCCGGGGGACCACTCTCCCCGGGGAATACTCACAGCAAGGTGTCGGGCAAGGCAAAAGAGCACACCGAAGGATCAAACGGATTGGCCTTGTTTCGGAACTGGATCAGAAACTGAGCCCACTTCCCGTTCCTCTGCACTTCAATCAGGCAGGTATTGCCGTCCTGGCGCTTGATGCTCCCGCCTTGGAACAGGCGGAACAGGGCCCACTCGCCGCGCGTGTCGGTTTTTGTGGCGATGCCGTTCAAGTCGGTGAGCTCCATGTAGGCCTGCCCGCCGCCGGCCGGCCAGGTGAAGGCGGCGCCCTGCACCGGGCCGTGCCAGTAGCTCAACCCCTTGCCCGCGTTGCCGAGGCTGACCTGCTTCACGGTCTCATCCAAGGCATAGGGTTCCATCAAAAAGTTGATGCCCAGTTCACGCCCGGACATGAAGAACGCCTCCTGCACCCTGTTGGCGCGCTGCAACTGGGCCACCGCCTGGCCGGACACCGGAAGCGTCCGGCCCATGATGCCCCGCAATGAGCCGCTCTTGGTCACAAACGGCCGCAAGTACGCGTCATGGAAGTTGTCCAGCGTCCCCCCGCTACGGAAGAATTCGGAGAAATCGTCCAGGTTCACATCCCGGTCTGCGTTGACATTGAAGGGATAATACGGGCGAAGGTTCTTGGCATATGTGCCGATGACGCGCTCCTGGTATGAGCGGTTGATGCTGTTCGCTCCGATGGCCAGCATATCGCGCAGGCCGCCTGAAACCACGGTCGAGTACCAGGCCCGCACCGGATGGGGCAGGCGCTCGACAGCGCTTTCCACCTTGCGCAGGGTGTCGTCTCTTTCATCCGCAATTTCCAGGAGAACCGCGAGCACCCGCTGCTCCCTGTTGTCGCTCGCGGCAAGCCGGCCGAAATATTCGCCGGCGCCTGCCATATTGTCGTTTACGGCCTTGAGGGCCGGGTTGGGGTTGCCGGAAGCGTCAAGCAGACTTTCCAGAGGCACGAAGTACTGGCGAACAGAAGCCGACTCACGCTGAGCTTCCTCCTGTGCCTGACGCCGCAGATCCTCCAGACTCTGCCCTGCCTGTCCAACCACGGCCTTGGGCACACGGGTTCCCGTGGTTCGGGCGAGCCTTTGCTGGGCCTTGCGGGCGACTTCGGCCTTCATGGCGCCTTCAACCTCGCCGGGCTCTTCGCTTTCAATAATGAAATTGGTATTGGCCCTGATTTCACGCAGCACAAGCACAGCCGGCGGAGTGCCTGTGGTCAGTTGTTCCGCCAGCTTGCGCGCATCGGCTATGTTGGTCGGCGTGCGTACCGCCAGTTCCTGCGCAGCTTGATTCCAATGCTTTGTATAGTCGCGGAAATACATGACCCGAACTTCTTTGTGCACCTTGTTCACATCCAACAGGCTGAGCGCGATGGGGGTGGCGCCGAAAATCCAGCTTTCCTCGGTCATGCTCCGGATAATCCCCGGGCAACGCTTGATCAGATACTCCTCATACCCTTCGCGGGTATACAGCATCGGGATGGGATAGGTGTCGCCCGAGAAAGGGGACTCCCCGATTGCGGCGCGGAAGGTAAACGGCGGCTTGCCGCTCTCTGCCGCCTCCTCCTGCATTCGTTGATACACCAACTCCGCCAGGGGGATTTTGAGCAGCGCTTTGCGGGCTCTGTCCACCAGATCGGCATCGGGTTCCACGGGGACGATGCCGTTGGCAATGAGGTAGTCCATATGCGCGTGCAGGCTGCTCTGCGTGTCCGCCTGCCCCAGGTAGCGCTCCGACCATTGCTTGTCGAGCCAAGTGGTAATAAAATTCTCGTTGAGATGCTCGGGCCGGCAAAGCATAAGATAGGCTCGAAGCGCGCTTTTGAGTTCCGTGGGATTATTCAGAGAGCGCTCGATCTTTTCCGCTGCCGCGCCACGGACGGCCGGCATAAGCCGATTGTTGAGCGTGCCCAAGTATGCGGCATTGGTCACCGGGTCGAAGACCCTGCCCTGATAGAGCCCCAGCCCGTAAGCGATAGTTGAATCTTCGCCGGGCTCATATACATAGATGCTCTGTGCCATCTGACCAAGCTCCGGTAAGGCCGCTTTGGCCTCCCCAACTTCGGGTATCTTTTTTTGCTCGGCGGCGAAGGACGCATAGACGGAGTCAAGCGTTTCCAAGCGCGTATAATTGTTCATGAAGCTCGTGCCCAAAAACACGCCCGCGAACAAGAATAAGGCCACCGCGGCGATTTGCAGACCAAAGCGCCTGAACCTCATCCTCCAAATATGCTCCCTGTCGGCTGCAGCCAACCGCGCTTCGGGAATGATGCATCGCTGCATCAGGCGGAGCAGAAAAAAGCCCTTGGCATAGTCCCCCACAACGGCATTAAAGCCCTGTTGGAAACTCAACTCCCCTTCACGAGCGGCCGCAGCCATAACGTCGCGTGAAGAAAGAGCGCTGGAAAAAAAGAAGCCGCGAAACATTACCGGCTTATGGTAACGCGAAGGCCCAAAAGCCTCGGCAATAAAGTCTTCAATCCGCGGACCCAGGCTCGCCAGTTCCTGCGGGAACCGGAACATTTCGCCCCGGGACGGTATATCACGCTCCTGGTGAATCTTGGCGACGATCTGAGCGTTCAGAGTCTGCATCAGCTCTTTAAGTTCCTTGCGCACATCGCCGGGCTGCATGGAGTCTGCCGCAGAAGGGCAACCAAAAATCTGCTCCCGTTCGGAGCGGGAAAGGTGGGAAAAGAACTGGGCGAACCCTTGCACCGCGTCGCACTTGGTGAATACGAGATATACCGGAGCGTAGTTGCGCAGGTTTTTCAACACTTCGCCGAGCCGTGTCCGGATCGTCCTGGCCAGATGCTCACGCCGCGCCTGATCCGCGTCGATAATGTCCCGCATGCTCACGCACACGATGATCCCGTTTAGTGGCCGGGCAGGGCGAGTGGAGAACATCCGGCGTAAAAAGGCGGTCCAGATCCTGTGTACAGCGGTATCCTGCCGGCTGCTCGTATAGGCGCCGGGAGTGTCTATAAACACTGCCTCGTTACTGTAGAGGACCTCAAACCTCTCCGTGGCTTTCAGGGTGTACAGATGCCTGTCGGCCTGTTCGTTGAGCGGGAATTTGAGGCCCGAATTGAGCAACATGGATGTTTTGCCGCAGTTGCCCGTACCGAGCACCAGATACCATGGCAATATATACCGGGAACGGCTTTTGGGGCCGTAAAAATTGGACGTGGTGACAACTTTGATCGCCGCTTTCAGCCGGTCCTTGATGTAGTCCAACTCCTCGCGAAATTGGGATCGGCCGGCCATCTTCTGTTCGTGCTCAGCGGCCTTTTCAGGGTTGGCCAAGGCTTTTTTGCGTTGCCGCGAATAATAAACGGCCACAAAAAGCCCCCAGCAAAAGATCAAGACGACCGTGGCCACCAAGCGCGCGATCACGCCCTCCAAAAGCACATGGCCGGCTATGGCCACCAGAGGCCCCATCAGCCAGATCAGTAAAATGAGCATCAAAGTCAGAAACAGGGCCAACACCCACGGTGTCTTGAGAGCGTTCCACAGGGCACGGAAAAAACGCGAGATCATTGACGCACCTCCGAAGTAGGCGTGGCTTCATCGACGGCCGCGGCCGGAGACGCCTCGGCGGACTGTTCGGGCTGTCGCTGTTCAGGTTCAGGCGGCGGGAGCACAAAGGGTTTGCCCGCGGGTGCATGGGCCTCATATTTCGCAACCAACGGGCGCGCCTTTCCATCCAAGGTATGAAAGAATCCCCACCAGGTAACGGACAGGCAGAATACGACCACCGCTGCGATGAGCCATGCGGGCACATACGCATAAACCTTGTTCTTGATCGTCCCTTCGACCGTTTTTTTGGAAAGATCCGGGCTTGGTTCGCCGCGCAGCATGCGAATCTGCCGATAAATTTGATCGCGTAGAGACTCGATGCCCAGAACTCCTTTCTCCTGCAAGCGAAATTTGCCTTCAAAGCCAAGACTGAGCAGAAGATAGATAAGTTCCAACAAATACAGTCGACTTGCCGGTTGCTGCATGGTGCGGTCCAACACGTCGAAAAATATTTCTCCACCCCAGGTATCCTTGTGAAAAGTGCTCAGCAGGGACTTTTGCTGCCATTCACCTTGAGCGCCGGGAATGGCCGAAGTGGTGACGCTTTCATCCAGGGCTGTGCATAAAAGATACTGCGCTGCACTGACCTGCGCTTCGCTGACGCCAAGGGCCATGGCTTGAGCGTTGAACCCCCTCACTTCCGCCTCCAGCTTGGAGCGCAGACTTTCCAGGTCTATTTCCTTCGCTGTTCTAAGTCGCACAATTTCCAGGAGCAGATGCGAGGCTGCGTTGACCAGGGGATTCAGCCCGGGCGTGTATTCGTCAAAGGACGTCTGCTGGGCAAGATATGGCGCGTTACGCGGAGCCAAGCGGCCGGGGGCCACTGCAACCGGGGTAAAGGGCAGATCCTCTTGAACCTGCTGATTGGAATCTAAAATAATTGAAGTTTTATCGAGATCTACATCATTTTGATATTGCGACATGACTTACTCCTTCACGGCCCAAAGTTGCAGGGCCAGCCCCGGGAACGAGCCGGAAACGTGCAGGGCGCATCCGGAGGAAACCTCCAGTTGCGCGCGCTGGCTGGAGGAGAAATCCAGCTGAAAATAGCTTTTGCCGGCGTGATACTTTATCTGGCGCGGAGCAACGGGCAGGGGCGAAATCTTGACTCCCGGCAGATGGGTGTTGACCAGTTCGCGGATGTTCTCCGGAGTCCCGATTTTGATTTGTTTGGGCAGCAACGTGCGCAGGGTTTCCTGGTCCATATCCGCCTCGGCCACAAGCACAAACGTCGCCGTGCCGAGCAAATTCTTGTCGTGGATCGGGGCGAGCTGGATGTTGTTTTTGCGCTGCTGCAGAGGGAGCAGAACGGCGTGCTGCTCCAGCACCATGCTGAGCACATAGCGCGCCATGGCCATCAGCTTGGCAAACGACAAGTACTGGGTGGCGTGATTGTAAGCGTCTATTTCTTGAGGCCGTTTTTCTTTTTCGGCAAAAGTGGACAATTCACCTACCAGGGTAAGCAGAAGACGGTAAAACTCTTCCGGATGCAGCCCGGGCGTGGAATCCAGGTGCCGAAAGAGCGGCTCCATACGATTAAGCGCCTGCAACAGCATGAAATCGCCAACTTCAGTCGTGCCGCCCTTTCCCGAGTCGCTGACTCTGGTTGCCAGATGCTCCGCCCGGTGAGCCAAAAGGCCGATTATCTCGCGCAAATACCCCTGCAGAATCGGCGAAGCCGCCAAATGCAAAAAAGTGGGAGAAAATTCCTTATCAAGAACGATACTCTTATCCTGTCGGGATTCCACAATTCGAGCCACCGGCATTGTCACAAAACCCTTGAGGTCGGAATCCTCCTCGAACATCAGGCGTAGATCCAACCTGCCGCACAAGACGGTCGATTCAGCGCCCTTGCGTTCTTTATAGGCATTGTTGTCGCGTATGAGAGCAGGAGTTCTGATATAGCGGGTGGAGAGCCCCAGCGTCTCCTCATCCCTTGTTTCAAGGGAACCCTCAACACTCATGGGCAAAGACAGAGTAACGACTTGGTTGGTCAACCCCGGAGGTACGTCAAGCGCCAACGCACCCTGCCCCATGGAAAACAGCGTACCATCCGGAAGTATCCCTTCCGCCCTGCTCAGCACAACTTTACCCATGCCGAGATACTGTTCATCAATGACAAACTCTGTAACACCCCAGGCATACGGACGCAGGAAGGCCCCACGCCGGCGCAATTGGATATCGGTATACCGATCCTGCTGCTGCAGGTGGATCGGGCCCACCAACATCCCCTGGGTCCACATCGGTCTTTCAGGAAGCACACGCATATTTTTCTCCCGGCAGATATAAAGGTTCCGGCCCTCAATAGGGGCTCATTACGCGCACCGCCGGCGCCGACTGGACCGGCGCACCCGAGCCCGAAGATGCCGGCAATGCCCGGCTGACCCCCTGTTGAGCTCCCTGTCTCGCGATGTCATCTGCCGGCGTATTTTCTCGAACAATGGTCACTGTTGTGCCGAGCCTCTCCAGCGCGCCCTCCGAAGAGGCAGCCGGCTGTACCCCGGCTCCCGGTTGCCCGCTTTGTTGTATCGGAGGCATACCCCCGGCATCTCCCCGGGCGGCGCCGGGTTGCTGCACTTGAAGAGGCATTTGTTGCTGGAATGCCTTGACCGCTTCTTCGGGATCCCAGTCCTTGGCTTGCTTGTCCGGGATAACCAAGATGGACGTATCGTTGAATTCCAAGGCGATAATATTCTTTTCTTCAGGATCAACGGGCTTGATGACGCGCCATTGCGCCCGTTCCATTTGGCGGAACCCCGCGACCACTCCCAAAAAGCGGGTGCCGGAAGTGGGTTTGTAGACAATCTTGCGAGCTTCCCCGGGGATAAACACCAACTCATCCGCAGCGATAAGGTCCGAGCCCAAGGTCGGCACGGGACGCTCGAAGAGTGACTGGAAATCCGCTTGCTTGAAAGCAAGATCGTTGCGCAGTTCGTAGGTCTTGATCACAACGGGAGAAGGCCGGTTGGAATTATCGGGATTGACGTTGGGCTGACTGGCCACGTTCAGGTCCAGCCGCGGCTTCCCACAACCCACAAGGCAAAGAATGACGGCAAACAAGCTCAGAACCGCGAAGATGTTTTTCACGAACGTTCTCCTTTGTTGTCTCGCAGGGGTGAGGGATTAAGGGTGCGTACCTGCACCTCGTAGGCGCGAGCGAAATCTTGCAGGAACAGAGCGGCAAACCCTTCATGATCATGCAGCAGAGCGTGATGAGCCCGGATGAAGGCATGCCAAAGGCGACTCATGCGGCTCAAGCGAACCGGCCCGTCGGCGTCCAGCCGCGCCTCAACCGCCTGGGGGGAAATTCGTTCGAGTGAGGCGCGGACGGCGGCGCGCGCACCGGCCATCAACCCCATGTGATGGCTGTGCAGGTTTTCAAACCCTTCATGCATGGACTCAACCGAAGGAAGTACACCTTTCTGAGGCGGTCCCAACAGGGTCGCCAAAGCGGCTTCCGCCGTGGGGCTGAACTTGAGGGGGTTGTTGCTTACCCCAAGGCCTGTGGTGGTCACCGAAAGACGCAGTTCGTTCTTGCAGTCGTTTCGATTCTGCAAAGCCAGCGTCATGCCCGTAACCGCTTCAACCAAAAGCTTGGCTGCGACTTCCAGAATACGGGCTCTCTCTTCGGCTGCTGCCGGCGCCTCGGCGAAGCCAAGATTTTTGAAAAAAGCTTCGGTTTCCGGAACGGCGACAAATTCCACCTTCCGGACAGGCTGGGAAGCCGCGGCTGCTTTCGCTACGCGAGGAACGGGGGAAGAGTTCGGACCCGATTTCTCCTCTTCAGGATCGGCGTCCCAATCCTCGGGGATCAGTTCCTTCGGGTTTTCCGGAACCGCCACCACAGACATCAGCGGGCTGTTCCGGGGATCACTGTGATCGGCAGATAAAAGAGACTGGTGAAGCTTGCGCCCCCCAAACAAATCGTCAAAGTCTCCCAAGCGTTCACGGGCAATCCGCTCTTCCTCCTGATCCATGGCCGTCAACGGATTCGACGAAAGGGGCTTGGAAAAGGCGGAAATATCGCCGGCGGCTATACTTGCCGACGAGGCATAGACCCGCGGATTATGAAGCAGTTTGGCCATAATGGTGTAACTGCCGATTATGAAACTCTCGCCATGCTCAACTTTGTGGCGTCTACCCTTTCCGATAAGCTCATTGCCAAGCCCAAGAAACACCCCATTGGAACTTACGTCCTCAATGTAGAAGTCTCCACCATCAAAAGATATAAGAGCATGCTTTCGGGAAATTTGTTTCAGCCTGTCCGGCAGCTCCCACTCGCATTCGCCAGAACGCCCAATGTAGCCGCCTGCCTCGCCAAAAACGTGCATGGTGGGAAATGTAGCGGAATATTTATGCCGGCTGACAATCTCAAGTACGATGTCCATAATACTCCCCGCGGACGCGTCTGTTCAGTTTGGCCTTATATGGCCCTTCATTTGATTTCTCTGTATTTTCCTGAGAAGACTTGTTCTTGGAATTCCCAGTGCCCGGGCGGCCTTTGTCGTATTACCGTCATTGCAGACCATTGCGGAATTTATTATCGATCTCTCGAAGGAAGCCACGCATTCACTCAGCGTCATGCCGTTCCCGTTACTCCGCGTATGTTCGTCGGGCACGGCAATTTTCAGATGCGTTTCCACCGGGCTTCTCGAGATAACCGCATGCTCGATCAGTGAAGCGAGTTCACGGACGTTTCCCGGGTAGTCATAGAAGCACAGGGCCGTCATTTGGGCATGGGTGATGGCCGCACTTGGGGCCTTATGCTGTTTCATGAAACGCTCGAGGAAAAACATGGCCAGGCCGGGAATGTCCTCTCGACGCTCCTTCAATGCAGGAATATGGATATGGTAGGTCGCAAGCCGATAATACAGGTCGCTCCTGAATCGACCGTTTTGAACGGCCTCTTCCAAATTTTTGTTCGTCGCCGCGATAATCCTGATATCAACCGGATATGAGCAAACATCGCCCACCGGGCGTACTTCACGGTCTTGCAACACCCGCAAGAGCTTCACCTGTAGTTCCAAGGGCATTTCGCCGATCTCGTCCAAAAGCACCGTACCGCCGGCGGCGCTTCGCAAAAGGCCTATGTGATCCGAATCGGCTCCGCTGTAAGCACCTTTTTTGTGGCCGAACAGTTCATTTTCCAAAAGAGACGCCGGCAAGGCTCCGCAATTGATTTTCACGAAGGGCGCATCCGCGCGCGGGCTTGCCGCATGAATGGCCGACGCAGCCAGCTCTTTGCCGGTGCCCGTCTCTCCGGTGAGCAAGACGGACACAATGTAAGGCGCCGCATGCTCAATTTGCTCAAGGACTTTTCCCATTGCCGCGCTTTGACCAATGAGCAAAGGCTTACCGGCGCCTTTCCCCTTTGCCTGTCGACACTCCAGGCGGGCGACATCGGCATGGAGACTGTTGATGCGGGCTACATCACGACTTTGCTGCTCAAATGCAGACAACAGCAGCGCTCCATAAGCACACAACAGTCCGACATCCTCATCACAAACCCTCCGGGGTGAATTGAGACGCAGGATGATGCCGCCGATGGCCGCATTGTTCCAAGCCAGCAACGGATAAGCGAACAACGGAGCCTCGGGATGCCGGTCGCTGCCCTTCACCACCAGCGAAGGGCAGACGGGCATCCCGGGATGACCGGCCGCAGTGACCTTGCCGCCTTTTTGCAGGGCCATGCAAAGAGGATCTTCAATATTCCAGGCCGGGATGGACTGCTTTTGCTCCAGAGTCGCACCCGCATCCGAGGACCAGGAGGCAAAAAACAGCAAATTCCCTCGCGTGTTGTCCAAGACGAAAATCTTGGCGTCCAGCGCCTGCACCTCTTCCCCCACGGCCTGAACCAGCGTGACGGCAGCCTCATCCATGCCGGACGCTACGCGTAACTTCTCGAGCCAAGCATAGATATGGCTCATGGCTGGGCACCGCCTCGTTGCAAGACGCAAGAGAACGTCCCCGATTCAGTATCCAGCCCGATATGCAAGCCGTGCGGTGCCGGGCCGGAGCCGGCAAGCGAGCCCAGAAGCGTGGCGGCGATGCCCGGTAAAAGATTCGCGTTGATGACGTGATCGATGTTGCGCGCGCCCGTATCCACTGCGGTGCAGCTCGCGGCGATATTGGCCACGACCTCTTCCGACCAGGTCAACGCCAACCGATGGCGCAGGAGCAGACGCCCGCCTACCTGAGAGAGTTTCATGACGACCAGCTCTTTCAAGATATCCGGGCTGATGGGCATGAAGGGCACTATGGTCATGCGGCCCAGAAACGCGGGCCGGAAAAACTGGGTGAGGGCCGGCCGCAGAGCCTCCAGAACGGCTTCCGGTTCCGGCTCCTCCCCGTCTTCGAACAGGGCCGTGACAATGTCGCTGCCCAGATTGGAAGTCATGAAAATCATGGTGTTCCGAAAATCCACCTCTCGGCCTTCGCCATCCGCCAGAATACCCTTGTCAAAAACCTGGTAAAACAGATTCAGCACGTCCGGATGGGCCTTTTCCACCTCATCGAAGAGCACCGCGGAATACGGCTGGCGACGAACCGCCTCGGTAAGCCGCCCACCTTCCCCATAGCCGACGTAACCGGGAGGCGAGCCGATCAGGCGGGAAACCGTGTGCTTTTCTTGAAATTCACTCATGTTGATGCCGACCAACATGCGTTCGCCCCCGTAGATCTCATCCGCCACGGCCAGGGCCGTTTCCGTTTTGCCCACGCCGGAGGGCCCTACGAAAAGAAAAATGCCCGTCGGCCGCGTCGGACTGTCCAGCCCGGCGTGGGCGGCAAGGGCAGCCTTCTCGATTGCCGCCAGGGCATGATCCTGGCCTCGAATGCGACGGCGCAGTGCTTCGCCGAGAGAGATCACGGACGAAACGCCGGTGCCGCTCAGCTTGCCGACGGGAATTCCCGTCCACTCGGCTACAATGCCGGCCACGAGCGCCGGATTGACCTCGTGGAACACCAAAGGAGAGTCGCCTTGGGCGGCCCGTAAATCCTCGGTCAGTTTATCCAATGATGGGGCGGCCGCCTGAAGAGGGGAAGCGGCGCCGTTATCGGCAGATTTATCCGGGGTTGTTTCATCTGTGCGCAAACGGATGATGGCTTCAACCAGGTCCTTTTCCCGCTGCCACCTTTCCTTCAAGCCCTCAATCCGGCTGTCGAGCTCCACAACTTGTTGCTGCAGGGCAGCATGACGAGACCCGCCGTCTTCACCGGGAGCCGGGGCCACGCCCTTGCAGCGGTCCCGCTCCAGTGCGTCAAGCTCGCGGCGTAATGCGGCCAACTCTTCTTCAAGAGCTTCCAAGACCGCAGGCTTGGCCCCCAGGCTCACCCGCACGCGGGCGCAAGCCGTATCAAGCACATCGATGGCTTTGTCCGGGAGCTGCCGGCCGGTGATGTAGCGCCCGGCCAACTCGGCGGTGCGGATCACCGCGTCGTCACGGACATATACTTTGTGAGTCTTTTCATAGTGCGGGATAATCCCGCGCAAGATGGTCACGGTCTCTTCCAGGGAAGGCTCGTCCAGCTTCACAAGCTGAAAACGCCTGGCCAGAGCCGCGTCTTTTTCAAAGTACTTCTTGTATTCGCTCCAGGTGGTGGCCGCGATGGTCCGCATCTCACCACGGGCCAAAGCGGGCTTGAGCAGGTTGGCCCCGTCGCCGCCGCCGGCCTGAGCGCCGGAACCGACCAAAGTATGCGCTTCGTCAATAAATAAAATTGTCGGCACGGGCGAAGATTTGACTTCGTCAATCACGCCTTTCAAGCGTTTCTCGAACTCTCCCTTGACACCCGCCCCGGCCTGCAGGCGCCCCATGTCCAGACCAACGATGCGCACGCCCTTCAAGGCGTCCGGAACATCGCCTTCCGCCACCTTGCGGGCCAGACCTTCGACCACGGCCGTCTTTCCTACACCGGGATCCCCGACCAAAATGGGGTTGTTCTTGCGCCGACGGGTCAGGATGTCCGCCATCATGCGAATTTCCGGCCCGCGCGCGAACACAGGGTCGGTTTTGCCGGCCCTGGCTTCTTCGGTAAAGTCTGTGGCATATTGCTGCAATGCGCTCTGCGCTTGACCGCCGGCCATGGGCTGCGTCGAGCTTTTCTCCGCCTGCAAACCCTCAAGGAGGACGCGCAGCTTGTCTGCGGGGATCTCTTTGATTTCCTGGAAAAAAGAAAATACGCAGTACCGCTGTGGATTCTGCAGCAAAGTCAGGAGTAACGCGCCGACATCCACCTTGCTTTGGTGCAGTTCAAGACTGGCAAATAAAAAGGCTTCTTGGAGAAATTGGTGCAGCAAAGGTGAAAATACTGGGCGCCCGGTGTGACGCCCATCCAGAGGACGGCTTTTGGCGAGGAGATCTCTCAGGCGCTCCTCGCTCCGTTCAAACTGGGTGAGGATATTCCGCATCCCCTCCAAGGACAGCAGGGCTTCGACAAAATCATCGATGACAATCTCATATCCACCACGTCCGGCGCACGCCACCGCGGCTGCTTCCAGGCAATCACGGCAAGGGATGTCCAAAGATTCGACAAGCGCGCTCAGGGTAATATTGGCCATGCCTCACAGCTCCAAATGGTTGGTTTCCAAAGTAACAACCCCGTCCCCGCCGTCACCGGCCCAGGTCGACCAGCCAAGACGGCATTCATTCCCGTCCTCAAGGCGCCAGTCGGGTATTTCTTCCGGCCGCAACCGCAGTTCCACATCGAATTCCAGGCGGGATTTCAGAACAAAATTCACAAGTGTCAGCAACTCGGTGAACTTCTCTTCCGAGGGCAGAAATGAATTGAACTGTTCCCAGGTCAGATCGGCGATGCGGATTCGAAATTTCCCTGTTTGGTCGGGCATTTCTTCACCAATCACGAAGTCATCTCCCAGTGTGCAATTGGCTTCTCCCAGCCTGATTTGCTGCTCTTCGGGAATAGCCACCCAACGTGTGACGCAGGGGATGATGCTGACGGCCTCATGGGAGAAATAGTGGCGCAATATGCTCTCCAGAGAGCCGCCGGAGTCGCTGTTGAAAGCGATGAGCCCCATGTAGGCCATGAGCCTGGGCCAACGCAGGGCCTTGGCTTGCCGGATCTCTTTTTGTCCAACGCCGATAAAGCCGAAAAAACGGTCGGAAAGTCTGTCGGCGGCATGCTCTTTATACTGGGCGTGGTATCGATATTTCCGCCAGGTGCCATGCAGCAGGGAAACAAGGCGATCATTGAAGATCTCGAAAAAGTCCCGCAGCGCATCCGGGTCGTCCGCATGTTGCGCGACGTGCTCGGTAAAATAGGCCGGCAACGGCGAGCCGGCGCCGTGCAGGCCCAGCAGGTTGAGCATCATTGCCATGTGTGGAGCCCCGGCTTCGCGTCGGACAATATCCATGGCTTCAATATCGCCGGGGGGGAACGACAAGGCAGGATTGACGCTGAAGCGAAAGGAACCGGAAGAAACGACATGCCCCTCGCCGCGCAGCCAGCGCTCGGCGATATCCACAGCTTGCGGGAAAGCAAACGAGCCGGGGGCGGCACGCAAATCTTCCATCACGGAAAGATCACCCGCTACGCCGTCTGAGGTCATATGCTCAAGGTTCTGCCCAATCTGGCCGGCCATATGTACTCCTCTCCCCTTAATGCCTCGACGACGGTAAGTTGGTGAAAACTATTGACGGTGGCATATAGGGCAAAAAATTCATTGAGCACCGAACCAAACAAATACATGGCGCCCTCGCAACTAAAAGCGCGCTGGTCTAATACGAGACGGGTTTGGGCTCCACGCACGGGTAACCCCCTGTAAACACGATCTGTATCCTTAGAGCTGATGCCGACCATGCCGTGCATGGTTTTCTCCAGCATTCTCGCTCTGGGGCGGTCATAAGGCGCCCGGAAATCATAGGCGCCGAGTACGGCGCGCAAAGCATGGATATCCGTCAACGGGACATAGTTGAGCGACATATTGGACAAAAGCCGCCAGAGAATATCACCCTCCAAAGGAGGGTTGAATGAGGGGATCACAGGAGTGATATTGGTGAAATCAACCGCGCCGGGTGTATTCTCGGCATGGATGCAAACATCCCCAACCCGCAGCTCTCTCGGGAGCATGCGGTTGGTGCAGGTGAGCTCCATGGATATGGTCTCTTTCCTGGGAATCACGGCTTCATTTATATTTTGGGTAAACGATATGTAGGTTTCCGTTCCGCCGTCCTTGTGCGATGGGCGTATGCGCAATCGATAATAAGCGGAACTGCGTCCCCTGTCGGCTTCGTGCTCAAACGACTCAAACGGCAGATAACGGCGGTTGTCCCTGTCGTCTTGGCCCCAAGTGCCGACATAATTCACGCTGTAAACCGCGTAGTGATACGGCAGACGCGGGTCGGGAACGATGCGGTACTCGGTTCTGCGCTGATCCAGAACCAAAGGAGATGCATCCATGGAAAAAAGATTCACTACCGGCGTGCAGAAAAGTTGCAAGTTTGCCGGCCTGAATGATTCGTAAGATTCCGGCAATTCATTCAAAATGAAGTGAACCTCAAAGCTCCCCGTCCCCGGGTGCAGTTGCAGAGCCTGCCGGTTCAGCCCTTGTTCAAGGCCGGCCAACTCAACAAACAAAAATTTTTCTGGAAAACAGAAATATTCCTGCAGAACCCTGTACCCGGGAAAAGTGTTGGACGGGTATGGGTAAAGCCCCTCATCCTCACGAAAACCCACAGGTCGGAGACTGGATGCCGGCAAAACCGCCACCACCCGTTCCTCCTTTTTGGCGTCCCGCAAGATGACACGTACTTCGCGCACACGATTGACAAACGTAAAATAAAGAGTGTGGGCAATGGCGGTTTCCCCTGTGAGAAAGAAGCGCAGACGTGAGAGGGTGAGATTCTCCAGAGGGATGCCCAGGGTCTGAAGGTGCAACGCCATCGCGGCTTCGCCGTTCCGCTCAAGGATACGCATATCCGAGATGCGGAGAGGATATACTTCCGTGTCGTAAATTGTGCGGAAACGGCAACGGATGCCTTCCACCTCCCGGGATTCCACCGTACTGCCGCGCGGTATTGTCGCCACTCCGGAAATATTTTCTCCGGGATGGTATTGGAGTATTGTGCTCGCGGGGATGGGGCGCAAGTAATTGGGCCACAGAAGGCTGAACAGAGAATGGGTAATCTCGGGCAGTTCATCATCCAGCTTCTGGCGCAGCCGGCCGGAAAGGAACGCAAAACCCTCCAGGATGCGTTCCACATCCGGATCTCGGCCCGGCGTGCCAAGAAATGGAGCAAGCGCTGGATTGCGCTCCGCAAACGCCCTGCCCGACTCGCGCAAAGCAAGCAATTCCTCTTGGTAATAGCGATTAAAAACGCTCATTTACGCCCCCGCAGCTGATCGCGGTCAAGAACCAAATCCCAGTGCCAAGGCTGCAGCCGTCCCTGAGTGTCGTATTTCAAGGCTGTAATGTGGAGCCCCACTGCAAAAGTCGACTCAGGAAGAGCCTGATGGGTCACCTCAACGTTAATCAATCTCGGCTCATAACGCCTAATGCAGCCCTCAATCCCAATGCAGGTTTCCTTGATGAGATCCGCCCGGGACAGGGTCAAATCATTCAGGTCGGGGAGCCCATAGTCCGGCAAAGCCTGTACGGATCCTTGGCGAGCAATGAACATGCGTAGAATATTGCTGCGAATGGATTCGTCCTCATCCATGGCCATGCCGGCTTCTCCAAGCGTCAACCGCTCATACAGGCTCCCCGCCATGGCGTTATTCCTTCTCCAGTTTACCGACCAGTGAGAGCGTGAAATAGGCACCCATGTACTTGAAATGAGGACGAATGTTCATCGTTACCCGGTACCAGCCCGGATCTCCTTCGACGTCGCTCACTTCGATAAGCGCCTCGCGCAAGGGCCGACGGCTGCGGATGTCGGAACTGGGGTTCTCCTGGTCGGCCACGAACTGACGGATCCAGGTGTTCAGTTCACGCTCCAGATCCACTCGTTCTTTCCAAGAGCCGATATGTTCGCGCTGCAGCACCTTGATATAGTGCGCCATGCGGGACACGATGAAGAGATACGGCAGCTGAGTTCCCAACTTGTAGTTAAGTTCCGCTGCCTTACCCGCTTCGGAAGTCCCGAAGTATTTGGGCTTCTGGCAGGAGTTGGCGGAGAAGAAGGCTGCGTTGTCCGACCCCTTGCGCATGGTCAGGGCGATGAACCCCTGCTCGGCAAGTTCATATTCACGCCGGTCGGAAATGAGCACTTCCGTGGGAATTTTCATCTCGATGTCGCCCAGTGACTCGTAGAGGTGCACGGGCAGGTCTTCTACGGCACCGCCGGAGCGTGGGCCGATGATGTTTGCGGCCCAACGATATTTGGCAAAACTCTCGGTTATGCGGGTAGCAAAAGCGAACGCCGCGTTTCCCCAGAGAAAATTGGCGTGGTTGTCGTCCACATTTTCCTGGTAGACAATAGCCCGGACGGGATTTTCTTCGGGATCATACGGCTGCCGAAGCAGAAAACGCGGCACGGTCAATCCCACATAGCGGGAATCCTCCGATTCGCGAAATGACTGCCACTTGGTGTACCGGGTGCCGCTGAAGATATCCTGAAGATCCTTCAGAGCTGGCAAACGTTCGAAGCTGCCTTTCAAGCCGAAAAACTCCGGCGAAGCCGCCGCGATGAAGGGCGCGTGGGCCATGGTGGCCACTTTGGCGACATTTTCAAGCAACCGCATGTCAACGCCGGAGGGGCCGAAATAGTAGTTGCCGATTATTGCGCCGACGGGCTTACCGCCGAACTGGCCATATTCGGCCGTGTATACCTGTTTATACAGGGCCGATTGCACGATCTCGGAAGAATCAAGAAAGTCGTCCAAGAGTTCGTCCTGCGTGACGTTGATGAATTCCACGATGACGTTTTCACGAAAATCCGTCCGGTCGGTGAGCAGCTTCAGCCCACGCCAGGCCGATTCCAGTTTCTGAAAATCCTCATGATGCAGAACCGCGTCGAGAGTCCTCCCCAGGCGCTGGTCAATCTCCGCAATCATATGATTGATGATCGATTTATTGATCTTTTCTCCCGCAACATCCGGGGACAACATGGAAACTATGGCCGCTATGCCGAGGCGCGCTTCCTCCCAACCCTCATCCTGTGGTGAGATGTTGGTTTCGCTGATTATCTGCGACAGCAACGATCCCGCAGGCAGCGTACTGCGTTCAACTTCCAATGCTTGGCTCATTATTCTTACTCCTTAAGAGCGATGGGCGTGGCGTCCCCGCTGTATGAATTAGTTGTCGGCCGCCTGTTTTTCCGACTTGTTCTGCCCTTTGTCGGCCTTTTTCGGAGGTGCCACGGACAACTCTATACCGGCCTGCGCCAATTCTCTTTGTAGCTCTTCACGCTGCCGGGGGTCCTTGAACACATCTTCAATGGCTTTCCTGAAAGCGGGCATGTTCCCCATCGGGCCCCGAAGGGACGTAAGCGCCTCACGGACGCGCAACAGTTGATTGGTTTGGGGGATCTGTTCCAGGATGCTGCCGGGCTCAAAATCCCGCATGGACTTAATCTGCAGCCTGGCCTGCATATCATTTTCCGACACCCCATCTTGCAAAACGTTGGGAATCGTTAGGTCCAGGCTGAGATTCTGCTTTTCCATCACCTCGGCAAAGTTATTTTTGCCGATGGAAACCGGCTTGCGTTCCGCCAACGGTCTGGGATCGTGTCTCTGCTGGAAATCGCCCAGCACCATCACCTTCATGGGGAGTTCGATTTCCTCAACCGCTCCGCCCGTGGCCGGCTTGAACGTGACGTTGATGCGCTCTTTGGGAGCCACTGATGATTCTTTCCTTGCCATTCGTTGAGTCCTCCATCATTGTTTTCTGGGTCAATTGTCCTTGACGACACTGAGCGCCGCTTCCAAATCCAACAGATGGAGACGGCGTATCATGCCCTCCACGGCTCCACCTCGTTGCTTGGGCTGGGCTGCGAGCAACAGGGCCAGTACCCTGGCAGTGAGATCCGGCTCCCAATCCAGCAAGTTCCACTCCTCCATTTGCTGATACAGGCCTGCAAGAAGCTGCACGGCGGCATTTTTCTTGCCCGAATGCAGGCAATACCGCGCCTGAAGAATGCCGTGCAGCACAAAGGCACGGCTGCGCCCAGTCGGAACAGTTCCAAGCAGCCGCAAACCTGCCTGGAAGTCTTCCTCCATGCTGCAGGCCAGAGCCTCCTTCAAACGGGCATCTTCATCCGGGCTCTTGGCTCCCGAGTCCGCGAGACCGATGGCCGGCATCGCCCTGCCCGGGCCGACCGGAGCGCAAAGACTCTCAAGCCAAGGCAATATTTTCGCGGGAACAAATGGAGTGTTGTCCTTATATTTATATGTCAGCAGTTCCGGAAAACGAGACAAAAGGGTCGCCAAGGCACCGCTCAGACAGCTTGCGGCCTGGAAGGCCTCTACTCCTTCCAGGCAACGCCGGTACAGGGCATGACCTTCAAACCAATATGGTGACTTTGTCGTCGCTCGTGCGAGATAAGGCAGGATCTCGGCGTATCGTTTACCCTCCACCGCGACTGCGTACTCTTGAATCCTGTCGGCAGGCACCCCGCAGGTGAGCTGAGTTTTCCCCTCGGAATCGGTTATGGGCAACTGGGTGAGCGTGGCCCAGTTCGCGGCGTATGCCAGCACAACGGCGCGTTCATCCGTGGGATCCAAGGACAGGAAATGCTCGGCAAGTTGTCGGGTGAAGTCGATGACGTTGCGGACGGTATTCGGAAGCACTCCGGCCGGAATACGGCCGTCCTTGTCCATTTCTGCAAGACTGGCCGCAATGGTCATGGCCGCCGGCCGGCGGGAGGCCGCTTGACTCTGGACCGGCTGACTCATAGGGGAAGGAACGGCGGCCGCCGGCTCGGGTGACAGCGCAGTTGTTGATGGGAGCTTGGAAAAAACGCCCGGAAAGTGAGGGGCGTCGTCGCCTGCTTTTTCCGTCAATAATTCCTGCAGCTTCAGGAGTTCATCCCGCAAGGCCCGGACCGACTCTGAGGAGCCATCCATAAAGCAGGTGGTTTCCGCGCAATGCTCCATGCGACCGCAAAGCCAACCCAGCGGCGCAAGGCGCCGTTGCATGCGCGAAGCAGGTGGATAGAGAGAGTCCCACCATGTGCGCAGAATATGTGTAAGAGCGGCAAATGCCGGTGGACACGCATCAAAGCCCCTGGTCCGATATTCAGCATATACCGCATAGACCAGAGCCCATAAATCCTTGCCTTGCGAAGCCAAGATCTCCGTCGCCAAGCGGGATACGACGGCCCAATCCGTCGTTTCATCGTGCAAAGAGGCGTCTTTGCCTGTTTCGGCCCGAAGGAATTCAAATTCTTGAGAAAAGGAACAGTCTTCCCCGCATGCTGAATCTTCAGAGACCGGTGCCCCCCAAAGCTCCAGATAGTAAGAAATATCATATGATTTGATAGGTATATTATTTCGCATAAATAGCCCAGCAACTCTTCAAATAAAGAATATTTTTTCAAAAAAAACGCGATATTATCGCATACATTTTTGCAAAAAACATTCAATGATCGATAAGCCGATTCTATTTATGTATCCCTGCTCAATATTAAAGGCAAGAGTAATTCTATCTTTTGTGATGAATTTCAAAAAAAGTTTAAGTTGGACTGGATAAGAATGTATAAGTTTAACTATATTCTGCTTATAAATTGGATTGCAATATTTTCTTGATATCGATTTAACTTTAACAAACAATAAACTGTTTATTCATAAGGAAAATAGCGGTAATATTTTTTATAAAAATTTTATTATAATTAAAAATAAAAATTTTTTTACTTATACGCTATAGCAAATATAATGTAACATATAAATTTCCCATTCAAAAAATATATAGACCGAATTCATATATGCTACATAAGATACAAATTCGCTCTAATTCTACGGACAACCGTCATGGACACGGCTAGAACGCCTGACCTGTTGTGCGACCTCAGGCTACACGTCACGACCACTCTTGCAAGAGAGCTGTAAAAATATCTGTAAACGTGTTCCCCCTGCTCTTCCCCATAACCGGGACGCTTCGTGACCCTGCGGGACACCCTGGGAAGGTCGTATTTTCTTTAACGAAAACAGGTTGAAGTGCCGCGCCACATGTTATGATGCGCCCACCTCATCCATTTCTACATCCCGACAACGGGTCCGCCATCTTCGTCCGACACGCACGGAAGATGCCGGTGATTGCCTCCTCTCGGCGTAGGGAGAACCACAGCAGCGTGTCGATCCACCTCCGCAGAGGTCAGTCTGCCCTGGAAACGCGACCAGAGTATGTAAAAATGCGATCCGCTAACCCTTTCATTATACAAAAAACTGGGGACGGTTCGGGGCGTATAGGGACATGGGGGGATGCTCTGTGATAGCATTTTATTAAATAAAAACAGTTGTTTAATTAGGGAAATGCGATACTCTGGCGGCAACGACTTTTTGAAAACCGTCCCGGAGAATTTCCCATGCGCGGCAGCCTCAAAACACAGCTCACCGCAGCCCTCAAAACGATTTCCCGCATCGGCTACAGCCGCCATGCCATGAAACGTTATTTGGAGGGGCGCAGCCCACTCATCCATTCCATTGGCACGCTCGAAAAGAACTTTGAGCGCCTGAACCCGCTGGCGACGTGGTTGAAGCTCCGCGGCATCCGCGATTTGGAACTCCTCACTACAGCCCTGGCTGCGGAATATCTCGCCCACCGGGCGGAGTTCCATCACAACGCCGGCCATTCCCCCAAAACGTTTGTAGCGGAGCTTTCAGCATTCGCCGCCTTGGAGAGGGGCCTGACGGTCGTCTCGGCACAGTATCGGCGGAACTCGATCATCTATGATTTCCAGCGCGAACGGGACGCCGTTCGCGCAACAGCCCGAAAACAAGTATGCCGCCAACGCACCCGACGGCAAAGCCGGGCGCTCGAAAATCCCGAGGCGGTCGTTGCTGCGCTGGGCAACCCGAAACACCAGATCATGGCCCGCCTGCAGTTGGAGTGCGGCTGCCGAGCAGAAGGTGTTGGCGCCCCCAGGCGCTGGCACAACCCTTTACGCTACGCGAATTTTTGCGGGCGTGGGCTACATGCAGAGAAAGCCCACCCGACGCAAAACGAACCGGATGCGCTTCTTCCACTTATAGCCGACCCGGTGACCGACGAAATGTGCCGGCCGTTCTGGACAAAGGAGAAAGGGGGCAAAGTGGCCACCAAATACTGCCCGCTCCCTCTAGCTGATAAAGTGCTGCAATGGCTGGATGGCGGCAGACGGGAACTGTTTGAGGATTACGTGGTCTATCTGGCGGCCATCAACAAGGCCATGGCTGCAACCGGACAGTCCGCCACGGGGCGGGGAACACACGCGCTACGCTTTTGTTTCGCTCAAAGGCGTTACCGCCAATGCCTGCGGCACGGGATGAGCGACGAGCAGGCTAAAGAACAAGTCAGCCACGAAATGTCGCACAACCGGCCCGACATCACGGAGATATACCTGTGAAACGCGGCTCCCCTCTCCACCGCCATGATCCCGCACTGACGCGAGAGCTTCTGACGTGGTTCGCGAGCCAGACGGCACAGGAGATCTTGCTGGTCATTCAGGCAAAACGCGAACGGTTCCATAAAATCACCAGACAATTTCCTCGCCTGTCGCCGGCAGAGGCCGAGGTGGCCGCTCTCCTTGAGGTTTGCGAGGAATGGAGCGCGGACGTGAAACACTTTGCCTCCAGCCGGGCGATGACTCCCGAAGCATTGGCGAGAATGAGTCGCCGCCGCACTGCACGGGCAAAAAACCTTGCTGTGCACCATTCAGGGGCAAAACAATGGCTGAACAGAAATTGGGGGAAGATCGTGGAACTAAAAAATACCGGCAACAGTTTTCGGGTCATAGCCCGATGTCTGCAGGAGGAATGCAATGTCTGTATATCCCATACAACCATTCGGAATTACTGGCTACAGTGGAACACCCACGAATAACTCGAGCCGTAAGTCCGATAGCATCACACTTTTTGAGTTCTCTCAAAGGAACAGACGCATAGCGCTGATTCTTCGTGAAAAGCAGGAGTATTTTCGAGAAAGAACTCGCAGTAAGGATTTTCGCGGCAGCACCAGTCGTAAAGAGACTGAATTTATTCTTTTGGGGCCAACCTTCGAAAACGACTTTGAAATAATGAGCAAACTGCTTGCGGTAATGACTGTAGCAGAAAGAAGTGCGACGGCACGAGGATACTCTGTGGCAAAAATGAGCCACATGGTGTCCCCTGCGGGTTTACTCCACCACCAATTATACCTGACCGAAGATTATCATAAATTTAAGGGGCCGGTGGACTGCGCCGTCTTCGCCAATACGATGAACTTCAAAAGCGGCAGCCACGGGCTGAATATCGGCTTTGATGTTTTCGGCACCAAATTCGGCCTGGACCTGACCATCCCCTGGGTCCACCACCTGAAACAGTCTCTGCAAAAAGCCATGAATTGGCTGAAGCCGTGGCCGGAGGTGTCGTTTACGGAGGGATAGAATTGGGGGCGCCACGCCCCTAAAAAGTGAGTGCATAAAATTTGCTTGACTCTTATCTTGTTTTCCGTCTAAAAATTAATCATTGACATGCCAAAATAATCGCAACCGCCTCTGTTGAACATAAACAGAGCGGAGTGACGACGGAGCCGGCAGACAGTGAGTAGTCTGTGCGCTAAGCGCTTAATCGGCAAGCGTTGGTGCGTCCCATGGCCGGCTAATGTTGCCATGGAAATTTGGATATCATGGATGAGTAAGATGCCATGAATCCAAAGACGACGTGAATCCAATGAGGATTCATGATCTCCTCATCCGGCTGTGACACAGCGATAGCAGCCGAACGATGTGGCTGAGGAATTTTTTCCCGCGTACTCACCGTAACCTCGGGTAGGCCGCATCATATTTACCGCACGGCGGTAGGATAGTTTTATGCTATCTCTGCGCCCAGCGGACACTACAAGTGCTCCACGGCAGCAAGCTCTAGGCTTGCTGCCGTCTTTTTTTGTCCGGTCACCCTCAACCAAGGAAGAAGGAAAAGTCATGCCCCACAACATCCCTCCCGAAATCGCCATTCTGCCGGCAAAATTCCAGAGAATGTTCCTGCTCTGTCCCGAGTATGTGCCTCGGAAAAAATTAGCGGAGCTGGCAAATCTGAGCCCCAAAACGCTGGCCAATCGGGACTCCAATCGAACCGGCCCAACCCAAAAGGGTTTTCTATTTAATAAGGTTGTTTATCCTCGCCTGGAGGCAGTTCTCTGGCTATACCAGCACTACCGTGACGAGCCACCTTCCCGAAAATCCAGTGGAGCAAAAAGGTAGTACAGGGGTAGTACAAACCGACTGAAATGCAAAAAGGGACTTGCGAGCATCCTCGCAAGTCCCTCTAATTTCTGGTGGAGCTGGACAGAATTGAACTGACGGCCTCTTGAATGCCATTCAAGCGCTCTCCCAACTGAGCTACAGCCCCACGCGAGAAATCTGTTTGCCCGATCCCGTTTCCGAAGTCAAGATTTTTTTTGCCTAGCTGGAATTTATTTTTTGTCCGACAGGACAAATAGTTGCCGGCGACCTTGGGGCCGTTGACTCACAACTTCAGCTTGGCCAGACGCTCAGCGGCCTCGCGGGTGGCTGCCGGGTCGCCGAAGCCGGTCAGGCGAAAGCAGCCTTCGCCGCTCGGGCCGAAGCCCAGTCCCGGCGTGCCCACAATGCCCGCCCTGCTCAGGAGCAGGTCGAAGAAATCCCAGGAGCGCGCGCCCTCGGGCAGGCGCACCCAGACATAGGGTGCATCCGTGCCGCCGGCCGTTTCCAGGCCAAGGCCCATGAAGGCCTGGCGGATGACTCCGGCATTATCCAGATAGACCTGCACGCAGGCGGCCGTCTGGGCCTTGCCCTCGGGGCTGTGCGCGGCCTCGGCGGCCCGCTGCACGATGTAGGGGCAACCGTTGTACTTGGTGGTCTGCCGGCGCAGCCAGAGATCCCGCAGCGGCACTTTTCCGCCTGCCGCGTTGCGGCCGTGCACCGTTTTCGGCACCACGGCCAGGCCGCAACGCAAGCCGGTGAAGCCCGCCGTCTTGGAGTAACTGCGAAACTCCACAGCCACCTCGCGGGCGCCGGGAATTTCATAAATGCTGCGCGGCACGCCGGGGGTGCGAATGAAGCCTTCATAGGCCGCATCAAAAAAAATCACGCTTTCTTCGGCCCGGGCGTAGTCCACCCAGCGGGCCAATGCCTCGCGGCTTAAGGCCGCGCCGGTGGGGTTGTTGGGCGAGCAAAGGTAGATAAGATCCGCCCGCTCCTTGGGTGGCTCGGGTGAAAAGCCCTGAGCGAAACCGGACGGCAGATAGATCAGCCCGCCGAAACGGCCGTCCGGCCCCTGGGCCGTGGCCCGGCCGGCCATGACGTTGGAGTCCGCATACACCGGATACACCGGGTCGGTCAGGGCCACACGGGCACCGGCGTCAAAAAGTTCCTGGAAATTCCCCAGATCACACTTGGCCCCGTCACTGACAAAAATCTCATCCGCGTCGATGCCCAGGCCCTTGAACCAGTCGTCGGCCGCGGCCTGGCGCAGAAAGTCATAGCCCTGTTCCGGACCGTAACCGCGAAAGCCGGCGGACTTGGCCTGCTCGTCCACGGCCTTGTGCAGAGCGGTCACCACGGCGGGAACCAACGGCCGGGTCACGTCGCCGATGCCCAGGCGGATAAGGGAAATTTCGGGATGCGCGGCCGAAAACTCGCGCACCTTGCGGGCGATTTCTGAAAACAGATAGCTGCCGGGAAGGTTCAGATAATGCTCGTTGATCAATGCCATGTATATCACTCCAGTAGAGTATTTTCATTACGAAAATACTTATGAAACAAGGTATTCCCCGCGAAAAACCATTTCCGCCGGGCCGGTCATGTAGAGAGTTCCGTCTTCGGCCCATTCGATGTCCAGGTCACCGCCGGGCAAACGCACCACAGCCGAGCGGCCGGTAAAGCCGTTGGCGGCCAGAGCCGCAAGCACGGCGCAGGCCCCGGTGCCGCAGGCCGAGGTCTCGCCCGAGCCGCGCTCCCAGACGCGCATTTCAATGAGATCCGAGGCCAGGGCGCGCACAAATTCCGTGTTCACCCGACGCGGGAACAAGGGGTGCCGCTCAAGCAGCGGCCCCAGCCGCGGCAGGTCAAGAGCGGCCGGGTCGGGCACAGGAATGACCAGATGCGGATTGCCCACGGAAACCGCCGTCCCCAGAAACACTTCGCCGCCGGCCGTAATTTCCCGGTGCAGAAAATCCGGCTCGGGAACGTTCATGGGCAGGGCTCTGGGATCAAAGGAAGGCGGCCCCATGTCCACGCGCACCCGCTCCACCCGACCGGCGAATACATCAAGGCGGAGCCGGCGGATGCCGGCCAGGGTTTCCACCGTCAAATCTTCTTTGCGGGCCCGGCCGCTCTCGTACAAATATTTGCCCACGCAACGCACGGCATTGCCGCACATTTCGGCCTCGGAGCCGTCGGTGTTGAAAATGCGCATCCTCGCGTCGGCCTTGTCCGAAGGCCCGATGAGCACCAGCCCGTCACCGCCGACGCCGCGCCTGCGATCGCTGATGCGCGGGGCCAGGCCGACCGGGTCGGGCACGTTTTCGGCAAAGATGTCCACATACACGTAATCGTTGCCCAAGCCGTGCATCTTGATAAAATGAAGAATGTTCACTTCGATATGCTCCTTGAATTTGCAGAAAAGCGCACCTGCGGGAGAATTTCTACAGCAATATCTGTGCAAAGCTGGTCCAAGGACAAAGAGCATTCGAGAACATACCGCTATTACAAGAAAAAATTTATAGAATTTTTGCCAAAGTGGGTAGTTGTCGATTCCTTTTTTCAGAATTTCATACATAAAAGTATTTTCATTGCCATAAAAAACACTCTTTTGTATTTTTCAGGCAGTTGTTTGGCGTTATTTCCGACAAAAAGGCCCATTTCACCGCCAATTTACCATTAACTCTCGGATTTTGCTAAGCAATATGGTTACAACCGGCATACAGGCCGGCAGATAAAGCTTCTATTCGGAATGAACCAGTCAGAAAATGAAGGATAAGACATGCCGGATCTGCCCATACGCAATGAAGCCGAAGAACTCCGGCTCCTGTTTGAGGTGGTGCGCGCCCTGGACGCCACAGGCGTGGGCGACGACCTGCCCGCAGCCCTGGAGCAGGTGCTGGCGCTGATTTCGCGCCATACGGGCATGATGCGCGGCACCATCGCCCTGGTGGCGCCGGATGAAAACGAAATTCTTCTTGAAGCGGCCCACGGCTTGAAGAAACCGGCAAAAAAGGTCCGCTACCGCATGGGCGAAGGCGTAACCGGCACTGTTGTGGCCACGAACGCTCCGATACTGGTGCCCAAAGCCTCCGAAGACCCCCTGTTCCTCAACCGCACGGGCGCGCGTGATTTTTCGCGCGAAGAAGTTTCCTTCATCTGCGTGCCTGTCCTGGTGGACGGCAAGGCCGTGGGCGCTCTTTCGGCCGACCGCCTGTTTGGCGACTCCGTCTGCCTGGAAGAAGACATGCGTCTGCTTCAAATTCTGGCCTCGCTCATTGCCCGCGGTGTGGCCGCCCGACGCGAAAGCCTGGCCCTGCAGCAGGCCGTGGTGGAAGAAAACCGCCGCCTCCAGGCTCTGATGCACGCAGATTTCGACGCCTGCGGCATGGTTGCCGGCTCGGCCTGCATGCGCTCTCTTCTGGAAGAGGTCATGCAGGTTTCCAAAAGCCCGGCCACGGTGCTCATCCGAGGTGAAAGCGGCACAGGCAAAGAACTGGTGGCCGGCATCATCCACACCAACAGCCCCAGAGCCGGCCGGCCCTTTATCAAGGTCAACTGCGCCGCCCTGCCCGAAGGACTGGTGGAAAGCGAACTTTTCGGCCACGAGCGTGGGGCCTTCACCGGGGCCGTGGCCATGCGCAAAGGGCGGTTTGAGGCCGCGCACGGCGGCACCCTGTTTCTGGACGAAGTGGGCGATCTTACCCCGGCCACGCAGGCCAAGCTGCTGCGGGTGCTTCAGGAACGGGAATTCGAACGGGTGGGCGGCGGCCGCACCCAAAAGGTCGACGTGCGCCTGATCACCGCCACCAACCGCTATTTGGAGGTCATGGTTCAAGAAGGCACGTTCCGCGAAGATCTTTACTACCGCCTGAACGTTTTCCCGCTGATCCTGCCGCCTCTGCGCGAGCGCCCCGACGACATCATGGCTCTGGCCGCGCACTTTGCCGACAAAATTGCCCCGGGCAGGCGCACCCGCTTCTCGCCGGCTGCGGCCGCCCTGTTTCGAGCCTACAACTGGCCGGGCAACATCCGCGAGTTGCAAAACGTCGTGGAACGCGCCGTCATTCTGGCCGAAACCCGGCTGATCCGCCCCAGCCACCTGCCATCCTGGATCACGCGTGAAAAGGCGCCCGAAAAGGCCCCCCCCGTGGGACTACAAGAAAGTCTTGAAGCGCTGGAGAAACGCATGATAGAGGATGCGGTGCGGGTCACCAAGGGCAACATGGCTGCCGCGGCCGGGCGCCTCGGCATCACTGAACGCATCATGCAGTTGCGCATGCGCAAGTATGAGCTACAATATAAGGAATTCCGTCGGAAAATGGTGTAGTCGACCAAAATTCGCGTTGCGATTGCCTTTTTTCCCCGACTTGCTTACAAAGGGGATAAGCATATATTATAAAGAAATAATATTGGAGATAACATGAGTCACGGCAGAAAATATCGCTTTTCCAAAGAACTCCTCGGCGGCGACATGGAAGCGGCCCGGCCCGGGTTGGGCCCCTCATTGCGTATTGAAGTTTACCGTTTGTTCCAGTTTACCCTGCGCGATGTCATTGAACAGCAATATGGAACCGAGGTGGCGGACGACCTCTTTCGCCGGGCCGGCGCCTTGGCCGGGCGGACCTTCTACGAACTGTTCTGCACCGAGGCCAAAGATCTGCCCTCTCTGGTCAAAATCGTGCAGGACAACTTTAAGGAACTGGGGGTCGGCATTTTTCGGGTTGAAAGCTCCGATTTGGAAAAAAACACCTTTACCCTGACCGTGGCCGAAGATCTGGACTGCTCCGGCCTGCCCGATACCAACGACGAAATTTGCGTCTACGATGAAGGTTTCATTCAGGGCATCCTGGAGTCGTTCTGCGGACGTTCCTTCACGGTGCGAGAGGTGGACTGCTGGTGCACCGGCGCCAGAACCTGCCGCTTCGATGCCAAACCTACGGAGTAACCTGTGGCACCGGTGGAACCCGTGTCCATCCAAGAGGTGGCGGGGCACCTGCTGTCCTTGCTGCAGAGCCGCACCGCGCCGGATCTGCCTGAAAATCTGGCCGATGCGCCGGGTATGCGTGCTCTCCATGATGATTTGCTGTGCCTGCGCCGAATTCTGCTGGAGTTTTCCAGCGGCAACTTTTCCGGCGACATTTCCTTGAGAGGCTTTGCCGGCGGCACCCTGAAAGCACTGCAGGCGGCCATGCGCCACCTCACCTGGCAGGTGCGTCAGGTGGCCGAGGGCGATTTTTCTCAGCGGGTGGATTTTCTGGGCGAGTTTTCCACCTCGTTCAATACCATGGTCCTGCAATTGGAAGACAGCCTGAACGCACTCAAACACAAAGAAGCGGAATTGACCCGCTTGACCGAGACCCTACGCCGCGAAGCCACCCTGCGCACCGCCACGCTCAAGGCATTGGCGAGCAGTGAGGCCAAGTTCAAATATCTGGCCGGGCGCGATCCGCTGACCGACGCCCTCAACCGCCGGGCCTTTCTGGAAGCCCTCCAAAACGAACTCGAAGCGGCGGCCGACGCGAAACTCCCTTGCTCCCTAGCCCTGCTCGATGTGGATCATTTCAAGAACGTCAACGACCGGCACGGGCACCAGGCGGGCGACGAAGTGCTCAAAGAGGTGGCCCGTATTGCCGGAGAAGCTCTGCGCCGTGCGGACCTCTTGGGCAGATACGGCGGGGAAGAGTTCATTCTTTTCTTCGCCGGCGCCGGCCTGCGCGCCGCTTTTACTGCCTGCGAACGCATCCGCCAAGCCATCGGCAACGCCCATGTTCTCTTTGAGGGCAAAGAAATTCGCGTCACGGTCAGCCTTGGGGTGACCGAGCTGCCCGCCCACACCGCCGGGCCGCGTGACGCGGCCTGCCTGGAACGGATCATTGCCGCAGCCGACAAAGCCCTCTACAAGGCCAAAAACAGCGGCCGCAACCGGGTGATGACGCAAGCGCACCGCTGCCGGACATCGCCTCAGCTGTAGAGCAATTTCAGAATGAAATGAGCCATGCAACCATCTTACCCGCGGACTTCTCCTCAACGTAAAAAGATGCCGTAACGACGTATTTCGGCGTACAGGGTGTTGCGGCCTATGCCCAGGGCTCCGGCCGCCCGGGTGATGTTGCCTTTGTGCAGGGCCAGGACGTGGCGCACGGTTTTCTCCTCGGCCTCGTTCAGGCTGTGGGTCGGTTCCGAGGCAGGGCGAGCAATATCTCGGCGGCAGTTTGCTCTCGCCCATTCCCCTGAACGGCGCCAGGAAGTACTGGTTGCAGGCATATTCCAGGGAGTTGATCAAAGTCCGCACGTTGCCCTGCCAGTGATGGCTCAGAAGGGCTTTGCACGCGCCGGCGCCCAAGGTGATTTCCGGCAGGCCCAGTTCCCCGGCACAGGCGTTTCAGACTGTACCCGGCGATGGACAGGATGTCTTCCGATCGCTACCAGCTCCAAGGCGCGCAAGTGTCCCACGTCCGAAGGGCTGGAGATATCGAAACAGCCCACCGGGCGGCCCGAAGGCGAGTAAACCGGTGCGGCCGTGCACCGCTGGACGTGATGGCCGGCGCAAAAGTGTTCCATGTCGAAATCGGCCCCGCTTGACGGCCCACATAGGCCGGCCTATGAAGAAGAAGGCCCTCGGCCGGGGCTTCCTTCTTTATCATAGACCAACGGAGACCGCCATGAAAGTTCTCGCCGTCAACGGCAGCCCGCGCAAAAAGCGCAACACCGGTCTGCTGCTGGAGCAGATCGTTCAAGGGGCCGCCTCGGCCGGAGCCGAGGCCGAGTTGGTCCATCTGCGCGAACAGGCCCCCTATACCGGTTGCATCAGCTGTTTCACCTGTAAAGATCCCAAAGGAAAGTCTTACGGTCGCTGCGTGCTTGACGACAGCCTTACGCCGGTGCTGCAGAAAGCGCATGAGGCCGATATACTGGTGCTCGGCTCGCCGTTTTACTTCAGCGTCGAATCTTCATTGATGCGCGCCTTCACCGAGCGGTTGTGGTTTCAATATTACCTCTACACCGCGAAAAAACCCCCGCTCTCTCCACATAAAAAGGCCACTGCCCTGCTCTACACCATGAACGTGCGGGCGGAGGACATAGTGCTGTATGGCAAGCAAAGCGTGATTGACGTTGCCCGCGGCGTAATGGAGCGGCTCTTCGCCCCCTGCGAAGTCTTTCTCTGTTGCGACACCAAACAGTTTGACGACTACTCCCGCTATGAGGTGGACATGTTTGACGTGCCGGCCAAGCTGAAGCGCCACGGGGAAATCTTCCCCCATGACCTGGTCCGCGCTTTTGAGCTCGGAGCCCGTCTGGTTCATGGGCAAAGCAGGTAAGTATTTTCAACGCCCGCCTGCTCCGACTTCCGCTTGCGGGCTCGTTCGGGCAGTCCGTGCTGATCACCGGGGGCATTTGGGAACAGCCCAGAGCGGATAAACTCCGTACCACCGCTCACGCTCTATAAGCGGCGGCATGCATGTTCAGGCGGGCGAGAATCTTTTGCAGCGAGACGCGCTCAATACCCGAAAGCCGGGCGGCCTCGGAAATGTTCCCGCCGGTCTGGCGCAGCAGATCGTCGAAGTAGCGGGAACTGAAGGCGTCCACCAGGCGGGATTTGGCCACCTTGTAAGGCTCAAGGCCAAGGGAGACGGTTTCGGGCACGGGCTTGCCCTCGCCCAGATGCACGTGGGCGCCCTCCACCACCGGGCCTGGGCAGAATACTGCCATACGTCTGATAAAATTCTGCAACTCCCGGACGTTGCCCGGCCATTCGCGCCGAGAAAGCAAGGCCGCCGCCGCCGGTGAGAGCGTTTTGGCCGGGGTGCCCATCTCATCGCAGGCTGCAACAAGAAACTGCACGGCCAACTGGGGAATGTCGTCGGTTCTGGCCCGCAGCGGCGGGGTGTGCAAGGTGAGCACGTTGAGCCGGTAGTAAAGATCTTCGCGGAACAGCCCGGCCTTGGCTTTGGTATCAAGATCCTCGTTGGTCACGGCAATGACCCGCGTATCGACCCTGGCCGCCTTGGCCGAACCCACAGGCCGCACCTCGCCGTCCTGGAGCACGCGCAAAAGCTTAGCCTGAAGCCCCAGGGGCAGATGGCCGATTTCATCGAGCATCAGACTTCCGCCCGCAGCCTCCACGAACATGCCTTTATGGTTTGTCGTCGCTCCGGTGAAAGCGCCTTTGATGTGGCCAAAAAGCTCGCTCTCCAGCAACTGCTCGGGAATGGCCGGACAGTTCACCCGCAAAAAAGGGCCGTCGCGACGGTTGCCCAGGGAGTGGATCATATCGGCCACCAGTTCCTTGCCGGTGCCGGATTCCCCTTGGATGAGCACGGTGTAATCCGAGGCGGCCACAGCGCAGATCGTGTCCTTGAGCCGGCGTATTTCCGCCGATTCCCCCACCAGCTTGCGGCCGATGGATGATCGTAGCATCTGGGCCTTGAGTCGACGGTTTTCACCCAAAAGCCGGCTGCGTTCACAGCCTTTGCCCACGGCTCGGAGCAAATCTTCCCGGCGCACCGGCTTGGTCAGAAAATCCCAGGCCCCGCTTTTCAATGCGGCCACGGCCGTCTCCACCGTGCCATAGGCCGTAAGCACCACCACCGACAGGCCGGGACACAGGTGCAGGGCTTCACGCAGCACATCCAGACCGTGCATGTCCGGCATATTCAGATCCAGGAGCACCAGATCCGGCTGGTCTTCCTCCACCCTGGCCAACGCGGCCCTGCCGCCGTTCACGCTCGAAACGGCAAGCCCGGGAAAGCCCGCGCCGATAAGCCGGGCCAGTCCCTCGGCATAGTCGACCTCATCGTCGACCACCAGAATCTTCTGCTCAGAAGGGTTCATCGGCCGCCTCCTTTTCCGCCGCCGCGAGAGTGATGGTAAAGACCGCGCCGCGCCGCCCCGGCCACCCCGGTTCCGCCGTCCCGACCTCCAGCCGGCCACCCATATCGCGCAACAGGCCGTAGGCAACGGCCAGCCCAAGGCCGGTACCCGTGCCCGGTGCTTTGGTGGTAAAGAAGGGATCGAAAATCTTGTCCAGCTGTGCCGGGTCGATGCCCGAGCCGTTATCGGCAACGACGATGCGCAGCCCACCCTCGGCGTCGGTGTCTGCCGAGAGCACGATACGGCCGTCGTCGGCCCCGACGCCGCGCAAGGCATCGAGGGCATTGAGCAGCAGGTTGACCAGAACCTGTTCAAGCATGCCCCTGTCGGCAGCGGCCCGGGGCAAGCCTTGGGCGGCATGTACCTCAAAGGCCACGCCGGCGGCCCTTGCCTGAACACGGAAAAGATCCGGCAGCGAGCCAAGCAGTTGGGTCACGTCGCAACAGCCCCCCAAGGGCTTACTGGGCCGCGAGAAGTCCAGCAGATCCCGCAACACGGACTGCGCCTGCTCCACATGACGCACGATGACCTCCACGTCGGCCCGGCTGCGCTCGTCGACGGCGCTTTCGGCCAACAGCTCGGCATAGCAGCGAATCACTCCGAGCGGGTTGTTGATCTCATGGGCCAACCCGGCCGCCAGGCTGCCGACGGCGGCCAGTTTGTCGCTACGCCGCAGATGTTCGAGCATCTGCCGCTCGTTTGTGGTCTCGCGGATATGTACCACCACCCTGCCCGCGTGGGCCGGGAAATCATGAACCGGGTACAGGGTAACCGCAAAGGAACTGCCGTCCGGCCTGGAAATTTCGCGCGCGCCAAAGCCGGCCAGATCGCCCGCAAGGGTGACCAAAGTGCGCAGGCCGTCCGGATCTTCCTGTTCGCCGGCCTCCCCGGCCAGACGACTGCCGAGCTTGCGGGCCGAAGTGTTGGCCAGCACCGGGCTGCCGTCGGATTCCACCAGAATCAACGGGTCGGAGATGCCCTCCACCACGGAAGCCAGCAAGGCATTGCGGTTCAGAACCACGTCCAGGGCATCCAGGTTTTCCGCCACGATGCCGAGCTGACGGGCAAAAGCTTCGGCCAGAAAAAGGCGTTCCGGCGTGGGCGGAGCGGCCTGGGCATTCCAGAACAGGCCGAGCACCCCATGCACTCCGCCGGAAGTGCGCACCGGGATGACCCAGCGATCGTCAAGCAACAACGGGACTTCAGCACTCAGGTACAAACGAATGCTTCCACATAAGGAGACCCGCTCACCGCCCAGGCCGGCGGCCGTCCAGGCGGCGCACGCTTTGTCGGCCGCATCGGCATAGGCAGCGCCGCTTGCGTTGAAGCGCCCTGCTATGAGTTCCAGAGAAGAAACCAGCAGTTCGGCTTTGCTCTTTTCCGGGCCGAAGCCCGAAAGCAGGCCGACAAACAACTCCACGTCGGTGTTGCGTTCACGTACTACGCCCTGCAGTTCGTCGGTGCGGGCCGCAACCATGCTTTCCAGTTGCTCGGCATATTCGCCCAGGCGCCTGCGGGCATCCCCCAGGTGCTCGGCCACGGTCTCGATGGAGCGGATCATTCCTTCTATCTCTTCTTCCCGACCCAGGGGACCGATCAGAGAGTCGTCCCCGGCCGGGAAAAAGTTGCGCTGGATAATCGCGCCCACCCGGCGCAGGTTGTGGGCCACCAGCCGGCTGAAGAAAAACTGCACGCCCACAAGCAGCAGAAGCATGCCCGAGCCGAACCACACGGCAAAGGCCACGACGGAGTCGACGATGGGCGCTGTGCGGGCCCCCACGGCCACGGAAAGCACATTGATGCCCGCAAGTTCGCCGGATTTGCGGTTGAAGCCGCGCAATGCTCCGTACATGTGCACCAGCTTGGAGGGAGCCCTTGCCGGAGTGGTATGGCAGCGCATGCAATCGTCGGTGAAGCGGATGGGGTTTGCCAGAATCAACCGCTTGCCGTTCGGGCCGGTTTCCACCTGCTCGACGCTCTTCAGCGTGGGGTCGTTTCGAAAGCGGTCGTAAAGGACCGCCTCCTCGCCTTTGGCCTCAAAATCGGGATTGCGTGCCCCTCTGGCCACGCGACGAAAGGTGAAATCATTGTCCTTCACGGTGACGGCGTTCAAAACATGGCGCAAAATATAAGAGGTGGACATGGCCTCAATGACGAAATCGTCCGGCTGGACGGCCATGGCCACCGAAGGGCGCTGCACCTCGCGCACATATTCCTCTACGGCGTTCACGGTGTCTCCCACCAGCTGGGCTTTGGATCTGGCCTCGGAGAGCAGCAAATCGTTCAGGTGGATGTGCAGCAATAAGCCAAAAAAAAGGCCCATGACCAGCATGATGCCGACCAGACCGGCCAGAAAACGGCTTTGCAGCGTATAGATGGAAAAACGCATGGCATGATTCCCCGGCAAGCTCCCCTCAAGCAGGCCTTCTTTTGGCTCTAAGCTCTCCGGAAATAAAGGGCAAGCCCTGATTTTTCCCGGCGCGGCAGGATTGTATACCAAACCGCAAACAAAAAGCAGCACCCATGGGGGCATGATGCAAACTTTTGTTTACACATAGCCGGAAATATACTATTTAACCATCTGAAACAACGCATCTCGCCCTTGGCACGTTTTCTGCTTTCCTGGTGCCAGCCGGCTGAGAAATTCAGCCGCCAAGGTGCCGAGCGGGCCGACCCTCCTCTCCGGCGGGACGGACGGCATGGGGCCTCCGTTTCAGTCGACGGCCCGCCGGCGCATGCCTTGACAATCGAATCGGCCAGAGAAGCACCCCGCAAGGTACGGCGCTCGCCGCCACATTACGGAGGCGGCCCATGGCTCAGGAGATTTACACCAACGGTGCGCCCGAAGGCGCTCCAGTCGAAATGGAAACATCGAGCGTCGGTCTGACCAGGGTTGGTGAAAGCCTGGGAAAGATCGCCTGTTGGGGTGCGCGGAAGTTTTTTCTTATCGGGCTTCTGGCCACCGGCATCATGGCCCTACCCACCACTGCCGACGTTTTCTGCCGCTACTTTTTCCACTTTTCCGTCGAGGGAGTCATCGAGGTGGAGGAAATCCTCCTCGTTCTGCTTACCTTTGGTGCCCTTGCGGTCATTCAGGCCGGACGCGGGCATATCATCGTTGATTTCGTGGTCGGCCGCCTCTCCCCGCGGCACCGCCTGTGGACTGAGCTGTTCAACGCCACTCTGGGTACGGCTCTGTTTTCCCTGATGGCCTGGTGCCTGCAGCTGTTCGTTCAGGGCAAATTCGCGAGCGGCGAGACCACCTTTGTGCTGCTCATTCCTCTCTACCTGCCGGTCATGTTCGCCGCTGTGGGCGCCCTGCTTCTGGCCTTCTGCCATCTGAGCGATTTTCTGATAATTTTGGGCAAGGTCTTTGAAAACCGCGACTTTCTGCCGGCCCTGCTGATGCTCGCCCTGGCCGTGCTGCTGCTCTGCAGCCCCTGGCTGATCAAGGGCACGGAGCTTGCAGCCAATAAACTGCTCATCGGGGGCCTGGGTTTCGGCCTGCTCATGTGCCTGCTGGCCCTGGGCACGCCCATCGGCCTGGGCATGGCCCTAATCGGCGCCCTGGGCATGGTTATAGTCTACCCCACCGCCAAACCGGCGCTCTCCATGCTCGGCATGGGTCCGTATTCCACGGCCTCCACTTACCTGTTCACCGTGGTGCCCATGTTCATTCTGATGGGCGAGTTGGCCTTGTATTCCGGCATCAGCACCGACCTGTTCAAAGCCGCCGACACCTGGCTGGGCAGGCTTCCCGGCGGCCTGGCCGTGGCCTCGGTGACCGGTTGCGCCGGGTTTGCCGCCGTGTGCGGCGACTCCATGGCCACGGCCGTGACCATGGCCTCGGTCTCTCTGCCGGAAATGCGCAAGAAAAATTACGATCCAGGCCTAGCCTGCGCCTGTCTGGCGGCCGGCGGCACTTTGGGCATTCTTATCCCGCCTTCCGTCGGTTTCATCTTCTATGCCCTGGTCACGGAAGAGAGCATCGGCAGGCTCTTTGTGGCCGGCATCATTCCCGGCCTGCTGCTCACAGGCATCTTCATCGCCATCGTGGTGCTTTTCGCCAAAAAACATCCCCACCTGGCGCCGGCCGGCGAACCCACCACCTTCAAAGAGAAACTTGATGCCACCAAAGGCATCGTCGCCATGCTTCTGCTGATCGTCCTGATTCTGGGCGGCATCCTTTCGGGCATTTTCAGCCCCAACGAGGGCGGGGCCGTGGGTGCCTTCGGCACCTTCCTCTACGCCGTGGCTCGACGCAGATTGCCCTGGAAAAATCTGAAAAAGGCCATTACCTCCTCCACCCTGGTCACAGTCAAGTTGATCTATATCCTCATCGGCGTCGGTATTCTCGGCTACTTTTTCGCAGCCACCCGCCTGCCCTTCATGCTCGCAAATCTGGTCACGGACATGGATGTGAACCGCTGGGTGATCTTTGCGACCATCGTGCTGGTCTACATCATTCTGGGCTGTATGATGAACGTCATTCCGATGATCCTGCTCACCCTGCCGGCCCTGTTCCCCACGGTGAAGGCCCTGGGCTTTGATCCCATCTGGTTCGGCGTGGTCACGGTGGTGCTCATGGAAATGGGCCAGATCACCCCGCCTGTGGGCATCAACATCTTCGCCTTAAGCTCCATCGCCACGGACGTCTCCATGATGTATATTTTCCGGCGCGTGGTGCCTTTCTTCTTCGGCATGCTGCTGCTCGTGGTCATCTTGAGCTTCTTCCCCGAGTTGGCCACCTGGCTGCCTTCGGTGCTGATCTGAGACAAGCGGACGCCCGTTGCGGCAAAAAACCCGCTCGCCAATTCCCTTGACAGCCGGCCTGGCCCGGGCGTATATATAGCGTTCGATCGAATTTGACCGGCAACAGGAACAATCATGCGCAGCAACCTTTCCGCTTTCTTCGTGCAGCCTGCCCCGAATTATTTCGGGCTCTACTTTTTTGGCTTTACGAAGTCCCGCGGCCGAGGTGTTGTGTAGCGTTGTCGACAACGAACACCCTTGGGGCCGCGGGCGATTGCCGGCGGCCTCTTTTTTCGCTCCCGCCGGCCCGCGGTTTCCGCAAACCAAAAGGGAACAATCATGCAGTTGGGAAAAAACATCCGCCTCGAGCGCATCATCAACCGGCACAGCAAACGCACCGTCATCGTGCCCATGGACCACGGCGTCACCGTGGGGCCCATCGCCGGCCTCACCGACATGCGCACCACGGTCAACGAAGTGGCCGGAGGCGGCGCCGACGCGGTGATCATGCACAAGGGCCTGGTACGTTGCTCGCACCGCGGGTCCGGCCGGGATGTCGGTTTGATTCTGCACCTGTCGGCAGGCACCAACCTTACGCCCGACCCCGGCGCGAAGGTGCTGGTCTGCTCCGTGGAAGAAGCCGTGCGCATGGGCGCGGACGGCGTTTCCATCCACGTCAACCTGGGCGATCCGGCCGAACCCCGGATGCTCGCCGATCTCGGTCGGGTGGCCCGTGACGCCGGCTCGTGGGGCATGCCCCTGATCGTGATGATCTACGGCCGCGGTCCGCTGATCCAGAACCAGTACGAGGCCGGCCTGGTGGCCCACTGCGCCCGGGTGGCCTGCGAACTGGGTGCGGATGTGATCAAGGTGCCCTACTGCGGCGACATCGACGGCTTTGCCGAGGCGGCCGGGGCCTGCTGCGTGCCCGTGGTCATTGCCGGTGGCGAAAAGATGGACTCCACCCGCGAATTTCTGCAAATGGTCCACGATTCGCTGCTGGCCGGCGGGGCCGGACTTTCCGCGGGCCGCAACATTTTCCAACATAAAAACCCGCGCCTGCTCTGTCGCGCCCTGGCCGAGGTGGTCCACAACCACCTGCCCGTGGACGATGCAGTGGCCATGATGGAGGAAGCGTGATGCGACGCGTTCTGTACAAAGCAATCCCCTGGTTCAAAGAAGAAGCCACCCTGGCCCTGGAGGCCGGGGTGGACGGGTTGATCGTTCCGGATGCCCTGGCCGAGGCCGCCGCCCGCCTGGCCAGGGGCGAGACCCTGCCCGAAAGCCGGGTTGCCTTCATCCGTCTCGAAGCCAAGGCCGACGAAGAGCGCGCCGCGGCCGAGAACCCGGAACAACTCGTTGTCCTTGAACGCGGTTGGGAGATTATCCCCCTGGAAAACCTTCTGGCCCAGCGTCCCGCCACGGCCGTTGAGGCGGTCACGCCGGACGAGGCCCGTCTGGCCTGCGGCGTTCTCGAGCGCGGAGTCGATACCGTGGTGGTGCCGGCCGCCGGGCTCTCGGCCCTGCGTGAGATCATTGCGGCCGTCAAACTGCGCCTCGACTCCCTGCCCCTGGTCCAGGCGGAAATCCTCTCCATCACCTCGGCCGGCATGGGCCACCGGGTCTGCGTCGATACCCTGTCGCGCTTTTCTTCCGGCCGGGGCATGCTGGTGGGCGATTCCGCCGCCTTCACCTTTTTGGTCAACGCCGAGACCGAGCCCAACGAATACGTGGCTTCCCGCCCCTTCCGGGTCAATGCCGGGGCCGTGCACGCCTATGCCCTGATGCCCGAAGACCGCACCGCCTATCTCGACGAACTGCGCTCCGGTTCTTCCGTGCTCATTGTCGATCACCAGGGCGGCTGCGAAACCGCCGTGGTCGGCCGAGTTAAGGTCGAGCGCCGGCCCATGCTGCGCATCAAGGCCCGGGTGCCGGGCGGCGCGGACGGCACCGTGTTTCTTCAGAATGCCGAAACCATCCGCCTGGTGCGCCCCGACGGCACGCCCGCAAGCGTGGTCGACCTCGCGCCCGGCGACCGCGTGCTGGTGCGCATCGACACCGCCGGGCGCCACTTCGGCATGCGCATCAGCGAAGATATTTCAGAAGAATGATTCTCGGAAGGGTGTTTTGGATTTGGGGGACAAAGCTCCTTAGAGCATTTCACACTTGAAATGCTTGTAAGGATTTGTCGGTAAATCCTTGCCGCCAAATAGGTGTAGGCGGGCTTTGCCCGCCGTTAAGCGACTATTTGAAGCGTAAACTGCTCTAGGACGCGGGAGATTGAATGAAGACACTTGAAGAATTACGCAAGGCCATCAACGCCGTGGACGACGAGCTCGTCGGCCTGCTCAACCGACGGGCGGAACTCAGCCTGGCCGTGGGCAAAAGCAAGGGACCGGAAGAACCGATCTTTCGCCCCGGGCGCGAGGCCGCATTGCTGGCCCGTCTGGCGGACGAAAATCCCGGTCCCCTGCCGGAAGCCCACCTGCGGGCCGTATACCGGGAGATCCTCTCGTCGTCACGGGCTCTGCAGCGCCCGGAAACCTGCGCTTTTCTGGGGCCGGAAGGCACCTTCTGCCACACGGCAGCCAGAGGCATGCTCGGCACATCGACCCTGCTGGAGCCGCAAAACACCTTGGCCGAAGTCTTTGCCGCCGTGGACAGCGGTCGTTGCGCCCACGGCGTGGTCCCCCTGGAAAACACCCTGCACGGCAGCGTGGTCCAGACCTTTGACCTGTTCTTGCGCCACGACCTCTTCATTCTCGGGGAAACCCGACTCAGGGTGCGCCACAGCCTGCTCGGCCGGGAGACGGACCTTGCCGCCGTGCGCCTGGTGCTGTCACACCCCCAAGCCCTGGCCCAATGCGCCGATCGCCTGCGCGAGCTGGTACCTCAGGCACGGCAAGAGGCCACGGAGAGCACGGCCGCCGGAGCCCGACGCGCAGCTGCTGAACCCGGCACGGCCGCGGTGGCCCACGCCGACGCGGCGGCGGAACTGAACCTGCGCATTCTGGCCGCAAACCTGGAAGACGACGGCCGCAACCACACCCGCTTTGTGCTCATCGGCAAACACCCTCGGCAAGAGCCCGGCGGCGACCGCACCTCTCTGCTTTTTTCCGTGGGCGATCGGCCGGGAGCCTTGGCCGAGGTACTGGGAATCATCGCCGAGGCCGGGGTCAACTTGAGCAAACTGGAATCGCGGCCCATGCGCGGTGTGCCCTGGCACTACATTTTTTTCACGGACTTAGACTGCGATCTCGAAGCCCCGGCTTTTGCCTGCCTGCGCGAAGGCCTAACGCGGCTCTGCCCGCAAATGCACATTCTGGGAGCCTATCCGGCGGCCAAGCTTGCTGTGGAGGAATAGAGCAAATCTACTTCGAAAATGAAGGCAGGCGGAAAACCGCCGGCCTTTTTCTCATCGTGCCCCCAAGGAATCGAAAATCAGTGAAGTCAGGCAACTCCCAATACAACCAGGTGAAAAGCACATTGCCGTTGCCGTGGGTACCGGCAATGTAGACGGCCTGGATACCGACCTTTTTGTATTCCATCCCGAACATGGGCAGGGGGATATAGTCGTAGTCGTCGCGGCGTTGATACCGATGGTGTAGCCCTGGCCGAGGCGCAAGGCGTCGTCGTCCGAATTTCGTTTATCGTTGCCGCCGACATACCGGTTTTTCAGAAATCCGCAGCCGATCATCGGCTCGAATTTGTCGTGGGAATCCATGAAGCCTATGACATACAAGGTGTGCCGGTCGCCTTTTGGCAATGTCTGTTTGTTGGAATGCCCGATGTATCGCCCCGACACGAAAAATACTGCAACAATACTAGATGAATGCGATAATACTCATTGATTGCACGCGACCGATAGAAGACGCGAAGACTCCGGCCCCTTCGTAATATGAAAAAAACCCGTGCCGTACACGGGTTTTCTTCATAAAACAGATGCAATTGAAGCCGAAAGGTCGGGCAAACCCCTGATCCAATCAGCTCTCGTAATACGAACGCAGCACCTGGCTGCGCACCGGGTGGCGTAGCTTGCGCAGGGCCTTGGCTTCGATCTGGCGAATGCGCTCGCGGGTGACGTTGAAAAGCTTGCCCACTTCCTCGAGAGTGTGATCACTCTTCTCGCCGATGCCGAAGCGCTTGCGCAACACCTGCTCCTCGCGCGGGGTGAGATCGGCCAGAACCGAGGCTATCTGCTCGGAAAGCTTGGTGTTGACCACTTCTTCCGCCGGGGCCACGGCCTTCTTGTCCTCGATGAAATCGCCCAGGCTGGAATCTTCCTCGTCGCCGATGGGGGTCTCCAGAGAGATGGGCTCCTTGGCGATTTTCAGGACCTTCTTGACCTTGTCCAGGGGATAGTCCATGCGTTCGGCGATTTCTTCCGGCGTCGGGTCGCGGCCCAGCTCCTGCACCAGGTAACGCGAGGTGCGGATCAGCTTGTTGATGGTCTCGATCATGTGCACCGGAATACGGATGGTCCGGGCCTGATCTGCGATGGCCCGGGTAATGGCCTGCCGAATCCACCAGGTGGCATAGGTGGAAAACTTGTAGCCACGCTGGTACTCGAACTTGTCCACGGCTTTCATCAGGCCGATGTTGCCTTCCTGGATCAGATCCAGAAACTGCAGGCCCCGGTTGGTGTACTTCTTGGCAATGGAAACCACCAGGCGCAGGTTGGAACGGATCAGTTCCTGCTTGGCCCGCATGGCCGCGATGTTGCCGCGCTTGATCCGCCAGAGCACCTCCTCGAGATCGGTGACGTTGTGACAGCATTTTTCCTGCAAGCGGTTGAGGATCTCCATCTTGCCGAGGATCATTTCCTTGAAGGAAAAGAGTTCATCCACGGAAAGCCCCAGGCATTCGGCCGCCTCGCCCGGAGGGCAGGCCCGCTCGTCCAGACGAGAGAAGAGGTCCATGATCTCGATCTGGCTCTTGCCCGTGACCAGGATATAGGCCGTGAGATCGCGCTGACAGTTGTGCATCTGGCGCACGTAATCCTCGACCGTCTCAATGATCCGGTCGATCAGGGTTTTTTCCAGCTTGATGTCGCGTAGACGCTCGACGATCTTTTCCTTGAAACCGATGATGTCCTTCTGCAGGGCCGTAACCCGGCGCTCTAAGGTGCAGCACTCGTCCAAACGGGTATAGATCTTGCGCTTTTTGTTGAAGGTCTGCTTGATCTCGTCCAGGAGCAGAATGACCCGCTGACGCTGATTCATCTCGTCTTCGCTGGGGTCGTCTTCCTCAATGGTTTTGACCACGTCCTTGAGCTTGATGCGGTTGTGCTTCAGGTCTTCACCGACGTTGATCAGCTCCTCGACGGCCACAGGCACCTCGACCAGGGCGTAGAGCACGTCCTGTTCACCGGTTTCAATCTTCTTGGCGATGAGCACTTCGCCGTCGCGGTCGAGCAGGGGCACGGCGCCCATCTCGCGCAGGTACATGCGCACCGGGTCGGTGCTGCGCGAGGAATAATCGCCGCCGTCTTCATCCTCGACCAGATCGAGGCCGGGCTCTCCGCCGGGCTCTTCATCGGGCTCGCCGGCGGAAACGGAAATCTTCTTGCCGTCTTTTTCCGAGTCCACAATGGCTATTTCGAGCTGATCGAAAATGCCGATGATCTCTTCCACCTGCTCGGGTGAAGAGGCCTCGGAAGGTAGGGCTTTGTTCACCTCATCAAAGGTGAGAAAGCCCACACTCTTGCCTTTGGCGATAAGCACCTTGATTTGTTGTATGTCTTTAATGTTGCCCATCAGAACTCCCGGATGTGCTTTTGCTTTGCAGCATTTCTTGCTGGGCCTTGAGCAGGGCGAAATCGTCGCGTGTCGCGTCAACGGTTCGGCGTAATGCCTGCAGGCGGGCTTTGCCCTGTTTGTCCCTGCACTCTTCCGCTATGCGCGCGCAGATGTCGGCCAGCTCCTCCAGCTCGCGATCTGGGGGGGGGGCTTCCAGCACCCGGCATTTTCCCCAAAATTCCTTTTGCTTATCGTCCAATTGCCGCAAAACTTCATCCGAATCGTACTCCGGACCGGCTTCGGCAATCTTGTTCCACAGGGCCAGGGCTCTGGGGTGAGAGACAAGCAGTAATGCGCCCGCCCTCTCAAGATCGGGCAGGCGGTGCGGAAAACGCACCACGTAACGCAAAATTCCCTGCTCAAACGGATTGTTCCGCCTGGGCGCCTGGGCGGCCTTGGCCCCGGGCGCTCTCTTGGCCCCGGGCAGACGGCCGCGCAGCACCCGCTCGTCCAGGCCCAGCCCGCCGGCAAAGCGTGAAACATACGGCGAGAGGAGCTCCGGCTGCTCCACCCGGCCGAGAAAACCCTGCACCCAATCTAGGACGTCTTTGGGCGCGTAGGACCGGCCCAGAGTCTGGATGCAAAAGTCCAGCCCCTCCGGAGCCCGGGCCCGCACGGCCTCAAAGGCTTCTTTACCTTTCTCCTGCAGCAGACTGTCAATGTCCTCGCCCTCGGGCAAGAGCACCACCCGACAGCGCAGGCCTTTGACCAAAACCATCTCGGCGGCCCGCAGGGCGGCCTTGCGCCCGGGCGCATCACCGTCGAAAATCAACTCCAGATCCGAACAAAAACCTGCCAGTCGGTGCACCTGCTCGGGCGTGAGCGCCGTACCCAGCACGCCGCAGGCATTGGCATATCCGAACTGGTGCAGGGTAAGCACGTCCATGTAGCCTTCAGTGAGCAGGGCCGATTTGCCGGCCGCGATGCCCCGCCGAGCCTGGAACAATCCGTATAAATTATCGCCTTTTTTATAGATGGGCGAATCTGAACTGTTGATGTATTTGGCTGCATCCTCATTGGTAATTATTCTGCCACCAAAAGCAATGACCCGGCCGGATAAATCCTTGATCGGAAAAATCAGCCGGCCGCGAAAACGATCATAGGCGCCGCGCTGCTCGCCCGGCGAGAGCAGCCCGGCGGCCGCTCCCTGCTCCGGCGTGAACCCGGCCCGGCGCAGGGCGGCGGTCAGATCGCGCCATTCGCGCGGGCTCCAGCCCAAGCCGAAGGAGGTGACAATATCCGGAGACAGCTTGCGCCGGGCGATATATTCCCGGCACTCGGCCCCGGCCGGCCCCTCCAGGTTGCGGCGAAAGTGTTCGGCCGCCAGCTCGTGCATCTTCAGGGCGGCTTTGCGTGCGTCACGCTCGCCGGTAGCCCTGGAGTCGGGCTTGTAGTCCGTCAAGGTCACCCCGGCCTCTTCAGCCAACTGGAGCAGGGTTTCCTTGAAATCCAGGCCGTTGATCCGGCCGTAGAAGTCAAAAATATCCCCGGCGGCCTGACAGCCGAAGCAATAGAAGAAACCTTCTTCCTCATTCACCGAGAACGAGGGCTTGGTCTCCTGGTGAAAGGGGCAGGGAGCCACCCAGCGGTTCCCGGCCCGGCGCAGCTCCACGTAGCGACGCACGATGTCGAGAATGTTCAGGCGAGCTTTGATCTCGCGGGTGGCCGCTCCCCTGGCCGGCTTCATTTCAACTCCACAACGGTCACACCGTCGCCGCCGTGCTCCTCGTCGGCCAGGCGGAAAGAGGCAGCCGCCGGAAAGTTTTTGAGAAAGGCGTGGATCTCCCGGCGTAGGGCGCCCGTGCCCTTGCCGTGGATGATCTCCACTTCGGCCGAACCGCGCAGCAGGGTGCCGTCCAGAAATTTCTCCACCGCGGCCAGAGCCTCTTCGGCCCGCTGCCCGCGCAGATCCAGGCGCAGGGGAATCGCCGGGCCGGCCGGGACCGCCCCGCCCGTGCCGCCCGTCGAGCGCGCGGCCTTGCCCGTCTCGTCGGCCGGGGCCAGATCGGCCGTGCCGGCCCACAGGCCCACGCCGTCCATGTTCAGGCGCACCCGGGCTTTGCGCGCGTCCACTTCAAGCACGGTGCCCACACGCTTCCAGGGAATATGACGCAGACGATCGCCCACCTGGATGCCGGCCGGGTCCAGGACCGGGTGCTCCTTACGTTCGCTATCGAGCCCGGCGGCAAGATCCGCCCGGACCTTGGCGAGTTCCCGCAAGGTCTGCTTGTGGGTGTTACGTTGGGTCTTCCAGGCCGCGAGCACTTCTTTGACCCGCTCCTGGATGCCGGCAATGAGCTTGTCACGCTCGACGGCAAAGCGCTCGTCGAGCTTTTTACGCTTTTCCGCGTAAGCGGCGCGCTCTTTGTCCAGCTTGGCGATCTCGACTTCGCGAGCCACCGCCAGGGTATTCAGGCGTTCCACCAGGGCAGAGGTGTCTTCGCCCCCGGCCAGAAGATAGTGCTCGGCCCGGCGTAGAACCTCGGCAGGCAGGCCGTGCTCGCGGGCCACATCCAGGGCGCGGCTGGCCCCGACCTGATCGTACACCAAAGAAAACAAGGGCTTGCCTGTCTTGGGGTCAAAAAGCACCGAGGCTGCGCGCACGCCCGGGGCGGACATGGCATAGGCCTTGAGGGCCGGAAAGTGCGTGGCCGCGGCCGCGAAAGCCCCGTGTTCGAGAATGCCGTCGAGCACTGCCTGGGCCAGGGCAGCGCCTTGAGAGGGGTCGGTGCCGGCACCGAATTCGTCGAGAATAATCAGGGAATCCGGGCCGAGGCCGTCCCAGATGCGCGACAGGTGAGAAATTTGGGCCGTGAAGGTGGAAAGATGATCGTCCAGGCTCTGCTCGTCGCCGATGAAGGCATGGATCTTACGCCAGAAGGGCAGCACCGAGCCCACGGCCACGGGCGCCGGAATGCCCGCCAGGCCGCACAGGGCGATGAGCCCCAGGCTCTTCAGGCACACGGTCTTGCCGCCGGCGTTGCCGCCGCTGATCACCAGGGCCTTTTGCCCCGGCAACAGCTCCAGGGTGGAGGGCACCACGACCTGGGCCCGGACGAACGCTTCGGGCGGGGCTTCCCCGCTCGGCTCTTCCAGGCTGCGCCGATATTCGGCCAGGGCGGCCCGAGCCCGTTTGGAGGCGGCCAGGGCCAGGAGCGGATGGCGGGCCTTGCGCAGAAGCACGCCACAGCCTTCGTCAAACTCGACCATGCGGCCGTCGAAGGAGTCGGCGAGACCGGCCTTGGCAAAAAGCAGGTCCACCTCGGCCGACAGCTCAGCGCAGGTCTGAATTTCCCCGGCCTCATCCCGCACCAGAGAGGTGAGGAAAATGAGGATTTTCCGTTCTTCCTCTCGCTCCTCACGCTTGAGGTTCTGCAAGCGGTTGTTCAACTCCACCAGGAAAAGCGGCTCAAAATAACAGGTCTCACCGGTCTGAGAATAGTCGTGGATCACGCCCTGCAGTCTGCCCTTGAAGTTGGTTTTCAAGGGCAGGACATAGCGGTCCGAGGACAGGGTCATGAACTCGTCCTGCAGGTAATGCAGGATATTGTATTCAGCAGCGAATTCCTTGACTTTTTTGCTGCATTGCCGGTGCAGGGCGCGCAGTTCGCCGCGCACCAGAGCCAGCTCGGGCGAAGCCTCGTCGCGCAGACTGCCGTTATCGGCCAGGCAGCGCTGCAGGGCGGACATGGTCTTGGCGGGCAGAACGGTGTTGACGGCCCGCTCGTACCAGAGGGGCCAGAGGCTCGGACCGGGGTCGCGGGCCAGGTCGGCCGTCAGGATGCGGGTCTGCTCCAGGGTGCGACGCAGAGCCCAAAGGGCATCGAGATCGAGCACCTCGGCCGGAGACTGGACAAAAGCGAGAACGCCGTCCAAAGGGGGAAAGGGCTCAGGAACGTATTCGGCCCGCTGCGTCCAGAGCCGGCCCTGCTCGTACTCGGCGACGGCCAGGCGCACGCCGGCAAGATCGGGCAAAGGGCGCAAGCTGAGACAGGCCCGCCGGCCCGCTTCGGATACGGCAAAGCCGGCCAGGTAGGCCAGGACCTTGGAAAATTCAAGGGAATACAGGGCGCGGGATTCCATGCGACACCGACTCGGCCGGAAAGGGCGGCGCTAAAGCGCGGCCAGGGCGGCCTTGACCGCCTCGCTTGCGGCCTTGCCGTCGTAGCGCCCCTTGTACTTGGCCCCAAGCGCCTGCATGACCTTGCCCATATCTTTGGGGCCGGCCGCGCCGCATTCGGCCAGCAAATCGGCCACGGCTTTGAGCAGCGCTTCGCCTTCCAGCGGTTCAGGCATGTAGCCCTTGAGCACGGCCAACTCAGCCCGCTCCTTGTCGACCAGATCTTCACGGCCGGCGGCGGCAAACTGGGTGATCGATTCCTGCCGTTGCTTACACTGCTTGGCAATAAGATCGAGCACGTCCCCCTCTTCCGGGGCACGCAGATGCTGGACCTGGAAATTCTTCAGGGCGGTCTTCAACAGGCGAAGCACGCCAAGACGGACGGTATTTTTGGCTTTGTAGGCTTCAATGTAATCTTTTTCGAGGCGGGCGGAAAGGGACATCAGGCGACCCCCGGACGTAGGGTTCTCTGGAAGCCAAGGCCCGGTGCGACCGGGCCTTGGAAATGGGACCACACGGGGTCGATGCGCGGGTACTCCCGGCCATCGACGGAGCAAAGCCCTAACCCATGTTCAGCTTTCTGATCTTTTTCATCAAGCGCTTGCGAGCGGCGGCCTTCTTCTTTTTCCGCATCACGCTGGGCTTTTCATAATGCTGGCGCTTCTTCATTTCCGAAAGAATGCCTGCTTTTTCCACCTGCTTCTTGAAGCGGCGCAGAGCGATATCGAAGTTATACTCGTCTTCGTTCAGATAAACTCCGGGCAAGAACCTCACCCCCTTTGGGCGCGACCTCGGCTCCGACAACAAAACGGCGGAACCGGAAGCAACTAGAATAAGCTGGAAAAACAGAAAAGGCAAGTCGCATCAGCCGATGAAACTCGCCTTTTCCTCCGCCGTCAACGGCGTATATATCGCTGGGTTTGCGCCCGGCCTAATGCCCGCCGTGACACTCGTCTTTGGCGGCGTCGCGCACGGATTTGACAATCACATACGCCAAGCCCAGGCCGATGACGGCCAGGACGCCATAGAACACGCCGAAAAAGATGGCATGATCGGGCAGGAACCAAGGGATGTCCTGAGGCAGAGCGCTGTGGATGGTCTCACCATATTGCATCATATCTATTGCCTTATTTCGCGGAGTCTTTCAGGTTTTTGCCGGGGCGGAACTTAACGACCCAAGAAGCGGGGATATCGATGGCGGCACCGGTGCGGGGATTGCGGCCCTTGCGCGCCTGACGCTTTTCCACCACGAAGGAACCGAAGCCGGTGAGGGTGACCTTGCCTTTTTTGCTCAGGGTTTCTTGCACCGCGTCGAGGAACCCGTTAAGCGCTTTTTCGGCGGCGGCCTTGGTAATGCCGGCCTTGCCCGCAATCTTGTTCACCAAATCAGCTTTGATCATACCCGTCTTCCTCCTTCATGATATAGAATTCAGCAAAAACCCGTGGGCGAAGCCCCACCGCACCTCGCGGTGTTTCGTATCCAGAACATAATTAAAGGGAGAAAGTCAATCCCTCCGGCCTATAAAAGGACTTCAGTCAATGAATGAAAATCTTCCGGGGCAAGATTTTCCGGCCTGAGGCGTGGGTCGATACCCGCATTTATCAATAATTCCAGTCTATTGGGAACAGCCTGGAAGATTGTACCCAACTGTTTACGCCGCTGAGAAAATACCTTGTGCAGCAAGGCTGCCAGCCTGAGAGGCGAAAAATCCCCCGGGCCTGCCGGCAGCGGCACAAAAGAAAGAACAGCCGAGTCCACTTTAGGCCGAGGAAAAAAAACCCCGGGCGGTACAATGAATTCCATTTTCGGCAGCACAAAGCTTTGCGTCCAGACCGTAAGCGCTCCATAAGCCGAAGTGCCCGGCCGGGCGCACAGGCGCCGGCCAACTTCCTTCTGGACCATGAACACGGCCCGGTCGAGGCCCAAGGCCCGGCTGAAAATCTCCCACATCAACGGCGAGGCCACATTGTAGGGCAGATTGCCGATGATTTTGCACGGCTTGTTCAAAGCCTCCCAAGGAAGCTCCAGGGCGTCGGCGCAGACCACCGCCCGGGCATCGCCTTCCGGCGGGAATGCCTCGACCGACGATGCCCCCAACTCCGCCCGGCGCTCCTCGGCCCAGTGTCCGTCCTTTTCCACCAGGATCAGCCGGGCCGGGTTTTCCGCCGCGATGTGCCGGGTCAGAGCCCCGGGGCCGGGCCCAATCTCGATGACGCGATCCAGCGGGCCGATCCCCAGCAGACGCACAATCTTGCGCGCAATGTTCCCATCCTGCAAAAAGTTCTGCCCAAGGGACTTTTTCGGGCGCACCCCGTCACACATCATTGCCTCGCTCCGTGAAACATTACAATTAGAGCATTTCACACTTGAAATGCTCGCAAGGATTTGTCGGCAAATCCTTGCCGCCAAATAGGCGTAGGCGGGTTTTGCCCGCCGTTAAGCGACTATTTGAAGCGTAAACTGCTATAGAGCATTTTCACTTTGAAAATGTTTATGAAGCCATATTGCCGGCGGGCTGTTTAACGAGCACGCAAGCGGGCGGCTGCTTATACAGCCGCCGGAGCAAATCAACTTTTCAAAGTTGCTTTGCTCTACGCGTTCACGTCAAAGCGGGAGAACTGCATGACCACTCCTGCCCGGCCCTGGGTGACCGAGCGCAGGGCCGTGGCAAAGCCGAACAGGGCGCGCATGGGTGCCAAGGCGGTGACCGCCTTTTGCCCGGCCTTGTCTTCGACCGCTTCGACCCTGGCCTGGCGCGTGCCCAAAAGGGAGACCACGGGGCCGAGGAAGGCATCGGGCACGGTGATGTCCACCTGCATGAGCGGCTCCAGCAGCACCGGGCCGGCCGCCTCCAGGGCCTGGCGAAAGGCGCTCTGCGCGGCCATGTGCAGGGCGGGCGGGGCGTTGACCCCCTCTTTGCGTTCCACGGCCAGAATCTCGATGGCCACATCCTCTACGGGATAGCCCTGCGGGCCGCAACAGGCGGCGTCGATCACGCCCCGGCGAACCACGTCCAGAAGAGTCTGGGGCAATTCGATGCCGACCCGAAGCGCCACGACCACCCCGCTCTCGCGCCCGGCTGCGGCCACGGCCAGACGCACCCGGCCGAATTGGGGCGTGCCGCCCAGCTCACGGTCAAACAACGACTCGGCTTCGGCCGCGCCCTTGACGGTCTCGCGGCAGACCACCTGAGGGTTGCCCATACGCGGGGCCAGACCGTATTCACGGCGCAGGCGCTCGCCCACCACTTCCAGATGCAACTCGCCCATGCCGGAAACCAGGCGTTGCCCGGTGTTTTCGTCCAGCTGCACGGACAGCGTAGGGTCTTCGTCGGTGAAGCGGGCCAGGGCCTCGTCCAGGCGCTCGCCCTCTTCGGCGTTGCGCGGCTCAAAGGCCAGGGCCATAACCGGCCGGCGCCGGCGGATGGATTCCAGCAGCACCGGGCGCTCGGGAGCGCAAAGGGAATCGCCGGTGCGGGCCTTTTTCAGGCCGAGCACGGCCACAATGTCGCCGGCTTCGGCCAGATCAAGCTGCTCCTTGCGGCCGGCGTGCAGGCGGAAAATACGGGTCACCCGCTCGGCCCCACCCGCGGTCAGGTTCAAGGGAGCATCGCCTTCACGCAGCCGGCCCGCATACAGGCGCACGAAAGCCAGCTTTCTGGCCCCTTCCATGACCACCTTGAAGACCAGGCCGCAGAACGGAGCCGTCGCGTCCGGGACGACCTCGACGGCCGGGCCGGTTTCCACGGCCATGGCCGGAGCGCCTTCAACCCCTTCCTCCCGCTCTTGCCCACGGGCGCGGCGCGAAGGATTGGGCACGGACAACCCATGGGCCGAGCCCACATCCAGGGGCCCCGGCAGCCAGCGGACCACGGCGTCGAGCACCGGCTGGACCCCCATGTTGCGCAGGGCCGAGGCCGCGAACACCGGCACCAGCCGATGCTCCCTGACGGCCCGGCACAGGGCCGCATCCACCCGCTCGGGCTTGGGCACACCGGCCAGACACTCCTCAAGCAGGGCGTCGTCGTCCTCGGTCAGGGCGTCAAGCAGGGTTTCCAGGTAGGGTGCGGCCTTGGCCGCCTCTTCCCCGGTAAAGGGGGTGATTTGCATCTCTTTGCCCATACCGGCAGAATTGAAAAGAATTTTCTCGCGGCGCACGAGATCGAGCACGCCGGCAAATTCCTCACCCTCGCCCAGGGGAATGGTTACGGGCACGGGCCGTGCGCCCAGGCGCCCGCGTATGGAGGCCAGGACCATGTCATAGGAGGCCCCGGGCCGATCCAGCTTGTTGACCACGGCCAGCCGGGGAATGCGAAAATCGTCGGCCTGGCGCCAGACCGTTTCAGACTGCGGCTCTACTCCGCCCACGGCGCAGAAAATACCCACGGCTCCATCAAGCACGCGCAGACAACGCTCCACTTCGATGGTGAAGTCCACGTGGCCGGGAGTGTCCACCAGGTTGATGGTGTGGCCTTTCCAAGCGCAGGTGATGCAGGCCGAGGCAATGGTGATGCCGCGCTCCTGCTCTTCCGGGAGAAAGTCCATGGTGGCCGCGCCCTCGTGGACTTCGCCCATGCGATGGATCACCTCGGAATAAAAGAGGATGCGCTCGGAAAAGGTGGTCTTGCCGGCGTCGATGTGGGCGATGATGCCGATGTTGCGCAGGGTTGCCGGGTCCATTCTGGCTCCAGAACAGCTTGGAGTTGCAGCAGAAATTTATCGAGAAACTGCCCCCAGGGCATCTTCACTTTGAGAATATTTATGAAGCTATAGTACCGATGGACTTCGAAACGAGCCCGCAAGCGGGCATCCGCCAGAGCATTTCGACTCTGAGATAAAATCTCACAGTCAAAATACTCTAAGCCGTCAGGCGCAGCCGACGGTTGCGGAACCAATCCGGAGAAAGATCCGGCCAGATCCAGACCGACTCGTGATTCTCGTCCAGTTCAAGCTGCGGCGCGGTCGCGTCGGGCTCTCTCCCGTCGGGCAGGATCTCTTGCCCGCCCTCGGCGCGCAAATACAGGGGCGGCGTCAGAAAGGCCCGGGTCGGGATGCCCAGGCGACCGGCCTGCAGCAGCAGCGGCTCTCCCCACAGGTCCCGGCCCATGATCACCAACCGGCCCCGGCCGTGGGCATCGTGCAATTGGCCAAAAAGATCCAGAGCCCCTTCCTCGGTCAGGGCAAAAGCCCGCTCCAGGCCGCTCAACTCAAGAGCCGCCAGAAGCGGCCCGGCCACCGGCAGGGGTTTGGCCCGGCTCGGCCGGTCCTTTGCCGCCGGATCGCTCATGCCGAGAGGCGAACGCACCCCGGGGCCGCAGTCGACGGGCAGGCAACGGTCCGGCGAGGCCTCGGCTCTGCCCGCTGTCGGGGCGAAACAAGGCAAAATCAAAGGGCAGCCCGCCAGTACGGCCGGCATGAGCGCGGCCAGCAGGCAGCTTGGAAAGGCGTAGGCCGAATCGCAGACCAGCAGGGTATAAGGGGCCGGAGCCATATCCTCACGCACCCGGAAACCCTGTCGAAACACCCGCTCCGTGTGCCGGCGCTCTTCGGCCTCTCCCCAGAAAACATGGAGCACGGCGATGGCCTGCTTCAGCCGGGCCCGGCCGGAGGCCCCAAGATCTTCGTAGGCGCGCTCAAACGAGGTGTCGTCGATGAGGTGGGCTTCCAGCCAGGCAGGATAGGCAGGAGGTTCGAGCATAATGCACTTTTTTATTCATCCTCATCAAAATTGCGGGCACTCTCCGGCAACTCCCGGCCGGCGGCTTCCAGGCGATCCAGGAATTGCTCCCGGCACTCATAGCTGCAGAAGCGGTGTATCTTGTCGCCGTCGCGCACGGAGATGCTCCCGTCCACATCGACGTAGGCGCCGCAGATCGGATCCTTGACCATTTCACCTGTAGCGATCTTGCGCGCGCGTTGTCTCTCCTCACTCTTGTCCTTGACGGCTTTGTCGTTGAAGACCAGCTTGTAGAGAACAATGCCCGCCAGGGCGATTATCAGCCATTTCAACATTCGAGAACTCCTCGTTCGATCCGCTTTTCTGGCGGACGCTCACTGTCGCGGGCCGTTCGTCGCCGGGGAGCGCGGTCCCCGTCTCCTCACGAAAGGCGCCCGCTCCGCTGCGCGCACTCCCGCACGTTCCGCGCGGGAGTGCGCCCCTGTGGGCCGACGCCTACGGCGTTTAAGGTAAAATACCGACAATTTCCGAAGTGTAATTCACCGGCCGCCTCGCAACGAGGAGGCATCCCCCCACTCCGGGCCTTCCAGGCGGCGGATGCGGGCGGGGTTCACGGCTTCACCCAAATCTCCCAGGGCCTGCCTAACTGTCCGGCTGCCCGGTAGAACCAGATCCGGGGCGATATCCCCCAGCGGCACAAGCACAAAGGCCCGTTCCACCAGTCGGGGATGCGGCAAGCTCAGGTCCGCTCCTTGCATAACGGTTTCGCCGAAAAGCAGCAAGTCCAGATCCAGGGGCCGGGGGCCGTAGCGCGGCCCGGAGCGTACGCGGCCCAAACGATTTTCAATGCCTTGTAGAGCCTGCAGCAGGTCGAGGGGCAAGAGGTCTGCCGAGCAGAGCAGCCTGACCACGGCATTGAGAAAAAAGGGCTGGTCGGCCAGCAATTCCGGCTCGGTCAGATATAAGGCCGAAACGGCCTCCAGACGCAAACCCGGCAAAGCGGCCATTTCCCGCAGAGCCGTGACCAGATTGGCTCTGGCGTTGCCCTGGTTGGATCCGATGCCGACATAAGCTGTCACGAAGCCGGCGCTCATGCTTTGTCCCGTTCTTCCGGACTGCGTAATTCCAGGGCACAGCTGAACAGATAGTTCTTTCCGGTAATGGGCTGAATTACGCCGCTCAAAGCCTCAAGGGCTTCAGCCTTGAGCGCCCGGGCCTCGGCCCGGAACTCGGCGTCGCTGCCCGGCAATTGCAGGCAGATGTCGGCCAGGCGGGCGGCCCAGCGCCAATCGTTGTCGGCCAAGGCCTTGCGCGCGGCAGCCGGCAGTTTATCCGCGCCGCCGGCCAAATCGGCCAGCCGTAGCGCTTCTTCGGCCGGGGCCAGGGGCACCAGGTTGGTCGGGTTGCCGTCAAACCAGCCGAGCAGGCCCGAGTAGACGGCGCGCACGGCCCAGGGCACGCAGCCATAGTATTCGCCAAGCCAGTCAAGGCCGCGCAGGTGCTCCGGCAAGCGCAGGGAGGCGGCGATCTCGTCCGGGGTGCGGCCTTCGTTCATGGCCTTGAGCGTTGCGTCGTAGACAAACCGGATGGCCTCGGCATAGGTTTCCAGCATGTGCAGGCCTTCGTCGCCCAAGGCCGGCTCGGTGTGGCCCATGACCACGGCCGCGGGTTCCAGGCCGCGCATACGGCGCAGGCTCTCGACCCAGCCGGCCACGTCGCGGTACCCCGAGCCCCTTATGGGGTAAAGATTGGGGAAGGCACGGTACATGTCGTCACCGGAGAAGAGCACCCGATCTTTCGGCAGCCAGATGCACAACTGGTCCGCGGTCTCACCCGGCGCGGCGCGCAGTTCAAACTCCAGACCGGCCAGGTGCACAATCTGCCGTTCTTCGGCAAAAAAATTGTTGGGGCACAACCGCTTCTTTCCGGGAACGCCGAAAACGGCGGGTCTGGGCACCAGGGCGTTGACCGGGTAGCGCTCAAGCGGGATGCGCGTGCCGAACTGGCGCATGGCCCGCAGGCCGGCAATCCGCTCCAGGCCACGGAAGCCGGCGGCTTCTCCGCCGAAATTCGCCCGGCCCCAGATCGGCAGGTCTTCCCGCTCCCCTTCGAGAAAACCGGATGCGCCCATGATGTGGTCCGGGTGGCTGTGGGTCAGGATGACCCCGGCCAGAGGCTTGTCGGTCAGTTTGCGAATTTCCCCCAGGGCGGCGCGGGCGGCCTCGGGGTCGTCGCCGGTGTCCACCAGAACCCAGCCTTCGGGCCCGATGATTGCGGAAAAGTTGGAAGTGGTCCAGCCCACAAAGACATGCACCCTGGGGGTGACCGCAAAGATTTTTTTCGGCAGGGGCCGGTGCCTGTGCTGCGGCAGAATGCCGAAGCCGGGAATATCGCCGCTCATGGGGGATCTCCTGGTTGGTGTTGGTTACTTACCCGGCAGCAACCGGCGCACGAAATCGGCGCACAGCCCGGCCACCTGTTCGCGGGTCTCGCGGTGGGTGGTGATCTGGTGCTTGCCGGTGATGTTTTCTTCGGCCCTGGTGTAGTGCAGGGCGACGTCGGCCGAACCGAGCTTTTTGGCGATGTAGCGCCCGGTTCCCGCCCCCACAGTGCGGTCGCGGGCATCCTGAACAATCAGCACCGGCGCGGTCACTTGGGGCAGAGCCCGGCGGACCTGGGCCAGGCCCTGTCCCAGACTGTGCAACTGGGCCAGGGGCATGAAGCCTTCGTATCCTTCGGAAGGCGTGATTGCCTTTGCTTCCGGGCTTCTCCGGGGCATGGGCACGCCCCGCAGAACGTGTCGAAGCAGCGGCAGCAGGGGCAGGCGCGGGTCGCGCACCTGCCAGGGGAAAATCCGATACAGCCACATGGGCGTGGCAATGGCGACCACCCCGGCGGCCGGAAAGCGCGAGGCCAGCAGCAACGACAGAGCCCCGCCCATGGAAAAGCCGATCAGGAACACCCGCTCATAGCGCCCGGCCAAGGCTTTGTAGCCGTCTTCGGCCGCGGCCAGCCAGTCCCGGAAAAAGGTGGTCTGAAAATCCGCAAGCCGTGTGCCGTGCCCGGGCAGAAGCGGCAATTCCACTTCCAGGCCGAGCTTGCGCAGAGCCCGGGCCGGCGGCTCCATCTCAAAGGGCGTGCCGCTGAAGCCGTGCAGCAGCAGGCAGGCGGCCGGGGTGTCGCCGGGCGAGCTCATGCCGGCCTCACCAGGCCGCGGCGCAGCCGTCGCCGCGCTCGTCGGCCGCGCCTTCCAGAAGCCCGCCGGAATGCAGAACCACGGCCCCGGCGTGGCCCATGAGAGATGACGGCGCAGCCACACCGGTCGTTTCGTGCCCCAAGACGCGCAGATGTTGGAATACCTCGGCCGGAAAGGAATCCTCAAGTTTCAGGGAGGCGCTGTGATCCCCCCAGGCCCGGCCAAAAAGCCAGCGCGGCGCGTTGATTGCCCGCTGCAACGGTAGACCGGCCACAAAAGCCCGCACGAAAATCGCCGCCTGGGTTTGGGGCTGGCCGTCGCCGCCCATGCTGCCATAGGCGATGCAACGGCCGTCGGGCATCACGGCCAGGGCCGGGTTCAGGGTGTGGAAGGGCTTTTTGCCCGGCCCCAGCGAGTTGGGCCTGCCGGGGGCGAAGTCGAAGCCCAGAACGCGGTTTTGCCAGGCAATGCCCGACTCCGGCAAAACCACCCCGGAGCCATATTCATAATAAATGCTTTGGATGGCGCTGACCACCGTGCCGTGGCGGTCGGCCGCGCCGAACCAAACCGTGTCGCCGCCGGGCGTGATTTCGGGCGCGGGCGCAACCGTGTCCGGCCGAATGCCCCCGGCCAGATTGGCCAAAAAGGCGTCCGTCAGAAAATCCTCCACCGACCGCTCCATCTGGACCGGATCGGCAAAATGAAAGTTGCGCACGGCAAAGACCTGCTTCACCGCCTCGCAGGTCAGGTGGACCAGCACGGTTGGATCGGCCAAGTCGGCCGGCCCGAGGCCGAGGCGGCCGGCGCAGCGTTCCAGGAGACCCAGAATCATCAACGAAGCCGCGCCCTGGGTGGGCGGCGGGGTATTGTAGAGCATTGCCCCGAAAACGCGTTTGCCCACGGGCTGGACCAGGGCGGCCCGGAAATCCGCCAAGTCTTCCGGGCACAGGGGGCTGCCGGCCACCCAGGGCCGGGCCAGGGGTTCTCGCCCCTCCCCACCCCGGTAAAAGGCCGACAAGCCTTCGCGCCCAAGCCTGCGCAAGGTTTCGGCCAGGGCGGGCAGACGTAGGCGCTCGCCCGGCAGATACGGCCTGCCTTCTTTGAGAAAGGTTTCGGCAAAGCCGGGCAAGGCGGCAAGAGCGGGCAGGTGCGCAGCGGTCATCTCCGATTGTGACGGCGTGACCGGAAAGCCTTCTTCGGCCAAGCCGGACGCGGTCGCCAAAATTTCCGCCGACGGCAACGGCGGGCCGCCGGGCAGGCCGGCCGCCGCCTGCAGAGCCGTTTCCCAGGCGCCCACAGCCCCGGCCACGGTCGCGGCCGCCAACGGGCCGCGCGTGGGCACGGCCTGCAGGCCCTCGGCCAGATAGAGTTCCCGGCGCACCTTCCTACCGGAAGGCCCGGCTCCTTCCACGCACAGGGGCGGCAGGCCGCGCTCACGCGCGCTCTTGGGCGAGATCAAAAAAAAGGCGTCCCCGCCCAGACCGGTCATGTGCGGATAAACGGCACAAAGAGCCGCGGCCGTGGCCACGGCCGCTTCCACGGCATTGCCGTTGCGCCGCAAGATTTCGGCTCCGGCGTTCGCCGCCGCGTGATGCGGGGCAACAACCATGCCATTCAGGCCGTGAGTGGTGATCCCCATATGTTCCTCTGCCGCAGTGCTAGTTTGTAGGCAACTTGATCCAGATCAGGCTCATCTGGCGCACCGCATGCTTACGCCGGTGAGAGAACAACAGTTCAGGCAGGGACCAGGTGCAGAGATCCAGGCCAAAGATATTTTCCCGGCGCAGCCCGGCCGCTTCCAGTTGGTTTTTGCTCAGTTCCCAGAGGTTCATGCATTTGTCGGCTTCATCAAACCAGGGACGGAACCCTTCCGGCCACTCCTTGTCAAAATTGACGAACTCCGCCGCGCCCGGCCCCAGGCTCGGGCCGCGCACGGCCAGCAAATCTCCGGGCTTGAGGTCGTAAGCCTTGCAAAAAGCCTGCACGCCCGAGCGGGGAAAGTCCATGACATTGCCGCGCCAGCCCACATGCAGCGCGGCCACGTGCCGGCCGCCCTTGTGGGCCAGAAGAATGGGCTGACAGTCCGCCGTCTTGATCACCAGGCCCCGGCCCGGTTTGGTCGTGGCCGAGCCGTCGGCCTCAAGGGCTGAAGCTTCGCCCGCGGGCGTAGCCGGCGGTTCAACGAGCAGAGCGTCGCCGTGGACCTGATGCAGCTCGGTCCAGCCGGTCAGGCCCAAATCTTTGCACAGGGCGCGGCGGGCCGCGCGGGTGCGGGTTTTTCCCTCTTCGTCCAGAGAGACCGTCAAAGAAAGGTTGCCCGCCCCGGCCGTGGTAAAGGCACAGCCCACGCCGGGCAGGCCGGGAAAAGCAAAGGGAATGACGCCCTCCGGGGCGCAAGCGCCGTTCATAAAGTAGGGGATTGTATCCATAGGATTCCTTTTTCACTGCACAGAGCATGCACGGGCATGTCCCAGACCTCGCCCGGCAGAAGATCGACCATCTGAAAAGCATAGGCCAGACCTATGCGCAGGCATCGGGACATTTCCTGCCGGGCCAGCAGCCGGTCGTAAAAGCCGCCGCCCATGCCCAGGCGAAAACCCCGGCGGTCAAAAGCCACACCGGGCGTAACGATGAGATCCGGCAACGGCCCCAAGCCGGGCGCCGGGCAGACCGGCTCCGGAATGCCGCAGTAGCCGGGCCGCAAATCTTCCTGCCCGGCACAGGGCACCAGTTCCATGCAGCCGGGGCGCTCTCGGTCGCACAGGGGCAGAAGCGGCGTCTTGCCGCTTTCCCAGGCGTCTTGCAGCAGCAGGTCGGTCTCGACCTCGCCCTTGACGGCCATGTACAGGGCCGGGACCTTGGCCCTGCGCCAGCATGCAGCGGCCAGAAGAAAACGCTGCGCCGCCAGGGACAGAGCCCGGCGTTCGGCGCACGAAAGCCTCTCGCGCCCGGCCCGCATGGCCCGGCGCAACTCGTCTCGTGAAGCAACCTGTGTTTGCATGAACTTTATGTAGCCTCGCCTGTCCCTTTCGGCAAGTATACGCCGGCGGCGGTCGTGGAGGCAGTGTATTGCCTCCCCAAAACGATTTACATCCATGAGCGCGGTTGGTAGGCTGTCGGGAGTGGGAGGCGAGGCAACCTTGAGCAGACGCACGGTTTTTTTTCTTCCACCCTTAAGCCGCATGAGTGGTGGCTTGGCGACCATCTACGCCACGGCAAGGGATTTGGCCGGCCTGGGTCGGGAAGTGGCCCTGTGCGCGCCCGGCGGCAGTGCCCCCGGCCTGGAACAAGCCAAAGCCGAGGGCTTCGCTCTGCTGCCCTGGGAGGATCTCCACCTTTCTCCCTCAGATCTCTGGTGCGTGCCCGAAAGCTGGCCCAACGCCCTGGCCCCCGGCATCAAAGCCAAAGCCCGTTCGCTGGTCTACGCCCAAAGCTGGACCTATCTGCTGACCGCCCTGCCCGAAGATGTGCACTGGCGGCAACTGCCCGTGGACTTTTTGGCCGTTTCCGTATCTGTGGCCCACTTTCTGCGCAAGGTGCTCGGAGTGGAACCTTTGGGCACCCTGCCGCCCGCCCTTGCGCCAATCTTTTTTCGCGAAAACACCGCGCCGGAGCAACCCGTGCGCATCGCCTGGATGCCCCGAAAAAACAGGGCGCTAGCCGAGCAGATTCAAAAGATTGCCGAGGCCCGTCTGCTCCTCGACCGGCGCTCCCCCGCGCTGGAATGGGTGCCCATCCGCAACATGGAACCGGAAGAAGTGGCCGAAACCCTGGCCTCTTGCCGCTTTTTCCTGAACACGGCCTTTCCCGAGGGCTTCGGTCTGCCGCCGCTGGAGGCCATGGCCGCGGGCTGCATTCCCGTGGGCTTCACCGGCTTCGGCGGTTGGGACTACATGCGCCCGGCAAACGATCTGACCCAGCCCTGTCCGCTGCCGGAAAAACCGTGGCAGGCCAACGGCTTTTTTTATGCCGACGGCGATGTGCTTGGGGCCGGCCTGGGGCTGGCCGAAGCGGTCGGCCTGGGTGCCGCACATCTTGAGGCCATCCGCCAAAATGCGCGGCGCACCGCCCTGGCCTATGTGCCGGAAGCGCGCCTGCAAACACTCGACACATTTTGGAAATACCTCGCCGATACTTAAACCTGGAGGCTCAGCATGACCGCTTCTCCCTTCTGGATTGCCTTCGGCGACATCCACGACGATCTCACCCGGCTGCACGACATCCCGGGTTTATCTGAAGCGGCCGGAATCCTGCTCACCGGCGACCTCACCCTGGGCGGCGGCATCAAGCAGGCCGAACGGGTGCTCGCGGCCGTGGCCGGGAAAAACCCCCTGTTTTACGCCCAGATCGGCAACATGGACCGCCCGGAGATCACCGACTTTCTGGAGCAACGCGGCTTCAATCTGCACGGCCGGGCCAGGGAGCTGTTCCCCGGCGTCTTTGCCGTGGGCGTGGGCGCCTCACCGTTCACACCCTTCGGCACGCCTGCGGAATTCCCTGAATCGCGCCTGGCCGAGTGGATGGAACAGGGCCTGAGAGAAGCCCGCGCCCTTTGGAACGCGGCCCGCCCCGGCAACGGGCAGGAAACGCCCCGCCTGGTGCTCGTGGCCCATGCCCCGCCCCATGCCACGGCCTGCGATCGCCTGCACAACGGCACGCCCGTGGGCAGCACGGCCGTGCGCGAGTTCATCGAAGAGCACCAACCCGACCTCTGCCTGTGCGGCCATATCCACGAGGCCAAAGGGGTAGACCGCCTGGGCAAAACCGTGATCATCAACACCGGCACCCTGGGCTCGGGCGGCTATGCCGTGGTCTCCCGGCCGCACCCGGAAGGCCCGGTGACAGCCGAGTTGCGCGGTTGCTGAGACCGAGCTTCCCGCACAGGCTTCTCTCCGGAACGCGAAGCCGAACAACCGCGCAAATGTTTTTTGCAGGAGGCGCCATGACCCCGTCGTCCCCCGAGCCGGTTACGCCTGAAACCGCGTTCAACCTACGCCGGCGCGAAATCCTCAAACTGCTCCCGGCCGCTGCCGTGGCGGCCCTCGTGCCCGGCATTCTCGCGGCCGCCGTCGAAGAACCGCTCACTTCCGAACAAGCCGCGACAGCTTACAACAATTACTATGAGTTCGGCTTCGGCAAGGGCGACCCGGCCCGATTCGTGACCGCGCAAGCCGATCAGGACGCGTGGGTCATTTCGATCGACGGCCTTGTGGAAACCCCCCTCAACCTTCCCCTGCATGAGGCCACACGGCATTTTGCCGTCCGGCGCGTTGTCCGGAGAATGCGCTGCGTCGAGGGCTGGTCCATGAATATTCCCTGGAACGGCTTTGCCCTGGGCGAACTGCTGCGTCTGGCCCGGCCCGGGCAAAAGGCGCGCTTTGTGGCCTTTACCTCCGCAGCCGACCCGGCACGCATGCCTGAAGTGCGTAAAAAGAGCTTTCCTTTCCCCTACCGTGAAGGCCTGCGCCTGGACGAGGCCATGCATCCCCTGGCCTTTCTGGCCATAGGAGCTTATGACAAGGATCTCTTGCCGCAGAACGGCGCGCCCCTGCGTCTGGTGCTGCCCTGGAAATACGGCTTCAAATACGCCAAGGCCATCACCAAAATCACCCTCACGGCCGAGCAGCCCAAAACCACCTGGAACGACTATGCCCCGCAGGAATACGGCTTCTACGCCAACGTTAACCCGGCCGTGCCGCACCCACGCTGGCAGCAGGATGAGGAAGACTTTATCGGCCCCGAGGGCGTCGACCGGCCCGAGCGCCGACCAACCCTGCTCTTCAACGGCTATGATGAGGTGGCCGACCTGTATGCGGGTATGGATTTGAGACGCTTGTATTGAGCCGCCAGGGGGAGAGGGCCGGTTTGGCGTCAAGCGAGGAAGGCGAGTTTTTTACGATGGGGCCGGCCTCTTCACAGGCGCTACCCCGTCGCAACAAGAACCGTGGCCAGACGAAGCATCACGCCAAACCGACACCAGGGCTGACGCATCTAAAAAAAGTCTATAAACATGAGGAATGAAAAGCACACACGAAATAGCGATTGAAGTATTCCGAATTTTACCCGACCCACGTGTGGAGCGAACGAAGGCACACAGCCTTGAAGTTATTATGTTTG
>JAVBLS010000001.1:0-51378 GCA_031553235.1 Desulfovibrio sp.
GCATGATTGAAGCTGTCCGCGATCATGGAGAACGTGCAGAAATCAGCCGCCGATATTATATCAGCAGCCTGCCTTGCAACGAAGCAAAGGTGGCGCATAGTATCCGTGCCCATTGGCAAATCGAGAATGCGCTGCACTGGCGCCTAGATGTAGTATTCAACGAGGATCAAAGCCGGGCAAGAGCGCGCCATGCCGCGAAAAACCTTGGCACCCTCCGGGCCATTTGCCTGAACCTGATCAAACGTATCCCCGGAAAGCTGAGCATGAAAACCAAGCGATTCCAAGCCTCGCTCAATGACGAGTACCTGTTTAAGGCCCTGAAAATTTAGATGCGTCTGCCCTGTTTCCACCGGACTTTCCCCTTGACTTAATGGTGGAGGTGGGTAGCCTGTTGAGCAGACCCCGCCCCCGCCCCCGCCGCATGCCGGGGCGGGTTTTCGTCTGCCGCCGGAAACCCCGGCACGTCTGAACAGCCCCTCTGCATCGTATGCAAATTTCCCTGGAACAACTCTTGCGCGGGCAACATTTTCACAGCGGCTTCCGCATCGCCGGCGGGCTGCTGGTTCTAGCCCTTGGCGTATATTGGATTGCCGGGCTGCCCGTGGCCGCGGCCGTGGGCACGGGGGCCATCTGCACCAGCGTGGTCGACATGCCGAGCCCGTTTCGCCACAAACTGCGGGAGCTCCCGGCCGCTTGGGCCCTGTCGTCGCTGGTCTACCTGCTGATGGGCCAACTGCATACCATGCCGCTGTTGCTCGGCCCGGGCATTGTGGCCTTGGCCTTTCTTATCGCCCTGGGCGCCTGCTACGGCCCCAAGGCCGGAATGGTCGGGTTTTCCGGCAGCTTTGCGATCATTATGGCCCTGGGCTCGCTCCGGTACGCGGAGCACGACCTGCTCACCCAGGTTCTGTATTTTTCGGCAGGCGGCGCGGCTTATACCATCTACGGGCTGACCACGGCCCGTTTGCTGGTTTTTCGCACCAAGCGGCAGATTTTCTCCGAAACCTCGTTTGAACTGGCTCAATACATGCGGCTTAAAGCCGCTCTGTATGAGGAAGGCGCGGCCCTGGATACCCTGTATCCCGATCTGGTCCGCCGGCAGTCCATGCTGGTGCAGAAGCAGCAGATCGCCCGCGAATTTTTGTTCCGCGACATCCGGACGGACCGCGACCTGCGCCTGGCCCAGCTGTTCATCATGCAGATCGACCTGGTTGAATACGTTATTGCCGGCAACACGGATTACGAGGTGCTGCAGCGGCACTATTCCGGCGGTGACGTCATGCTTTTTCTGCGCGATCTGGTCAACAAGATCGCCAAAGACATCGACAATATCGCCTTTACCGCCCTGCGCGGGGCCAAAGCCCGCAAAAGCGTCAAGTACAAGGCGGAGATTTTTGCCGTGGAGCACGATCTCGAGCGCCTGAGCCACGACCGGACCCAGGACATTGATGCCCTGAGTGTCCTGATTGACGCTTTTGACAAGATCGTTCTGTGCACGGAGCAGGTCACGGAGATTCGCCGTGTTCAGGATTCCCCCGAATATGTGCCGGACGGCGCGGTTTCCGTGAACCTGTCGCTGTTCACCGCAGGCAGCAACTACAGCCCGCGCGTGCTGCTGCGCAACTTAAGCCTGCGCTCGCTTTATTTTCGCTACGCCGTGCGTTTTGCCACAGCAACGGCCTGCGGCCTGCTCGCGGCCCGGTGGCTCAGTTCTTTTATTACCGGTGCCTTTTCGCACAGCTACTGGATTCTCCTGACCATCTTTGTGGTCCTGCGGCCGAATTTCAGCCTGACCGTACAGCGCCGAACCGACAGGATTATCGGCAGCACCTGCGGCAGTCTGCTGGCCGCTGTTTTACTGTATTTTTCACCGCCCGCGCCGGTGCTGGCCCTGTGCCTGTTCGCCGCCCAGGTAACCATAGTGACCTTCCTCACTCTGAACTACCGCTTCTCCTCGGCAGCCGCCAGCGTGCTGACCCTGATCCAGATCCACTTTCTGAACCCGGCGGTATCTTTCGCCTTTGGCGAACGCACCATCGATACGGTGCTGGGCGCCCTGTTGGCCTACATCTGCTGCTACGTCTTTCCGGCCTGGGAATACCGCAGCATTCCGCAGTTGATTCAGGTGCTTTTTCAGGCCTGGGCGCGCTATGCGCGGGTAATTCTCGGTCGCAACGTCATGGACGAAGAGTACCGCCTGGCCCGCAAAAACTGGCTGGATGCCATGGCCGAGCTTTCCGGCGCCTTCGATCGCATGCTGCGCGAGCCCCGGGCCAAGCGTCGGGCCGTGAACGAGACCGGACGCTTCATCACCCTGCATTATCTCTTTGGAGCCCGCATGGCCGCCATCCGTACCTTGCCGGCCGGATTGGCCGAGCACACGACCGGGGGGCTGTCGGTGGCGCAGCTCGAAGAGATCCGGGTCAAGGTCGAACAACTGTTGGCCATGGCCGATGACGTGGTTGGGCCGGTGGATACGGCCCTTGACCCCGGTGCGGCAGGCGACGGCGCTTTGGCGCCTCCCGCCGGGACGCCCGTCCGGAAGGTCGCGGCCGACGCCCGGGCCGGGATGGACCCCGCAGTCTTGCGGCAAATGGATTATTCGGAGCAAAATGTGATCATGCTGCTGCGGAAGCAGCTTGATTCCGCCCTGGCCCTGGCTGCGGAAATACGTACCTTGGAGCGAGATTTCGAGATAGAATACAAACGATTGCGCTGATGAGCGTGATCTGAAGCAGATTCACCTTGGAAATGGTCATTTGCTCCGGTTGGGCGGAGTTATCCCATCACTCGTCTGCCGGCAACTCGGTCTGTTCGTGGGTGTAGCCGGGGCAGCAGATGCAGAGCAGGCGCAGGCGCGTCGCGGCCGTGAGGTGGTGCGTGCAGCCGCGCGGCAGCAGATAAAAGCGGTGGGGCGAAAAGGCAAAGGCTTCGCCGTCGATGTGCAGGCTGCCGTTGCCTCCCAGGCAGTAATAGATTTCATCAAAGTCGGCATGCCGGTGTTTGGCCGTGGCCGTGCCTGCTTCGACCAAGGCCTCGGCCAGGCTCACTCCCAAGCCCGGCACAAAGGCCGGATGCGGCAGCTCGCGGATCAGGCTGCGATCCTTGGTTACATAGGTGACTGGCGAGTTGTTGGTGTATCCGGAAAGGCCGGGCATGGGCGTCTCCTTGACGGCTTGGCGATACCGGGCTGCATCTCAACCGACCGTGCGGACGGCCTTTGGCGACGCCGCGTGTGGGATTTTTGGAGGTATAATTGCCTTTGATCGGCGAATATACTATTTACAATGAGATATTCCTACCGGGGTGATGTCGGCAGGTCCGCCGGCCCCAGGCCGCGAGCGGCCAGATAATCGCGGAGTTCTTCGCGGCTGCTGATGCCCAGCTTTTTGTAAATGACCACAAAGGCCTTTTTCACTGTGGTCGGGGCCAGTTGCAGTTGTGCCGCTATTTCCGCGTATTTTTTGCCTTCGGCGGCCAAACCGGCCAACTGCAACTCGCGTTTGGTCAGGGGGAGACAGTGGTCCGGAAAGCAACGCGCGACAATGCCGTTTCTGGTTCGCTCCCAGGCGCCGGCCAGACGCTGAATCGGCTCGGGCCACTGTTCCGGAATCGGCTGCAGCAGATCGAAATTTTCCACAAAAGGCATGTAGAGTTCGTCTGGAACTGCGGTGTCCAAGGCGTTGCGAAGCTCTTCTGCCGCGTCTTGAGGGTTGCCCAAGGCCTGAAGGGCTGCGGCCATGTAAATACGCGCGTAGATCGCGAAAAGCAGATTTTTTTGAAAGGCGTCCGACTCCAAAATATAGCCGAACAGGCCCAGTACTCGGGCATGCCTTCCTTCCAGAAGCAGCAGTCGTCCGTGCACAATATAGTAGACGCCACGGGCAAAGGCATACAGCCGGTGGTCCTCGGCAGGTTCGTTCCGCAGCCAGGAGGGAAGGGCGCTGCTTGTGCCCGCGGCCTCGGCGCTCCCGGGACCGGGGGCAATGGCTGCCGGCCCGATGAGGGCGTGAAGCCAGCCTTCACACAGGTCCACGGTATGCAGCAGAAAATAGTCGCGGCTTTTCCGGATTAGGGCGCGCATGGCCTCCACCAGAAGACAGGCCGGCTCAAAGCCGCCGGCCGCGAGTTCCAGGCGCATGCGTAGGAACAGAGCACAGATGACGTTGCCGAGCTGCCGGTTGCGCTCGGCCATGGCCTGGGCCTTGTGGCAGAGGATCTCGGCCTGTTCAAAGCGGCCCGCGTCAAACAATGCTTCGGCTTCCAGCAGAAATTCGCCGCCCGCGCCGTGGTGTGCGGCCAGAAGGTAGTAGTGCGGCAGGCATTCGTGCATTTGCCTGACGGCTTCTGCCAGCTTGCCGCTTTCCCGGTAAAACATGAAGAGCACGGAAGGTGAGCCGAGAGCCCAGTGCGATTCCGGCCCGAACAGGCGGGTGGTCCCGCGCAGCAGCGCAAAGGCCCGCCTGTGGTGGGCGCTCATGGCCTCAATATCGTTAAAAGCAGCCAGGGAACGGAGAAACTCCAGTTCGCCCCGCCAGGCATCGGCCGTTTTGTCTCCCTGGGGAAGGCCGGCGCATTTTTTTGCCAGATAGGCGCATTGCCGGCCGAAGGTCTGGAAATCTGCCGCGCTGAAGGCGGCAAGGGCGTATTTGAAGGCCGCCGGCAGGTGTCTGTCCAGGATACTTTCCGGACAGGCTCTGAACAGTTCCACAAAAAAACCGGCTTTTTCCGTGACCCAGTTTTGGCTCAGGTCGCTTTCCAGCACGGAGAGGGCCGACTCAAAATCTCCGGCCGCATAAAAGGCATCTATGGCGCGGCCTTTATCCCCCTGCCAGAGAAACCACTCACCGCAGGCCCGGTGCACGGCCTCGCGCCGCTCGTCGGGCAGACGGGCGAAGCGCTCGGCCAGAAATTGCCGGAAAATGGCGTGCGGGGTATAGATGCCGTCCGTAGGATCATAAGCGACAAAAGAATTTTTGCGGCGCAGTTCGGTCAAGAGCTCACGCGTATCCCGGCCGTGCAGATGGTCGGCCTGCTCCCTGGTGAAGCGCTCCAACGGAGCCAGATCGAAGAGCAGCTGCTTGAGCGGTTCGGAGAGTGGTTCGTAAAGTTCTTTGCCGACCAGGGCGTCGACCGATTCCGACCGGACAAGCTCGCCCTCTTTGATGCAACGCAAAAGGTAGAGATACAGGGCGCCGAACCAGCCGCCGGTCTCGGAGTACAGTCGCCGGGCTTCATCCGAACCGATGGGCACGCCGCATTTGGCGTAATAGCTGCGAATTTCCGCAGGGGCCAAAGCCAAAAGCTCCTGCCCGATGCGGCGCAGCACGCCTTTCAGCTCCAGAACCTCACGGTTGCCGGCGTATGGCCCGCGGGTAATCAGCACGAGCCGCGGGGCGAGGGGACCGCTCCGGGCCATCTGTTCACACAGGGTTTCAAAGCCTATGCGGGCTTTATCCGGGAGCAGGTGGCAGTCGTCGACGGCCAACACAAAGGGGTGGTCCGAACTCACCTGCAACAGCAGGGCGCGCGCTTCCTGGATGACGGCCGAGTCGTGGGGATGGCCGAGACGCAGGAGCGATTCCGCCAGGTCGGCCTGATCGGGAAAGGCGTTGCCTAACGTGCGGCAGAAATCCCCCCAGAAGGCCGTAGCGCTGTCGCCGAGCACCGGCACCCAGACGGAGCGGATCGCGGCGCCGGCCAAAAAGGCCCGTATCGCCACGGTCTTGCCGTAACCCATGGGCGCTTCCACCAGGGTCAGCGGCGTGGCCGGAACGGCGGCCAGATGCCGCTTCAGGCGGTCGCTGAAATACAGGGCGGCGGCATTGACGACAGCGGTCTTCTTTGACATGGAATTCTCAAAAAGCCACAAGCATGCTAAATTCCCAGCGCGTGTCGGTGGAAAGGCGCATGGACTCATAGTCGCGGTGAACTGGAAAGAGTGCTGCGGCGCCGATCATCAGGCAGCTCAATTCGGGTATCTTGATCTGGATTTTGGGGCCGATGTAGGCTTCGGAAAAGGCGTCGTTCTGTCCGACACCGTTGACCTCGCTTTCCTGTTCGATGCGCCAGTATGCTTCCACTCCCACATCGAAGTTACGTGACAGAGCATAGGCGTAATGTCCGTGAAAGAGCGTGAAGTCGCCGGGGGTGATGTCGTGCGCGCCCTCGGCATAGACGGCGTGGCGGCCATCGAAATCTACCCGCTGATTGTAAGCCACCCAACTTATGCCGCCGCCAAGGATGAGGGAAAAAGCGTTGCTTGCCAGATATTTATCTTTATCTCCCACCTCTCCGGTGGGCAGGGTCAGGCCGGCGTCCAGGGCGATGGAGAAGGGGGAATCCGGGTTGCGTTTTTTCAGGCCGTAGCGCACCATCAGGGTGGTGTCGCCCACGCCGCCCTTCCAGTCGCCCGGGGCATTGTGGTTTTTGATGTCCAGATCGATGAAGGGCGTGGCCGTGCGGATTTCGAAGCGATCCGTGATGCCGTGGCGAATTTTAAAGACGTCGACGAATTGTTCGGCGCTTCCGGGGCCGACCGTTCTGGAGCCGGCCGGCGTGTTCACCCGCATGGTGTGGGGAGATGAGTGCCTGTACGGTTTATAATGGGCCAGACTCACATGGTTCATGAGCGCGACCAGCCCGGCGGGGAAGGTCTCGCCGCCGGGCCAGGCCTGGGGTAAAACCATGGGGCCGGGCACGCGGTTTTCTTCCGCTTCTGCGCCCGGCCTGGGGGTGTCGTCGCGCGCCTCACTCTCCGTCGGCATGAGGACGGGCAAGAAAAAAAGCCACAGCAGCATCCTTGCGGCAGAAAAAATATACTGCATCATATTTTTCCAATATAAAATTTATGTGATAAAATCTATACGATCCGAGCCGATTTTACAATATGCCCGGTATGCCGCAGTGGTACTTCTACAGCCTCGGCCCGTGTATGTACGTTTTGTGTAATACTATTTTCTATATGCATAGATAGTGTATGAGCGGCACCGCGGTCATAAGGCCGAAACATGGGCCCGAGTGCGGCGCTTTCACGCCGTCGGCACACGGCGAAAAAATAAGTGCCTCCGGAAATGGAGGCACCGATTATTCATGTGGTGGATATAGATAATATGTATTTTTACTGCAACGGTTTGTGGCAGAACCACCAGTCATAGCCGTCGAATTCCTGCAGGCGCTTGCGCGCGTCGGTGGTATTGGCAGGCGGCGGCACAATCACCCGGTCGCCGAGCAGCTCGTTGTTGGGCCAGCCGGCCGGCATGGCGCCCTGCTTGTCCGAAGTCTGCAGGGCTTTGACCGCCCGCAGGATTTCATCGACGTTGCGGCCCACTTCCTGCGGATAGTAGAGCATCAGGCGCAATGTCCCCTGGGGATCGACGATGAAGACCACGCGCACCGTGTTGGTGCCCTTACCGGGGTGCAGCATGCCGAGTTTCAGGGCCATGGACTCGGTGCCTGCGATGACCGGGAAAGTAATCTCCGTGTTCAAATTTTCTTTGATCCAGTCGATCCACTTGATGTGGGCGAACACCTGGTCGATGGAAAGCCCCACCAGCCTGCAGCCCAGGGCGTCGAAATCCTGCATCCGACGCTGGAAGGCCACGAACTCTGTGGTGCACACTGGGGTGAAGTCCGCCGGATGGCTGAAGAGCACAAACCACGACCCCTTGAGGTCGTCCGGGAGCTTCATTTTGCCGGCCGTGGTCGCCGCCTCGATGGTGGGCATCTTGTCGCCGAGCAATGGCATGGTAGGCTTCAGTTCTTCGCTCATAGCAGTCTCCTGTGGTGTGGCGACGCAGCTGAATCTGCATCATTGACTAATAATACTGAATATTGATATCAAAAATAAAAAGCAAAGGCAAGCCCCCCGGGGCGATCTAAAGGAGGTCTGTATGTACTTTGAACAGTTCACCACGCCGGGTTTGGGGTGCTTTTCCTACATGATCGGCTGCCCCGGGGCCGGAGTTGTCGCGGTCGTGGATCCCAGGCGGGATATCGAGATCTATCTGCAGCGGGCACGGGAGCGCGGCATGAAGATTACCCATATCTTCGACACTCACGTGCATGCGGACCACGTCAGCGGCGCGCAGGAACTGGTCTGGGCCACGGGCGCGCCCTTATTTATCCATGAGGATGCGCCGGTGACGTATACAGTGAAAGGGTTGCGCCACGGCGACACCTTTGATCTCGGCGCTGCCTCCATACGGGTGTTGCATACCCCGGGCCATACGCCCAACTCCGTTTCCCTGGTGGTGACCGACACATTGCGCTCGCCCGAACCGGAAATGATCCTGACCGGCGATCTGCTTTTCGTCGGCGACACCGGCCGGCCGGATTTGCCGGGTGAGGAGATTCTCGACGAGCAGGTGCGCAACCTCTACGACAGTCTGAACAACGTGCTGGGCGAACTGCCCGATGGGTTGGAGGTCTATCCGGCCCACGGTCAGGGGTCGCTTTGCGGCGGCGGCATGAGCGCCAGGCCTTCCAGTACTCTGGGCTACGAGCGCGTGGCCAACCCCCGACTGCGGTTGAAGGACTTTGCCGCCTTCAAGGCCTCGATCCTTTCCCGCCTGCCAATGCGGCCGCAAAGTTTCTCGCACATCATTGCCGTCAACCTGCACGGCGCGCCTCTGCTGCCGGCCTGCGGCCAAGAAACCGCCAAAGCCCTGGCCCCCAAAGAAGTGGATACGTTGCGCGGTGAAAAGGGGGTAGTGCTGCTGGACTTGCGCGACTCCATGGCCTTTGCCGCAGCGCATATTCCCGGCTGCCTGCATGTGGACGCCGGCCGTCCGCCCGCCATGAACTGGGTGGGCACGGTGGTGCCGCCGGCTTCGCGTTTGGTGCTGATTTTGGGCGACGAAGCCGAGTTTTTCCCGCGCCTGACCGAACTGCGGCGTATCGGTTACGACAATGTGGCCGGCTTTCTGGACGGCGGCCTGGATGCCTGGATCGCCTCGGGCCGGGAGGTGCGCGGGTTGCCGCTGATCTCGGCGGGGGAGCTGAAACGGCGTCTGGCCGGCGTCAACCCGCCCCAGGTGCTGGACGTGCGTACCCCGGTGGAAATCGCCGCGGGCAGGATTGCCGGTTCCGTGAACCTGCCCTTCGAGGAGCTTTTGGCCGGCGCGGCCTGCTCCGGCCCGGCGGAAGCCGAGCGGGTGGTGGTCTGCCAGAGCGGTTACCGGGCGGCCATCGCGGCCGGGTTGCTCTTGGCCGGGGGTTGCGGCAGCGTGAGCGTGTTGGCGGGCGGCTTTGGCGCCTACAAGAATGCTTAGCGCAAATCCATTTCAAAGATCACAGGCCCCGGGTTTCCCTGGAGCCTGTGGTATTGCGCCCGACAGATTGTGAGCCGCTTTTGGCCTGTGCCTGCTTCGGGGCTGTTCTTAGTCTCGATCTGTATACACGACGTCGGCCGCGATCTCGGCAATGCTGCGGCAGCCGGTGAGAATCATGGTCTGGGCCAGTTCGTCCCGGATTTGGTCCAGGTATTTGGCTACACCGTCCTTGCCGCCGCCGATGGCTGCGATGGTCACCGGCCGGCCGATGCCGACCACATCCGCCCCCAGGGCGAGCATCTTGAAGACGTCAATGCCGTTGCGCACGCCGCCGTCGACCATGATGGCGGTCTGCTGGCCCACGGCCTTGGCAATGGCCGGCAATACCTTGGCCGTGCCGGGAGCGGCCGCGAAGACCCGCCCCCCGTGGTTGGAAACCACGATGCCGTCGACGCCGGCCTCGACGGCCAGGTGGGCGTCGCTCACGGTCATGATGCCCTTGACCAAGAATTTGGCTCCGGCCGCATGGACCTTATCGGTAATTCGAAGCAACTCGCGCACGGTCTTGGGCCCCACGGGACGGCCCATTTTGCGCAGGGTGATCAGCCCGGCGGCGTCAATGTCCATGCCCAGAATCGGGCAGTGCACGGCCAAGGCCCGTTCAAGTTTTTCGTCCAGTTCCGCGCCGTCCCAAGGTTTGATGAAGGGAATACCCCGGCCGTCGACCGCCTTGAGGCCGGCCAGGGCCGAGTTGATGATCACCGGCGGCACGCCGTCGCCGGTGCAGCCGATGACCCCGGCCGCGCGACAGCCCTGCAGCACGGCGTCGATATAAAAGCCTTCGCTCACGGCGTCCTTGAAGTTGAACATGCCGCCGATGGGGGCCGCCAGAACGGGCGCGCTCAGCGTCAGGCCCAACCAATGGGCGGCGGTGGCGGGTTCTTTGGCGTCGTGGATAAGCCGCATGTTCAGAGCCGTTTCGGCCAGAGCCCGGACGTTGTTTTTAAAGGCCGAGCCGTCACCGAGGCCGCCCATGCCCGGCACTTCGCCGGCGCAGACCCGGCCGTCGCACGCCGGGCAGACTCGACAGGAACCTTTCATCATTTCTCGGGCTTTATCGCGAATCTCTTTCATCGTGCGTCCTTTATGTTCGTTCTCTGTATGGAAGGGTGGAGAGGGGAGAGCCGGTTGCGGGTGCAGCAACGGCGTCGCCGGATTTGCCGGCCGACCGTAGGATGCTACACCGTCCGCTTCCCTTCGTAAATGACTGTGTCTTTGGGGCAGCGGGGACGGTTCGGCCTCAGGCGTTTGCGCAGGGCGAAGATAAGTTGGTGGAAAGGTAAAAACGCAACCGGTGCCGCGCGGCTCAAAGCCGAAGGCGCTTTCCGCCCGGTATTCCACGCCGGGCATGGCGGCCACTGCGGGGGCAAGCGGCGCCTTGTCCAGGATGAGCACCCGGGCGCCCAGCTTGGCCAGCACCCAGGTCCAGCCGCCGGGCGAACTGCCGAGAGCCAGGCAGAGTTCGGCGGGCATCGGCCGTTTACCAAACAGGCAAGATAAACGGCGGCAGGCTGTGCATATGGGTGGACGATTCTTCCGCCCGGTATTTCAGAATAGTGTGATTGTAAAGGGTGAAGCGCCTTCCGCCGCCGGCATCGTTGGGCGGGTGGGCGCTTTCCTGAGCATTTGTCCCTACGGTGTATCGCAAAAGGAGAAATGGTCTGCCGAGAAAATTCTATTTGTGTTATATTCAAAAAATATATTTTGTATGTTCATTAATAAATGAAATTATATTTCTATAATAATCAAAAAAATAATTTGTACTACATAGATATTCATGTTATGATGGCATCTGTTGTATATTTAAAAATAACTAATATAGTGTATACGTAATATTTATACTTTATTCCTGAAAATATTTACTGTCGAAGCTAAAATTGTTACGAAGCTTTCTGTCGGCTGCGGTCTTTAGGCAGGACGTCGACAAAATTCACAGGACAATTTACGCACGCCTTCAGGCGTAACAACCATTCACACGGAGCATTCTCATGCAGATAAAGAAGACGCTTGCCCATATTTCTATGTTGGGAGCAATACTGTTGTTGGGAGCCTGTACCACCGTGGGAAGCCCGAGCATCTCGGCGTCTTCGCAGGCAGAGCTGGTGGATAAGGCTCGCACCTCGCTTGACGCCCTGTATGCCTCAACCCCGGAAGCCAGGGAGTTGAAGGAAAAATCATTGGCCATTTTGGTCTTCCCGGACACATTTAAGGTCGGGCTCATCGTCGGTGGCTCCGGCGGCAACGGCGTTCTGTTCTCGCCCCAGGGGCGTGTGATCGGATACTACAACGGCACCGCGCTGACCTACGGGTTGCAGGTGGGAGCCCAGACCTATTCCGAAACGTTGTTCCTGACGACGCCCGAGGCCTTGGCCGCCCTTGGCGGCAGCGGTGGTTGGTCCATCGGCACCGGACCGAGCTTTGTGGTTGTGGACGCGGGCGTGGCCAAAGACCTTTCCACCACCACGATGCGGTCGGATGTCTTTGCCTTTATTCATGGGCAGGAAGGGCTGATGGCCGGGATCGGCCTTCAAGGGCAAAAAATCACCAAACTGCAATCATGACGGCGTTGATGACGGAAGGAGATGACCGGCGCAGGTGATTCTTCTTGCGAAACTTCCGTCAAGCTGTTTTGTGCAGAGTACTCCAGGCCGCGGGCTGCCGCCGGCGCTCAAGGCGCTGGGCCTGCGGCCCGGAGCACCGGAATATCCCCAGGTTTTCGTTCGCGCCTTCTCCGCTCCACCTCAAGAGCTTATGTGCCGGCTTCCACTTCCACCCCGTTGTCGTTGAGGGTGGTCGCCTCCCCAAGGTCGGAAAGCCTCTCCCGCAACAACGCGTTGGTGCTCAGGCCGTTATGGGTTTTATCCAGTCGGTACACCCCGTGGCCCACCACCGTGCCGGGCAGAACCGTATCCGTGACTTTTGCCGTGTACTCCACCCGGGCCAACTCGTTGAAGCAGATTACCCGCCCGCCGTCTATAATGCCGCGGGCGCGGGCATCTTCGCTATGGATGATCAGGGAGAGAGGACCGCGCTTGGCCGTCAGATCGTCCCGCTCGTTGAAGGTGGAATTAAGCGTATACGGAGAAGGCGCGGCCACCATGCGCAACGGGTAGCCCTTGTCGGGCGGGGATGGCGGGCCGGGCAGAAGCGAAGGCAGCTCCGGATCGTCCACCGCGATCTTGCCGTCGGCCGTGGCAAAGCGCAGGTGCTCCGCAAAGGGAAAGGAAATTCCCCTGCCGGCAAGCAGGTCGGCGTATTCCTGCTCCGCAAGCGTCTCTCGCAACTGCGGGGAATTGGACAGAATCTCATCCACCAGATCCTGCTCGCTCTTCTGGAAATGCGGCTCGTCAAAACCCAGAGCCGCGGCCAAGGCCCGGAAGGCGTCCCAGGGGCTTTTGCATTCCGCCGGCGGCGGCACCACGGCTGGCGCCGCCTGCAGGGTGCAATAGCCGTAACAGGGATAGATGTCGGCCTGTTCCACGGAGAACGTGCTCGGCAGGACAATATCGGCAAACCGGGCCGTGTCGGTCATAAAGCGCTCGTGCACAACCGTGAAAAGGTCTTCCCGGCCAAGGTGCTCCAGGAGTTTTTTCTGGTTGCCGGCGACGGCGGCCGGGTTTGAGCCGTAGACATACAGGCTTTTGATCGGCGGCTGCAGCGAGGCCTCATCAAGAGCCGCCGCCAGTTGGTTCATGTTGATGCTTCTGACCGGCTTTTTGCGCAGGTCCGGGCGGGTGATTCGGGTAACATCGCAGGGAAAGGGGTTCAGCGGGCCGAAACCGGCGATGCCGCCGCCGGGCTTGCCCCAGGCCCCGACCACGGCGGGGAGCAGGGCGACGCAACGGCAGTTCATGGCCCCGTTGCGGTGCCGGGACGCCCCCGAACCGAGAAGAATGGCCGGAGCCTTTGCTCCGGCATACATCCGGGCCAGGCGCCGGATGGTTGCCGCAGGCACGCCTGTCGCTTCGGACACGGCTTCCGGCCTGTGGGCCCCAAGTTCCGGCTCCAGTTTTTCCCAGCCCCTGGTATGCGCGGCAAGAAACGCTTTGTCCGCCAGGCCCTCTTCCAGCAGCACCCGCATCATGGCCAGGGCCAGGGCGCCGTCGCTGCCGGGCCGGACCAGAATGGTCTCGTCGCACAGCTCGGCCGTGGGGCCGGCGCAGGTTTCGATCAGCAGTATTTTCGCCCCCTGCCTGCGGGAAGCCTGCAACTGCGGCACCAGGTGCAGTCTGGTCGCGGTCACATCGCTCCCCCAGATGATGATCAGATCGCTTGCGGCCATTTCACGCGGGTCCAGGTCGCCCATGGCGCCCATGAGCGAAGCCCAGGCCGCATTCTTGCCCGAGCAGCAGATGGTCCGGACGAGGTTGGAGGCGCCGAGATAATTGAAAAAGGCCATGCCGCCGTGCCGCCCCACAAGGCTCATGGGTCCGGAGTAGGAGTACGGCAGAATAGCCTCCGGACCGTGATCGGCAATGATGCGCCGCCACTTTCCGGCAATGGTTTCCAACGCGGCCTCCCAGCCGATGCGGCGAAAGTCGCCGGAGCCTTTGCGGCCCACACGTTGCAGCGGATAAAGAATTCTCTCCGGATGATTGATGGAGAGATCATAGCGCTGCATCTTCCGGCACAGAAAGCCTTTGGTCACCGGATGCTCGGGGTCGCCTTTGACCCGAAACACGGTTCTTCCGTCGGTTTCCACCAGCAGGCCGCAGGTGTCGGGGCAATCATAGGGACAGGCGGAACGGGTAAAATAGGTGCTCATGGGTGGTATCCTCCGGCCGGCTCAGGGCCCTTCATCTGCCGGCGGCTCTTTTGTAGCGCACCCGGTATGGGGCAGGCAACACAGCTTCCGCGCTTTAGTAATCCAGCTTCCAGCCCACTCCCAGTTGGCTGGACGTGGGTGAGGTCTTGCCCTGCAGATTGATGTGGGGGGTGAGTTCCACCTCCACGCGCACTCCGGTGCTTTCGGGCGAAGCCCCCTGTTCCACGCCCACGTAAATGCTGTCGTTGATGTATTTACCCGCCTCCAGGGAGGGCAGGCTCGAGTCGGGCGCGGATGTGCTTCCCCTGGTCTGGGTCGCGGGCATGCCGGGCGCGTCCTTGTCGCCGGACATGCCCGAAGTGGTCCGGGCATCTGAGGTATTCCCGCCGCTCAGGCGCAGCATATCCAGCCCCATGCTCTTGCGCATGGTGGTCAGAGGAGAAAAACCGCCGCCTTCGCCCACACCGGCCAGCTCCCGCACGCTGTTGGCCAGTTGCAGAGCCTCAAACCGGCTGAGTTCCGAAAGGTTCTTGCCAAAGAGCACATGGGCCAGAACCTCGTCCCGGGGCAGAGGCGGGCGGCTGGTCAGTTCCAGCTTCGGTTTGCTCGCGTTGCCGCTCACCTGCACCACGGCGGTGAGTTCCGAGGTCTCATTGACAAGTTCCAGGTTGATTCCGGGGTTGATCCTGCCGCCTCCGGTAAAGATGATTTCGCCTTTGTCAAAGGTGAAGGTCTTTGACAGCAGATCCAGGGTGCCGCGCACCGGGCTCAGTCTGCCGGTCAGTTGCGGCGCGGCGGCGCTGCCGACGATGCGCAGATTGCCCTGCCATTCGCTCTCCAGGCCCTTGCCCCGGATGAAAAAGCGGCGGGGCACCTCGATGTGCACGGCCAGAGTGGGCCCGGCAGCGGTTTTTTCCGGTTCTCCCTTGGCTTCGGCGTCGCCGATATCCAGGGTGCGCACCCCGCCGCCGCCCATGGAAGACGCAATGTTCACCTCTCCCTCTTCCACCAGGATGTTCGCCCCGAGACTCAGGGAGGCAAGCTCGCCCTTGGCGTCGAGGATTCCGGAAAGGGTCACGGAAAGATCGTCGCGGTGCAGGGGGCGCAAATGCCGCAGCCGGCCGTGCAGGGAAAGGATGGACTCCGGCGTCAGCGCAACCTGGGTCGCCAGGGAGCCGCCCCGGCCGTCACCGGCGGCAAGTATGGCCCGCACCCCCTCCTTGGGGTCGAGATGGCTTTCCAGGGTGATGTCCGTGAGAAGAACCCCCAGAAGCTTGTCTTCGTAACACCCGCCGGCCAAGTACACCGAGCCGGAGGCCACGGGCGCGGCCGTGGTGCCCGAAACTTTCATATCCGCCGCAAAGCGGCCGTCCAGCGAACGGCCCGGCATCGGCGCCAGACGCCACAGCGGGGCGGTGGAGCCTTGCCAGGCCAGGGAGGCCGAGAGCGGGCCGTCGTTGTTGGGCATGGGCAGCCCGTTGGCCCCAAGGGCCAGGGGTACGGAGAACCGCAGTTTGCCGCCGTCCGTGGCCGGGGCTCCGGCAAGGCCCACGTTCCCCGTGCCCCGCAGGCCAAGACCGCCGGGGCCCCGGCCGAGGGCCGCTTCCAGCTGCAAAATCGCGTCGCCCGGTTCTTCCCGGAAAGAAGCGCCGGCATTGCTTTTCGCGGCGGGCGCGTTCCCCGGGTTCGTCTGCGTGGCCGGAGCGACCCGGACCTGGATCTTCAGGCTGCCCGTGGGGCCGGAATGGGTGTTGCTGTAAGCGAGGTCCGCGTCGACAGTTCCGTCCGGCAGGGGGGCCGAGGTGAACAGACGACAGAAGGCCGGGGAAAACTCCTTCAGCCGGGCCGCCAGCCGCAGGGAGCCGGGCCGCAGGTCGGCGTCGGCGGCCAGGGAACCCCTGGGGGCAAAAGCCAGTTGCAGGCCTTTCACTTCCGTGCCCCCGGCCAGGCCGACGGTCAGAGGCGAGATAAGCCGCACGCCCGTCTGCCTATCCGGGGAGTTCAGGGCAAAGCGTGAAAGCACCACCTCTTCCTTGGTCAGGTCATAGCGGCCCTCAAGGCCCAAAATTTCTCCGGCCCCGCCGAAGCCGGACGAAGACCGTGCCGAGAAGCCGGACGCTCCCGCCGGCTTGCTTGTTCCTTCGGCCTTGCGCCCGCCGGGTTGCCCGTTGCCGTTCAAGACAAGGCTGAAGGTTCCCGCGCGTTGGCCCGCCATGTTCGCCGCGGCCGAACCCCAGCGTAGGGGGCCGGCTTCGCCCGGGCCCAGGCGCAAGGTACCCTGCATGGCCGGTTCCGCCCATAGGTGTTCGGCCCGCGCATCCAGAGCCAGGTTTTGCAGGGCCAGACCTTGTCCGTCCAGGGTAAAAGAGTCCACGCTCAGGGTCAGGGCGGCGCTCTGCCCCCGGGTCTCGTCCAGGTGAATCGCCAGTTTCGCGGGCGTTCCGCGCAGGGGCAGGCCGCTTACGGCCGCAAGGCCGGTCCAGTCGGCCACAGTCAGATTCAATGCGCCCGACAGGCGCGGCGGGACGCTCGTTCCGCCCCCTGTTTCGCCGCCGTCTGACTTGTCGTTGGCCGTTTCACCGCCGCCTATTTTGCCGCCGTTCGCTGCGCCGTTGCCCGCTTCGCCGGCAGCGGCGTCTTGCCGGGGCAGGCCAATGGCGCAATCGCCGCTCAAATCCGCCCCGGCAAAGCGGGCGCTGAGATTGTTCAGGGCAAAGGTCGTCTCTCCCGGCCCGGCAGGCAGGGCCGCCTTCCAGAAGGCGGCAAGTTTGCCGGGGCCACCGGGGCTTTGCTCCACTGAGGCCGACACCGTGCCCTCACCGGAAAGATCGCCCGCGGTTGACCGGCGTACTGCCAGATCCAGATGGGCTTCTGTGCCTTGCAGAATTCCGGCGGGGATATGCAGTTCCGGAGCCGAAAGCGCGAGCGCGGCGGTCAAATTTTCCAGAGAACCCTGGGCCGTAAGTTTTACCGTGGCCGGGCCGGCCACGCCGTCGCCCAGGACCGCCAGATCCGCCACCTCGAGAGTGAGTTGGGCTGAAAGATGCCCGGGGAAGGGCGGGGCGGGTGCAGGCTCTCCGGCTTGCTTTACCTGCGGGTTTCTCGCAGCCGAAGCCGCCCCGGACACCGAGGCCTGCCCGGCAAGGCGAAAGCCGGCAGCCCGAACTTCTTCCAGGCGCAGTTCCAATGGCTGTTCCCCGCCGCCGGTCAGGGTTGCGGCCAGGTGAACGTCCGAGCCCAGTAGTTCTTTGCCTTCAGGAAACGGCCAGCGCATGTTTCGGCCCCGCAATTCCACCTTGCCCGAGAGCCGGGGCAGAGCCGGGGCGGCGGCGCCGATGTCCCTCTGTTCCGTCCCGAAGCCGGGCAGATTGTCGCAGGCCGCATCCGCGCTCAAGGTCAGGGCTCCGCCGAAATCCTCTACGGGAACGAACCCGGCCGGCTCCGCCAGTATGGCCTGCCAGGGAGCCTTGTCCGCGGCCGTTGCCGTAAGAGTCACAGTTGTTTTTCCATCGTCGGGGCGCAACGACCCTGAGAGATTCGTTTCCAGGCCCAGACCCGCAAGGTACAGCCGCTTGAGGCGAATTTCGCCCCCGGCCAGCCCCGCTTCCAGGGCATATTCGGCGTTCAGGCCGGGGCCCTGCGCCGGCGTGGGCACGCCCAGATCGCCCGCCAGATCGAGGGTTCCCCCGGCCTGATCCAGTGCCGCCCGCAGTTGTAGCTTCAGGTGCTGCCCCGCATCCGTGGCCACGGCGGCCTCAAGGTCTGCCGTGAGGTTGCCTTTGGCCAGAAGCGCCGAGGCGCGGGCATTGAGAGTCACCAGCTTCGGCGTCTGGCCGAGAACGACGGGCGGGGCGGGAAGATTGCCCGCGATCAGGACGGAAAGGGGCAGCACCGCTCCTTCCAGGCAGAATTCTTTCAGGCGCGCGTCCACGGGCAGACGCGGCACCGGCAGGGAAGAGAGCGAGATCGGGCCGTTGGGCTCCGCAGGGGCGGGAGCGGCGGGCGCGGGCAGGCGCACAAGTTCCGGCCCGCGCAGGTGCAGGGAGAGTTCCGCCGTGCCCGTGAGCAGGCTGCTCAGGAAAATTTCCGCCTCAAGCTCTTTCAGCCGGAGCAGGGGGCCGTCCTTGTCGGCAATGATCGCATCGCGCAACAGCAGATGCCCCGGCAAGGGCCCGGTGAATTGGTCAAAGGTCAGGGTGTAGCCCTGTTGGGCCAGGGTGCGGACGATCAGGCCGGAAAGGTAGGCATCGGCCTGGGAGGTGCGCAGCCAGAGCAGAGCCCCGACCAGGACCAGCAGGCAAAGGGCCAGAATCCCGCCGAGAATCTTGCCGAACAGCCGGACCGCCTTGCGGCCCCACGATACGGATTTTGGAGTATCCATTTAGAAACTCTGCCCTATGCTGATGTAGAACTGCATGGGCGCGTCGTCGCTTCTGGGGTTCAGCGGGGTGGCCAGGTCAAAGCGCACGGGGCCGATGGCCGTATAGTAGCGCAGGCCGACGCCGGCGCCCCAGCGCAGATTGCTCCCGAAGCTTTGTACTGTGTCGTCATAAGCCATGCCGCCGTCCACAAAGGCCACCACGCCCCATTCCGGGGTAATTTTCCAGCGGGGTTCCAGGCTGCACTCCAGCAGCGAGGTGCCGCCAAGGGGGTTATTGTCGTCGTCGCGCGGGCCCAGGGACTGATAGGCATAGCCGCGCACCGATCCGCCGCCCCCGCTGTAGAAACGCACCGAAGGCGGCACCTGCGGGGCGTTTGCTCCCCACAGAGAGCCGTAAGATCCGCGCAGGGCCATGACCAGGGTATCTTGTCCCACCAGAGGGTAAAAGGCCTGGGCGTCCAGGCGCGCCCGCAGCACGCTGAAATTTTCAAAATAGGTCCCGGTATACGGGGTCGCCGCCAAAGAGGCCCGCACCCCTTTCACGGAGTCCAGGAGGCTGCCGGTATCGTCATAGGCGAGGCTCGCCGGAATGCCCAGCAGGATGTATCGGCGCCGGGGCTCATGCGGGTCTTTGACCTGGCCCCCTTCGGCGCTGCCCTGGAGGTTACCCACCCAGTACGGGCCGAACCGCCGCTCGACGCCCGCCGATGCGGCGGCGGAGCGCAGGTTGTAGGCGTCGGTGTCCTCGTTCAGCAGCCCGGCCTGGGCGATGAAGGTTTGATCTTTGCGCAGAAAGTAGGGCAGGCGGTAGCGGGCCGTGATCTCCTGCATGTCTGTCCACAGGGGCATGGAAATGAGCAGGTCGTCCCCCCTGCCCGTGAAGTTGCGATGTTCCCAATCGCCCTGCACGCCGGGGCCGAAATCGGAATCGTACTTTATGGCCCAGCCGACTGTACGGGGCGGAGCGGGCTCCAGGGCGGCGACAACGTCGCGTTGCCCCCCGGCATCGGCCGTTTCGGCCGGCGTCAGGTTGATGGAACGCATCAGGCCGCTGTTGCGCAGACTGTCGCTCAAGGCGTCCACAGCCTCCTGGTTCCAGGGGGCGCCGGGCGTCCAGGTGCGCATGGACTCAAGATAGTCGAGAGTGACCGGAGACTCGCCCTGCACGCGGATATCGCCCATGCGGGCAAAGGCCCCGGCGTCGATGCGCACGTCCGCTTCCAGGGTGCGGCTTCTGTGGTCCACGATGTAGCGGGTGGCCTCCACCTTGGCAAAGGGATAGCCGTGGTTGTGGAAGGCGGTGGTTGTCCGCTCCACGGCGTCAAGCACGGCATCGGCCGCGGCCGGGGAACCCGGCGCAAGGCCCACGTCCGCCAGGGTGACGGGCAGACCCGGCCCGTGCACGGCCTGGGTTCCGGCTTCGGGGGGCGTGTCGGTTTTTGCCCGTTTGGATCCGGTCCCGTCGGCTGCTTTGCCGCCGATCGAACCGGTAGCGGGCGGACCGGCTCCCGCCTCGGATGAGCCAGTGGCCGAAGGCGTGGCGCCGGGGGCCGCGTTGGCGCCCGCTACGGCATTCCGGTTGAAGGCGGCCACCTCGGTGCGCCCCATTGTGTAGCGGGGGCCGGGAGTAAAGATCACGCGGACCACGGCCTTGTCCCCGTCTTTTGACGGCCCTGTGCCGGAACCCGGGGGGGCGATATGGCCGTCCACGGTTCCGGCATAGTACCCGTAAGAGTGCAGGACATCCCGCGCCTCATTCAGCGAAACGCTCAGGCGTTGCTCAAGGCCCGTCAGGCTGTCCGGAGGGGAGTCCAGGAGGCGCGACAGGGTGGCCGTCTTGCCGAAGGCGTCGGCAAGCTCCGGCGCGTCGGGCGAAGAATAGTCCACTGTGTAGAGGATAGTGCCGTTGCGGGTGGGCGCGGGCGGCGTCGCGGGCGCCTTCAGTTGGGGGGGGATCTGAGGCGCGGGCACGGCCCCGGCCGGGTCGCGGGCCAGAAGGGCCTCGGCCCTGACCTTGATTTCGGCTGCCCCGTCTCCGACAAAGGGCAAGTCGGCGACGGGGCTTCTTTCCGCGCAGCCGACCATCGGCAGCGTAAGCAGACAGAGGAGCGCAAAGACAACCCCGCGCGCGGCAAAGGGCAGGGCTGCCGTATATGTGTGGAAAAACGCGGCCATCGTTCCTCATGTGCAACTGTAATCAGACATAGACACCACCATAGACTCAGTCCCACCCCGAAGGCAAGCCTTTCGGAGCGGCAAGCGCCCGTTGAAAGGAAAATCACGGGGGCCGCATGGCGGCGACGCGAGCGCCATAAGGAGATAGATTTTATAATTGTATAAGCGATAAAAAGAACCTACGGAAGCAGGTTCTCTCATATAGGCTGGAGGGCGTGGATCGTTTGGGCGTTGCCGCCGCGGTTACACTTTGCCTAGGCTGATCCAGGCCGATTCGGGCATCAGGATGTGCCCGTCGGTGCTGTACTGCCTGAAAAGCTCACCGGCGCCGGCTAGGTAAGGTGCGTAGTTCGCGTCTTCCGGGCGTGGGGCATAGGACGACGAAAGGAGCCGCCCGGCGAACTCCGCTTCGCTCAGGCTGTCGGAATGGGCAAAGGACGCGCTTTGAAACTCGCCGCCCCGGAAGAAATCCTTAAAGCTTTCTTCGCTCCGTTCGGTGAAATCGCCGTGAAAACCCGTAAAGCTCATGCAAAAGCGTCGATTCAGTTCCCGCACGGCCTCGCGCAGCGAGCCGCCTTCGCGTTTGCTCCAGATCAGGGCGACCATACCGTCCGGGCGCAGAATTCTTTGGCACTCGGCCTTGAAGCGTTCTGTATCAAACCAGTGAAAGGCGCGCGCCGCGCACACGCAGTCCAGGCCGGCCGACGGCAGGCCGGTGGCTTCGGCCGCCGCTTTGATGGAACAAAAAACGTCGTGGCCGCCCAAAGCCTTTTCGGCAACGGCCCGCATGTCGTCGTTGGGCTCAACGGCAAAAACGCGCAGGCCTTTTTCCAGCAGCAGGCGGCTTAAAATGCCGGTGCCCGCGCCGATGTCGGCCACCCGGTCACCCGGGCCAAGGCCTGCCCGACTGCACAGCCAATCCGGGAGCGCGGCCGGGTAAGCGGAGCGATATTTGGAGTAAACTCCGGCTTTGCCGGTAAATTTTGCCTCGTTCATTTGCTGTCTCCGCGCTTCCGAATCTGCCTTTGAGCCGTTTCTGTCAATAGTTTTGTATATGGCATTACGCAGGTTTTGGTTCTGTCTGAGCGCGCCTGCCGGACGCTTGCCGCGAAATTTCACTTCCGCGCGGCAGCGGTTGTCAATTAAAGAGCACGCATTATAAGTATTGAAAGCTTTATAACGATGACGTATTTTACTGAAAAAAAATAAAAATTACCGGAGTTCTTACGATGAAAGCCGCAAACATTCCCGCCAAACTGGTGATCATTGTTGCAATAGCCTTGTCAAGCGCTTGCTCATCCACAGGTGGGCCGACGATATCGCGAGACACCCAGACCGATCTCGTGAACGAGTCGAGAGAGGCCCTGAATGAGCTCTACGCCGTGACGCCCAAGGCCAGGGAGTTGCGCGACAAGGCGCAGGCTATATTGGTATTCCCTGATATTCTCAAGGCCGGGCTTATTGTCGGCGGCTCCGGCGGCAACGGGGTTTTGTTTTCTCCCGACGGACGGGTGATGGGCTATTACAACGTGGCCTCGGTATCCTATGGATTGCAACTGGGCGCACAGACCTTTTCCGAGGCCATGTTTCTGATGAAGCCCGAGGCTCTCAGCTATCTCGACTCGAGTGACGGCTGGTCCATTGGCGCCGGCCCGAGCGTCGTCGTTGTGGACGAGGGAATGGGGAAAGATCTTTCAAGCACCACGCTTCGATCCGACATTTATGCTTTTGTTTATGGGCAGGAGGGCCTGATGGGGGGCATTGGCGTGCAGGGCCAGAAGATCACCAAGCTCGACCCCCTGAAGCCTTAACCCCGGGCGGTCGGCGTTGGCGCCACTCGGCTGATGGAGTGGAAGCCTGCGGCCGGGAAAAAGGCCATGATGAGCGGCAGGGAAATCAGGGCGACGACGACCGTTGCGCCCAGCCCAAAGGGAACTTGAGAAATCAGGTTCCCTTTTTTCGACACACGGTGTGCTCCAGGAAAAGAACAGCAATGGTCCCCATCACGAAACCGTTGGCCACAACCGGTTTGAGTATTTCAGGGCAGCCGGCCCAGACGTGCGCCGGAGCATACGATATCAGGAGCGCCAGCATCAGGGGAAAGGCCACCGTCACGCCTCCGTAAAATCCTCTTGTATCGGCCCCCCGCGACAGCATTTCCAGGCCCGAGGCGAACAGCGACACCATCAGGTACAGCAGCAAAGAGGCCATGATCACCATGGGCACGCAGAGAAGCGTCTCCATCACTCCCGGAATGAGGGCGCACAGAATAAGCAGCATCCCGCAGGGGATCATGGTTCGACGGGCGGCGCATCCAGTGGCGGCGATCACGCCGGTGCTCAGGGCGTAATCCAGGGAACCGATGACGCCCAGCAGGCCGCAGACCGCGTTGGAAAGCCCCGAATACCAGACGCCCCGTTGCAGCCGTCCTTCCATATCGTCCACGCGGAGCATCTGCCCGCCGGCCTCTATGGACCCGATTTCATTGGTCAGCAGCGCGATGAAGCAAAAAAAGAAGGCCAGGAGAGCGCCCGCATCAAGCTCCAAGGCAGGTAGAAAAAAAACGCCCTCGGGCAGGGACGACGAAAGGTGCCACACGCCTTCAGGAACTCCCTGCAGGGCGAAGACAATGCAGCTTCCTCCGGCGATCCCGAGGATCAGCGTGGTGGACTTCCACAGGCCGGGCAAAGCTTTGTTCAAGGCGAACAATACGCCGGCCAGCACGGACCCGCCGAGGAAGTTCGCCAAAGGGACGCCGGGGCTTTGCAAAAACAGATTCAGGATAATGGGTGAACAGGTCAGTGCGACCAAGATAAGAATCACCGCGACGATCCGGCCGGTGAACAGGCGTTTGGCCACGTCAAGCAGGCGGCTTTTGCCCAGCGCGGCCATGCCCAGGCCGCACAGGGTTATCGAAGTATAGGCGGCCGCAGGTGAAGTGGTGGAGGTCAAGAGGCCCACCAGCAGAACCTCGGCCGGGCCGATCACCAGCGGCAGCCGATGCCCCCGCAATATCTGTATGATCAGCGTCACGCCGAACACCGCGAACATTTTCTGCAGGTACAGCGTCTGTCCAGCCACATCGGGAAATTGCACCCGAGCGGCAACCACGCCCACGATCACGGCAAAGGGCAGCGAAACGACCCACCACTGGAGGCCGTAAAGCAAAAGCGCCGGCCAAGGCGGTCTGTCCTCAAGTGCATAGCGCATCGCACGCCTCCATGGGGTAGTGTAACCTGATCTGCCGGCTCCGCATGAGCGGCCGCTTCCTCTTCCTGCTTGCCGCAGCAACGTTGGAGCATATGAAAGCCGCACCGGAATAGCAAGGTGCGGCATACCATACCGCCCTGAAGGAGCGCAGCCCGGCGATTTTTCTGGTGGCCGGATGGAACACTTACGCCCAGATACAAAATACTGTGAATGCCATACGATATCTCCCGATCGTATTCGAGAAGGTGGGGGAGGCTTTTAGCGGCATGATGAAAGGCGACGGAAAGAGCAAGTTGGGCGTGCTGGCTCTTGTCGTCGCCCTTGTGGCTTTGGCGGCAGGTTTTTTGATCGCCTATTCCCTCATACGACATTGGGCCGGCATGGCCGAATCATATGTGACCCCCGCAGCGGCAGAGGAAGTGGCGCGTTGACCTCACCAGGACAACAGGCTCATGAGGCATGAAGGCATCAAGCCGACTATGCGTTACGTGCATCTTAGAGCATTTTAAAATTGAAAATACCCACAACTTTCAAACCAGCCTTTTGCATTCTCAGAAGTGATCCGGGCAATCGCGTTTTATCGTTCTTAACCTTGGGTGTGGGAAAGGCGGAAAGACGGGGAAACACCAGGCAGGGGAGTCGCGTCACCGCCGAATCAGGGCGCGGGCGTATATCTTTCCCGTGGGTGTCTGGTGGGTGTCTGGCTGTATTTTCTAAAACGAGAAAGGGAATCTGATTTCTCAGATTCCCTTGGGGTATCTCGTCTTTTAATGGTCGGGATGAAAGGATTTGAACCTTCGACCCCCTGAACCCCATTCAGGTGCGCTCCCAGACTGCGCTACATCCCGACGCGAGGGAGAGATCTACTCAGATTACGGCGGGGAGTCAAGCCTTGCCGGTCGATTTTTTCCGGAAAAATGGCTGTTTGCATACGACGGAGTCACTTGGGGCTTTGGGAAGTCTTTTTGCCTACGCCGGCTGCAGGAGGACGCGGCGTGGCGGGCGCCGCTCCATTGACCGGCGGGCCGCCGGCCGGCAGACTCGGTGTATCCCTGAACAGACGCGGTGGGACACGAGAGCAGATGAACGTTGAAAATGTTCATCTGCTCTGACGGCAGCGTAAGCGGGCGTCCGCTTGCGGGCTCGTTCGGGAGTTCGGCGGCAATATGGTTTTAGAGGCAATTTCAAAATGAAATTGTTCGAGGAGAACAGCCATGCGCATTCTCGTTCTGGTGGACAACAACACCTACATCGATCGCTATTATCTGGGCGAGCCGGCGGCCGGCTTTTATCTGGAGGACGGCGAGGCGAAGATTCTTCTGGACTGCGGCTATTCAGACGTTTGCATCAAAAACGCGGGCTTGCTGCATGTGGACCTGAAGGCGATTTCGCACATCGCCCTTTCCCACGGGCACAACGACCACACCCGGGGCCTGCGCTTTTTGCCCTGGTCCGTGGACATGCGCGAGATTACCATCGTGGCGCATCCCGGCATCTTTGCCGAGCGCTATGATGGGGCGATTCCCGTCGGTTGCCCGGTGGAGCGGTCCTTTCTGGAAGACGTCGGCCGCCTGGTGCTGACCAAAGAGCCTTGTGCCATCAGCGAGCATGTGGTCTTTCTGGGGGAAATACCCGCGGTCACGGATTTTGAGCGCACCAAGCCCGTGGGCTTTATGAAAGACGCCGGCGGCACGCGGGATGACTTTGTGATGGACGATTCCGCCCTGGCCCTCAAAACCGAAAATGGCCTGTTCATCGTCACGGGCTGCTCGCACAGCGGCATCTGCAACATCATCGAACAGGCCCGAAAGGTTTGCGGCGAGGAGCGCATTGCCGGGGTGCTGGGCGGTTTTCACCTTCTTGAGGTCTCGGAGCAGCTCACGAAAACCATCGAGTATTTCGAGCGCAACAAGATCACCAACCTTTACCCCTGCCACTGTGTTTCTTTTGCCGCCAAGGCGGCGATCCACAGCCGGCTGCCCATACACGAAGTGGGCGTGGGGCTGGAGATTATGCTGTAAGAAGAGCGCAAGCGGGCGCCCGCTTACGCGTCCGCCAGAGCACTTTAATTTTGAGATAAAATCTCAAAGTTAAAGTGCTCTAAAAAGCAAAGGTTGCCCCCGGACCAAGCCCGGAGCCAACCCTTGCCTTTGCCTCGGACGCAAACCGCCCGGGGCTTTTTCCCCTTACGTGGATTTCTTGTAAAACACGAAGCAGGTCACGGCAAAGACCAGAAGCCCGGCCATCTCGTGTATGGTCCCAAAGCTGCCGCCGAGCAGCGCGGTGAGCGTCGGCTCGATGCTGAAGGGCGAATCGCTGAAGCCCAGGGAAAGGCTGACCAGAATCAGAATGGCCAGGGCAACGCCCATGAGGCTTTCGCCCACGATGAAGCCGGAGGCGATCAGTACCCCGCGCTTGTTGGTTTCAAACCGGGAAGTGTTGTCGCGCGCGTCCTTGGCCTTCAGGCGGCTGTTTACGGCCAGGCTGATCAATGAGCCGATGATGATCGCGGCCGTGATGTTCGGGGGCAGGTAAATGCCCAGGCCGACGGCCAGAGCCGGCAGGCGCATGCTGCGGGTTTTCTTGCCGAGAATCGCATCGAGGCAAATGACCCCGGTCCCGACCAACAGGCCGATGCCCAGCATGCTCCAGTCCAGATTGTGGCCGAAGATGCCCTGGGTCACAGTCATCATCAGTGTGGCCTGAGGGGCGGAAAGCACGTCTGCGGGGTTCATGCCCACCCGGGGAAGGACCGCGCCGGCAAACCCATAGGCCTCATACAAAAGTCCCAGGGTCGGCGCGATGACGATGGAGCCTACCACGCAGCCGATCAGCAGGGCGATCTGCTGGTTTTTGGGAGTTGCGCCGACCAGTTGCCCGGTTTTCAGATCCTGCAGGTTGTCGTTGGCAATGGTGGCCACGCTGACCACGGCCGTGGTGATGAAGATGGCCAGGGCCATGCCGAACTTCTTGCCTTCGGGGGTGCCGAAGATGTGCATGCCGGAGTCAAGAAAGACCAGCAAGGTGGAAGTGATGATGATGGCAATGATCCCGATGCCCGAAATAGGGCTGTTGGAAGAGCCGATGAGCCCGGCCATGTAGCCGCAGGCCGCTGAGACGAAGAAGCCGATCAAAAAGGCCGCCACAACCGCGAAAGCCACCAGTCCCCAGCCCAGCAGCGGCGATATGGGCGCCGAACTCACAAAAGAATAGAAGGTGCCGATCATGATCAGCACCAGAAAGGCCATCAGAAGCAGAAGCGACCCCATGGACATGTCCAGGTCGGTTCTGTCTATGATCGCGCCGTTGTTTCTGTCGCGGATGGCCTGGAAAGAAAGGCGGACGCCCTCGATCATCGGCTTGAGCAGGGTCAGCAGCGTCCAGACCGCGCCCACGGCAATGGTGCCGGCCCCGATGAAGCGGACTTTGGTGGACCACACGCCCATGGCGATATCCGAGATGCTGCCGGCCACCTGGGCCATGTGGGCGGTAAGGTAGGGAACAAAGACGCCCCAGGCCAGAAATGCTCCGACAAGCATGGCCAGGCCGGCGGTGAGCCCCATCAGGTAACCGGCGCTGACCAGGGCCAGGGAAAAGCCCAGGGGAACCTGGAAAATGGCCCGGCCGGAGTTGAACCACAGGCTTGCCTGGTCCGAAATAAGGTGCAGGCCGGAACTGCAGAAATTGATCACGGCCGCCACGATGCCGCCGAACAGAATATCTTTGGCGCCGCCCTCACTCGTTTTGTCCTCGCTGTGCCCGGCGCGGAGTATCTCCGCCGCGGCCACGCCCTCCGGGTAGGGCAGCGGGCTGTTCACCACCATCACCCGACGCAGCGGTATGGAAAAGATGACCCCGAGGCAGCCGCCGGCAAGGCAGATCAGCATGGTTTCCCAAAACTTGAAAGCGCTCCAGTAAGAAATCATCAGAATGGCCGGCAGCACGAAAATGACCGAGGAGAGCGTGCCGGCCGCCGATGCCTGGGTTTGCACCATATTGTTTTCCAAGATGTTCGACCTGGAGAAAAAGCTGAGCACCGCCATGGAAATGACGGCCGCCGGAATTGACGACGAAAAGGTCAGCCCGACCTTGAGCCCCAGATAGACGTTTGACGAAGTGAAAACAAGGGTGATGAGCGCCCCCAGGATAATTCCCCTGAGGGTCAACTCCGGTGGCGTGAGCGCGCCTCCGGCCGGCGTTCCGGATGTATTTTTCCGACTCATATATCTCTCCTTTGTTTCATATCGCCTGCCGTGTGGGTTGCCCAATACCCCCAACACCGCCACCGTCCGTAATGCGATATGCACACGCGAATGTTCCGGTGGACATAGGCGGTATATTTCTATGTAGAACGCCGTATGCTTAGCAGAGTCGAGAGAAAAAGGTGCTATATTTTTTGTGGTGTTATTGTTGTTATAATAATAAATAATATCAGTGATATTATCGTAATTTTTTTGATTATATACGTATAGAGAGCGATCTTTAATCCTTTACGGTAAAAATCGACAAGGTAAAAATCCAACCAGGCACGTGAGGAAGGGCCGGCTGTGGCTGCGAGATCCTCCCCCGGTCCGTCGAAGAGTCTCACTCCCGCCCGGCAGGTCTCACCCTCGCGAACGGCCGCCACCGTTCGGCTGTCCGTTGCCGCTTGGCACATTAGAAATATGCCCGAATTTTAAAAGAATTATTGTCTTGGCCCTGGGCAAATTGTAGATTTTTTGCACTTGCCTAAATTATAGCCAGGAGAGATGCCATGTCCGACACGTCGAGTTTCTCGCGCCGTCAATTTTTGAAAACCACCGGTATCGCGGCGGGGGTTGCCGCTCTGAGTGGAACTGTTCTGCCGGCTGTGGCGGCAGAACCCCATGAGGCGAAACAGCATGCCCTGGCCGCCGACAAGGAGGCAGGCTTTTCCCGAGGCAGGATGTTTTTTACCAACGATCTGGAATTCAAAACTATTTCAGAAGCCGCGGAGCGCATTTTCCCCAAAGACGGGACCGGCCCCGGAGCTGTGGAACTTCAAGTGCCGTACTTCATCGACAACCAACTGGCCGGGGCTTACGGGTACAACGCCCGCGAGTACATGTCCGGCCCTTTTTCCCCCGGGGCTCCCACCCAGGGATCCCAGACGCCCCTGTTGCGCAGGGACATGTTCCTGCAGGGCATCGCAGCCCTCAATGCGCAGGCCGGGGCGAAATTCTCCAAAGACTTTCCGGATCTCGGCGCCGAGCAAAAAGATCGGATCTTGAAAATGTGCGAGGCCGGGGAGATTCCGACCGAAGGTTTCAGCTCGTCGCAGTTCTTTGCCCTGCTGCGGGGGGCCGTACTCGCCGGGGTGTATGCCGACCCCATTTACGCCGGCAACGAGGCCATGCGCGGTTGGAAACTCAAGGAATATCCCGGTCCCCGAATGGCCAATCTCGACGTCATTGACGACGCCGGCTTTGATCTCATTCCCCCGGTTTCTCTGGCCGACATGCAGTAGCGCTGCCAACTATTTTCGGAGATGACTTATGGCGAAAGAATTGAAAAAGGTGAATGTGGTCACAGTGGGCGTGGGCTTCACCGGCGGTATCGCGGCCGCGGAGTGCGCCAAGGCCGGCCTCAGCGTAGTGGGTCTGGAGCGGGGCTCCCGGAGAGGGGTTGAGGATTTTCAGGAGATCCACGACGAATGGCGCTACGCCCTCAACTACGGGCTGATGCAGGATTTATCCAAAGAAACCGTAACATTCCGGAATAATACGCAGATGCCGGCTCTGCCCATGCGCCGGCTGGGGTCCTTTCTGCTCGGTGACGGCCTGGGCGGCGCCGGCGTGCACTGGAACGGCTTGTGTTTCCGCTTTTTCGACTATGATTTCCGGATCAAGACCATGACGGCCGAGCGTTACGGCAAGGACAGGCTCGGCGAAGGCTACCTGCTGCAGGACTGGCCCTTGAGCTATGAACAGATGGAACCGTATTATGACAGGTTTGAGAAAATCATCGGCGTTTCCGGAGCGTCGGTTAGTCCGTTCGACGGCAAACGTTCCGCGCCGTTTCCGCTGCCGCCTCTGAAAAAGACGCCCGTCCTGCAAATCTTCGAGCGGGCCGCCCATAACGTGGGGTATCATCCGTATATGCTGCCGGCAGGCATCGCCTCCGACGCCTATACCAACCCGGACGGCGCGCAGTTGAACCCCTGCATGTACTGCGGCTTTTGCGAGCGTTTTGCCTGCGAATATGACGCCAAGGCTTCCCCTACCAACACGGTCATCCCCACGGCCGAAAAGACCGGCAACTGCGAAGTGCGCTGCAACACCAATGTGCTGGAGATATTGAAGAAGGGCGGCCGGGCCACCGGCGTGCGCTACGTCGACACGCTTACCCTTGAGGAATACATCCAGCCCGCGGATATCGTGGTGCTGGGCAGTTATGTGATGAACAACGCGAAACTGCTTATGGTTTCCAAGATCGGCACGCCGTACGATCCGACCACGGGTAAAGGTACCCTGGGCAAAAACTATTGTTACCAGATTACACCGGGCACCACGGTTTTTTTCAAAGACCGGATGAACCTGTATGCGGGCGCGGGGGCCCTGGGCATCGGCATCGACGATTTCAACGGCGACAACTTCGATCATGCCAAACTGGATTTCATCCACGGCGGCCTGATCTCGTTGTTGCAGGCGGGCAAACGCCCCATCGAGAACAATCCCGTTCCGCCGGGCACACCGACCTGGGGAGCGGAATTCAAGAAAGCCTCCCTGCAGAACTTCAACCGCACCCTGGGCATCGGAGCGCAGGGTGCCTCCATGCCGCACCGGGACAACTATCTGTCGCTCGACGATACCTATAAAGATGCCTATGGCATGCCGCTTCTGCGCCTGACCTACAACTTTACGGAGCAGGACCGGGCCCTGTTCGCTTTTCTGACCACAAAGATCGAACAGATTGCCAAGGCCATGAACCCCGTTGGTTTCAGTTCGGCGCCCAACGGCAAGGATTACAACATCGTTCCCTACCAGACCACGCACAATACAGGCGGCACCGTTATGGGCGCCGATTCCAAGGACAGTGTGGTCAACTCGTACTTGCAGCATTGGGATTGCGAGAATCTCTTTGTCGTGGGCGCGGGCAATTTCCCGCACAACAGCGGCCGCAACCCCACCGGCACCGTGGGTGCTCTGGCCTACCGCTGCGCCGAGGGCATTCTGAAGTATCATGCCAAGGGCGGGTCTCTGGTTTAGGGGCTGTTTCTAAATGAGTCTTTCGTCCAAATACTGCGTCAAGCGGCCCCTTCCGCTCCGGTCGAGGACCATCAGAGTCCACGTCCCTGCGCGGAAGGGGCCGCTTTTCTTGTCTTTGGAGCGAAATCCTGCATTTGGAAACAGCCCCTGGAGCATTTTCACTCACGAGAGGGGAGTCCGAGCAACGGCTATTGTCGGCCGGGGGGAGGAGCGCTTGTGCTGTCCTTGTCGGCCGCATGGACAAGCCGGACGCCGAACACGATCAGGATCACCCCGGCCGTTTTGAGCATGGTCACGGGCTCGTCAAACCAGGGCAGGGCGGCGGCCAGGAGGTAGACCAGGGCGTAGCTGAGGCTGAGCATCGGGTAGGCGGAGCGCAGAGGAATGCGGCGCAGGGCGAAAAGCCAGCAGATCATGGAGAGGGCATAAGCCGACAAGCCGCCCAGGAGCAGGGCGAGCGGAATTCGGGGGCCGGTCAGGAGGATCTGCAGGGCACTTGCCGGGGAGAGTTGCGGCAGGTGCTGCACGGCCCATGTCAGGGCCAACTGGGCCAGGGTGACCAGTAGAATACTGGCGCCGCACCAGGCCAAGCCCCGCCGGCGCGCGTCGGTGCGCTTCTCGGCGTTCATTGCCCGATGCCCATAAGCACGATCCCCAGCATGATCACGGCAATGCCGCGCCAGTGCCGTGCCGAGACCATCTCGTCAAAGATGCAGCGTGAGGCCAGGGCCACCATGACGAAGTTCAAGCTCAGCATGGGGTAGGCCAGGCCCACGGGCAGACGCTGCAGCACCCCGAGCCAAGTAGCCATGCCCAAGGCCAGGCAGACGACCGCGCAGGCCAGTCGGCCGAGGGCGGAAGCCAGGCGTCCCGGTTGATCTGCCGGGGCCTGCAGGCGCTGGGCCGCCTGCTTCTGGAAGATCTGGCCGGCGCCGGTCAAGAGGACGGTGCACAACAGCAGCAGGTAACCGGTCATGGGGCTTTAGGGCGTGGTCCGCTGCCGATACAACAGCAGAACATAGCGATAGATTCGACTTTCGGCATCCGGGACCGGCACGTAAGAGGGAAGTTCGCCCGCTTTTGAAGGCCTCAGAAGCAGGGCCGCGTCCCCCTGGCGCTTGGCCTGTTGGAGCCAGGGGGCCAGTTCGTCATTTGACAGCAGGCGGTCCCGGCTGTCCGGGTAGCGTTGCCCATAGGTCAGTTCCCCGGCGTCATGCACCAGCAGCAGATCCTTGCGTTTCAGTTCCCAGGCCAGGGACGCGGCCAGGCCGACATTGTTGGTCAGAATGAAACGGCAGCCTTGCAGCTCTCGCATGTGTTTCTGGATGAAGGCCTGCGGCTGTTTGAGGTTGGTCACTCGTTCCGGCAGCACCATACCTATGACCGAAATTACCAGCAGCGGGCAGATTGCAGCCAACTGCCAGAATTTGGCGGGCCGGCGCAGGGATATGCCGGCAATCAGGCACCAGAGCACCAGAACCGCTCCGCCCAGGAGCAGTTTCGGCCGTTCTTGCGAAGTAAAAATAACGGGTATGGGCGCCGGCGCAATCACCAGTACGGCCAAGGCGAGGGTACCCACAACACCGAGCCCCAGATTGATCCAGGCGTTGCAGGTCAGGGCCCGCAGCCGTCCGTCCAGGACGCGGCCTTGGCCATAGCGAGTCAGGAGCAGGGCCAGGGGAGCCATGCAGGGCAAGATGTAGGTAGGCAGCTTGCCCTTGGCCAGGCTGAAGAAAAGCAGCGGCATGATTGCCCAGCTGAGCAGAAAGAACAACTCCGGCCGGGCCGGGCGCTCTTTCCAGCCGCCACGGAGAGCCCCGGGTAAAAGGCCCAGCCAGGGGACGCTGCCGGCAAGGAAAAGCGGCAGATAAAACCAGAAGGGCTCGCCGTGCTGGGCGCGTTCGCCCGCAAAGCGTTGAATGTGTTCCACCCAGAAGAAATAGTTCCAGAAGTCCGGTTCCCGTTGGGCGATCAGCAGGCTCCAGGGCAGGCTGATCAGGGCGGCCGCGATCACGGCCAGGGGGCCGTATCGGAGTAATTCGCCAAAACGCTTTTCCCGCACAAAGACCGGCAGCACCGCCACAACAGGCACGGCGCAGGCGATAAAGCCCTTGGTCAGAAAGCCCATGCCGCAGGCCAGCCCCAGCAGCGCCCATGCCCCGGCCTTGCCCCGGCGCGTCCCGGCCCGCAGTGTCAGCCATGAACAGACGCAGGCCGCGCTCATCCACAGGGTAAACATGGGGTCGAGGGTGCTGTAGGTGCCGACGCAGAGCACCAGGATCATGGAAAGGTAGATCAGCGAAGCGGCAAAGGCCGTTTTACGTTCGCGCCACAGGAGCATGGCCAGGCTGAAGACCAGAATTGCGCTCAGGCCGGTGCTGAGCGCGGACCCGAAGCGCACGGCAAAATTGTTCTCGCCGAACACCAGTTGGCTCACACTGTTCACCCAATAGCCGGCAATGGGTTTTTCAAAATAGCGCATGCCCAGCAGGTGCGGCACAACCCAGTCGCCGCTCTGGACCATTTCACGGCTGATTTCGGCGTAGCGGGTTTCGTCCGGCTGCCAGAGGCCGCTGTTGTTCAGCGGCACAAGATAGGTGAGGACAAAAAAGAGCAGCAAGAGCAAAATCGCCGGTGTGCTCTTCGTTTCTGTGGGCGTTGTGGTCACTGTGTCTCCGTGTCGATCCGACAACCCAGGCAGCCTTCGCGGCCCGGAAAAGGCAGGCAGGCGACCCTGCCCGGCGGCAGTGATTCAAGCCGCTCCGGGAGCAGGTCGCCCGGGGGACAAAAGACAATGTCCGCGGCTTCGGCCTTGACCAGAAGCTCCTCAAACAGGGCCGTTCGGGAACACCCTTCCACCTCGGCGTGGATGGTGTAGACCGGCGTGCCGGGGCAGTCCCGCATGGCCCGAAGAATGTGGTCGTTAAAATCCGCTTCGCGTACCTCGGCCCCGACAATTTCGTCAAAAGTCGGCAGGCTCACCGGAACCTGCGGCGTGCCCCAGCGGCCGTCGTCGAGCAGGGGGCGAAACGGGCCGTTCCCCCGGCAGTCGCTGTTGTAGCGGAAATGGAAGCGCTCCTTGGCTGCAAGCACCCGTTGATCGGCACGCCAGCCGGGCGCGGCCGAACAGGTGACCTTTTCTCCCAGAATGTCTTCCAGGGTTTCCAGCCCCTTGCGCACTTCCTGCTCCAGCCTTTCCTGGGGCCAGTGGAGCATATGCGCCTGCCAGGCCTGATGATCCCAGGCATGCAGCCCCACTTCGTGGCCTTCGGCCAGGGCCTGGCGCATGCAGTCCCCCAGAGACTTGCCGATGAGCCTGCCCGGCCAGGCCGTGCCTGCCAGCAAAATGCTCCAGCCGTACAGCGAAGGCGCGTTGGAGCGCAGCATTTTCCACAAAAAGGCCGGCCGGAGCAGGCGCCAGAGGTGGCGCCCCATATTGTCGGGACCGACACTGAAGAAAAAGCCTGCCCTGACGGCGTGTTCGGCAAACAGGCGCAACAGCCGGGGCACGCCGTCCCTGGTGCCGCTGAAGGTATCGGCATCCACCCTCAGGCCGACGCGTTTCATTCATTCCCGCCGGGCAAGGTCACGGCCGTGCGCAGGAAGAAATCCAGGGTCTCTTCAATGGTCTGCCGGAAGGGCACCACCGGGCTCCAGTCGAGCAGACGGCGGGCGTTCCTGATGCTGGGCTTGCGGTGGGCCACATCCTGATAGCCTTTGCCGTAGTAATTGCCGCTTTCCACGGTCTGGAACCCGGCAAAGGGCGGAAAGTGCCGGCGCAGGGGGTGTTTTTCAAAGCAGTCGAGCAGCAGTTCGGCCAGCTCGCGGATGCCGGCCTCGTTGTCCGGGTTGCCGATGTTGATGATCTGCCCGTCGCAGCGGCCGCCCTTGTTCTGAATGATCCGGACCAGGGCGTCGACGCCGTCGTTGATGTCGGTGAAGCAGCGCTTTTGCGCGCCCCCGTCCACCAGCTTGATGGGCGAGCCGTCCACCAGGTTGAGAATGAACTGGGTGATCACGCGGGAAGAGCCGATGCGCGCGGAATCCAGGTTGTCCAGGCGCGGCCCGATCCAGTTGAAGGGCCGGAACAGGGTGAATTTCAAGCCTTCCGTGGCCCCATAAGCCCAGATGACCCGGTCCAGAAGCTGCTTGGAGGCCGAATAGATCCAGCGCTGTTTGTTGATTGGGCCGAGGATCAGCCGGGACGAATCTTCGTCGAATTCGTCGTCGTCGCACATGCCGTAAACTTCGGAGGTGGACGGGAAAAGAATGCGCTTCTTGTATTTGACGCAGTGGCGCACGATTTTCAGGTTCTCCTCAAAATCCAGCTCGAACACCCTCAAGGGGTTGCGCGTATATTCAATGGGCGTGGCAATGGCCACCAGGGGCAGGACCACGTCGCATTTCTTGATCTGGTATTCGATCCATTCGGTGTGGATGCCGATGTCGCCTTCCACAAAGTGGAAATTCGGGCAATCCAGAAAGCGGCCGATGGTCTCGGAGCCTATGTCCATGCCATAGACTTCGTAGCCGCCATCGTTGAGTAGGCGTTCGGTCAGGTGGTTGCCGATAAAGCCGTTGACCCCAAAGATCAGCACGCGCACGGGCGACTTGTGCCGGCCGGCCGGGCCGGGTTCTTCGCCCAGACGCGCGCCCCGGGCCAGGCTCAGGCTTTCGGCCAGCCGGGCGCCCTGCATGTACAGTCCGTCCGGGCCCTGGCCGGAGAGAATCTCCAGAGCCCCCTCGGCACAGGCCACGACCAGAGGGTTCAAAGACAGCACCGTTCCGGGCAGATGCTCATGCCGTTCGTCACGGACACGGGCCTTCCAGACGATCATCTTTTGCCGGCCGAAGTAGGTGAAGGCCCCCGGATAGGGGTCGGTCACGGCGCGGGCCAGGTTGTAGATCGCCCGGGCCGGCTTGTGCCAATCGATGAGGCCGTCGGCCGGGGTGCGCCGGCCGAAGTAGGAGGCTTCGGCCTCGTTCTGTTTGCGCAGAACGACGGAACCGTCCTTGATCTGCGGCAGAATCTCCGCCAGCAGTTCGCGGGCGGCCTCGTTCAGCTTGCCGTGCAGGCTGAGGGCGTCATCCTCTTCGACAATGGGCACAGCGCGTTGCCCGGCAATATCTCCGGCATCCGGGCGCTTGACCATGGCATGCAGGCTGACGCCGGTTTCGTGTTCTCCGTTGACCAGAGCCCAGTTGGCCGGCGCCCGGCCCCGATAGCGGGGCAGCAGCGAGCCGTGCAGGTTGAAACCGCCCTTGGGCGCGATGGCCAGCAGTTCTTCGCTGAGCATGTTGCGGTAATAAAAGGAAAAAATGACATCCGGGCCGAGCTTGCGCAGGCGCTCCAGCCAGAGCGGGTGGTTGGCGTCTTCGGGCGCGAACACGGGCAGACCGTAATCGGCGGCCAGGCGTGCCACGGAGGCAAAAAACCGCTTTTCATTCGGATCGTCCGCATGGGTGAAGACCGCCTGGATTTCATAACCGGCGTCGATCAAGGCCCGCAGGCCGGTGCAGCCTATGTCGTGATAGGCAAAAACAACTGCTTTCATAGGATTGTATTGGTGTTTGTGTCTTGGGTCGGCGTTTTGCCCACCACTTGCTGAATGAAATATCGGGGCCGGGCGCGCACGTCGTTATAGATGCGGCCGATATATTCCCCCAACAGCCCCAGACCGATAAACTGGGCGCCGACAAAGATGAACAGGATGGCAAAGAGCATGAACACGCCCTCGGCCGCCCAGCCGGGCCCCAGAAGAAGCCGCAGCACAATCAGCACAGCGGCCAGCAGAAAGCCGGAAAAGGCAACGGCGCAGCCGAGCACGCTCAACAGGCGCAAGGGCGTGGTGGTCAGGCAGGTGATCAGATCGAACATCAGATTGACCAGCTTGACCAGGCTGTATTTGGAATCGCCGAATTTTCGCTCGTCGTGGGCGACTTTGAGCTCCACGGTTTTGCGGGCAAAGGTGTTGGCCAGAATGGGAATGAAGGTGCTGCGCTCATGGCAGCCCAGCATGGCGACGACAATGTGCCGGCGATAGGCGCGCAGCATGCAGCCGTAGTCTTCCATGCCCTTTCCGGTGGCCCGCTGGATCAGCTTGTTGATCAGCCGGGAGCAGAATTTGCGAAACCGGGTGTCTTGGCGGTCGCCGCGCACCGTGCCGACCACGTCGTAGCCTTGTTCCGCCGCCTCTACCAGACGGGGAATTTCTTCGGGCGGGTTCTGCAGATCGGCGTCCAGGGTGATGATCAGATCACCGTCCGCCTGGCTCAAACCGGCCATGACCGCCGAGTGCTGGCCGTAGTTGCGGTTGAGCAGGATCACGACAACGCAGGCAGCCGGCTGCTCCGCAGCGGCTCGCAGAATGTCGGCCGATGCATCCGTGCTGCCGTCGTCCACCAGAATGATTTCATATTCCCGTTCCAGCAGGCGGCAGGCGGCGGTCGTCCTTTCCAGCAACTCGGGCAGGCACTCCTGCTCGTTGTATACCGGAATCACCACGGAAACTTTGCGGATGGGTGCGTTGCTATGCATGCGGATTCCTGTGGATGGCGAACAGGGCGTCCAGCACGCGGTCAACGTCGCTTTCGGTCATGTCCGGGAAAAGCGGCAGGGTACACAGCCGGGCGGAGTTCCATTCCGTGTTGGGCAGCGACAGATGCGGATAGCGCTCGCGGTAATACTTTTGGGTGTGCGCAGCCCGAAAATGCAGGCCGGTGCCGATGTTCACGGCCTTGAGCCGCTCCATCAGGGTGTCGCGGTCAAGCCCGCAGCGCTCCTTGTCCACCCGGATCATAAAGAGATGCCAGGCATGCTCATGGGCATAGCCCGGCAGGCCCAACGGCAGAAAGGGGGAGCCCGCGAGAGCCCGCGAATAGCGTTCGGCCAAAGCCTTGCGGCGCGCGTTCAGTTCCGGCAGCCGGGCCAACTGCGTCACCGCAAGGGCCGCATGCAGGTCGGACAGGTTGTACTTGTAGCCCGGCTCGACAACTTCGGCCTGCGGCTTGCGGCCCAACTGTTCGCGGTCAAAGGCATCCACGCCCAGACCATGGAATTTCAGGCGCCGTATGCGTTCCGCCAGAAGGTCGTCGTCTGTGGCGATCAGGCCGCCTTCCGCGCAGGTGACGTTCTTGATGGCGTGAAAAGAAAAGATGGACGTGCCTTGCGCACCCACCCATTCATTTTTGTAGCGGCAGCCCGCGGCATGGGCGGCATCCTCCACCAGGGCAATGCCGTGGCCCTTGGCTACGGCCCGCAAAGGGTCCAGATCCAGGGGGGCTCCGGCGTAATGCACCGGCACAATGGCCTTGGTTTTGGGCGTGATGGCCGCTTCCACACTTTGCGCGTCGACCATCAGGGTTTCGCGGTCCACATCGACCATGATCGGCTCGGCTCCAAGCAGAACGATCATGTTCAGGGTGGAAACCCAGGTCTGCGAAGGGGTGATCACCTCATCTCCCGGGCCGACGCCGAGGGCGGCCAGGGCCACGTGCATGCCGGCGGTGGCCGAGGCAAGAGCAACGGCGTGCCTGCAGCCGAATGCTCTGCAAAAAGCCGTCTCAAGCTCCTGGTTCAACGGGCCGGTGGTTATCCAGCCGGAGCGCAAAACTTTTTCAACCGCGGCAATCTCTTCATCGCCGATGGCTGGGCGGGAGAAAGGCAAAAAATTTTCCATTCCACGGTCCGGTGAGTTAAGGGCAGCGCCTTCGCGCTGGAGTTTCGGGGAAAAATCTTTTTTTTGCAATTTGCTGCAACCTCGACAAAATAGCAAGTAGAAAGCGAAAAATACGGCTGGGAATGTATTTTTTGTGGAAGAACTACGAAATTATCATTCATCGTGCAGAGAGGTTAATATGAATTGGAAAGCATAAAAATTATGAATAATAGTTCATAAAAATCAAATTTTTATTCCGATTTTTGCATATATATAGACAGCAAAGATGTACATTTATATTTTTACGGAGTTATGAAATGGAAATTTACCATGCTTAAAACGTATTTGTCCACAGGTAATACATTATGTTACATTCACGTGACGTATCATGAGATAGGGTTGCAGTTTGCCGTAAAATATTCGTAGGAATAGGGATATTTAACATATTGTTTCTTTATATATATCGCTGGGCCGCCCATGCCTGCCGCGCGTCCGACCGAACGGGACCGGTCCGGCACAAGCATCTTCGAGAAGCGCATAAAGCCCCGCATCACCGGTCGCCGGCGATACGGGGCTTTATGTTTTTAGCGGGTATTTCAGCCGGTGACGGCGAGCAGATCCAAGCGGATATGCGCGTCGAAGTATACGGTGGTGGTTCCGTTGACGGCCGTGCAGTAGTCGTGGGTCGAGCCGTCCGTTTCCGTCAGAGTAACGGTTTTGCCGGAATCGATCAACCAGCCGTCGCCCGCCAGGTGCATCAGGTCGTCGTTGTCGCCGAAAATGCGCAACGATTCACCCGCTCCGGCTCCGGAGGCGTCGTTGGTCAGACTGAGCACATCGTTCAGCCCCAGAGTGATCTCGTGCGCGCCGGAGGTTAGATCCAGGCGTTCCAGGCCGGTGATGTGCCCGGCGTGCGCGGTGAAGTTGAAGACGTCCAGGCCGGCGTCGAGCTTGAGCACGTCGATGCCCGTGCCGCCGTGGATGTCAGCGTTGCCGCTCATGGAGGAGTGCCGGCCCAGAATGATCAGGTCGTCGTCGGCACCCGCGTCGATGAGTTGGAAGAACCCGGTGCCGGTCGTGGTGCCGTCGATGTGCAGCACGTCCCGGCCGTCGCCCGCCAGAATACTCACGTTGCCGTCTATGGTGCCGGAAAGGAACAGGCTGTCGTTGCCGGCGCCCATGTTGATGCTGGAGTTGAACGCGGCCGTGCTTGCCGTGATTTCCAGATGGTCGTTGCCGGCCCCCATATCGATTGTGGCCCCGTGCAGGCCCCAGCTGTTCGCGCCGTCTGAGTGGATGACCACGTGGTCGTTGCCCGCGCCGGCCGAGAACGTGGAGTTGTGGATGCCATAGGCGTCACGCCCGGCATGCACGTTGATGAACAGGCTGTCGTCGCCGTTGCCGAGATCCAGCATCGTGCCGCCGGTCACTTTGGAACCGTCGGTGCCGTCGTTCAGGCCGTATGCGTCGCCGTCGGAATGGACGTTGATGTGCATCAGATCGTTGCCGTCGCCCAGGTTGACGATTGCTTGCTGCAGGGCCATGGCCGAGGCGTTGCCGCCGGTTGCCGTGGCCGAGAAGGTCAGGGTGTCGTCGCCCGTTCCGGCCTGCAGGGTGGCGTTCCCCACGCCCACGGCCAGGGAGGAGAGCGCGCCCGAGGCCACGGCGTTCAGGCTGATCAGGTCGTCCCCGGCGCCGCCGTCCACGGTATAGCTTTGAAAATACAGCGCGTGAACGCCGCGAGCGATGGCGTTGGCCCCGGAGGCCGAAGCCTCAATGGTCAGGGTGTCGTCGCCGACGCCCATGTCGATGGTGCCGGAGGTCACGCCGTCGGCTTCGGCCGTGCCTTTGGCCGCGCTGGTGGAAGCCGAGGCGCGCAGTAGCACGTCGTCGTTGCGGTCGCCGGCCGTGATTTTGGCGCCCGCCGCCCCATAGGCGTAAACATTGGCCGCCGTGCTGTTTGCCGTCGCATACAGCCGCATGGTGTCGTTGCCGTCGCCCAGGTCCACCAGGGAGCTGTTGTGCAGACCGGCGACCAGGGAGGCACCGTTGCGCACGGTGGCCGAGATGTTCAGCAAATCGTCACCCGCGCCCATGTAAAGCCGGGCCGAGTCGTTCAGCCCGACGGCCGAAGAAGAGGTCGCGGTCACCTGGAAGGAAATCCTATCGTTGCCGCTGCCCATGTCCAGGGTGCCGGTGCGCAGAGCCTCGGCGCTGCTGCCGGTTAAAGTGACCTTCACCAGGTCGTCGCCCGCGCCCATGCTGACGTTGCTGTACCCGTACAGGCCATATTTGCCGGCGGAGGAGGAGGGGGAGCCCGTGTCGTCAATCAGGATGGAGTCGTTGCCCGAGCCCATGACGATCGTGCCGGACAGGGCGGAATCCGCGCCCGTGATGGAGAGCAGGTTGTCGCCGTCGCCCATGTTCACCGTGCCGGAACTGATGCCGCTTCCCCCACGCATGGTGATGGACAGGGTGTCGTTGCCCGAACCCGTGCGTACCTCGCTCCGGTCCAGGCCATAGAGCGATGTCGAGGTGGTGCCCCGGACGTCCAGGGCGATCAGGTTGTCGCCGTCGCCCATATTGATCAGCGAGTTGGTCCCGGCCGCGCCGACGGTGCCCGCCCGGATGTTGATGCTCAGGCTGTCGTTGCCGTCGCCCGCAACCAGAGAGGAGCGGGTGCCGCCGGTATCGCTGTGAATGCCGTAGGCATAGCGGCTCTGGCTGTCGCTCGTGATGGTGACGACGTTGTCGCCGTTGCAGAGATCAACTTTGGCGCCGCCGGACACGGCATAGACCGAGCCGTTGTAGCCCGTGGCCGAGACGGAAAGGTTCAGGACATCGTTGCCGCCGCCCATATCCAGCAGGCCGCCGGAGGCACCGTAGGCGTTGCCGCCGTTCGCTGAAGCATTGATGATCGCTGTATCGTCGCCGGCGCCTATGCGCACGGTGGAATTGATCATGCCATACGCTGTGCCGCCTGTCGCACCGGTCGCCTGGATAAGCAGGCTGTCGTCGCCGGCGCCCATGTCCAGGCTGGAACCCGCGGCCAGACTCACGGAGCCGCTGCGGCGGACAAACACGTCATCATGGGCTGTGGCGGTCAGGTTGTAAACGCCTTCGATCAGGCCTTCGTGATGCTCGCCGCCCAAATCGTCGTGGGCCGCCGCATCATAGGCCGTGCCGTCGACCACGAGCACTTCGACAAGCTTCATGCTGCCGTCGGCAAAGGTGACCAGGATGGTGCCCTTCAGCGGTCCGCCGTCTTCGGACCAATCGGCCGCCTGCGGGTCGGGAATGTAGCCGATCGAACCGTCGGGCAGCAACCGCGCCGTGCCGTGCGGGCCGGCGCTCACTTCGGCGATGGTTCCGGATGCGCCGCTGTCGGCAAACAGGGTGAAGGTCGTGCCGGATGCCCAGGAAGCCCGGTCGGCGGCGCTGCCGTAAACCACCACCCGGAATTCCGGTTCCGTAGGCACGGCCGGAACGACCGGTTGTACCGGCTCGACGGGTTGCGTCGGGTCGTCGGTTGCACCGGAATCGTTCGGAGCATCCGGGGTAAAGGGCGACTCCGGATCGTCGGTCACACCGGAGCCGGTCGGAATCTCCGGGGTGTCGGACGCGGAGGAATCCGCGGCCGAAGGCTGCGTGAGACCGGCGTCAAACACGGCCGGGGCCTGCGAAGCGGCGATGCCGACGGTTCCGGCTGCGGAGGTTGTGGGCGCGTCGGCGAGCGCGCCCAGGGTGGAGAGCTTATCCACACCGGAGATCAGGCTCCCGACAGAGTCGTCATAGGAGCCGCTGCCCGAAGAGGCGGGCGTCGCGTCGGCATAGCCCATGGCCGTGACCAGTTCCGGGTTGGTGGACTGGAAAAAGTCTTTGCTGCTCAATTGCGTGCCGTCGGTCAGGACAAAGTTCGTCACGCCGCCGGTACGCACGGAGGAGAAGAAGCTCTCGACCAACGTGGCGTTTCCATCGGCGGGCTGGATCAGCAGGCTGTCACCCTGACGGGAAAACACGGCCTGCGAAGGGTCAAAGTCGAAGAAGAAGGTTTTTTCCGTGGGCGCAACGGCATTGAAGCGCCCCCCCCGAAGCGTGATGTGTCGACTCATGGGTATATCCTTATATAATGCCTGCAGCTTCCCCCCGTGGACGCCGGCAGGCCGGGTACGCGAAATATGGATTTCGCGAGTCAGATATATACTCTTTTATTTTTGAGTCAACGCATTTCGAATAAGTTTATATAAACAAATATCAATTAATTATAGCTTTTATTAGTAGCTATTATGAAAAAATTTAAACTGACTGAAACAATCATATTTAGAAAGCGATTTTATCTGATGGGGAAAACGGCGCGCGTTCAATCCACCAGACCGTGCAGTGGGCCGCCCCTGACAGCCAGAGCGTCGATACGGCGTTCCACTTCCGGGTCCGGTTCCAGGGGCGGGGCGTGATGGGCCTTGAGGCGGGCATCGATTACCAACGGCGGCATACATCGCCAGTGCTTGCAGTGGACTTCCGCCCCCGGGCCGTAAAGATCCGTGGCCGGGTCCGAGCGGGTGAAGGTCACCCAGAGGAAGTTTTCCCACGAAGCGGCGGCAAAAGCCACGTCATCGGCCACCACCACCAGGGCAGGCAGACTTCGTCCCTTGGCCTTGAAGCGTTCGCCCAGGGCTTCGGCCAGGGTTTCCAGGCGCGGATCCTGGACATCGCGCGGGCGGTCATGCCCCGGCCCCCGGAGCACCATGATGCCGGGGGCGAAGAACCGGGCGTCGCCAAAGCCTTCCGGCAGGGGCAGGGATTTGGGCAGAGAACGGCACAGTTCACGCTTCTTGTCGCCGGCCACGGTCCAGAGCAGCTTGGAGCCCTGGTTCAGGCTGATGCCGCTGTAGTCCAGGGTGTCCATGGTGGTGCGGGTGATGAAGTGCAGGTCGCGGGAAAAGTTGCTGCGCTCAAGCACGTGCCGAAAGAACTCCGGTATGTTGCGGGCGGAAAGCTCCGGATCGTCCTCGTGGGCCGCAAGCAACACATACTTGGACAGGCTGGTCTGGGTGGAGCCGAGCAGGCCCAGGCCGGCTGTGAGCAACTCCTGCGGGATGCGTTCCGGGGCAAAGGGCACGTAACGCTCGTGGCCGATGGCCAGGAGCAGGGGATGAACCCCGGCGGCGTCCACGGCGTGGACTTCGCGAATGCCGGCAAAGACCGAGGGCACCAGGGCCGAGGCCAGTTCGTGGATAAAGGCCCCGAACACCGTGTCTTCCTGGGGCGGCCGGCCCACGGAGGTGAAAGGCCATATGGCCTCCGGGCGGTGGTATACGGCCTCCACCAGCATGACCGGGAAATTGTGGGCCAGGCTGTAGTAGCCCAGGTGGTCCCCGAAAGGGCCCTCGGGTTTGGTCAGCGCCCTGCCGTCGGCATTGAGCAGCCGGCCGCACAGGCAGAAGTCCACTTCGGCCGGGATGGGCAGGGCGCCCGGACGCATGATCAGCGGCAGGCGCCGGCCGCCGAGGGCTCCGGCAAAGCAGACTTCGGGCACGCCTTCGGGCAGGGGCATGACCGCCGCCAGGGTCAGGGCGGGGGGGCCGCCTACAAAGACGTTCACCGGCAGTTCCTCGCCCCGGCGCAGAGCGGCCAGGTGGTGCGGGCCGATGCCGCGGTGGATCTGATAGTGCAGGCCCACTTCCTTTTCCGGCTCATAGGCATTGCCGGAAAGCTGCACGCGATACATGCCCAGGTTTGAGCGCATATGGCCGGGGCGGTCGGGATCTTCCGTATAGACCTGGGGCAGGGTGATGTAGCCCCCGCCGTCCAGTGGGTGGGAAATCAGGCGCGGCAGGCGGGAAAGCAGGGTACGCCCGCGTACGGCCGGGCCGGTCTTGACCCTGCGCGGCAGCATATTCCAGAGCACGCGCGGCAGCCGGACGGCTTGCGTCGGGTGTCTGAGCAGGGCGGCGGGGTCGGCCTTGGCCGCAAGCAGGGCTTCCACCCCGGCCAAGGCCGAACGGAAGATGAAACGGGTGCGCTCAAGGGTGCCGAACAGCCCGGCCAGCATGGGGAAGGGGGTGCCCTTGACCCCGGTGAAGAGCAGGGCGGGCGCACCGTTGCGATAGGCTCGGCGCTGGATGGCCGCGAGCTCAAGATGGGGGTCGACGGTGAAGGATTCCAGGCGCACGAGTTGCCGGTGCTGTTCCAGGTCTTTGACGCAGGCCGCCAGATTCGGATAGGTCATGCAGCCGCCTCCGCAGGGGTGTTCCGGCAAAAATGGCAGAGGCAAAGGACCAAAGCAAGAGAAAAAGACTTTCTGCAGAAAGAGGCCGGCAAAGTATTTGGTATGCCGATAGCAAACCAAAAGGTTATCGAAATTATTTATTCGCCAAGCTACGGCGAAAGGGGTAGGCTCACGGCAGTATGTGGGGAATATTATGGAATATTTCCCGGATTTTTCTCCTCACGCGCCTGCCGGCCATGAGATAAGGAGGCTTGAGAATGCGATTTGCCGTTGGTCTCGCAAGGGATAATGTGGAAAAGCGGCTGGAAGAAAAAGGGATCAACCGTCGTCAGTTTTTGAAATACTGTACGGCGGTGGCGGTGGCTATGGGCCTGGGCCCGTCCTTCGCCCCCCAAGTGGCCAAAGCCCTCACGGGCAAGCGCCCCAGCGTGGTTTACCTGCACAACGCCGAATGCACCGGCTGTACGGAAGCCTTCCTGCGCACCACCAACCAGCCCGATGTGAAGAACTTCACGGACGCCAAGTCCAACCTGGATGTCCTGCTTTTCGACACCATCTCGCTCGATTATCAGGAAACCATCATGGCCGCCGCGGGTGATGCGGCCGAAGCCGCCCTTGAGGCCGCCGTGAACTCCCCCGACGGCTTCATCGCCATCGTGGAAGGCGGCATTCCCACCGGCGACAGCGGCAACTTCGGTCGCGTGGGCAACCACAACATGATCGACATCAACCGCAAGGTGCTGACCAAGGCCAAAGCGGTCATCGCCTACGGCACCTGCGCCGCCTACGGCGGCGTGCAGGCCGCCGCGCCCAACCCCACCGGGGCCAAGGGCGTGAACGACTGTTTCGGGGCCGAAGGCGTCAAAGCCATCAACGTTCCCGGCTGTCCGCCCAACCCCCTGAATCTGGTGGGCACCATCGTGTACCTGCTGCAGAAAGGCGTCGCTCCGGACCTGGACGACAACATGCGTCCGAACATGTTCTACGGCACGGCCGTGCACGATCAGTGCGAGCGTCTCAAGCACTTCGAGGCCGGCGAGTTTGCCGAGTCCTTCGACTCCGAAGAGGCCCGCAAGGGTTGGTGCCTGTACAACCTCGGCTGCAAGGGGCCGCAAACCTACAACAATTGCCCCAAGATTCTGTTTAACGGCGTGAACTGGCCGGTCGGCGCGGGCCACCCCTGCATCGGATGCAGCGAGCCCGATTTCTGGGACAACATGTCGCCGTTCTATGAAAGCTAAAAGCCAATCGACGCGCACCGCAAGAACATAATCTAGGGAGGAAAGCCCCATGGCAGAAAATAAAGCTCCGGCCGGCGGCAATTACACCGGCAAGATCGTCGTCGACCCCGTGACCCGCCTCGAAGGCCATCTGCGCATCGAAGTGGAGGTGGAAGGCGGCAAGGTCAAAAAGGCCTACAGCTGCGGCACATTGTTCCGCGGTCTGGAAATCATTTTGAAAGGACGCGACCCGCGCGACGCCCAGCACATCACCCAGCGCGCCTGCGGCGTGTGCACCTTTACCCACGCCCTGGCCTCCGCCCGTGCTGTGGACGATGCCGTGGGAGTGGAACTGCCCCCGCTGGGCCGCATGCTGCGCGACCTGGTGCTCGGCTCGCAGTTCATGCACGACCACGTGGTGCACTTCTACCACCTGCATGCCCTTGACTTTGTCAACGTGGCCGACGCCCTGAAGGCCGACCCCAAAAAGGCCGCCTCGATCTCCGGCCGCGACAAGCCAGAAGAGCTCAAAGCCGTGCAGGAACGCCTGAAGAAGTTTGTGGAAAGCGGCCAACTCGGCCCCTTCACCAACGCCTACTTCCTGGGCGACCCGCACCCGGCCTATAAGCTCAACCCGGAAATGAACCTGATCTGCACCGCCCACTACCTCAAGGCCCTGGCCCTGCAGGTCAAGGCGGCCCGCGCCATGGCCGTGATCGGCGGCAAGAACCCCCACCCGCAGTTCATGGTGGTGGGCGGGGTGACCTGCTACAATTTCCTGCAGCCGGACAAGATCAAGGAATACATCGAGCTTGAGAAGGAAACCATCGACTTCATCAAGAACTATTACATCCCGGATCTGCTGGCCGTGGCCGCGGAATACAAAGACGTGGCCGGCTATGGCGGCACCACCAACTTCATCACCTTCGGCGAGTTCTGCAAAGACCCGAACAAGCGCGACACCGGCTTCTTCGCCCCGGGCATCATCCGCAAGCGCGATCTCAAGAACATCGAAGCCTTTGATCCCAAAAAGATCGCTGAACACGTGCGTCACAGCTGGTACAAAGGCGCCGAAGCCCACCATCCGTATGACGGCGTCACCGAGCCGGCCTTTACCGACCTGCACGGCGACGACCGCTATTCCTGGTCCAAGGCCCCGCGTTACGACACCGAGCCCATGGAAACCGGTCCCCTGGCCCAGATTTTGGTGAACTATGCCAAAGGCAACAAGGCCGTGGTCAAGTATGTCGATTTGGTGCTGAAGACCCTGGGCGTGGGCCCCGAAGCCCTGTTCTCCACTCTGGGCCGCACGGCCGCCCGCGGTATCGAAACCGCGGTCATCGCCGACCAGATGGATACCTGGATCAAGGAATTCCAGGAGCAGCTCAAGAAGGAAGGCAAAGACGCCAAGCTGGTGGCCAAGTCGGAAATGCCTAAAAAGGCCGAAGGCGTGGGCTTTGTCAACGCTCCGCGTGGCGGCCTGTCCCACTGGATTCGCATTGAAGACGGCAAGATCGCCAACTTCCAACTGGTTGTGCCGACCACCTGGAACATGAGCCCTCGTTGCGCCGCCGACAAGATCGGCCCCATTGAAGAGGCCCTGACCGGCATGCCCATCGTGGATGCCAAGCGCCCAGTGGAAATTCTGCGTACGGTGCACTCCTTTGACCCCTGCATCGCCTGCGCGGTGCACGTCATCGATCCCGAGTCCAACGAAACCCGCGTCTTCAAGGTGCTGTAAGCCCGCGAAACGTGAGCAGCAAAAAAAGCCGCCCCGCAAGGGCGGCTTTTTTTGCTGCCGGCGCGTCCCTTGCGCACCGGCCTGCCTTGGGCTATGCTGCCTCCATAACTAAGGGGGGTCCGGATTGCCGGGCTGAGATTGGGAATGTCTCCCTGACCCTTTGAACCTGACGCAGTTCATACTGCCGTAGGGATAGTTGCCGAAAAGATTTACGTCCCGCGTTCGCCGGTTTTTTTGTTCCGCCGTACGCGGGCCTTTTCTTTTCGAGCTCCGGCCCGTCGTTCGGACGTCTTTGTCCCTTCCGCCGTCCACCGGAATTTTCTTTCCCGCCTTGTATGACGCGTCCATGAAGGATGCAGTATGTCTCTTCTTTCCAGGAACCATGCTCTGGCAGCGATTTGGCAGCGGTACGCGGATACCTTGTGCCGTGACGAGGGCCTTGCTCCCGAAACCGTATGTGAGGCCCTGGAGCGCGGCTCCATGGTTCTTCTGGGTAACCCGGCCCACCCGGTTCTCACTCCCATCCTGGTGGGACAGCCGTCGCGGGTCAAGGTCAACGCCAATATCGGCACGTCGCCCCTGCGCAACAGCCCCGAGGCCGAGCTGGAAAAGCTCGGCGCAGCCCTGGCGGCCGGGGCCGACACCGTGATGGACCTGTCCATTGCCGGAAACCTCAGCGCCATCCGCGCGGCCATGCTTGGCGCTTGTCCCCGGCCTTTGGGCACCGTGCCTTTGTATGCTGTGGCCCAGCGCTACATCGACGCCGGCCGTGACCCGGCCCTGATCGACCCCGAGGAAATTTTCGAGGAGATCCAGGCCCAGGCCGAGCAGGGCGTCGATTTCATGACCGTGCATTGCGGCGTCACCGAGCGTGGCGCGGCCTGGGCCGATGAAGAGGGCGGCCGGGTCATGGGCATTGTCTCGCGCGGCGGCTCCATTCTGGCCCGCTGGATGCGCACCCACAAGCGTGAAAATCCGCTGCTTGAAGGCTATGACCGCATTCTTGCCGTGGCCCGCAAGCACAATGTGGTGCTTTCCCTCGGCGACGGTCTGCGTCCCGGCGCGGGTGCCGATGCCGGCGATGCGGCCCAGTGGGAAGAAGTGGTCATGCTCGGCCGCCTGGCCCGCCGCGGCCTGGAAGCCGGCGTGCAGTGCATGGTCGAAGGCCCCGGCCATGTACCCATGCAGCAGGTGGAGGCGCAGATCCGGGGCATCAAGTCGGCCTGCAACGGCGCGCCCCTGTACGTGCTCGGCCCCCTGGTCTCGGACTGCTGCCCGGGTTGGGATCACATAGCCGGAGCCATTGGCGGGGCTCTGGCCGTGCGCGCCGGAGTGGATTTTCTCTGCTGCCTGACCCCGGCCGAGCACCTGACTTTGCCCGACCGCGAGGATGTGCGCGCCGGAGTGATCGCTTCGCGCATCGCGGCCCAGGCCGGAGAGGCCGCTCTTGGTCGACCCGGGGCCCTGCAGCGTGAGCAGGCCATGTCCGAAGCGCGCAGGAACCTGGACTGGAAGGGCATGCAGGCCCTGGCCTTGGACCCGGCTGTGGTCTGCGCCAAGCGCGCCGAGCATGCCGACGAGGAGGTCTGCGCCATGTGCGGCGAGTTCTGCGCCGTCAAGATGCTCCGTCGGGCCGTGCCCGACGTGGTGTGAAAGGGGGCTCTGCTCCTTGCCCCCGCCGGAGGAACTGAGTTTCCCCGGGGACCCCCGCGACGGTCGGAGAACGCGCACTCTGCGCGCGTTCTCCGACCGTCCGGCGCCCTGGAAATCCGTCCCCGTCGGTGAACAGCGTTTTTGCCGCGTTCATTCCGGGGCCTGTACTCTGGTGGCGAACCTTGTGCCGAAAGCCAGAAAGGCATTGTGTCGGGCTCGGTTCCGGGGTAGGGGAGGAGGGACGGAGGGAGCACCGCCGTCCGAGAACGCCTGCTGCCCGGAGCCCGCGTGGAAAACCCCAAGAAGACCGACATTCTGCTGAACGTTCTGGCCGTTTCCGTGGCCGGGGTGGTCGGTCTGGGCATGTTTTTTTTCATCGGCGCCCACTACGGCCCGTCGGTGCTCGGGGTGTTCAACAAGGTCTTTGCCGTCTACCTGGTGAGCTCGCAGATCTCGGCCTTTGGCCTGCCCGTGTCGGTGTTGCGCCGGCTGGCGCCCCTGCGCGGGGATGTGCAGGCCTGCCGGGCCTCCCTTTGGGGCGCGCTTCTGGCCACTGTTCCGGCCGTCGTGCTCACGGCCGTTCCCCTCTACGTCGCCGCGCCCGCTCTGGGGCGTCTGGGGCTGGGCGCAGATACGGCCGTGGGGCTGCGCTGGGCCGCCGGCGCTCTGCTCGCCTTTGCCTGTACCAAGATCCTGCTGGCCGGCTTAAACGCTTTGGCACGGCTCCGGGCTTACGCTCTGTGCAACGCCCTGCGCTACATCCTGCTTTTTCTCGGCGTGGTCGGGCACGCCGTCGCCGGCCTGGATTTTCGCGATCTCCCGGCCGTGTTGCTCTGCGCCGAAGGCCTGCTGCTGCTGCTTTTGCTTTTCTTTCTGCGCGACGTGCTGTTCGGCCGGGCCGGAACGCGGCGCATCCCGGTCGAGGCGGGCGGGCATGCCCGTTTTGGGCTGCGGGCTTTTGGCGGCAATCTGGTGCAGGATCTCAACACCCGCATCGACGTGATCTGTCTGGGCCTGTTTCTGCCGGACGCGGCCGTAGGCATTTACAGCATGGCCGCTCTGCCGGCCGAGGCCGCGGCCCAGTTGCCCATGGTCCTGCGCGTGGCCTACAGTCCTAAGATGATGGTCCTTTTGGCCGAGAAAGATGCCCAGGGCCTGGCCGAGTGCATCCGCAAGGTGCGCTTGGCGGTCCGCCTGTTTATGGGCGCGGCCGCGTTGATCGCGGCCGGCCTGTACCCGGTGCTGGTGCCGTGGCTCACCGGCCGAACGGAGTTTGCCCGGGGCTCGGGTGTGTTTGCCCTGCTCATGGCCGGGGTGGTGGTCGGCGCCGGTTGGGCGCCTTTTGCCAACCTCCCGGCCGGGGCGGGCCGGCCCGGCCTGCAGAGCCTGATCTGCGGCGCGGCCTTTGTCCTGAACCTTTGCGGCAACCTGCTGCTCATCCCCGTCCTGGGCCTTTGGGGCGCTGCCCTGGCTTCCTTGGCTGCCCAGGTGCTCACCGTGGCCCTGCTGCGGGGGTTTGCTCGGCGCAGCCTGGAATTGTCCGTGTGAAGGACTGAAGCGGTGCTTCCTCAATTGCGCTACGTAAAACCGGCGCCGTCCTTTTTGGGGCGGCGCCGGTTTTACGTGTTTGGCGGGAGGGCTTTGTCTCCTAGAGCATTTCAACTTTTAAATTGTCTAAAATTTGTTTAAACTTTGAGCATGAAAACAGCAAGTTCTGAAATACGCGCAATTGCGGTCAAGGCCTATGCCGCTGGCATTTCACGACAACAAATCGCTGATATTGTGGGG
>JAVBLS010000011.1:0-9034 GCA_031553235.1 Desulfovibrio sp.
GCTTGCCGGCCGGAGCCGAGGCGTCCGGAACCACCTGGGCCACGGCCGCGGGCGGCAGGGCCAGGAAAAAGATCAGGATCTGGATCAGCAGATTGCGGCAAAGGGTTTTCATGATTTCTCCAAAATGGAACAATTTCTCGCTGTGCGCGACCCCGTAAGCCGATTCAGAAACGGGTCCGAAGGCCCCCGGTGCTTTGGAATCAGAATTTGTACTGAATTGAGGCGTAGCATTCCATGTCCCTGGCCCGGGCGAAAGAAGGATGGTCCAGGGCTTTGGCCACTGAAACGTCGAGGCTCAAAGCGCCCAGGGAGCGCAGCCCCAAGGCCGCGCCCTGCATGGTCCCCCGCTCGTAGGGGTCGTGGCGATCCCGATGGATGAAGCCGTAGTCATAGCCCGCGTAGAGCTGCCAGCCGTTGAGCGGCCCGGCGTCGCGCAGGGCCGCGAACCAGGGCGGGGTCCAGCCGAGCTCGTTGCGGGCGTATGCGCCTTTTTCGCCGGAGATGGAATCTTCCAGAAACCCGCGCACGGACCCGCGCCCGCCGACCTGCAGGCGTTCCGCGCCGTACAGGGTCTTGTCCGCGAATTGCCCGCGCGCGCTCAGGCTCCAGTAGAAATTCTGCTCCCACAGGCCAAAGGGCCGGTACCAGTTCAGGGAGGCGACAAATTTGTCGAACTCGGTTTTGGGCACCAGATGGCCTTCGTCTTCGACCTCGGTGGTCCCGAACCAGGGCACACCGCGCAGGTATTCCACGTCGCCGCCGAGCACCCCGCCCCAGAGCCGCCTGCTGTGTAAAAGCGAGAAGCCCACGGTATTCTGCATATAGCTGCTCGCTTCCAGGCGGACGCTCTCGATGTAGTTGTCCACGTTGCGGTTGCTCAGGGCAACGGCCAGAGAGGTTCTGCCCGAGGAGTCCCGGTGGATCACCCGCTCGGCCCGGGCTCCGAAAGTTTGGGTCGCGCCCGAGGACTTGAAATCGGTGTTCATGCCGAAGAGGGTGGTGTCGTATGCGGATCGGCTGAAATCCAGGGAAAAGGTCCAATACCCGTAGGGCAGGGAGGCAAAGGCGGAAAGGCTCTGGTTGTGCCCGATGTTCGGCTTGCTCTGAAAGACGTCTTCCAGAAAAGGGGCGTCTTCGCTCCAATAGACGGCGAACTGGTCGCCCAGGCCCATGAAGTTGTCCTTCTCAAGGGAAAGATTGTACTGGTATTGCCCGGTGCCGTACTGGCCCAGATTGTCGAAGCCGACTGCCGGACGCAGGGTCCGGACCGGTTTGTCCGTAACCTGCACGATCACCCCGCCGAGTCCCTCGCCCGGGGTCAATTCCATGGTTGCGTCGCTGGAGGGCAACCGGTTCATCTGGTCCAGGCCCTGCTCGATGTCGCGCAGATTCAGGGGCTTGCCCTCCAGGCCGGGAAAGGCCATGCGGCCCCGGTAAAAGCTGTTTTTATCCCCGTTGTTCAGGATGATCTTTTCGATTTTTCCCTCGACCACCATGACGGCCAGCACGCCGGGCTCCGTGGCGCCGGGGTCCACAAAGGCCCGGGCGGTCACCCAGCCGCGGTCGATGTAGTGGTTGGTGATGTCGCGCAAAAGGTTGTTGATCTCCGCCAGGGGCAGGCAGCGGTTTTCATAGGGCGCGGCAATCCGGGCCAGGGTCTCGGCGGAAATCAGGGTCGCGCCGGAAACCCGCACCTTGCGCACCTCCACGCAGGGCGCTCCCTGCTCCTCGGGCAGGCGGGGCAGGGTCTGCAGGCGCTCTTCCGGGGGTTGTTCGCCCCGGCGCAGAAAGTCTTCTTCCAGCAGGCGCCGGCGTTCTTCCATCTGCTGTTGCACGTGATCCTGCTTGCGCTGGGCCTCACGCAGGGCCTCCGGAGACACGGCGGCAAAAACCGGAGTGACGAACAAGGAAAAGGCAAGCAGAAAGAGCGACGAAAACACTTTGAGGACGCATCGACACTGTAAAAGGCGCAATATCAGCACAAAAAAATTTGATATTGATTTTATGATATATATAACTTGTTTTGTATGATCATAGCTTAAATTTAATTCCGGCATTTTTTGCGCCTTTGAGTATAGAATAAATGATATATCAATCTTACACCATAAATATACAAACGCGCATCATGCGTCAATAAATTTCGGTAGAATAAAATAATACGTAATTTTCATTTCTATAAATCGGTTCATGAGAAGGCACCCGGGTGCTACAGCACGATCACGCGGAGTTTTTTCGGTTCTCGGCTATCCGGGCGACTCGCGCGCTTGCGACGACAGGATATTCCGCTTTGCGGGACAGGAATAATGCCATGCCGGAGTCGGCATGAAGGGGGGACTCCTCTCCGGATGCATTGCTTATCGGAAACTTTCCAGAGATATGACGTCGCGGACGGAAAAGGCTCCCGGCATGTGCCGGGAGCCTTTTCTACAGTTTGATTTTTAGGCGGGGGAGCGGTTCGACCGATAGCGGGCAATGGGGCCGGTTTGGGGTCAGACGGGAAAAACGCCGCTTGGCGAAGTATCGCCTCAAACCGGCCCCATTGTCTAATCCCAGGTGCGCTTGTCCTCGATAGGCTTAATCTGCGCGGGCAGGGTGCCGGGGGCCAGAATTTTCAGTTCCGGGCGCAGCTTGATCTTCTCGCGGAACTGGTGCAGCAGCTCGTCCTCGCGCTTGAAGCCGCCGGTTTCGATGTACAGGGTCATCTCGTCGATGCCGCCGGAGTTGGTGACCTCGATCTGCCAGCGCTTGATCTCTTCAAAGCGGGCCAGCACCTGCTCGACCTGGTGCGGGTACACGAACATGCCCTTGATTCGGGCCGTGGTGTCCACCCGGCCGACGATGCTGCCCAGGCGCGGGCTGGTGCGGCCGCAGGCGCAGGGCGAGCGGTCGATGTAGGAGAGGTCGCCGGTGGCCAGGCGGATCAGCGGGTAGGTCTTGTTGAAGGCCGTGACCACAATCTCGCCGACCTCGCCGTCCTTGAGCGGAATGCCGGTGTCCGGGTGGCAGATTTCCACATAGGCCCGGTTGGCGATGTGCAGGCCGGTCTTGTGGAAGCATTCGTAGCCGATGCAGCCCACGTCGGCCGTGCCGTAGCCCTGGCGCATGATCATGTCGAATTTTTTCTCCATCATGTTGCGCATCTTTTCCGAGAACTTTTCGCCGGTCACAAAGGCCACTTCGAGAAAGAGCTCCTTGCGCGGGTTGATGCCCTTTTCCTCGGCCTTCTGGGCCAGGTGCATCAGGTAGCTGGGCGTGCCCACATAGCCCTGGATGCGCAGTTTCTGCATGATCTCCAGTTGGGTCACGGCGTTGCCCGGTCCGGCGGGCATGACCGCGCAGCCCAGGTTGCGCAGGGGCTCTTCAAACATCAGGCCGGCCGGGGCCAGGTGATAGTTGAAGGTGATCTGGGTGACGTCGCCGGGGCGAAAGCCCACGGAATAAAAGGCTTCGGTATAGCCCCAGTAGTCGTCGGCGCGGTCTTCGGGGTCGAAGATCGGGCCGGGCGAGAGAAAGATGCGCTTGAGTTCGCCTATGTCTTTGGTCAGCAGTCCGCCCAGGCGCGGCCCCATGGACTGCAGAAAGATCAGCTCTTTCTTCTTGAGAATGGGAATGTGCTTCAAATCCGAGAGTTGCTTGAACTTTTCGACGTTGAACTGGGCACGGTCGAAGCGCTTTTTCACGTCTTCGGAATAACGGTAGGCAAAAGAAAGCAGGTCTTTCAGCTGGATGAGATAAAACTGGCGGCGCTCGCCTTCGTCCAGCACCTCGCGGCGGCTGTATATGCCTTCTGTGCGGTCTTTACGGGTCATAGGTCACTCCTGGGGAAATTTCTGCGCAACCGGGCCGGGGTCCGGAAGAATTCCATGTAACTAGCGGGTCCGGATCGAAAAGGCAAGAACTATTTTTTTTATTGAATTATTTCAATAGAATAAAGATAGATCGGCAAACTTGGATCCGGACGGCAAAAGGCGCGGGCGTCCGCTTGCGAGTTCGCTCGGAAGTCCACCGACAGTATGGCTGTATGGGTAATTTCATTTTGAAATCGCTCTCGGGGCGTATCCGTGGCGCACCAAGCGATCCGCCAGGTCGTGGTAGAAGTGCACCCGGAAAAAGCGGGCCGTCCAGGCGGCGCAAAAGGCCGTGCCCAGGGCGGGCAGCACCATGCCCTGGCCGCCGGTCATTTCCAGCATGATAAAGGCCGAGGTCAGGGGGGCGCGGGTTACGCCCGCCAGTACAGCTGTCATGCCGGCGGCCATGAACTCACACTGCCAGTGCGGGCCCGCCAAAGGGGCGAACCATGAGCCCAGGCCGGCGCCCAGAGAAAAGGACGGGGCGAAAATACCGCCGGGCAGGCCGGTGAGGTAGGTGACCAGCAGGCCCACGTATTTGCAGGGCACATAGTACCAGGGAGGCAGTTCGCCGCCGGCCAGCAGGCGGTGGGTGACGTCCATGCCGCTGCCGAAAATGGGCGCGGCCAGGCCGCAGAGGGCGATGAGCAGTCCGCTGCAGGCCACGTACACATACGGGTGTTCCATGCGGAAGCGCCAGAGCGGTCCGGGCAGCCAGACCGAGGCCCGTACCACCAGCCAGGAAAAGCCGCCGCCGAGCAGCCCGCCGAGCACGGCCAGACCGACGAGCGGGAGCACAAGCCGCGCCGGAAGGCCGCTCGACAGCGGGGCGATTTGCCCGAAGTAATTGCTCCAGCCAAAGGCCGGTTCGGCCACCACCCCGGCCAAGATCACGGCCAGGGCCAGCCTGGCCGACGTGTGCCCTTTGAGGGATTGGGACATTTCTTCAAAGGCGAACATCAGCCCGGCCATGGGCGCGTTGAAGGCGGCGGCGATGCCGGCCGCGCCGCCGGCCGCGATCAGCCTGCGCAGGTGCAGTTCTCTGTCCGAGGGCAGCCAACGGCGAAAGGCCTGAAAAATACCCGCGCCGATCTGCACTGTGGGGCCTTCCAGGCCCAGGACAAAACCGGACCCGAGACCGCCGATGATGGCCACAAACTTGACCACGGCCAGGCGCAGGGAAACAAGAGTCGGCAGGCGTTCGGGCTCGCCGGCCACGTGCATGGCCGCGATGGTCTGCTGAATGCCGCTGCCTTCGGCGCCCGGCCCCACCCGGCGCAGAAACCAGGTCAGGATCACGCCCCCCAGAGGCATGGCCAGGAATGGCCACCACGGGTACAGAGCCAGCATCCGGGTGAAAAAGCCGTAAGAAAGGCCTGCGGCCCGGGCCAGCAGGATGGCGGCCAGGCCGGTACAAATCGGGGCAAGCCAGAGGAGCAAGGCCCGTCGGTTGTCCAGCTTTTTCCAGTAGGACAAGGGAGACTGCAGAAAATTATGATACGACATGGCACCCACCGCCCGGCGAAGCTTCTCCCGCACAGGCCGAGGCAGCGTATCCGCTCGGTATCGGCCGGTCAACAGAGTGGGCGTGAGAAAGCGCGTCGGGGATGTTGCCCGCCGGGCAGGCCCCCCACACTGTCGGGTCTTTTTCTCTTGCCGGACAGAGTGTTTGCTCGACCTTGGGCCGCAAAGCCAGCATGCTTATAAAGTTGCGTCGCTCCGGATTTCGGACAGGCCGGACCGGGGCGCAACAGACGTTGAGAATCAGCCCAATTTGGACCACGAGGTTTGCATGCCGCCGTACAAACGTTTCATCGCGCCCGCCGTTTTCGCGGGCGAGCATCTGCGCCGGGCCGTGCACGTGCGGCCTCTGGCCCGCAGGTTGCGGCGCCGGCCGGCCGGAACGCCCGCCCGGCCGGATGGAATAATCCTGAGTTGGCGGTGAAGGTCAACTCGCGGTCTTTGCCGCCGACCTTCCAGGTGAGCACGGCCGTGCGGCCGGAGCCGGATCGTATTTCTCCAGCTTTTTCACGGCCCGGCGGTACAGGCCGTGGCTTTGGATCACCAGGCGCAGGACCGTGGCCCCTTCGTCGGTCAGCTCGGTCTGCAGGTGCAGTTCGGCGGCAAAGGGCAAAAAGCCGTGGGGCAGCGGCGCGTCTGCAGCGAACAGGCGCAGCCGAAAGTCCGCCTCGGGGCCGAGAATCGCGGCCAGGGCGGTCTCGGCCCGGCCCAGGGCGCGCAGGGCCTCGGCCGTGGGCGCAAGGCCGTAGGCAAAGCGGGTGATCAGGCAGGGCCGGGCGGCGCGGCGCGGTTCTTCCAGACCCAGGGCCTCGGCCAGGGCTTCGACCTCGTCGCGGCGTATGCCGGCCTCGGCCAGGGGGGAACGCACCCCGGCCTCGCGCAGGGCGCGCAGCCCCGGTCGGTAGTGGCCGAGGTCCGAGGCGTTGGTGCCGTCGCAGATCATCATCGGCGGTCCGGTTCGGTCCGCCGAAGCGAACCCTTCGTCTTTGCCCGCCGTATCCGCCAGAGCGGCGGCCAGGGCCGCGAACAGGGCCCGCTTGCAGTGGTAGCAGCGTTCCGGGCCGTTCCGGCGGACGTCCTCAAGCTTCAGGGGGTCGAGATTCAGAATGTGCAGGGCGAGATCGCGGCTTTGGGCAAAGGCCCTGGCCCGGGCGGTGTCGCTTTCGGGCACGTGCGGGCCGCGAAAGTGGAGCAGCAGCGGCGGGGAGCCCGGCCGGCAGGCATGGGCCACGTGGGCCAGCAGCGAACTGTCCAGGCCGCCGGACAGGGCCAGAGCCGGATAGGGCGCTTCCGCGAGTGTCTGCCGCAGGGCCTGGAGCTTGGCGTCAAGGGAAGGGGGAAGAGGCATGCTGTGCTCTTTTACCGGAAGGCGTTTTCGGAACCGGCTGCTCGAGTCGGCGGATGAGTCCCTGAAACCCGATGGGCCGATGTTTCCGCAAAGCGGAAACATCGGCCTAAAACGGGGGGGGCGTGGGGACAATCTTAGGAAGCGCAGATTAATGAGAATTTTTGTTCGCCGCCAAGAAAGACGGGGCCCGGGCGGAGCGAAGTGTATTGCCGCATACATGAGTTTCGCACGGGGCGAGTCTGACGCGGGCAGCGGGCAAAAAAGCCATTAATCTGCGCTTCCTCTACATGTTCCAGCCGGCATAGACCTTCTTCTTCCAGTCGGCAAAGGCGGCGGCAAAGCCTTCCACGGGCAGGCGCACGCTCTCGCCGGTGCGACGGTCTTTGGCGTCCACGCTGTTTTCGGCCAAGGACTTGGCGCCGACGATGATCTGCATGGGGAAGCCGACCAGGTCGGCGTCGTTGAACTTGACCCCGGCGCGCTCGTCTCGGTCGTCCAGGATCACGTCCAGCCCGGTGGCTTCGATCTGGTCATGCAGTTTCTGGGAGAGTTCCATGGAGCCGGAGTCGACGTTGATCACCACGACCTCGAAGGGGGCCATGGGCGGCGGGAAGATGATGCCCTTTTCGTCGTGGTTCTGCTCGATGCTCGCGGGCACCACGCGGGTGACGCCGATGCCGTAGCAGCCCATGATGATGACCTGCTCTTTGCCTTCCCTGTCCAGATAGGTGGCGTTCATGGCCTTGGAGTACTTGGTGCCGAGTTTGAAGACGTGGCCCACTTCGATGCCCTTGGCGAATTCGATTTCGCCGCCGCATTCGGGGCAGACGTCGCCTTCGGCGATTTCGCGCATGTCGGCAAATACCACGCCGGGCACGTCGCGCTTCAGGTTGACGTTTTTCAGGTGGGTGTCGGCCTTGTTGGCCCCGGTGATCCACAGGGGCTTGTCGCGCAGCTCGTTGTCGGCCAGCACGGCGTCCACGACCAGGCCCACGGGGCCGGCAAAACCCACCGGGGCCTTGGTTACGGCCTCGACCATCTCGCCGGGCATGATTTCAACTTCGGAGGCGTTAAAGTGGTTCTTGACCTTGACGTCGTTGACCGTGCGGTCGCCGCGCACCAGGATGGCCACTTTCTTGCCGTCGACCACAAAGAGCATTGTCTTGAGGATTGTATCGGCCGGCACCTTCATGCAGGCGGCCAGTTCTTCGACGGTATGAGCCCCGGGGGTGTCCACGAGCTCGGGCATGGGCGCGTCGGCGGGCAACACGGCGTCCTTGCCGGCGTAAATGACCGCAGCGCGCTCAATGTTGGCCGCGAAGGCGCAGCTTTTGCAGGCCGCGACCATGTCTTCGCCGGTATCGGCCAGAACCATGAACTCGTGCGAGAAGCTGCCGCCGATGGCGCCGGAGTCGGCGGACACGGCCTTGAAACGCAGGGCCAGGCGCCTGAAGATGGCGGCATAGGCGTTGTACATGGCCCAGTAACTCTTGTCGGCGCCGTCGTCGTCGATGTCGAAGGAGTAGGCGTCTTTCATGATGAACTCGCGGCCGCGCATCAGGCCGAAGCGCGGGCGGATTTCATCGCGGAATTTGGTTTGGATCTGATAGAGGTTCAGGGGCATCTGCCGGTAGGAGTGCACCTGGTTGCGCACGATGTCGGTGACCACTTCTTCGTGGGTGGGCCCGAGGCAGCATTCGCGCTCGCTGCGGTCTTTGAAGCGCAGCAGCTCTTTGCCGTAGTGGGTCCAGCGGCCGGATTCCTTCCAGAGGTCGGCCGGCTGCACCGTGGGCATGGTCATTTCAATGGCGCCGGCGCGGTTCATTTCCTGACGGACCACCTCGGCCACCTTGTTGATGGCGCGCAGACCGAACGGCAGGTAGGAGTAAACCCCGGCGGTGAGCTTGAAGATCATGCCGGCGCGGGTCATCAGGGCGTGGCTGACGACTTCCGCATCTGCGGGCGTTTCCTTGAGGGTCGGGATGTAAAAGCGGCTCCAGAGCATGTGGCCTCCAAAAAAAGTTGTTGATTGCGCGGCAACCCTTTGCCGCGCCGAACAGCCAAATAAAAAAACGCCCGGCGCCGCGAAAGAATGGAGCCAAACCACGCGACGCCCAAAGGGATACCACATCCTACGCTATTATATTGCGGCAATCAAGACGGGCCTAGGCCGGCCCCAGGGCAAGAGCATTATAAGCCCCGGCCGAAAATGAGTTTTTCCCTAAAAGAGTCGTCCCATCCAGCCTTCTTCAACTTTTTGGGATTACTATCGCCGTTGGCGTAGCGTTTACAGATATTGAGAGCCAGACGGCGCAGG
>JAVBLS010000054.1:0-64244 GCA_031553235.1 Desulfovibrio sp.
CACTGTGGGGGGTGCCCGTCCCACCACCCCCCCACCCAATACCCCCTCCGCCCGCCGGTTTTGGTTTTTGTTGGTTGCGTTGTTGGGGGGCGGGCCCCAACCCCCGCCCCCCCACCACATGCGGCGGCGGGCGTCGATCAGATTTTCAAAATTAACCTATTCTAGCCGATCAGTTCCTCTTCACGGCCGATCTTCAGAACCTCGCGGCAATATTTGATGCTGCGAATGCAGGCATCCATCTGTTTCTGCCGGGCGACCTCAAGGCTGTCGTCGCCCTGGTCGTACTCGATTTCAAAGTTGATGCGGTCCATCATGGGCGATTCGCGGCGCAGCAGGTCGAGCATTTTCCGGCAGTCCATGTCGCCCTCGCCCAGGGCCTTGCCGTGGAAGCGCGCGCCATAGGCGTCGCGGTCCCACTTGTGATCGCAGAAGTGGCAGCAGATGGCCAGGGGAGCCAGTTTGGCCACGGCGATTTCCGGGCCTTCCAGCACGCCCATGGAGTTCACGGTGTCGACACAGACTTTCACCAGGGGGTGATCAACGGCATTGACCAGCCAGAGGACTTCATCGGCGAAGGTTTCCGTATGGTTTTCCAGGGCCAGACGGACGCCGTATTTTTCGTATTCGGGCAGGGCGGCGACGATGTCGTCGTGGATGTCGGCAAGCTGGCGCATGACCGTGGCCTGCATGCAGCTGCCGTAGAGAGGAGGCTTGCGCCGGATGTCCATACTGTATTTGGCGATGTCGGCGCCGAGCTTGTGGCAGATGTGGGCGGCCTGCATCAGGGGCAGGTTGATCATCTTGTCGCATTCGCAGTCGCGGGCAAAATTCAGTTCAAGCCACAGCCCGCGTTTCTTGGCGGCCTGCGCGACTTCTTCCAGCCAGGCGTCGTCCAGACGCTCCAGGTCGCGGGGGGTGATGTGCAGGCCGTCCAGGCCCCACTCGCGGGCCTTGTCCATGAGCTCAAGCAGGTCGAAGACCTTTTCGTGGTCCGCTGAAAACCAGGTCTGGCCAAAGCCCCAGAGGTGAAGTGTGTAGGTGTGCAGCCCAAGTTGCATTTTCCGCATGACGCTCTCCTGATGGTTGGAGGTTCGGGCACAATTGTTTTTGTCGCCGTGTCGATCATGGGCGGGGCAGAAGGCCCCGGCGGTGTAGAAAACCACGCGGACACTCCCTTTCGGCAGTGCAGTGACGCGGCCGTTCCGGCAGGTCCGGCGTGAGCGCCGTACGTTTGGGTGATATGGCTGTATATTCCGAATTAAGTTACATTATTCCATTTTTTCATCAAAATACCTGATCACTAACGTGCCGTCAAGTACGCGCTAAGCGTAATGCGGTTGGAGGGGAATGGTGTCGATGCCGCAATCCCCATGTCTCGCCGGCCACGAAAGCGGGCAAAACTTTGGAATATCAATTTATTTCATAGTGTTATGGAATATTTTGGCAGGTTGAATTTTCGGCGTCTAGAGCATTTCACACTTGAAATGCTCGCAAGGATTTGTCGGCAAATCCTTGCCGCCAAATAGTCGCTTAACGGCGGGCTTTGCCCGCCGTTAAGCGACTATTTGAAGCGTAAACTGCTCTAGATCGCCGCATAATATACTGAAATATAAAATAAATCATCCTGTCTTGAATATCCCCTCAAAGGAGGGAAGGGACCGGGACATTCCTTCATGGTCTCCCGGTCCCTTCCCTTGTCCCTTCGGGGACGCGAATGAGGCGCTTGTGATCTGTTCAACTCCAGTCGAGGACGACCTTGCCGGATTCCCCGGAGCGCATGATGTCGAAGCCCTTCTGGAAGTCGTCCACCTGGAAGCGGTGGGTGATGATCGGGGTCATGTCCAGGCCGGACTGGATCATCGCGGCCATCTTGTACCAGGTCTCGTACATTTCCCGGCCGTAGATGCCCTTGAGGAACAGTCCCTTGAAAATCACCTTGCCCCAGTCGATGGCCATGTTTTCCGGCAGAAGACCCAGCAGGGAAATCTTGCCGCCGTGGTTCATGACCTCGAGCATGGAGCGGAAGGCCGGCGGCGCGCCGGACATTTCCAGGCCCACGTCAAAGCCCTCGGTCATGCCCAACTGCTTCATGACCTCGTGCAGGTCGGTCTTGGAGGCGTCCACGGCCAGGGTCACGCCCATTTTCCGGGCCAGGTTCAGGCGGTAATCGTTGACATCGGTGATTACGATATGCCGCGCGCCCACGTGCCGGCACACGGCAGCGGCCATGATTCCGATGGGGCCGGCCCCGGTGATCAGCACGTCCTCGCCGATCAGGTTAAAGGACAGGGCCGTGTGCACCGCGTTGCCCAGGGGGTCGAAGATGGCCGCCAGATCGTCGGGGATGTCGTCCGGGATGGAATAGGCGTTCACCGCCGGAATCACCAGGTATTCGGCAAAGGCCCCGGGGCGGTTGACGCCCACGCCGATGGTGTTGCGGCACAGATGGATGCGTCCGGCCCGGCAGTTGCGGCAGTGGCCGCAGGTGATGTGTCCTTCGCCGCAGACCCGGTCGCCGACCTTGTAGCCGGTCACGCCCGGGCCCAAGGCGGCGATATTGCCCACATACTCGTGGCCCACGGCCATGGGCACAGGAATGGTTTTTTGCGCCCATTCGTCCCAGTTGTAAATATGCACGTCCGTGCCGCAGATGGCGGTTTTACGGACTTTGATCAGGATTTCGTTGTGTTCGGGCTCGGGCACGGGCAGGTCGGTCATCCAGATGCCTTGCTCGCGTTTCAATTTGGCCAAAGCTTTCATAGGTGCTCCTTCGAGCATTTTCGTTTTGAAAACGGCTGTGAAACCATATGCCGAAAGACTTCCGATGCGTCCGTAAGCGGCCGACCCTCGGTCGGGTAAGCCCGCGGCGGTCGGCCCCGGTCAGGAAAACAGTCCGAGGTCTTTGCCGATGCGGGTAAAGGCCTCCACGGCCTTGTCGATCTGCTCCGGGGTGTGCCCGGCGGACATCTGGGTGCGGATGCGGGCCTGGCCCTTGGGCACCACCGGGTAGAAGAACGCGGTGACGTAGATGCCTTCGTCCAGCAACCGGCGGGCGAATTCCTGGGCCAAGGGAGCCTCGCCGATCATCACCGGAATGATCGCGTGGTCCGCGCCGGCCAGGGTAAAGCCGGCCGCGCCCATTTTTTCGCGAAAGACCCGGGCGTTGCGCCGGAGCTTTTCGCGCAGTTCGCCGCCGCTTTCCAGCAGATCCAGCGCCTTGATCGAGGCCGCCACAATGGCCGGGGCCAGGGAGTTGGAAAAGAGGTAGGGACGGGAGCGCTGGCGCAGCATGTTCACCACCTCGCGCCGGCCGGCCGTGTAGCCGCCCGAGGCCCCGCCCAAGGCCTTGCCCAGGGTGCCGGTGATGATGTCCACCCGGCCCATGACCCCGCAGTACTCGTGCGTGCCGCGCCCGTGCTCGCCCACAAAGCCGACGGCGTGGGAGTCGTCGACCATGACTAGGGCGTCAAAGGCTTCGGCCATGTCGCAGACGGCCTTAAGGTCGGCAATGACCCCGTCCATGGAGAACACCCCATCGGTGGCGATCAGGATCTGCCGGGCGCCGGCCGCCCGGGCTTCTTCCAGGCGGGCCTTGAGGTCGGCCATGTCGTTGTTGGCGTAACGGTAGCGCTTGGCCTTGCACAGCCGCACCCCGTCGATGATCGAGGCGTGGTTCAGGGCGTCGGAAACAATGGCGTCCTCAGGCCCGAGCAGGGTTTCAAACAGGCCGCCGTTGGCGTCGAAGCAGGAGGAATAGAGGATGGCGTCTTCAGTGTCGAGAAAGGTCGCCAGCTTGCCCTCCAGTTCTTTGTGGGCGTCTTGGGTGCCGCAGATAAAGCGCACCGAGGCCATGCCGAAACCGTGCTCGTCCAGGCCCTTTTTGGCCGCGGCGATCAGTTCCGGGTGGTTGGCCAGGCCAAGGTAGTTGTTGGCGCAAAAATTGATCACCTCGCCCCGGCCGGCCACCTTGACTGCGGTTTGCTGGGCCGAAACAATGATCCGTTCCTCTTTGTACAGGCCTTCCGCGCGCATGGAGGCCAACTGTTCGGAAAGTTGCCGATAGAAATTCGCGGGCATATGCGTTCTCCGGAAAAAGTCCAAAAAATGGCGCCGGCCCGTTGCCGGACGGAAGAAAGCTGAGCAATCCTGCTCTGTTCTTCGGCCGACGTCAACTGAGTTAGAAGCTGTTTTTCAATGGCCTTTAGTCGCATCGAGGGCGCTTTTGGGCCTTCCCGTCATTGCCTAATGCGGCTGCCTCCGCTATGATGCCGCAGTCAGAAACGGGCTGTGCCGGGCTGTTGACGAAGAAGATGTTGTCAACAGCCTCGGGCCGCGGCGGTTCTGTACCCAGGAGTGTTATGTTGTATTTACGTAAGATTACGGCCGGGCTTGGCCTGCAGCTTTTTTACCTTGTCGCGGCTTTGCCGGCCCTGGCCGCGCAGGCTCCCGGCGTGTCCGGCGAGCCCGCGAGTTCCTATCTCGGCGCGCTTTTCACCGGTCGACCGGCCGCCGGCTTCGGCGTGGCCGATCTGGCTGTGATCGCTCTGGGCATTTATCTCATTCTCAAAGTCACGGCTTTTCGCAAGCGGCCCGGCGACCCGTCCGCGGGGAGCGGGCCCGACAACAGTGCAGAACCCAAACCCCAAGGCCCTAAAGAGCAGGTCACGGTGAAGAAGCAGGCCGAGAGCGCCTGGGCCGCCCTGCGCAGCGCCCCGCCGCAGGAGGACTCGGTGGTCCGCGACGTCTCCGGGCCCAAGCCGGAGGGCTTTGATCAGGCCGACTTCCTGGATGGCGCCCGGCTGCTTTACAGCCGCATGCAGACCGCCTGGGCCGCCCGCCGGCTGGAGGAAATCCGCCCCTTTGCCACCGAAGCCATGATGAAAAGCATCGAGGCCGAAGCCAAGCGCGACCACACGCCGCGTGAAGTTTCCGTGGTTCTGGTGGAAGGCGCCTTCGCGGGCGTTGAGACCGAGGAGGGCGAAGAAAGGGCCAAGGTGCTGTTCAAGGCCCTGCTGCGCGAGGGCGAGGCCGCCCCCTCCGAGGTACGCGAGCTTTGGCATTTCGTGCGCGGCCAAGAGACCGGCGGCATGTGGCGCCTTGACGCCATCGAGGGCGTGGAGGACGCATGAAGCGCGTGCTGCACGTGGGCTGCGGCCCACTGGCAGGGCAAAAGCTGCATGAAAGCTTTCGCGGTCCGGACTGGCAGGAGGTGCGCCTGGACATCAACCCGGCCGCGCACCCCGACATCGTCGCCTCGATCACCGACATGGCCGTGGTGCCCTCGGCTTCGTTCGACGCGCTGTATTCCTCGCACAACCTGGAGCATCTGGCGGCGCACGAAGCGCCCCTTGCCCTGCGTGAATTTTACCGGGTGCTGAAGCCCGCGGGCTTCGCCCTGATCACCCTGCCGGATTTGCAGCTGGCGGCGCAGTATATCGCCGAAGGCAAAGAGGAAGCGGAAGTGCTCCGCACCAACAAGGGGCCGATTACACCCCTGGACATCCTGTACGGGTTCCGGCCGTGTCTGGCCGCCAACCCTTTTATGGCCCACCGTTTCGGCTGGACCGCTCCGATGCTGGAAAAAGCCCTGCGCGAAGCCGGTTTTACCCATGTGGCGGTGGAACGCGATTATGCATTCAACCTCTGGGCCGTGGCCTCACCCACAGCCCTCTCTGAAGGACCCCCATGAACGACGGCGGCATTTTCGGACTCTCACCCCGCGCCAAGCGCTCCAAAGCGGACCGGCGCCTGACTCTTACCCCCCTGGGCGGCCTGGGGGACATAGGCATGAACTGCACCGTCTTCGGCACGGCCAAGGGGCTGGTGATCGTGGACTGCGGCCTGATGTTCCCCTCGGACTATCATCTGGGCGTGGACGTGATCATCCCGCGCTTCGACTTCATCAAGGAGCGCCGCGACGAGGTGCTCGGCATCGTGATTACCCACGGCCACGAAGACCACATCGGCGCGTTGCCCTGGCTGCTGCCCCACCTGCCCAAGGTGCCGGTGCACTCCTCGCCCTTTGCCTTGAGCCTGATCGAGCACAAATTGCGCGAGCGCGGCCTGCTGGAGCGCTGTGAACTGGTCGATGCCTCGCCCTCCCGGCCCGTGGCCCTGGGCGATCTGACCTTCCACTTTTTTCCGGTCTGCCACTCGATCATCGACGGCTACGCCCTGGGCGTGGAAACCCCGGTGGGCCGGGTGATCCACACCGGCGACTTCAAGATCGACCCCAACCCCCTGGACGGGCCGGGCACCGACCTGGCCCTGTTCCGTGACTTCGCGGGTCCGAACGGGGCTTTGCTGCTGCTCTCCGACTCCACCAACGTCGAGAGCGAGGGCCGTTCCCTGGGGGAGCGCCAGGTGCTGGCCAACCTGCAGCATATTTTCGCCAAGTCCACGGGCCGGATCATCCTGACCCTGTTCTCCAGCCACATCCAGCGCATCCAGGAGGTCTTCGACTGCGCCGAGGCCACGGGCCGCACCGTGGCGGTTTCCGGCAGGAGCTTGGTCAACAACATCGAGATGGCCCGCACCCTGGGCCGGCTGCGTCCGCCCAGCCGGCTTCTGCTGGACAACACCATTCCGGACGCGGCCGACGACAAGCTGGTGCTCCTGGTCACCGGTTCCCAGGGCGAGCCCCTCTCGGCCCTGTCCCGGATTGTCTCGGGCGAGCACCGGCAGTTCACCATCCACCCCGGCGACGTGGTGATCATGTCTTCGCGCCTGATTCCCGGCAACGCCATGGCCGTGAACACTATGGTCAACAACCTGTACCGGCGCGGGGCCGAGGTCTATTACGACAAGGAACACCCGGTGCACGCTTCGGGCCATGCCATGCGCGAGGAATTGCGCGACATGCTCCAGGCAGTGCGGCCCAAGTACTTTGTGCCGGTGCACGGCGAATACCGCCACCTGGTCAAGCACGCCCGCCTGGCCGTGGAATGCGGCGTGGAGCCGGAAAACGCCCGGGTTGTGGAAAACGGCCGGCCCTTCACCCTGACCCCCGAGGGCTTTTTTCCCGAAGACCCCATCGACGCCCAGGGCACCATGGTCGATGGCAAGGGTGTGGGCGACGTGGGCCAGGCCGTGCTCAAAGAGCGCCATCTGCTCGGCGGTGAAGGCGTGGTCGTGGTGGTCATGGTGCTGGATGAAAATTCCTGGGCCATTCTGCAGGGACCGGCCATCTTTTCCAAGGGATTTGTCTTTGAGCAGCAATATTCGCACGTGCTTGAGGACGCCAAATGCCTGGTGCTCGATTGCGTCGAAGGCAAAACCGGCGGCGATCTGGAAAAATTGCAGGACAACATCCGCAGTTCCCTGCGCCGCTTTTTCCGCAAGGTGCTGGACCGCGATCCCATTGTCGTGCCCGTGGTCACGGCGGTGTAGGCCTTAAGGGAGCGACAATGCGCAAGGGTATATGGATACTCGTGATCCTGGCAGTCGCCGGGGCCGCTTGGTGGACCTTTCATTCCAACGGGCCGGCCGGGCCTTTGGTCGAAGGGCCCCGGCCGGTGCGCACCGCCAAGGTGCAGACCGGCGATTTGCCCGAGGTGATCACCGCCCTGGGCACGGCCGTGCCGGAGAATACCGCCGTGGTGCGCAGCCGGGTGGACGGTGAGCTCATCGCCCTGCACTTCACCGAGGGCGGCATGGTCAAGGCCGGCGACCTGCTGGCCGAGATCGATCCCCGGCCCTTTGCAACCGCGCTGGCCCAGGCCAGGGGCACGCTGGCCCGCGATCAGGCCCTGCTCAAGGACGCCCGCCTGGATCTGGATCGCTTCCGCAAGCTGGTGCGTGAGGGTTCGGTCTCGCAGCAGCAACTGCAGCAGCAAGAGGGCACCGTGGGCCGCTATGAGGGCGAGGTCGAGGCGGACAAGGCCGCTGTGGCCGACGCCGCCCTGCAACTGGAATACAGCCGGATCACCGCACCCATCTCCGGCCGGGTCGGCCTGAAGCAGGTCGATCTCGGCAACATGATCCATGCCTCGGACGGCACCGGCATCGTGACCATCACCCAGGAAGACCCCATGAGCGTCATCTTCACCCTGGTGGAGCGACGCATTGCGGAGGTTCAGGACGGCATGGCCAAGACGTCCGAGGGCCTTAAGGCCGAAGCCTGGGATCAGGATAACGCCTCCCTGCTGGCCACCGGCCGGCTGCTTACTCTGGACAACCGAATCGACACGGCCACCGGCACGGTCAAGGCCAAAGCCCGTTTTCCCAACCCCAACGGCCGGCTCTTTCCCAACCGCTTCATCAACATGCGCCTGTTCGTGGACGAGTTCACGGGCGTGCTGCTTATCCCGGCCTCGGCCGTGCAGCGGGGCGATGCGGGCTATTATGTCTTTGTGGTCGGGCCGGACGACAAGGCCGAGTTGCGCCATGTGGAAACCGGCTACAGCACCGATGAGTGGACCGTGGTGGCAAAAGGCCTGAGCGAAGGCGAGCGGGTCGTGACCGACGGCGTGGACCGCCTGCGCAACGGCACGCCGGTCCGGCCGGATCCGGAAGCGCTCGTGTCGGGACCGCAGAAGCAGACTCACCCTTAGAGCATTTCACACTTGAAATGCTCTAGAGAAGTGCTCCCCCAAAATTGGACAGATATGAGAGCTGCTCAAGCACACAAGGAGTACGACCGTGTCCAAGCGAAAGAATCATGCCCCGGCGTTCAAGGCCGGGGTGACCCTGGCGCTGCCGCCTTCAACTGCAGGAAATGGATGAACGCCGTAGCCGGCGGGCTGCTTTTTGTCCTTCTCGCTCGGGCGGACATCTTGTCCAAAGACAAAAGATTGCAACCGGCGGCATAAATCCCCTTTTGCCGCTTAACACGGCGTTCGTCTTTTCAGTCCCGCCTTGCCGGAACGAAACGCTTTTCTCCTTCCGTCACCCTAGCCCCGGCGCCGGCGCCGCCGTTCGTCTTCAGGCGGCCGGACTTTTCCAGAATTTCCCGCTGCAACGCGCCAAGGGTGGCATACCCCGGCGCGATGGCCAGGGCATAGTCGGCGTAAGCCGCGGCCTTGTCCCAGACGGCCTCGGCTTCTGCTTGCCGGCCGGCAGCTTCCAGGGCCTCGGCATAGACGGAAAGGATCTCGAGGTAGCTCTGAGCGAAGAGAATGCCGGCTTCCGGCCTGCCTGCGGGCTTGGCCAGCGCGGGCAGAACGCTTTCGCAGGCAGCCACGGCCTCGGCCGTCCTGCCGGCGCGCAAATCCAGCCGGGCTAGGAGACGGGCCACGGCCGCGCCGCCGAACAAGGTTTCCTGGCTTTTTTCCAGTTCGGCGGGCTTCATGATAGCGCGAATTCGCTCCAGAACGGCTCCAGCTTCCGCGTCTTTGTCGGCGGCCAGCAGGGCCTCGACCGTGAGCAGATCCCAGCGCTGGTCCGGGGGGAATTCTTCAGCCGTCTCAAGGTTTTCCTCCCAGGCCCGGCCGTCGAACCCGGCTGCTTCGCCCAGCAGGGTCAAGGCTCCGGAGGCATCACCACGCCGCAGGGCCAGAGCGGCCTGCCGGGCAAGCAAGGCCAGATGCAGCCTGCGCCAGTCTTTGCGGAACATTTCCGAAGGGGCCGGGCGGATCAGTTCACGGGCTTCGGCCAGCTCGGCTTCGGCCGCTTCCAGGCGACCGCAAGCCATTTCCACCCCGGCGGCCAGATGCAGCGAAGAGGCCAGCAGGAATGACTCCAGGCCCATGAGCAAAAGGGAGGGCTTGGCCAGGGCCTGCCGGCTTGTGTCCACGGCTTCGGCCAACAGCCGGCCGGCTTCCGGCAGGTAGCCCAGATCGGCGGCTATCGCGCCGGTGGTCTGCAACGACCCCACAAGGCCCAGGCGGGCCACGGCCCCGCCCTCGCCGGCAAGCTCCCGGTTCAGGGCCAGTTCGCGCCGGGACAGCTCCCGGGCGCCGCGCAGGTCATACATTTCGGTAGAGACTTTGGCCATGGCGCCCAGGGTATCGGCCATGCCGCTCCGGAACCCCTCATCCCGGAGCAGGCTCGGATCCAGGCCGTCCAGCAGGGCCAGAGCCTGTTGCCCGGCTGCATGGGCGGCGGCAAAGTCTTTACGCTCACGCTGTACTTCCGATCTATGGCTGAGGATCTCGAGCAAAAGCTTTTGGGCCTCGATGTCTTTGGGGTTGGCCCGGACCAGAGGGCGCACGGCGGCTTCGGCCTTTTCCAGGCATTCCAGTGCGGTATCAAGACGTTCTTCGCCGCGTAAAAATACCTCGGCGCCGACAGCCTGGTTGCCCAGAGCCAGGATTGCCCTGCGGTTGCCCGGCATGGTTGCCAGGCGTTTTTCCGCCTCGGCCGTCTGCGCCAGGTAGGCGTCGGCCTGTTTGATCCGACGGATGCGCATTTCCACAAAGGTACGGGTACGCTGCAGCGAGGCCTGGGCCTGCCGCCAGAGCATGTTGTCGCGATCTTTTCCCGTCACCCGCTGCAGGTCGGCTTCGGCTTGTTGCAGCAGCGCCATGGCCTCGGCCGGATCGCGGCTCTGGTCCAGGGCGACGAACCAGGCCTCCAGGGCGTGGGTGATGGCCATCTGGCTGCGATACAGCGCGTTGTCCGGATCTCGTCGCAGCAGATCGTCCAACAGGGCCAGGGCTTCCCGGTGCGGCGCCAGGGCGGCGTCGAAATCGCCCTTGTTGAGCAGCACCCGGGTCTGGTTGGTCAAAGCGCCTACCAGACTTTGGCGGGCATTCAGGTTGTGCGGGTCTTCGGCCGCGCGCCGGCGATATTCCGCAAGCAGATCGCCACAGGCCGGGGAGGTCCGGCCCAGGTTGGTCTGGGTCGTGCACAAGGTATTGAGCGTATCAAGATATTCCTGTTGCAGGCGTGCATCGTCCGGGTGTTTGGCCGTAAGTTCGCGCCGCAGGGCAACGGCCGCCTCGGCATGGGGCAGGCCTTCCCTGTCTTTCCCGGCCAAATTGTGCCAACGTGCCGCGTTGTCCCTTACCCAGGCGGCCAGACGCAGTACGGCCGGATCGCCCGGGCGTTTGTCGAGCAGTTCCTGGACCAGGGCCAGGGCGGCCTCAAGCTCTCCCCTGGTTTCGGCCTCGTTCCATTGGCGGGTCACGGCCAGGGAGGCCCGGATGACCCGGGCCGTGGCCTCGATGTGCAGCAGGTCGACATCATCGGGCAGCTCTTTGCGCAGGGGGGCCACCAGGGCAAGCATTTCCGAGAGCATGGCCTCGCACTGCTCCCAGTGACCGGCCTCAAGCAGGCGGAGCATCCGGTTGCCCAGGTGCGCGACCCGCACGTAGCGGGCCTCCAAACTTTCCGCGCCCCAGCGCTGGTAGTAGCCCTCGACTTTTTCAGTGATCTTTTCGCGGGCCTTGGTAGGAATGTATTGAAAGGCCTCGTCGCGCATGTCGAAGGTCATGAAGCGGACCAGCTCTTCGGCTTCGCGGCGCTGGGCCGTGGCCCGGCGTTCGGCATTCACGGCCCAGAGGGCCAGGCCGGCCACCAGGGCCAGAACCAGGGCCAGGCTTGAGGCCACCTTGGCCATGAAGCGGCGCTGGGCGCGCAAATGGCGCTGGTAGAGGGTGTGGAAGTCGACCCGCAACAGGCGGGCCACGGTTTTGAGCAGGGCCTCTTCAAAGCTGCCTTCGCTCAGGGTCACCCCGAGAATCGACGCGGGCAGAGAATCGGGGTAGCAGTTGTCGGCCGCGCCCGAGCCGGGGGCCGGTTTGCCGTCGATGATCACGGGAATGATGTATCCCGCCCGGCCCTGCTCCATGAAATGCCGGACTTCCTGATTGACATACTCGGAGTAGGCCGAGCGCGGCGAGCAGATCACGATCAGGTAGCGGCAGAGATCCAGGCTTTTGTGCAGGCCCTCGGAAACCGTGGGGTGCGAGCCGAGGTCGCTTTTGTCGCGAAAGACCTTGAAGTGCCGCGCGCTTTGTCCGGCGTTTGCCGTCACTTCGGCCGATTCCACGGCGGTGGGGATCCTGTAGGCTTCGAGCTTGCGTTGCAGCCGGCGGGCGTATTTCTCGTCCTTTTCGCCGCGCCGATAGCTGATAAAGGCGTGGAAGGCGTATGTATCGGCAGTGTTGCTCGCCATGGGGCACCTCATCGCAGCAGGGAGTATGGCATCGCCTACTTGATCGGCGTGGCGGAAATCACCCGGACCGGCTTGCCTTTGGCGTCGACCTCATAGACCACCTCGCACTGTTGGGAGCCCATGCAGGCCATCATTTCTTCGGCGTCTTTGGAGGAATTGGGGAAAGAAATGCTCTCCCGATCATTGAAGACCATGGCGGAACCCGAGGCCGAGCCGCCCGCGCTGTATTCGCCCCGAATAGTCCGCCGTTTGGAGGCGGCCGCGCCGGCCGGTGCGCTCTTGCTTGCCGAGGGTGAGGCGGCGCCGGGTTTGTTCTTTTTCATGAAGGCGGTGTAGCCGGCCAGGCTGTGCTTGCCGTCGTAAACTTTTCCGTTGATGATCACCGTGGGGGTGTAGCGGATGCCGTATCGGCCGGCCGTCTGATCCGCGCCGGCGAGCAGGGCTTGCAGGTTTTCCGCGTTCGCGTTTGTTTTGTAACGTTCCACGTCGATGGCCGCGCCGTTCTGTTTCTGCTTGGCCACCCATTGGCCGCCCCACTGGCCGACGCCGTCCTTGGGGATGCTCGGCATGGTCTTCATCAGGTCGGTCAAAAACTGTCGGGCCAGGGCCTGGTTCTGTTCGGCGAACAGGGCGGCCACAAAAAGGCCGACGGTGCCGTCGTCGGTAAAGCCTCGGCCGGTGACGATCAGCTTGGTGTCGCCGTCGGGTCTGCTTTCAACAAATTTGCGCATGATCGGCCATTCTTCGCGGCAGGCCGGGCACTGCGGGTTGGTAAAGAGGATCACTGTGTTGGTGTCGGCGGAAGATCCGGCCAGGAGCGGGGCCTGCATCCGTTCCTTGACCAGGGCCTTGCGGCTGCGCTCGACCGGAGAGTCGGCCTTGCCGGTGACGCAGGCCGAGAGCAGCGGCAGAACAAGAATGAGCGGCACCAGGGGAGAGCGACGGAAAGCGTGGAGAATCTGTTTCGCAGCGCCAAATGGTTTCATTTATTTCCCCCTGTGTATGGTTGCGTCGCTTTATCGTTAGGTCATAGCATGTTATGCTTAAAATGCGCTAATCGCCGTCAACCGTTTCATAGGTCTGGCGGAAAATGGCCGCGGCCACGGCCGCATATTCGCCCGGGCCGTATTGGACCAACACGTCGCCGGGTTTGCCCGCGAGCAGGTCGCCCGCCGGCCGGGTGCGCACCGTGAAGGCGACCGGAACGGCCACAGCCCAGACTTTTACGGGAATCTTCTCATACAGCCCGTCCTCGCCCATGCGCGTGGGCGGCACCGGCCGGTAGTTCCGGCTGAAATGCTCGGGCCGCACCGGCCAGCGCTCGCCCGTGGGGCCGGTGACCAGGGCGTCGCCCGGGGCGCAGGCCACCGGGCCTTCCAGGGTTTCCACCCGGCCGGCGGCGCGGGCAAAGACCACCATGGCCGCGCCGGCGCGCTTGCGGGCCCGGAAGGCCTTGGGTAGGCGGGCAACGTTCGTGTCGCTGTAGTCGATGGGTTTGGTCATAAACCCTCTCGGTCTCAGGCCTCGACGTAAAGGCGTGGAAACAGCGCCCTGGTGATCACGTACAGGTCCGTGGGGTCGTCGTTGCGCATGATCAGCCAGTCGCCGGGGTCGCCCCGAAAGTAGTTTTCCCGATCCCAGCGGGTGAAAAGCTTGATGCCGCACTCCAGCGGGCGGGCTTTGACCCGCATGCCCGCGCCCAGGCAGGCCTCGGCCTTGCGCAGCAGGGAAACCCGGGTGCCGGAATCCTGGTCCAGCACGCAAGGCGGGTAGGCGAAGTCGCTCTGCGGCGGTTTGCCCAGAGGTGTATAGGTGGCCGCGAATTTGGCCTTTTCAATGGGATAGACCTCGCCGGCTGAACCGATCATCAAATAGGTGTCCGGCCCGGCGGTGACTGAAATGTCGCCCTCGAGCATGCGCACGTGTAGGCTGGTTTTGTCCGGGAAGAGCTTGCGGCAGGGCACGAAAGCCACGGACACCGGGAGCTTTTCATAGTCGGCAAAGCCCGTGAGGTCGCTCGGCGGTCCTTGGGCGCAGTCGATGACCTCATAGCCGGCCAGATGGGCCCGGATGCGCCGAATAAAGACCTCGAGGGCGGTTGCATTGGGGTGCAGGGCGTCGAAGTTGGCCGCGCTGATGAAACCCCCGGCCTTGTCCGCGTGCCCGCCGCCGGAGCCGAGACCATCGGCCGTCAGGGCCAGGGCCAGGTCCGAGGCTTTGACCTCGCGCACGGCCGTGCGGGTGGAAAATTTGAAGCCTTCGCGGCTTTCGGAAAAGACCACGGCCAGATCCACCGTGTCCACCTGCATGGCCAGATCGCTGATAAAGCCCAGGATGTTCGGATCGCAGGGCGGGGTGTTGACCAGCACGAAGCGGCCTTCGGCATGGTATTCCAGGGCGTTCAGGGCGGCCGAGGCCGTGGCCAGGTCTTCCAGGGACAGGTTGGAACGCTTGAGGGTGCGGAATATCCGTTCGTCAAAGCGGGCCGCGTCGCGCAGGTCGCGATCCAGGGGGTGGCGCACCTCGGCGAAACCGTTGGTGTCGGTGAACAGACCGTAATACAGGGCCGTGGCCAGGGGCGTATCCTGGGCGAAGCCTTCGTCTTCCAGCATTTTCCAGACCAGGGTGGCGCAGGCCCCAAGGTAGGGACGCAACTCGGTCAGGGCCGGCAGCGGTCCCTCCTGAATATGATGATCAATGACCGCCGTTGCCGCGGCCTCGACCTTACGCACGTTGCCCGCGCCATACTGGCAGTCCACGGTGACCAGCAGGCCGTCCACGGGCGCCGGGTCCGGGTCGAAGGTCACGGGAATACCCAACTCGGCGATCATCCGGACCAGATTGGGTTTGCCGAAGGCGGCCCGGCCGCTGTAAAACAACCGGGTTTCTTTGCCCTGGGCCGTGAACCAGCGATACAGGCCGAAGCCGGAGGCCAGGGCGTCGGCGTCTGGGTTGTCGTGGCACTGGACGGCAATGCGCTCGAAACGGAGAAGGTCGGCCAGGGTCATGGTCGCTCCTTTGTGGCGGGAGCCGGCGGGTTATATGCCGGTGCCGTTGACTGTTTCGGATACCAGCATCCAGGCATTGCCGTGCAGTTCAAAGCAATATGTGACTATCCAGGAACTTTCATAGCTCTGTGCTACGCCGGTTTCCGCCCTGTCCCGGCTTTGTGAAATGATCTTCACAATATAGCCGAGATCACGCAGCGACTTGCTCGTTGGGTACATGGAGTTCCACGAAGCGGCGGCCTTTTTCAGCTTTTCCCGTGAATTGTATATTTTTACGGCGGATTTCAGTTCGGCCGTCCGGTCGTCCATGGTGACGGTGTTCACGCTGTAGGGAATGGCGCAGTGCAGGAGCTGTTGGCCCTTGGACAACTCCATGAATTTTTTGTGGAACTCGTTGAAGTTGCTGATTCCGGCCAGGGGCGGGGCGTTTGTGGCCTGCGTCGGAGGGGCCTTGGTGACCGGTCCGGCGCTGGAAGCGGGTGTGGGCTTCACGCTGGGAGCGGTTTTTTCCGGGGCCGGCGTGGCGGCGGGTTCGGGTTCGGCTGCGGCCGGGGCGGGTTCCTCGGACTGCGGCAGCATGGAGCCGATGTCCAGATCGTCGGCCGGGGCCGGCGCGCACAAAAAGACGGCAAGCAGCAGTGTGGCGATCAATACAGGGATGCGGGACGACGCAGGGAGCAACGCCGGGATGCGGAACGACGACATGCTTTTCTCCTTTGCAGGGCTCGGGCTGTGGTCGAAGATATTCGGCGGGTTCGGGCGGCTCCGTTTAAAGCGTTCGGAGCCGCCCGAATTTGAGGCTCAGGCTTGTTGTTGGTCCCCCAGGTAGCGGGCCACCTGCTCCTGGTCCTTGCGTTCCCGCACGGCATTGCCCACGGCCACGGGCACGCAGACCTTATTGACCGGGTTCAGGAAGGTGCCCAGGCCCCGGCACAGGGCCATGGCTGCCGGAATGCCGACGATGGAGCAGAACAGCAGGCCGATTTGGATGACGCAGCCAAAGGCCGCCAGCAGGCCGAAGGGCAGATAGAGCAGCATAATGATGAAGGAGTGGGTCTTCCAGAGCGGGTGCTGCTTGACGTTGAGATCTTTCTTGGTGACCATCTGATAGGAAAAGGGGGCCAGTAGGAATTTGGAAAACTGGATCAACCCCAGCCCCAGCGGCGCGGTGACCACCAGGGCGGTCCAGAACAGGCCAAAAAGGAAGGCGAGCAAGGCGGTGATAAAGCCGAAAAAGGGAAAATGCCAAAGGATGTTGCCGAGTATACGCATGGGAGACTCCTGAACAGTTTATGGGGAGAAGCACGCCCCGGTGAAAGTGCGCAACACAAGACGGCGGTAAAACCGCCCGCCATTACAAGGAAACAGGGGAGCAGCGTTGAACGGCTTTTTCAGAAACCGGCCCGCGTCCGCGGTGATGAGAGCATCCATTCCGTTGCGGAACAGAGAAAGAAAGAAAACAATATATAAATTATACGATATCAAAAATGTAGCATTGCGTCAACAGAATATCATACCGACTTTTACATGTGTCTGTGATGTTTGGTGCAGATTGGCCAAAACAAAAAGCCCTCACGATTTCTCATAAGGGCGTGATTTCCTGAGCGTCGGTGTGTCTCCGGTCAATTCAGCCCTCCAGCCCGAGCCTTTCGAGAATGGCCTTGGCCCGGAGCGCATACTCCATCGCTTTTTGCGGCTTGCCGGCGGCTTCGCAGGCAGCCGCGCAATTTTCGCAAATCACCGCAAAGTCCCGGTTTTCTCCAAAAGACTTGACAAGGTGCCCGAGAGCGGCCTCATAGTGCTCCACAGCCTCGGCATAGCGGTTCATTCTGTGGCAGGCCTCGCCGATCCCGGCCAGGGCGGCCGCGTAATGGGGGGCGGGCTCTTCCCCGTCGGCCCCGCCATTACCCCGGAACAGGGTCTGGGCTTTTTCCAGGGTTTGCAGGGCCTCGGCCTCGCGGCCAAGTTCAAGCAGCACCAAGGCCAGGTTAGTCTGTACGGTCGCCATGTCGCTCTTCATGCCGGGATTCTTTTCCATCACGGCCTCGGCCCGGTGCAGGGCGTCCAGGGCATCCTCGGCCTTGCCCATGTCCTTGTAAACGGCGCTGATGTTGTTGAAAAGCCCGGCAAAGCGGTAGTCGTGCTCCGGGAGCTCCTTGCCGAAGGCGGTCAGGGCGACCAGAAAAAATTCCAGGGCCTTCACGCTGTCGCCCGAGGCCCGGTAGGCTGTGGCGGCGTTCAACAACGTCGTGCCATAGGAGATGGTATTCTCATAGCCGAGTTGCTGCATGAGCAGCACCGCCCGCTCCACGGCTGTGATGGCCTCGGCATATCGGCTGATATTGCGATAAAACCCGGCTATTTCATTCAGAATGGCGACAGCCGCGTGTTGATCGCCTTCGGTATCGGCCGCCGAGAGGCTTTTGTTCAGATATGCTTCGATATCGTCTGTGCCGCCGGAAGCGAAAACAGCATCAAGGCCCTGAAAAAAATGTTCCACATCCATGAAGAACTCCTTGCAATATACCGGTCCGTTGTAGCCCGTGCCGGGGTGCCCGGCGGCCGGGCCACCCATGCAGATGCTATGGGACGGCGGTCACCGAGGGGATTTGGTTTTTATCCAGAAACACGGTAAAGCGCGTGCCGTAGCGGTCGGCGAGATCGCGATCGATCACGAAAGGCAACGAGGCCGCCTCACCTTCCAGGTCGTCTTCTTCATATTCGTCGATGCCCAACCTGAGCACCATCTGGAGGTTTTTGCCTCAACAGGTGCCGACCCTGGATTCACGGACGCGCACGCGGGCGCCCGCCGCCTCGCCGGCCAGAATGGTCCGCAGGGCTCCGGCGGCTTCATCGCTCAGCAGGATTCGCAGCATGCAAACTCCTCTTGAAATTGCCATTCAGCCATATTGCCGACGGACTTTCAGACGAGTCCGCAAGCGGGCTCCCGCTTGCGCGGTCGCCGGAGCAAAGTAACTTTTCAAAGTTGCTTTGCTCTCAAAAAAAGCCCGCAGGCAGCACCCAGCGAGCCCGAAACGTTCCTGGTGGTTACGGCTATCTCTCGCTGAGGGCGTCGGCGTTGTCCCCGGCAACCACAACGAGGGTGTCGTTCTCATCGAGACAGACAAAAAACGCCTCGCCGTAGCGATCGACAAGTTCTCTGTCGATGGCGAATGGAATGGCCCGCGCTTCGCCCTCGGCGTCGTCGTCCTCTCGTTCGTCAATACTCAGTACAAGGATATCCCAACGGCAGTAAGCGGTAAACGATTGGGGTTCGCGTATCCGCACCACGGTATCTTCGTCTTCATCGACAAGAAGCATGCGCAGCCTGGAGGCGGCGTCGTCGGTGATGCTGACGTCGATTGTGGAAATGTCGGCATGCATCATGGATTCTCCAGTCCGGCCGGGACGCCGGTCGCGTCCCGGCCGGACCGCTTGTGATTGAGGCACGGGTTCTATCCCGAATGTGATTTGTAATTGGCCCGGTCCAACCTTAATTCTGGACAGCGACCACAGGCATCTTTTCTTCATCCAGGGCGACGGAGAAGTTCAGCCCGTATTGATCCGCAAGATCTTCATTGATCACGAAGGGCAACGAGCCGGCTTGCCCTTCCAGGTCGTCGCTTTCCCGCTCGTCGATGCTCAACCGAAGCACCATCTTGGCTTTGCAGGCCGAACCCACTTTTACCTCGCGCACACGCACGACGGCGTCGCTTCCTTCCGCTTCAAGAAGCTCCCGCAGTCTGTCGGTGGCTTCATTGGTGATGGCGATGTCCATTTTTCCAGTTCTCCATGAGGGTGGGGAGCACGGCGGAACGCGGCGCTCCGTTGGTCTGTCTTCTCAACATCGACCATGGGTCAGGCTTGGTAGCGCCGAACATGAAAATGACGACCGTCTCACGGAGATTGAAGGCACCGGCTTGCCATACGGCTCTTTGTAGGCTTAACCCGGTGCAGCCCCTAGCAGGCGGCCACGACCACGGGCATCTTTTCTTCGTCCAGGTCGACGGAAAAGTCCAGGCCGTATTGATCCGCAAGATCTTCGCTGATCACGAAGGGCAGGGAATTCGCTTCGCCTTCCACGTCGTCGTCTTCACGCTCGTCGATGCTCAACCTGAGCACCAGATGCGCTTTTCAGCCCGCGCCCACTTTTACTTCGCGCACGCGCACGACGGCGTCGTCTCCTTCCGATTCAAGAAGCTCGCGCAGTCGGGCGGAGGCTTCATCGGTGATGGCGATGTTCATTCTTCCGGTTCTCCATGGGTTGTGGAGCGCGGCGTGCGCCGCGCTCCGTTGTTCGATGGTTTTGTCTCAGGAAGCCGAGGTGTACTGGGTGCGCTTGATGATCTCGTTCTGCACGCCCTTGTCGAGGCGGGTGAAGTAGGCGCTGAAGCCCGCCACGCGCACCACCAGTTCCTTGTAGTTCTGGGGCTGCTTCTGGGCGTCCTTCAGGGTTTCGGTGTCCACGCAGTTGAACTGGATATGCCCGCCGCCGAGATCCATGTAGGTCTTGATCAGCGAGAGCAGGGTACGTGTCCCGGCCGGGCCTTCAAGGAAGGAGGGCAGGAGCTTGACGTTGAAGTGGTTGGCGTTGAACTTGACCGTGTCGATGGCCTGCGCCGCGGATTTGATCAGGGCGGTGACGCCTTCCACGTCGGTGCCCGGCATGGCCGACACGCTGGCATCGGTCATGGCCTCGCCGCGCCGGCGGCCGTTGGGCAGCGAGCCGGTCATGGGCGAGAAGTAGTTGTGGAAGGAGAGCGAGAAGGCGTCCATACGCGGCTCATAGCCGAAGTAGTCCGTGCCGGAGGCGCGGTAGATCCGCTCGATATCGCGGAACATCCGCTGCACAAACTTGTCCACTTCGGGGTAGTCGTTGCCGTGCTTGGGAGCTTCGAAGCACAGCTTGCGCTCTTCTTCGTAGCCTTCGAAGTTGGCGGCCAGGATTTCCTTCATGTGCTCCATGGTCATCTTCTTGGTGTCGTACACCAGATGCTTGACGGCCAGCAGCGAGTTGGCCGCGTCGACGCCCGTGGAGGTGATGCACAGAGACTGGGCGTACTTGGGGCCGCCGGCTTCTTCGCACAGGCCCTTTTCAATGCAGCCTTCAAGCACGCAGGAGCGGAAGATGCTCGGCACAATGCCTTCACGCGTGGAGTTGCCGCAGTCGGAGATGCGGCGCTGCAGCATCAGGCAGTGGGTCGCATGCGCCAGGAAGACGTCGTACAGTTCTTCAAATGTCTTGCAGTCTTCGGCCTTGCGCACCGCAGGGCTGATCTGCTTTTTGGTGTAGGGGTCCCAGCCGTCGTTGAGGGTGAACTCCACGAGCTTGGCCAGGTTGGGCTGGCCTTCAAAGGTCACGTACGAGCCCTGCCCGGCCTGGCCGGTGCCCACGCAACCGAAGATGACCACGTTTTTGCGGGCTTCTTCAATGGTGATGCCGCGCGAGCCGAAACGGCTCATATGGCGCTGCACGGCCGCGGCGTTGTTCATGAATTGGGGCTGGCCGCAACCGGTGCGGACGACGTCCACGGCCTTGTTCAGGTAAGATTCCTTCATTTTCGGATGGTAGAACAGGGCCAGGGTGGGCTGGATGTTCTTCATGGCCATCTGGCAGTCCATGATCACTTCTTCCAGTTCCGTGGAGGCGTCTTCGCCGTCGGCGGTCAGGCCGCCGATGGAGATGGTCTGGCCGGTGTGCCCGGACAGGGCCAGAGCGTAAGCCGTTCCTTGATATACGGCCACTTCCAGGTGCTTGCACCACTGGAACTTGAGCAGGGTGAGCACCTGTTCCCGGGTCAGGGTGCCGTTGTCCATGTCCTGGCGGTAGAAGGGGTACATATACTGGCCGTAACGGCCGGGCGAGGTGCCGCAGCCGGCCTGCTCGATTTCGGTCATCAGGTGGGTGAACCAGAAGGCCTGCACGGCTTCGCGGAAGTTACGGGCAGGGAACTCGGGCACGCGCCGGCAGACTTCGGCGATTTCGAGCAGTTCGGCCTTGGCCTTGGGATCGTTTTCGGTCTTGGCTGTGGCTTCTGCCAGATCCGCATAGCGGTGCGCGTGCTTGATGACCGCGTTCAGGGCGATCTTGCAGGCGCGGTAGAATTCGATCTTGGAGTAATTCTCGGCCTTTTTCGGCAGAGCCTGCAGGCGCTCTTCCACTTCGGCCAGAATGCCTGAAATGCCCTTGTTGATCACCTTGGGATAGTCACAGGCGCCGGAGCCGGTGCTGTTGTCGTTGACCGGATAGATCCAGCCTGATTTGACCAGCAGTTCGCCGTTTTCGCCATACAACTCCTTGTAGAGCTTGTTGGCGCGGTCATATGTGGTGTTGCCCTTCCACTGCTTGTACACGGTCTTGAGCAGGTCTTGGGTTTCCTGCGGGATGCTGACTTCGCCGAGTGAAGACATCTTGACCATGTCCATTTCGTCTTTGATCCAGTTGACCTGCCACTCGGGATAAGGATACACACCCGCGCGGATGCCGGACATGGTTCCCATGATCGGGTTGCCGTCAAGGAAAATGTCTTTCTTGAGCAATACACGTTCAAGAAGCTTGGCCCGGATGATGAAAATGGATTCGCCCTGGCACTCCTCATAAACTTCCATGAGGAAGTTAAGTCGCTGGGGGTCCATTTTCTGTGGAGCATCCATCAGAAACGCCTTGTGATCCTTGATGCGCTGTTCGGCGGTACTCCAGTTCACGGCGCAGCCATGGGCCGCGGTTTCGATGTCCTTTAACATTGTTCCCCTCCTTAATCGTTGGGATGTAAAAATTTGTAACCGGCTTCAACTAAATAAAAGCAAAGAGCATGCCAGAATATGAGATCCAGTAATTACAGATAGTAATAGAAAATATATAATGATTACTATTACTAGAGTGTGCAGGTTACAGGACACAGCCGATACGGAACCGATATGTTCATATAACACCATGTAATTATTAATATAGTTATTCAATTTTTTATCTCCTGCCATGTCCGATCTGTACTGACTGTGGTACACGCTGCAGGCGGTGCGCTTGACCGGGCAGCCGACAAGGGAGCAGGCTTTTTGTATTGCCGAGGTAAAATCGGCCAGTGGAGCCGGTTTATGGCATTCCTACCTCGCCGGAATCGGCTTGACAGCGTGCAGCTTACCCATTAACTGTTTCACGATGAGCACGCATGTCCCCAACAGCCCAGAAGAACTGGCGGCGCTCGCTGAGAACGCCTGTACCGGAGTGTTCGAACTTCTGCACTCCGGTATTGCCCTTCTGTCTCGGGAAGGCGATTTCATGTACGCCAACAAGGCATTCCTGAAAATGTTCAATCTTGTTGGCGATATACGTGGAAAACACGTTTCGGAATATTTTCTCACCGCCGAGCAGGGGGTCATGACGACCATCCGCACGCGGAAAATGACCCTGTGTTCGAGCGTGACCAAGGAACACGCGCAGGGAGTGTCTTTTCGCTATCCCATTCTTGACGACAAGGGAGAGATGGTCGGGGTGATCATCGAGAGCATCTCCGCCAACATCGACAGGGAAAAGCTCCTGACTCTGCTGAACACCATCCGCAACCTGGAAGAGCAGGCGGATTACTTCGAGCGGAAATCGCAGAAGCGGCCGGGGCTGCTGCACACCTTTGAAAGTATTGTGGGCGAAAGCGAGGCCATGCAGGCCATGAAACAGCGCGGCCGGCGCTTTGCCAGAAGCTTGGAGCCAATTCTGCTGTTCGGCGAAAGCGGCACCGGCAAGGAATTGATCGCCCAGGCCCTGCACTCGGCCAGCGAGCGCGCCGGCAAGCCCTTCGTGACGGTCAACTGCGCCGCCTTGCCTCATGAACTCATGGAATCGGAACTGTTCGGCTATGATTCCGGCGCCTTTACCGGCGCCAGGTCGGGCGGCATGAAGGGGAAATTTGAGCTTGCCGACAAGGGCACGATTTTTCTGGATGAAATAGGCGATCTCTCTTTGCCCGTGCAGGCCAAGCTGCTGCGTGTGCTGGAAAGCGGCGAAATTCAGAAAATCGCCCATGCCGGCCGCCTGCACTCGGACTTCCGGCTGATCGCGGCCACCAACAAGAATCTGGCCAAGCTGGTGGATGAAGGCTTGTTTCGTGAGGATCTGTTCCATAGACTGAACATTCTGGAATTGGTCATTCCACCCCTGCGCGACCGGGTGAGCGACATTCCGCACCTGACCCGGCATTTCATCGAGAGGAGTCTGGGCCACAAGCGGGCGCGGGAAATAAAGGTCACCAACGAACTGTACAGGGTCTTCAGCCTGTATCCGTGGCGAGGTAATGTCCGGGAGCTGCGCAACGTCTTGACCTTCGCCCTGTATAGCCTGGAGGGCGACGGCGATGTTTTGACCGTCAACCACCTGCCGGAACGTTTCCTCAAAGAATTGAAGACCGAACTCCTCCAGGGGAGTGCCAGGGACTCCGGCAAGGCGCAACCCGGCAAAGAAGAAGCTGTGCCCCTGAATGAGCCGGCCCCTCCGGAGGAAGAGGAGCAGGATCTGGCCAAGGCCGGCGCGCGGGCGGAGCGCCGGGTGCTTTTGTCCGTGCTCTCCAGCACCGGCTACAACAAGGCGCTGGCGGCGCGGGTTTTGGGCATATCCCGCAATAAGCTGTACAAAAAAATGCGCGATCTCGGCCTGCATGCATCAAACGGAGCAGAGGCCGGCAAGGAGTGAACCAACCCCGCGCCGGCCGTTTTACAGCAAAGCTTTTTCCGCCTCAGCCAACGAGGCATACCCATACATCTTCACCTGGGCCAGAAGGGTTGTCTCAACCCCGTTCACACCGCCCCGTTTTTGTTTCAGCGTGAAGGCGTGCAGCAGACGGTTTGTCTTTGCCGAGTATGTTTTCAACTCCCCCCGCAGATACGTTTCAAATGAGGTTTCCCATCTGCTGTCGTCTTGCGTGTAGATGGGCCTGCCCCGGCCGTTCAGGGCGGGGTAGCGGCCGGCGATTTCCATTTTCCAGTCCAGGTTGACGGCGACGATCTCCTCAATCAGGGCCAGGGTTTCCTGGGCCGGCGACGGCAGGCCGGCTGCCAGGCGCTCGTACTCTGCGGGAAAGGTCGCTTCCATCATGCGGGCGTATTTTTCGCTCATCAGGTTCCGTCCCGCTCGCCCGGCCTGTCGCAGATCTTCAAGCCAGCTTGCCAGCAGTTCATCGGGCCAGTCGCCTATTTGGCTGCCGCGCATAATCCGGAACGTTTCCGGATCTTCCTGGCAATTCGCCTTGCCCCCTGCGTTGGCGACCGTGGAGAACATTTTCCATTCCCGTTCCAAAATCTCAGTGGAGAGTGTTTTTCGCATGTTTCCCAAGCCTCTCCGTATTTCCGGAGCCGTTCCGCGCCGGGGTGAATTGCCGTTTTAGGCTATCAGCAGGTCCAGGTCGCGCAGTTCATCGCCGTCAATCCGGTTTTGCAGGGCCAAGGCGTGCTCCTGCAAAAAATTGCCTTGGCGTCCGAGAGGCCGGCCCGCCAAGTCTGAAAACCGGCAGCCATCCCCTGATGCGGGTGAGCTCACCGTCGCCGGCCCCGCCGCCACCCGGCCGCGAAGCGCGGGAAAGCGCTCCTCCAGCATGGGGGCGCAGCACTCCCGGTAGTGGCGCTCGGAAAGCGCGAGCCCGTTCATACTTCCTGTCCGGCCACACGCTCCGGTTCATCCAAGCGCTCCGGTTCACCCGCACGCTTCGGTTCGTCCGGACGTTCTGGTCCAATCTTCCGCCGTCCGAGCGCGTTTTCCTTGATCGGCAGATTCAGGACGGCGGCCAACAGCGCCAGCGCAACGTCCGTATACCAAACCCACAGAAGACTGCCGGAGTGCTCCACGGCTACGCCGCCGAGCCAGGCCCCCAAAAAACCGCCCACCTGGTGGGTGAAAAAGGTCAGGCCGAACAGGGTGGCCACATAGCGCTGGCCGAACAGCTTGCCGACGAGGCCCGCCGTCGGAGGCACGGTGGCCAGCCAAGTAAAGCCGGTGGCGGCGGCAAAAAGATAGAAGTCCATTTCCGACTTGGCGGAATGGAGGAACAGCGCGATGATCACCGCCCGCGCGCCGTAGGTGGCGGCGAGCACGTACTTCATGCGGAAGTACTTGCCGAGAATGCCCGAGCCGATGCTGCCCGCGATATTGCACAGGCCGATCAGGGAAATGCTGGCCGCGGATACGGTCGCGGCGTGCCCGCAGGCGGTCACTTCACCGGGCAGATGGGTAATCAGAAAGGCGACATGAAAGCCGCAAGTGAAAAAACCCGCGTTCAGCAACAGAAAGCTCGGGTCGCGCATGGCGACGCAGACTTGCTCCCAAAGCCCTTCTCTGGCCAGCGGGGTTTCCGGCTGCCAGGCCTTTGCCGCGTGTGTGCTTTTCGGCAGGGGAGGGTTTCTCTTACAGAGCAGCCAGGCGGGGTAGATGGCGGCCAACCCGACACCCGCCAGAATCATCAGGCTTGTGCCGTAGCCGCGCACCTGGATGAAAAACTGGACGATGGGGGCGAACACGAACTGCCCCACAGACCCGCCGGAGTTGATGATTCCGCTGGTCACGGAGCGTTTGTCCGCGGGGATGCGGCTGCCGACGATACCGATCAGGATGGCGAAACTGCCCGCGGCGATCCCGGCCGGAGAAAGAAGCCCCTGGGCCAGTATAAGAATCCAAACGTTATCTGAAACCATGGTCAGGATCTGCCCGGCCGCGATGCACAACGCGCCCGCCGCCATGGCCGTGAAGGCGTGGCCCTTGTCGGCCCAGGCTCCGAAAAGCGGCTGGAACAGGCCCCAGGATATTTGCCCGATGGCCAAGGCCATGCTCACCTCACCGATGGTCAGGCCCTTGTCCATAATCAACGGGTGGACGAACAGGCCCACGGTCAGGCGCACGCCATAGGCGATCATCAGGAGCAGGCCCGCGAGGAAGACATTCATCCACAAAGATGATGCGGACAGGCTCGGCCCAGGTGTGCGCGGGCCAAGCGTCCGGTCGGAATCGGTCGCAACAAGCATAACGGCCTCTCAGGGCTCCCGTGCCCGCTCAGACGACGTGCGGCACAAGCCCATGTCTTGCAAAGCGATCCAGAACCTCTTTCAGGGCATCCTGGGTGTAGCTTCCGGCGGGCGGCAGGGGCAGATCGAGGGCCGCATACTTGTTCCGCCCAAAAGCGTGGCAAGGCATCACATCTACGTCCTTGACCTTGTATTCCCGCAGGAAGTAGGCCATGGCGGCGATGTTCTCTTCCGAATCATTCTTGCCTGGAATCAGCGGCATCCGGATGCGTACGTTTGCCTTGGACTGCAGGGCATGGCGAAGGTTGGCCAAAATGGCGGTGTTGTCCTGGGCCGTGAGCTCTTTGTGCAGCGCCGGGTCCATATGCTTGCAGTCGAACAGGAACAGATCCGTCAGCTCGACGATTTTTTTGAAGCGTTTTTCCGGACAGAATCCGCAGGTGTCCACACAGGTATGGAACCCTTCGGCGCGGCAAGCTTCGAGCAACTCAAGCAAAAAGTCGCCGGCGGCCGTGGGTTCACCGCCGCCTATGGTCACGCCGCCGTCGGAGTTCTGATAAAACAGCGAATCCTTGCGGATCACTTCCATGATTTCCGCCACGGTCATCAGCTTTCCGGACATGACCCTGGCCTTGGCCAAACAGACCTCGGCACATTGCCCGCAGTTGGTGCAGAGCTTGGTATCGCGGATAAAAATGTCTCCCTCGCGCCTGGCGGCTCCTGCCGGGCAAACCTCCGCGCAGGCGCCGCAACCGGTACAGAGATCCTTGAACAACATAAGCTGCGGGTGCGGCATCTGTGACTCGGGATTGCTGCACCAGTGGCAACGCAGGGGGCACCCTTTCAAAAATATCGTTGTGCGCAGGCCCGGTCCGTCATCAACCGACATACGCTGGATATTGTAAACCATTCCTTGCTGCATCAAGACACCCCATCGTAAGTATTGAAAGCGGAAAACCCCACTCCCACTGTACGATAAGCAATGTTCATGCCGGCCTATATTGTGAATGAACATATTATTTGCAGTTTTAAGTACGGGGAAATTCGTGTCGCCGTTCTCGCGGTATCGCTTTTGATACTACGCATGCCTTTTTAGTTGAGTAAAGTCATGGCGGCGACGCAACCGGATTTCCGCGCAGCCGCCATGAATGCGCTTCGCCCTCTTTGGCCGGTTACGCGGTAACGGAAAAAGAGGGCTTTCCCCCTTAGAGCATTTCATACTTGAAATGCTCGCAAGGATTTGTCGGTAAATCCTTGTCGCCAAATAGGCGTAGGCGGGCTTTGCCCGCCGTTAAGCGACTATTTGAAGCATAAACTACTCTAGACAACCGTGGAAGGCGCCTTGCGGTTGGGGCAATCCGCCTGGGGGCAGAGCTGACAGTTGAAGTATTTGGTCTCCGTCTGAAAGAAAATGCCGGAGACGGCATATTCCGGCGACATCATGAAGGAGGGGAGCAGGGTCACTCCCAGCGTTTCAGGGAACGGGGCCAGAGCCTGGAAAAGCTGCTCCTGCTGGGTGATGGGCCAGATCGCCAGAGAGCCGGGGTTCATGGCAGAAACCTGCGAGATGCCGTATTGCTCCGTCAGCTTTTTTTCCAATTGGCCCTCGGCCTGTTTCACGGCCGTTTCCCGCAGGGCGGTGGCGAAAACCTTGTCCAGGGAGGAGGAAAGGCCAAGGGCCCAGTCGGCCATCTCGTGCCCCTCGGTGGACAGGTAGGGAAAGGCCCGGCCCAGCTCACCCATGTTTTGGCGTAGCAATGGGCTGGTGAAGGTTGCCCCGCCCAGCACCACGCGCTCGTCGTCCAGAAAGTTCAAGCCACAGAGCTTGGCTGCGGCTTTGGGCCGGGCAACGGTTGCGGCTTCTTCGGCCAGCTTGGTCAGGCGGTCTACAAATTTGGCTTGGCCGGGCTGAATTCGCAATTTGCGGCCGGCGGCTTCCAGATCGAACTCCACAGTCACTTGGTCGACGATAACAGTCGTTTGATTCATGTTCACCCTCCGCGCCCATGAAGGCCTTTTTAGGAATGCCTCTTGACAATATACTTTAGCCATGCGATTAATATGCCAGTTTATGTGGTTGAGAGGTTCCCCCAGAACGAAATCAACACCGGCGGGCCTTCAACCGTAGGATATTTATAAAAGAGCTCTATTTCTCTGTAAGCTTCAGGTGTCCGGAAATTCCGGGAGAATTGGAAAGTTCGGTACAAACCGACGCTGGCCCGCAACCGTGAAAGAGGACGAACCCGCAACAAGCCACTGTGGAATATCCATGGGAAGGCGCGGCAGTAGGATGAATCTTGAGCCGGGAAACCAGCCTGAAGCATCAAACAACTGAGGGCCGCGGCCGCCCGTCGGAAATGCATTGTCGGCATCCTCTGCCGCACATTTCTTAAGACAGCCATTCGTCCCTCCCAACATGTTTGTCCAGCGTGGCCTTGGACAAGGAGGGCGTATGCGCTTTTCTTTTTTCTCCCCTGACCTCATTCTTTGAAGCCACCTCCTGAGTCGTCTGCCGGTTGGGGAGGCATGGCGTCCGGCCGGGGGTGACAGCAAGTGAGACACAGCAACTGTCCCGAATGCGGTACACACGGTGTATCGTGCGGTACAGACATTGTGCGGGGAATTTATCTTTTTCTTTTATTTTCGTTGGTTATATTCTGTTGCTGTAATGCAGGGTGTCCCGAACACGGTGCATTTCTCTGATATGCATCTGTATAACTATATAATATATCATATTATTATTTAGGTCGATCAATTATGAATTTTTTCACTTTCTCCCCCATCGGCCACTTGGTCTTTCAGCTCCAAGCTATCTCGCCGGCGAGGTTATTTTGGGCTCCTTCGGCGTTGGCGGCCGGCTTGTTCCTCTTTTAGAAATGGCGGGGGACTTTTTTTATGCCTTGTCTGCGCCGTCTTGGCGAAGCCCTTTGCTTATGTCTACAATGTAGCGAAATATAATTATAAAATTATAAAAAGCACATTTTGTCTCACCGAATTGTCCGTATGGCACGTTCATTGCAAAAAACGAATGCCAGAGTTTGGGTAAGTCAATACAATTGAATTATCATCTATTTAAAATCCTCTTTTCCCCAGTCTGTTGCCATGCAGCAGCAAGCTGGGCATGCTGAACTGTGCGCCAAGACCCTAGGGTGTTTCTCATGGAAGCGCCACATATGACGGTTTCCTCCACATCTTAAAACCCATGGGCAACTGTGGGCAAGTGAAGGTGAGGCTGTGATTATGACTCGGTTGAACGGCCCAGAGCACAAGCTCTTTGCAAGCGCTTTCATTTTTGACGACAGCCTTATGACGGGCGCCGGGGTCGGCTCTTGCGGCACCTTTTTCTTGCCATGAACGGCAACTCCACCAGATTGCAGACGAAATCGGCATCGGCACGGTGTCTTTTTCGGTGACGGCGCTCCCCCCGCCCCGGCATGGGTGTGGGGAGCGGCGGCTGCACACATATTCGACATGAATTTGCGCGATAATGCACAACCAGGGCCGCACAGCGGCGCGTCAACCCAAGAAGGAGGCATGCCAAACACACACTATTCCTGCGGTGCCGGCGGGAACTGTGCCCGAAGTACCTTATGAATGGGCATACGACCAAAACGGCCGTTTTTTGCGTTGGATGAAGCACAGGAACCGTTGTTTTTCAATATCCCATTATTCCGGAGGTTAATGGTATGGGAAATGCTGCCAGCATTATGAAGGAATTGAAGGCCGCCATCCTGGATTTTGATGAGGATAAAGCAGTAGCGGCTGCCAAGAAGGTTGTCAAAGAAGGCGCTTCTCCTTTGGAAGCGATCAACGCGATGGGCAAGGGCCTGGAAGAGCTCGGGGATCTGTTCCAAAAAATGGAAGTGTTCCTGCCGGAAGTGCTGCTTGCCACGGATGCCTTTAAGGCCGGCCTGAAAGTGCTTGAGCCTGAGCTTGCCAAGACCGTTTCGGCCGACAAGGCCGTGAAAAAGATCAAGGTCGTTATCGGCACAGTCAAGGGCGACGTGCACGCGGTTGGTAAGGATATGGTCGCGACCATGATGACCGTGGGCGGCTTTGACGTGAAAGACGTGGGTGCGGACGTTGACAGCGAATTCTTCATCACCGCGGCCGAAGACTTTGGCGCCGACATCATCGGCCTGTCCGCGCTGATGTCCACCACCATGCCCGCCCAGAAGGAAGTCATCGACTTTCTCGGGGCCAAAGGCCTGCGCGACAAGTACATCGTGATGGTCGGCGGCGGCCCATGCACCCCGCAGTGGGCAGAAAAGATCGGCGCCGACGGCTTCTCCAAGGACGCCGTGGAAGCCGTTGCCGTGGCGAACAAGCTCGTCGCGAAGAAAAAGAAATAAGTGGCCATATTTGCCGTATTTAGGGACTGAACGCACCTACACCCAGAACGGAGGAATATTATGAGGATCGGCGCCCGTGGTAAGTTTATAGAATACTGGTCCAGAGCGGTTACAGGCCCCATTTGCTTTGAATCCGACTTCGATAAAAAAGTCTACTGGCCCAAGCTGAAAAAGATCACCGAAAAACACGGCATCAAATACAATCCGGATCAGATGGTTCCCCTGGATGACGATGTCCTCGATCGTCTGTGGCAGGCCGCCATTGACCTGGTTGTTGAAGTCGGTGTGCTCTGCACGGATACTCGCAGAATTATGGAATTCTCACGTAAAGAAGTTCTGGATGCCGCGAACAACACCAACGACCGCTTTACCGCCGGCCTCGGCAAAGACCAGATCGTTGCCGTGCACCGTGGCTTTGAAGACTACGACCATGTGAAGAACCCGGTGGCCGTGCTTGGCCGTATTCTCGGCCCGGTCTCCCAGGACATCTATCATCAGATCGCCATGAGCTACGCCCAGGTGCCGTACTTGGACCTGTGCCACTTCCAGGGCAACCTCACGGAAATCTACGGCATGCCCATTACGCCCGATTCCCCCTGGGAAATGTTCGCGGAACTGTGGAGCGTCGCCCAGATTAAAGACGTGTCCCGCCAGGTCTGCCGTCCGGGCATCTCCGACGGTGGTATCCGCGCCATTGCCATGTCCGCCATGCAGGCGGCCTTTGACAAGGGCTGGGGCGCCACCTCCGGCGACCACCGCTGCTGCCTGACCCTGCCGCACCAGAAGGCCGAGTACAAACACATGGCCCGCGCCCTGCAGTGGCACACCTACGGCATGCCCTTCTACAGCGTCATGACCTCCTACCCCGGCGGTCTGTCCGGCGGCCCGGCCACCTCGGCCGTTACCGGCACCGCGGAATGGATCATCCAGAAGCTGCTCTTCGACGTGCCGATTAACGGTTCCTGGTCGGTGGACGCGATGTACTTCAGCAACACCAGCAAATACTCCCTCTGGTGCAACAACCACCAGAACGCCGCGGTCACCAGGAACACCAACTGCGAGCCGCTCATCGGCGGCGGTTGGCAGATGGTTCACGGCGTCGGCAGTGAAGAGTACTTCTGGGAGTCCGCCGCTTCCGCCATCAGCGCCGTGGTGCTCGGCAACGGCGTTTCCGGCGGCACCGGCGGTCAGAGCGGCCTGCTCGACCACCAGAGCGGCTTAGGCCTGCAGTTCTCCGCCGAAGTCGGCATGGCCGTCGCGCGTCACAGGCTGACCCGCGCCCACGCCAACGATCTGGTCAAGACGATCATGAAGAAGTACCAGCCGACCATCGACAACCACACCGGTCACTCCATCGGCGGCGACTTCAGAACCTGCTACGATCTGAAGACCGTCCAGCCCCTGAAGTCTTACTGGGCCATCTATGAGAAGGTCAAGAAGGAACTGGGCGTCATGGGTCTGAAGGTAGACGAGTAGTTGTAGCGACGCGGGAGTCCCGAGAGTCTCTTGCGGAAGGAAGGATGACCGTGGGGGGTGTCGTCGCGGACAGAGGGCAAAACCCTTCGCGACGACACCCCTTGAGCTTCCGACGCCATCTGCTGTGCTTTTTTCAAAGTGCGCGGCGGGCGTCCACATGCGGCCGCCGTGTGAGGGGAGTGCTGGGGTTCCGGTTTGCTGCGGCAGCGGCATGTTGTACATCTATATCAAACCAAGCGAGGCTCACGATGACCGGCAAAGAGTTGATTCTTAAGGTGCTCAAACACGAAGAAACGGAGCGACCCGGCTGGCTTCCCCTTGCCGGCGTCCATGCGGGGAAATTGAAGGGCTATGACGCTACTCAAGTCTACACGGACGCGGACAAGCTGTTTGAAGCCTTGATGGAAGTGAACAAGATCTATACCCCCGACGGCCTGCTGCTTCTTTTCGATCTGCAGTTGGAAGCGGAAATTCTGGGTTGCACCATCAAATGGGAAGTCAACGGCCCGCCCAGCGTGCGCTCGCACCCCCTGGGGGAGACTTTGGATGTTCCCACAACAAAAATTACAAAAGATTCCGGCCGGATGCCCATCGTTTTGGATGTCACCCGGCGCATCAAGAAGGCCATAGGCGACAATACGGCCCTGTACGGGCTTTTCTGCGGGCCGTATACCCTGGCCTCCCACCTGCGGGGAACGCAGTTCTTCCGCGATGCCCGGCAGAACCCCAACTACGTCAAGGAGCTGATGGACTATACGGCGGAACTCGGCATCCAGATGGCCAACATGTATATGGACGAAGGCGTGGACGTCATCGTGCCGGTTGATCCGGTTGTTTCGCAGATCTCGCCGAAACACTTCGCCGAGTTCGTCTCTGAACCTTACAAGAAAATTTTCAAGGCCATCCGCGACAGAAAGGCCTATTCTTCCTTCTTTGTCTGCGGCAACGCCACCCATATCATCGATCTGATGTGCAAGACGGGACCGGATTCCCTTTCGGTTGACGAAAACGTCAATTTGGTGGAAGCCAAAAAAATCACCGACCAGAACAATGTAGCCATCGGCGGCAACATTCCGCTGACCACGGCCATGTTGCTCGGCAACCAGATGGACAACATGAAGGTGGGCATCGATCTCATCGACAGCATCAATCCCGCCAAGAACGGCAAGTTCAAGAATTTTATTGTGGCGCCCGGCTGTGACATGCCCTACGCCACCCCGATAGAAAATACCGTGGCCCTGGCCCACTCGGTTCTGCATACGGATAAAGCCCGTGAGATGGTCGCCAACTATGAGCTGAGCACCATTGATATCGATGTGGAACTGCCCGACTATGAGAACCTGAAGAAGCCCATGCTCGAAGCCTTTCTTCTGGACCCGGATGCCTGCGCCGCCTGCACCTACATCTGGGCAGTGGCCTGTGACGCCAAGAAGCACTTCGGCGACAGGATTGACGTTGTCGAATATCGCTACAACAACCATGAAGACATCGCGCGCACCAAAAAAATGGCCGTGGCTCAACTGCCCAGCCTGTATCTTAACGGGGAGTTGAAGTATTCTTCGATCATCCCCAACCTGGACGACCTGATCAAGGAAATTGAGGAAGTATTATGATCGATTCCGGCGCCCCTGTGCCTCTTTTCTTCATTACCGGCTTTCTTGGTTCGGGCAAGACGACCTTGCTGAATCACCTTCTGGATGAAGCGAGCGCACGGGGGCAAAAGATCGGTGTGATCATCAACGAGTGGGGGCGGGTCAACATTGATGCGGGCCTGCTCCCCACTCAAGGCATTGAGATCACCGAGCTCAACAACGGGCAGGTTTTCTGCAGTTGCCTCTCCGGCAATTTCGTCCAGGCCCTGGCCCTTTTCGCCGAACGCCCTCTGGATCTTGTCATCGTGGAGACCTCCGGCATGGCCAACCCCCAGCCGCTCAAAAGGCTTATGGCCGAATTAAAGGATCTGACGGGCCTGCACTACGATTATCGGGGCATGACCGCCCTGGTGGACCCGGAGAATTTTCTGGAACTGGTCGAAGACCTCACCGCGGTGGAAGAACAGGTCATCGGCAGCCAGCGTATTCTGATCAACAAGATCGACCTGGCAGATCAGGAAACCTTGGGCCGGATCCGGCAAAAGATCAGAGCCCTCAATCCGACGGCTGAAATTGTGGAAGCCAGCTACGGGCAGGTGGACGGTTTTCTGGAGGCGCCTCTTCCCCATGGGGGTGGGGCCGGCGGCATGGTCATGCGAAAAGCCAAGCCCCCTCTTGTCAGGCCGACCCACTATGTGGTCAGCACCACCGAGAGCCTGACGCCGGAAAAAGCAACGGCCTTTGTCCGGGAAATTCTCCCCGGTGCCTTGCGCGTCAAGGGTTTTATCCACGACAAGGATCGCGGCTGGTTCTATGTCGACGGGGTGAACGAGAGGGTGGAGAGCCGGCTGCTGGAAGCTTCGGGCACAGAATCGAAAATTGTCGTCATCCCCAAAGCGGGGCAAGATCTTGAGCAAAAAATGGCATCCGCCTGGGCCGAGAAATGTGGGGTTCCGTTTTCTCTTTCATAATCGGGCAAACGAGGGCTGGAAGATATGAACATTGAAGTTATTTCCGCCAGAAAGCGCTATCGCCTGCAGGCTGAAGCCGGAAGCGGACTGATGGACTGTCTGATCAAAGCAGGCGTCATGGACGCCACGGAGTGCGCCGGCCGGGGCATTTGCGGCAAATGCGCCGTCAAGGTCCATTCCGGGGAACTTGCGCCGACCGGGGAAGGGCCGGCCGAAGCGCAGACCAACGGCCGGGTTCTCGCCTGCCGGAGCCTGATCAAAGAGAGTGTGGTCATCGAGATTCCCTGCGGCAAGGATGACATCAAACGAAAAGTCTGTTTGCCCGGCCTGCAGCAGCAGGAGCGTTTTGAAGACACACCCGTGGAAAAGCACTTCATCCAAATGTCCGCGCCCAGCCTGCGGGATCAGCTATCCGATCTGGAACGCATTCTGGCGCAAGTCGGCAAAAACAAAAAAGCCCCCCGCAGTTTGCTGAAAGACCTGCCCGATCTTTTGCGCCGGTCTGATTTCGCGGTCACGGCAACGCTCATCGGCGACGATTTGATCGATATCGAAGCCGGCGACACCCACACGCAGAGCTACGGGTTCATCGTCGACGTCGGCACCACGACCATCGCCATCTACCTTGTGGACCTGCATACCGGCGCCGTGCTGGACGCGGACGGCAAGGCCAACCCACAGCGGACTTTCGGCTCCGACGTGTTGAGCAGAATTTCCGTGGCTTCCGCCGAAAACGGCAACCGCGAGAAAATACAGGCAGTGACCCTGGAGGCGGTTTCCGATTCCATGCGGCACCTGCTGAAGAGGCACGGTGTTGCGGAACGCAACGTCTACAATGTGATCGTGGTCGGCAATACCACCATGAGCCACCTGTTTCTGGGCGTCGACCCCAAAAATTTGGCCGTGGCACCCTTTATTCCCTGCTACCGCAACCGCGTGAGCATGAAGGGCGGTGACCTCGGCCTGCCCATGCATCCGGAAGGGACGCTCCACGTTTTGCCGAACATTTCCGGCTACGTGGGTTCCGACACCCTTGGTGTGGCCATGGCCACCAAGCCCTGGGAGCAGAAAGGCTATTCCCTGGCCGTGGACATAGGCACCAACGGCGAAATCATCCTTGGCTACAAAGGCTGGATGCTGGCCTGTTCCGCGGCGGCCGGCCCGGCTTTTGAAGGCGCGCACATCCACAACGGCATGCGGGCCGGCAAAGGCGCCATTGAAACGGTGTGTTTTGAAAACAACGGCATCAAGCTGGGTGTCATCGGCGAAGCCGCGCCGCAGGGCCTTTGCGGCTCCGGTCTGATCGACGCCGTGGCCGAGCTGCTGCGGGCGGGCCTGCTGGATGCCCGGGGACGTCTGGCGGACGAAACGTCGGAGGCAACCGGCCGTCCCTTGGGGGACAGGCTGCGCGTCTCCAACGGCATGCGCGAGTTTGTCCTGGTCCTTGCCGGCGAACAGGGCAGCGAACAGGACATCGTGATTACCCAGAAAGACATTCGAGAACTGCAACTGGCCAAGGCGGCCATCGCAGCCGGCATCGCCGTGCTGATGCAGGAAGTAAAAATCAACGCCTCGCAGATCGACCGCCTCTACCTGGCCGGAGCCTTCGGCAACTATCTGGACCGGGAAAACGCCGTGGCCCTGGGCATGTTCCCCGGCATTCCCGCGGAAAAAATCATCCCCATCGGCAACGCGGCCGCCGAAGGGGCCGGGCTGTGCCTCTTGTCCGCCGGCCAACTGAAGATGGCCGACAGAATCGCCGCCTTTGTCAAACCGGTTGAACTTTCCGCTCGCGCGGATTTCAACGAGCAATTCGTGCGGGAGATCGGCTTTCCGCCTGTCGAGGGCAAATCGGCCTCTTAAAGTCAATTTGCTCCGACGAACGCGTAAGCGGACTGCGACCTGCCCAAGGCACGGGGGATGCCATGGATACCGTTATTCTTGCCTGCGAAGTTCTTCGCCATGAGTTGGAGCTGCTCACGAGCGCCATGCAGAACCCGCCTCCCATAAAGTACCTGGAGCAGGGGTTGCACAGCAATCCTGAACAGTTGCGCGCCAAGGTTCAGGAAGAAGTGGATGCCTTTGAGCGGGAAAATGGCGGAGAGCTGACCATTCTCTGTGCCTATGCCCTTTGCGGGCGTGCGCTTTGCGGCGTGCACTCGAGCCGGGCGACCCTGGTTTTCCCCAAGCTGCACGACTGCATCCCGCTTCTTCTCGGCCTTGAGCAAAAGCAGTTCACAACGCTGCACAGCGGCCCCATTTACTGGCTGGCCCCCGGATTTCTCCAGAGTTCCATATTCGCGCCGCAACTGTCGCCGGAAATGCTGCTGCGTCATGCCGAGTATGAAAGAAAGTACGGCCCGGCCAAGGCCGCCCGTCTCATGGAGGCCGAGAAGCGCATGATGCAGAACTACACCAAGGCCTGCCATATCCGCTGGGCGGAATTGGGCGACAAGTATGTGGCCGACGCCAAAAAGTTGGCGGATTCCGTTCCCCTGCCCTATGATGAGGTGGAAGGCTCTTCCGGATATCTGGCCGAGCTTCTTCAGGGCGGTAAAGACCGCGACAAATTCCTGCACCTGACGCCCGGGCAGACCATCGACATGGAGCCGGACGGAGGCATTTGCGCGGTTGTGCTGTAATCGGGGCCACGTCCGTATCTTAAAAGGAGCACCTTATGTCTGTACGCATCCCCAAGGAAATTCAAGATTTTATTCCCGGCAAAATGGCCTGGGTGGCCACAGCCGATGCCTCCGGCCGCCCCAATGCCGCTCCCAAGGGCTCAATGCAGATCATCGACGATCAAACCCTGCTCTACGCGGATATTTTTCCGAAAAAAACCTCGGATAACCTGGAAAAGAACCCGCAAATAGCCGTCAGCATCGTTGACGGCGGCAAGGGGTATCAGTTCAAAGGGCGGGCCGAACAGCTCAAGGCCGGCCAGGCGTATGAACAGATCAAAGCCGTTCTGGCTGAAAAATTTCCGGGCCTGCCGACGCCGAAATGCGCGGTCAGGATAACGGTGGAAGAGGTTTACTCTCTGACACCCGGGCCCGAGGCCGGGGCCAAGATTGTCTAATATCCGGAGCAAATGGCTTTGAAGAAGTACCTTTGCTCCGACAGCCGTGCTGCTGGCGCTTGCGAGTTTATTCGGAAGCCCGTCGAACATATGGTCGGAGAGACAATTTCGGAAGCGGAATTGGTCTAGGGTCTGTTCGCAAACGTCCCAGAGGCTGTTCGGCTGAGAGGGTTTTTGTTTGCCGCCAAGAGGCAGGGAACAAAAACCCTCTTCATATTCAAAGTTGCTTTGCTTTAGGAGCTGTTTCCAAATCAAAGATTTTGCTCCAAGAGCGAGAAATCCGGCCATTTTTGCGATGGGAGTGTACTCTTCTGGTACTCGACCGGAGAAAAAGGGACCGGATGACGCGGCTATTGGACAAAAGATTTATTTTGAAACAGCTCCTAAAAAAGACGTTCGTGGGCGAGGGGGCTGGGCGTGGCGTTTATGTACGACGACCAGTTCTGGACGAGAAAGCCCCGCATGCCCGTCGCCGGCGCATAGGGGGGATAGAGGTCGCGGAAAGCCGCTTCGGCCGCTTCAAGGCTTTCGCAGGGCAGTTGTCTGGATACGGCCAGGTACAGCAGGGCAATGCCGGCGGCGCGGCTTGAGCCTTGGCGGGAGCAGACCAGAACATCTTGCCCGGACGGCAGGTGTTCGCCGATAAAAAGCAAGGCCGCATCCACAAGTTCTTTGGGAATGCCGGCGGGGTCTTGCGCATCCGCCAGAACGAGGCTCAGTTTGTCACCCTGCCGGACCAGGCACCCGGAAGGATCATTTGACCCGTCGGCGCAGATCCGGATGACGGGCCAGTCGCTATGCTCCTTAACCGTACTTTCGAAATCCGTTTCGTTGCCTACATGTAAATTCGGCGCAACTTCATACATTATGAGTCTCCTTACAGTTGTTGTCGTGGGTATTCTGTCCCTTGTCGGCGGGCCACGACTGTCCCGGCGCTATCGGGTCAATTGCAGCAGACGCCCGGCAACGACCAGGAAGACATCCCGGGCGCGGGCGGCGATCAGTTGGTTGGCAAGGCCGAGGCCGTCGCAATAGTTGCGGCCGAGCAGGGTGGGTTCAATGCCGCCGAGCCCGGTTTCGCCCGAAACCAGCACCCAGCGGCTGCCCGAGCTCTCGATCAGGCCGAGCAGCGCTTCCACCTCCATACAAACGGCGGCCTCAAAGGCGGCTAAATCTTCCGGGTCCGGCAGGCTGAACAGGATGTTCGACACCCATAGCGTCACGCAGTCCAGCAAGATCGTCGGCGTTGCTCCGGCGACCGCGGCAGTTGCCCCGGGCTGCGGCAGCGCGGCGGCAATGTGTTCCGCAAGATGCAGGGAACATTCAAGCGTGTGCCAGTTTGCCGGCCGGCGGGCGCGGTGCCGGCGCAGGCGTTCAACCATGGAGGGGTCGTCGGGCCGAACCTCGGCCGTGGCAACATAGAGCACCGGCCCGCCGTATTGCAGCGCCTGCGCTTCCGCTCGGGCGCTTTTTCCGCTCCGCGTGCCGCCGAGATATAGCGTTACCTCCGTTTGATCCATCATATCGTGCCCCTTCTGCTCATGTTTCCTCTGTCGCCGCGTGTCTCTTCCCTCGCCGTCGGCACTACGGCTGGGTACAGGCGCGGCACCGACGGCGGCATGTCCGGGCAGGGCTCTGTCACCGCCGGCATCACTCGGACACGGCGCTCCCACGACTGCAGGAGCGCGGCGTGGGAGACGGCAAAATCGTCGAAGGAGAAGACTTCTAGGTTGAGCACTCCCGCAAAGCCGGCCTCCCAGAGCGGATGCATAACCGCGTCCAGGCACTCCGGCGGCATGAAGCGGAGCGACTTGTGGTCGCGGGGGCGCTGCCCGAAACGTCGGCGCAGGTCGGCAACCGGGAACTCGGAAGGCTTCCGGCCGCGGGCGGGCGGCGCACTTTCTGCCGCTCTCTCGTCGGCAAGAACGGTTTGCTGTCCGGTTTCGCGCGGTTCCAGCCCGTGCAGATGGATGACCCGGATGCGGGGGAGCCAGGCCGCAAGCGTCGGCGAGGGGTCGCCGTTGTCCTTCCAGATGTGCCCGATATCAAGACAGCGGGAATAGGCTGTGCTGTTCAGCCAACCGTCCCAGAAATCCGCGGGAAAACTTTCAAGATTTTCCACCGCGAGCTGTTCCGGCGAAGACAGACAGGCCGCGATTTCGCGCAGGGTTTCGGCGGTGCGGCCACGTAGCTCGTCGGACAGCCCTCGGCAATCGGTGCCCGATGGTGCCGGCATTTTGTTTTGTGCAGGGTTTGCCCGGCCTGCATCGGGGGGCAGCAAGACCCCGTGAAGCTCGGGAAAATCAACGTGCAGCACGAAACTGTGCGGATGCAGCGGGGCGGCGCGATCCACCGCGCAACGCACCTTGTGGACCATTGCCCGCATGCCCTGCGGCGTGCCGAAGTCCGCTTCCGTCGGCAGGTGCACGTGTAGACTTGTGCCTTCACCGTCGACTATTCGGCCGATTTCCCGAATCTCCTCGGGAGTGGGGAGATACTCGCCGTGTTCGCCCGTTTCCGTCAGCAACAGGCCCACGTCCTCGCAGCGTTCCGCCGCAAAGCGCATGGCCGGAACATACCCGGCATGCAGCAGAAAGGAGGTCCCGCCAAGCTTCAGGTGCGGAACCGTGTACTTTTTCAACGTGATATCTCCTTACCATGCCTCGCGCAGGTGCGGGCCGCAGGCCTCCCTCTACCTCAGACAGCAGACAACCAGAACAACGCATTCGACAAACTCGATCAGACAGCCGAAGACGTCGCCGGTGACGCCCCCCAGTCGTTTTCTGGCGGCCGACAAAAACAGCCGGGCGACAAGCACGGCGGCCGCAAGCGCGCCGACCCCGCGTAGCCCGTTGAGGAGGCATATGGCCAGCCCGATGCCGACGGCAATCAATTCGTGCCGCCCGGTGACGCCCTCATGCATTGCTTCGCCCAAGCCGCCGGGACGCGCGGAAGGAACCCGCATGGCCGCAAAGACCAGGCCGCGCGCCAGTGTTCCGGCCAGGCAGCAGGCCCCGGCCAGGGCAAGAAACCCGCTTTGGCCGGCGATGAGCGGTTCGGCCAAGGCATACAGGGCGGCCGCCTTGAGCATCAGGACGAAGAACAGGGCGATTCCGCTGAAGGTGCCGAGGCGGGAGTCCTTCATAATCTCCAGCCGCCGGGCCGGAGCGGCCTCAACAAAGAGGCCGTCCCCGCAATCGGCCACGCCGTCAAGATGCAGCCCGCCGGTGACCACGACCCAGGCAAGGCAGCCGACAATCCCGCAGAGCGGAGCGGGCAGCCATTGGGCCGCAAGCCATACGGCCAGAGCAACCAGCGCTCCCACGATGATCCCGACCACGGGCAGCCAGACCATCACGCCCCGGAAAGTGGAGGGCAACGGCGCGGAACCGACGGGCAGTCGGGTGAAAAAGCCCAGGGCGGCGCGGAGCATCATCCTCTGATAATCTCCAGTTCGGCCAAGGTGCGCATTTCGCTGAGAATGCGCACCGAGGCGTCGATGATCGGGTAGAGCAGAGCCGCGCCCGAACCTTCCCCAAGGCGCAGATCCAGGTCAAGATATGTGGGAATGCCGAGGTACTTCATAAGGATGGCGTGCCCGGGCTCAGAAGACGAGTGCGAACCCACGAGCATGTCGCGCATGCCGGGCCGGATGCCGACGGCCACGGCGGCGGCGGCACCGGCGATGAAGCCGTCGATCACCACCGGGATGCGCAACGATGCGCCGCCGAGCATAAGGCCGGCCATGGCGGCGATTTCAGGCCCGCCGACCTTGGCCAGCACGTCCAGGGCGTCATCCGGGTCGGGGCGGTTGCGTCCGATACCCTGCTGGATGAGTTCGGCCTTACGGCGCAGGCGTTCGGGAGGGATGCCGGAACCGATGCCGGTGACCTCTGCCGCCGAGACACCGGTCAGCACGGCGGTGATGGCCGAAGACGGCGAGGTGTTGCCTATGCCCATTTCTCCGGCGGCGAGCAGGCTCACGCCTCTTTCCGCTTCTTTGCGGGCCATGTCTATGCCCACCTGCAGGCAGGCCAGGGCCTCCTCACGGGTCATGGCCGGGCCTTGGCTGAAGTCGCGGGCCCCGGGCATGACTTTGCGCCGCACAAGGCCTTCGGCGTCGCTCAAATCGCCCTTGACGCCCACATCCACCACGACAAGGCGCGATTCGGCGTTGCGGCAGAAAGAATTGATCGTGCCGCCGTTGCTCAGGAAGTTGCGGACCTGAATCTCGGTGACCTCCTGTCCGCTGGCGCTCACGCCCTGCAGGGCAATGTCGTGATCGGCGGCAAACAGGACCACGGACTTCAGGGGAAAGTCGGGGCGTTCTTTGCCGGTGATCCCGGCCAGCCGGACCGCAAGTTCCTCAAGCCGGCCCAGGCTGCCGGGGACCTTGGCCAGGCTGTCCAGCCGTTTTTGCGTCGCCTGTGCCGCTTGCTTGGAAAATGCGGGAATGGTCAGATTTTTCACGGCAATATCCTTGTTTATTGCAGGCCCATGCTCCGGTAAATGGCCCGCATATCCGAGGTTTCACGGACAACGTCCGCCAGCCGGTCCAGGGCCTTTTCCAGGTCGTAGCCCGCAAGCAGGCGCCCCTGTGGGGCCAGCCCCAGGTCGGAACGCACATGATCAATCCAGGCGCGGCGAAAGGCGTCGTCGTCAAAGACGCCGTGCAGATAGGTGGCCCAGCGTCGCCCGCTTACATAGCCGCAAATGCGCTCGGACTCGGTCGTCCAGGCCGGCCCGGTGCGTAGGAACAGCGGCCGGGCCGAGGGGCCGTGTTCGGTGACCCCGTGGTGGATTTCATAGCCGGCCGAGGGGGGGCCGAGGGGCGTTTCGGCCCGGTCGACGCGCACCAGGGTTTTGTCCGCCGCAAAGGTGGAGCGCAGATCCATGAGCCCCAGGCCTGAAACTTCGGGAGCGGAAGACTCCACACCGTTCGGATCCAGAACGGTACGGCCCATGATCTGCAGACCGCCGCAGATGCCGAACAGCCATCTGCCGGCTTCGGCGTGGGCCAGAATCTTGTCCGCGAGTCCGGAGCGGCGCAGATCTTCCAGATCGGCCACCACGCTCTTGGAGCCGGGCAGCATGACCACATCCGGGTCGCCCCACTCTTCTGCCCGACGGATGGGCCGCAGGCGCACGTCGGGCTCGGCGGCCAGGGGCGCGAAATCCGTATAGTTGGAAACGTGCCGAAACATGACCACGGCGACGTCCAGCGTTCCCGGCTGCTTGGGGCCGCAGTCGGTGTTCTGCCCCCAAGGGAAGCCCGCCATGTCTTCTTCCGGAATGTTCAGATCGCGGATGTAGGGGATGGTGCCGAGCACGGGCACGCCGGTATGCTCATACATGTACGTGTGCGCCGGGCCCAGCAGAGAGGCGTCGCCCCGGAAGCGGTTGACCAGGTAGCCGGCGAGCAGGCGGCGTTCGGCATCGGTAAAGGTCATCCAGGTTCCCAGGAACGAGGCGTAAACCCCGCCCCGGTCGATGTCGCCGACCAAGAGCACCGAGGCGCGGGCGTAGTCGGCCATGTGCATGTTCACAAGGTCGTGGCTTTTCAGGTTGATTTCGCCAGGGCTGCCCGCGCCTTCGAGCACCATGACCTCATGGTCGGCGGCCAGGGTGTCGTAGGCGCCGGTGACGGTATCCCAGAGGTCCGTCTTTTTCTTGAAGTATTCAAGAGCGCCCAGGTGTCCCATGGGCTTGCCGAGCACCACGACCTGCGAACCGGTGTCGGAGTGCGGCTTAAGCAAAATGGGGTTCATGCGCGCATCCGGGTCCACGCGCGCTGCCTGGGCCTGGACGATCTGGGCGCGGCCCATTTCATCGCCCAAGGCCGTGACCCCGGAGTTCAAGGACATGTTCTGCGCCTTGAAAGGCGCCACGTTGTAGCCGTCCTGGCGAAAGATGCGGCAATAGGCCGCGGCCAGAATGCTTTTGCCCGCGTTGGACGAGGTTCCTTGCAGCATCAAGGCGGGGGTGTGCAAGGGCGAGCGGGCGCGCGGGCCGCCATTCCACGGGGAGGCACTGTTTTGCGCCGACTTCACGGCGCCCGCTTCTTCCATAATTTTGTGCAGGGCTCCGGCGAGGCGCTGATGGTCCTCGGGAAAGCGAACGGCGACGCGAAACCAGCTGCCGTCCTCAAGGCCCTGGTAATTGGAGCAGTCGCGCACGGCAATGCCGAAGCGCTTCAAAAGCATGCCGTACAGGTCGCGGGGCGCTTCGGCCAGGCGGAAGAGCACATAGTTGGCGGCCGAAGGAAAAACCTCCACTCCGGGCAGATCGGAGAGCGCGCCGACAAGATCGGCGCGGCGCGCTGCGTTTTCGGCGCGAGTCAGGTCGGCGAATTCGGAGACATCCTCAAGGGCGGCCACGGCGGCGGCCAGCGCGAAGGCGTTGACGTTCCAGGCGGGCATTTCGGCGCGCAGGGCCGCGGCAATTTTCCCCGAGGCGGCAAGATAGCCCAGACGTAGCCCGGGCACGGCGTGAAACTTGGTCAACGAGCGCAGGGCCACGCCGTTTTCCGGCATCCGGCGCAGAACGGAAACCTCGGCCTCCGGTCCGGCGTATTCAATGAAGGCTTCATCAATGATCCAGAGCAGATCGGGGCGCGCGGCCATCAGGCCCAGGCAGGCCTCCGGCTCGCGAAACAGGCCCGAGGGGTTGCCGGGGTTGGCCAGAAACACCGCCGATCCGTCCGGTACTCCTGAAAGCGCCTCAAGCAGCCCTTGGGCGGACAAGGCTTGGCGCCGATCGGCCGGCCGCGGGGCTCGGGCTTCCTTTTCCTCTTCGGCAATGCCGCCCCAGATGTGTACAATGTCCAGCCCCGCCAGGCGACAGGCCAAGGCGTATTCGCTGAACGCGGGCTCAACAATGCAGGCGGCGGGCGCTCCCCGTTTTTGCAGCACGCGGGCCAGGGCGTGGATGCATTCATTGCTGCCGTTGCCAAAGGCAAAATGCGAGGCGGGCAGGCCGTGGCGGCGGGCCGCCGTTGCACATGCTTCCTCGGCGTGGGGCGAGGGGTAGGCCGTCAGGGCCGAGGTGGCCCGGAGCAGGGCGGCGCGAATGAACTCCGGAGTGCCTTCCGGCCGGATGTTGACGCTGAAGTCGAGCAGAGACGCGGGATCGCGCCCGGACTGCAACGCCATGTCGAGCAGGTTGCCGCCGTGGGCTTCCGGCTTCATAGAGAACCTCGCTGTGCTGGGGCGTTTTCTTCCGCCCCGCCGGCGGAAGCGTATGCGGCTTCAATGAACAGGGCATCCAGGATGCAGGCGGCACAGTCTTCGGGACTGGTGCGGGTTGTGTCGACCATGGTCTGCTCCGGCAGCGGAATGTGGATGAAACGGGACTGCCGTTCGGCATGGGGCCAGTCCGGGCTGCGGTCGGTGCGGCGGGATTCGCGCCGGCGCAGTTCTCCGGTCTCGCAGGTCACCTGTACCGAGAGCACGGGGACACCCTCCAGCCGGCCGAACAGGTCTTCAACCCAGCCGGGATCTTCGCCGATCACGTGATCCACGATGATCCAGGCGCCCGCTTTTGCGGCGGCGGCGATGCCGGCATGAAAGGTCTCGATGAGCGGCAGGCCGGTCTGGGCCAGCCCCGCGAGCACCGATTCATGAGCACCCGTTGCCGCGCGCAGGATATGGTCGATGGCCAAGGTCAGGCTGCACAGGCCCCGCGTTGCGTGCAGTTGTTCCTGCAATTCCCTGGCCAGGGTCGTTTTGCCCGCGCTGGAAGGCCCGTTGAGCAGAATCACCTGTCCGGCACCCGGCGGGCTTCTTCTTGCGGCGCCGTCTCCGCCCGCAAGGGCTTCGTCCGTATGGGCAAAGGCGCGGGATGCTCCGGCCGACCGGGAAAGGGGAAGCGCTTCCACAGGGGCGCCCGCGTCGATGGCATTCCCCCAATATAGATGGACATAGCCGGCGCGGACATTCCTGAAGGCCACTCCGGCGTTTTTCACGCCGTCGGCGGTGCGCACGGCATACAGCGGCGGATAGTCGCGGTGGAGTTCGATGTCGGACCAATGGAATTCATGCCCTCGAAAGACCTCGCGTTCCAGCCCGAAGGGCGCGCCGCCGATCATGTTCACTTCGCGGTAGCCGAGCGAGCGAACCTGTCCACCCATGCGCGCCGTGGCGTCAATGACGCCGCACATGGGCCGGCGAACGACATTGCCGCCGGTGCCGGCACCTTCGTCCGAGGCTTCCAGGGTGCCGCACAGGTACATGTAGCCGCCGCATTCGGCGTAGATTTCGCCGCCTTGTTCGGCAAAGGCGCGGACGGCCTCCCGCATGGCGACGTTGTCGGACAGTTCGCGGGCGAACACTTCGGGGTAGCCGCCGCCCAGGTACAGGGCGTCGCAATTCGGTGGCAGGGCCTTGTCCGCCAGGGGAGAGAAGGGGATCAGATCCCAGCCGCGCTCGGCAAGAACCCGCTTGTTTTGGTCATAATAAAAGCAAAAGGCCTTGTCCCTGGCTATGCCCATGCGTCGGGGGGGCGAGAGCCATAGGGCCCGGGGTGCCGGCGCTTCCGGGCGCCGGGTTTCGGTGAGCCCCAGCAGGCGGTCGATATCGATGCAGGCTTCGGCCAGATCCGCCAGGGCATCAAGCCAAGCCTCGGTGGTTCCGGCCTCTTCCGAGGGGAGCAGTCCGAGTTGGCGCTCGGGCAGTCGAAACTCCTCACGTCTGGGCAGCGCGCCGAGCAGCGGCGGCAGCCCCTCGCGTTCCAAGGCGCGGCGCAAGATCTCGGTATGGCGGGAGCTGCCCGTGTTGTCGGCAATGACCCCGACAATCCGGACGCCCATGCGGGCCGCGTGTAAATGGAATCCGGTCACAAGCGCGGCAACGGAACCGGCCATGCCTCGGGCGTTGCAGACAAGCACGACAGGGAGTCCGAGGGCGCGGGCGCAGTCAACGGTGCTGCCCGCCGGGTCGCCGGGTTCGCGGCCGTCGAACAGGCCCATGACCCCTTCGCAGACGGCGGCGTCGGCGTCCGCAACGCGCTTGTCCCACAGTGGCCGGACGCCGTTCCGGCTCATCATCCAGGTATCAAGGTTGCAGGCGGGGCGGCCGGTGGCCTGCATGTGGAAGGTCGGATCGATGTAATCCGGCCCGCACTTGAACCCCTGCACCTTGAGCCCGCGTCGCGTGAGCGCCCGCATCAGAGCGATTGCCGTCGTCGTCTTCCCTTCGCCGGAACGGGGCGCGGCAAGGCAGAAAGCGTGAAATGCCGCATGCATATGAGTGACCTTTATCCCATATATTTTTCAATATATCCTCTGGCCTCGTAAAGAACGCCGGACTCAAGCCGGGTTCTGGAACTGCCGATGATCACGATGGTGGACATATCTACCTCGGCGGCCGGAAAGTCCGCAAGCTTGCCGATCCATTTGCTTTCCTGCGGCCGTCCCGCGTTTTTGACATAGGCGCACAAAACATCCCCGCCGCGCTGCTCCCGGAAAATGCCCAGCGTCTCCTCCAGCAGATAGCGGCGCTTGCGCCCGGCCGGGTTGTAGAAGGCCGCCGGCAGTGCCGATTGGGCCACCGCCCGAAGGTTTTGCCGCACTTCGTCCGCCGGTACAAGCAGGTCGGACAGACTGACCAGAGAAAAACCGTTCTGGAGCGGCGCGCCGAGCGTTGCCGCCGCCACGTTGGCCGCCGTGATGCCCGGCAAAACCCGGATCGGCAGGCCGGCAAAGCGCGCCTCACGCGTGCGCAGTTCGAACAGGAGCCCGGCCATGGCCAGAATCCCCGGGTCGCCCGAGCAGACCATGCAGACTTCGTGCCCGGCGGCGGCAGCTTCCAAAGTAGCTTGGCAGCGCTCCACCTCGCCCATCATGCCGCTCTGGATAAGGGCTTTCCCGGCGATACGATCACGGATGAAATCAACGTAATGGCTGTAACCGGCCACGGTGTCGCACTGCCGGAGCGCCGCATCGACCTCGGGGGTGATCTGCCCCGGCGCGCCCGACCCCAGCCCGACCACGAACACCTGCCCGTGTCCGGGTTCCGGCAAGGCATCCGGCCCGGCAAGATGCGGCAGGCGGGCCAGGGCCAAGGTTACGTTCCCGAAGATTTTCTTCGGCGCGTACAGGCGCGGCGCGGCGGCGGAGCCGTACCCGGCCGAGAGCAGGCAGGCGGCCTCGCTCACCGAGCCGGCGCCGACCTTGGCCTGGACCTTTTCCGACGGTGTGGGCACAGGCACGGCGTCAAGCTCCGTAGCGGGATGGAATTCCACAGGCACTCCCCAGGCCGCGCCCAGTTCAAGAATGGCGGGCTCGTCCGCCTTGACGTCGCAGGAGGCGACGGCCGCGATGTTTTCCTTTTTCAGGCCGAGATCGGCAAGGTAGGCTTCGACAATGCGGCGCAGTTCCTGCGGCTCGACCCCGCGCCGGCAGCCGGCGCCCAGGACAAAGGCGCGACCGGTGACTTCGAGATGTTCTGCGCCTTCGGGCAACCGGCCTTTGGCGTCCCAGAGCACGGCGTATTTGGCCCTGACCGCTTCTGGGGTATCGACAAAGGCCACCTGCCCGGTAGAGGAGAAATGGCGGTCAAACACGGCGCGCGGCCCGCAAAACGCCACGAGTTCCCCGGCCAGCAGGGCGGCATTGAGGCGGCGAATGGCTTTGGTGTTGAGGATGCGCGCATGCTCCTGGGCGGCGACGTCGTCAAAGGCGGGCAGGCCGTTGACATCCGTGGCCGTGCTGACCACGGCTTGGCCGCCGGTGATCCGGGCTACGCGCCGGGCCAGCCGGTTGGCGCCGCCGAGGTGGCCGGCGGTCAGACTGACCACATGGCTGCCGCTTTCCACACAGGCCAGCACGGCGGGGTCGCTGCTTTTGTCGCGCAGCAGGGGCGCGATTTTGCGCACCGCGATTCCCGTGGCGCCGATGAAGATGTGCGCGTCGAATTGCCCCCAACCGGCGGCCAGCAGCGCGTTGAAGCTTTCGCCGGGGGTGTGGATGACGCCGTCCTCGGTGACGGGCCGGGTGCAGTGGATCACTGTGGGCAGGCCCAGGCCGGCGGCGATTTCTTTTGCCCGGGTCAGGCCTTTTTCCGTAAAGGCGTAGAGGGCGCAACGCCCGTCGAAGGCTTCTGTGTCCAAGTGATTTCTGTAGCCGTGCGAAAAATCCGCGCCGTAGAGTTTCGACTCGCCGGCGTGCGCGCCCAGAGCCCGGCCGACGAAGATCAGGGCCTGGCGCCCGAAGCCGGCTTCTTCGACCTTGGCGGCGATGTCGTCGATGCTGCCGCGCAGGATGCGTTCGTCCGGCCAGGATGCGCGGTAGACCACCGCTGCCGGAGTGTCGGCCGCAAGCCCGCCTTCCGTCTTGAGCCGGTGCATCAGATCTTCAATTTTCCCGGTGCTGAGAAAGAACACCAGGGTCGCGCCGGTGTGGGCAAAGGCGGCGGCGTCTTCGCTCGCGGGCATGGGGGTTCTGCCGGGCGTGCGGGTGAGCACGACGCTCTGGCTGCCGTCCGGCATGGTCAGCTCGCAGCCGAGCGCGGCGGCGCCGGCGAACACGCTGCTGACACCGGGGGTGATCGACGAGGCCACGCCTTTTTCCGCCAGAGCGTGGATCTGCTCGCTGATCGCGCCGTACATGGCCGGGTCGCCGGTGTGCAGGCGAACAACGCGCTTTCCGGCCAGGGCGGCGCGGCTCATGGCTTCCACCTGCTCGCCCAGATTCATGGACGCACTGTCAAGATATTCGCAGCCGGGCTTGCAGCTTTTGAGGTGGCCGGGGTTGACCAGCGATCCGGCATAGACCACCAGATCGGCCTGTTCCAGGGTGCGCAGGCCGCGCACCGTGATCAGGTCTTCCGCGCCCGGTCCGGCTCCGACGAATTCGACAAGTGCTTTCATGTGGTGGCCTCTTTGCGGAATGTGAACACGTAGATGGTGTTCTGGGGTTTGAGGTGGCGGCTCGTCCCGGCTATGGCGCGCTCGTTGGCGACATCAAGGCGGCACAGGCCGGTCCGAAGTTCCGGGGACCAGGCAAGCAGGGCGGCGAAACTTTCCAGGGTGACCGCGCTTGCCGCCATAAGGCCGCCGGGGCGCAGCCGATTCATGCAGGCCGCCAACAGTTCCGGCAGGTCTCCCCCGCCGCCGCCGATAAAGACGCGGTCGGGCGCGGGCAGGGCCAGAGTAAAGGTGCCGTCGTCGAGCACGGTGTCCAGGACGACCTCTTGGGCGTTGCCGACATGCAAGGTATAGTTGGCCACGCCCAGGCGCAGGCGGTTGCGCTCGATGAGTGCGCCGCGTTCCGCCTTGCGCTCCACGCCGTGGACGTTGAGGTCCGGGCGCAGGGCGGCGGCTTCCAGGCCCACGGAGCCGCTCCCGGCCCCAATGTCCCAGAGCGTGCCCCAGGCCGGCAGGCGCAGGCGCGACAGGATGACCGCCCGCACATCCGAGGCGGTGATCAGGTTGTTTTCACGCTCAAAGTCTTCTTCCGGCAAGCCCAGGGCCAGGGTGGGCGCGTTTGCGGTCCGGTGGCCGTCCGGCGCTGGGGGCGTGGTTTGCGCAGGCTGCCGTCGCCCGCCATAAACATCGGGAAATATAACAAGAATGGAAGTCGGGCCGCAAGCGGTACCAGCCAGATCTTTCAGCGGGCCGGAGCGGATGCGCTCCTCGTCGGACCCGAGGCGTTCGGCGATGAGCGCGGCACGGCCGGCAGCGGCGGGGTGGCAGCCGAGCACGGCGCGGGCAATGGCGTCGGCCGGGTGGCGGCTTCCGGCGTAGGTCACGGACAGCGGGGCTTCGGCAATGGCGCGGGCCGGAATGCGCTCACCGGAATGGGCACTGAACAGCCGGGCATCGTGCCAGGGCAGGCCGAGGCGGTGGAACAGGGCTTGAAAGGCCGTAACGCCCGGGTGGTAGACAATCTCGTCGTCCTCTTGGCACAGGCCGGAAAGTGTGCCGCCAAAGCCGTGATACAGGGCGTCGCCGGAGGCCAGGGCCACGACGCGCCGCCCCTCCCGGCACAGGGCCAGGGCCTCGGCCGCATTGGCCCGGGCATTGGCGCCGATGGCCCGGGTGTCTCGCAGCGCGACCGGAGAGGCCGCGAGCAACGCCCGCGATCCATAAACCACGTCCGCGCCTTCCAGCAGGGCCGACACGCCCGCATCGGCAGGAAAGCCGATGCCGCAGGAAAGCACGTCGATGCGTCCCCCCGTAACGGGCGTTTTTCGTTCATCCTCTTCTATTGCCGCTCCGTCCGGTATGAAATACGTCGGCCCGACAATCTCGCCCGGGTCCGCAAGCTGGGCCGGGGCTTCGTCTTTGCCGTCTGCAACCGGGAGCATTTCCGGCCCGGATGTCTCATCCGCCGTGCCTTCCCGCGCCTCTTCAAAGAGAAAGCGGCCGTCAAAGTCGAAGACCATCAGGCGCAGAGCAGGCCCGTTGGCGCAGCGGCGCGCGAACTGCTCCAGCCCGACTCGGGCCAGACGGCCAAGCAGTCCCTGCCGGGCGGTTTCAGGGATGAGCAGGAGCGCCTCGCGCACGGAGACGCTGTGTTCCAGCGCGTCGTGCAGGGAGTTTTCGTCAGGCAGAGCGTTGCGGACTTCGGCGCGGAGCAGGTCCATGTCCTGATCGACTTTGTGGGCATGGGTGTTGTCGAAGCCCGCCGCGTATTTGCAGAGTTTTCCGGGCATGCAGGCCACGGTGATTTCACGCATGCCGTAACGGCAGGCCACGGCCAGACTCTCGGCAATGAAGTCGCCGATGCAGACAAAGGCGGTTCCCGGCAGTTCGGCGAGGAGGGTCTCCGCGCCGGCTTTGGTACGCCCGCCGGTGCAGAAAACCATATGGGAGCCGCCGGAAAGGTAATGCGACTTCACGCAGATGCGGACGGTGTCGATGTAGGCCTCGTGGCTATAGGGCCGCACCAGGCCGGTTGTGCCCAGGATGGAGATGCCGCCCTGGATGCCCAGGCGGGGGTTGAGGGTGTGCGTCGCCAGTTCTCGGCCGTTCTCCACGCCGATTTCCAGAAGCCGGCAGCCGGCGTCCAGCCCGGCGCGGCGCAGGTTTTCAGTAATCATCCGGCGGGGGCCGGTATTGATGGCCCAGCGGTTCTGTTCGCAGTCCAGACCATAGCGGGTGCACAGGCCCACGCCCTCGGCGCCGCGCAAAATGACAATGCCGCCGCCCACCACCAGGGTATAGTCTTCCGGCTCGGCATCATCCGGCGCGCAGGAGCGGATATTGGCGTACATGACGGCGCCGTGGGTGCAGTCCGGGTCGTCGCCGCCGTCCTTGCGGATGGCCGCCATGCGTTCGGCGCCCGGCTCGAGCAGAGGGATCATGCGGTCTTTGCCGTCCAGAAAGCGCAACTGAACATACTCCGGCGTTTCGCCGCGCGTCAGACGCAGCCAGGCCGCCACGGCAACCGCCGCTGCGCAGGCTCCGGTCGAGTACCCCCAGCGCAAAGTTTTTGCATCTTTTTTTCTGCTCATTGCGGCGCCCGCGGCTTCGTTACGTTCCAGATCACACCGGCACTCCTATGCGCTTTCCATCACGGCGTGGAGCGCGGCAACGGCCAGGGCGCTGCCTCCGCGCCGGCCGTCAAGGACGATCTGGGGCACGTCGCAACGGGCCAGGAGTTCCTTTGATTCCACAACATTGACAAAGCCCACGGGCATGCCGATGACCAGGGCGGGGCGCACCCCCTCTTCCAGGGCGTAGCGGGCGATACGGGCCAGGGCGAGCGGGGCGTTGCCGATGAGCGCAATGGCCCCGTCCAGCATGGGCCGGGCCTTTTCCGCGCTGCACAGGGCTCGGGTGCGCCCTTCGGACTTGGCCCTGGCAATGACGTCCGGGTCGCTGATGTAGCAGTGCAGACTTTCCGGTCCATAGCCGGCCTGCAGCTTTTGCAGACGCTCAAGGGACAAACCCGAGCGGATCATCTTTGAATCGCAGAAGATCGGCGCGCCCGCCCGCAAAGCCTGCAGACCGGAGGCAATGGCGTCGTGGCGAAAAGCCAGGGTGTCCGCAATGCGCGGATCGGCCGTGGTGTGGATAAGCCGGCGCGCCACCCGCCATTCGGGCGCGGGCAGCTTGGTATGCAGATCGCATTCCTCTTCAATGATCCGAAAGCTCTCGCTTTCGATTTCCGTTCCGCTCAGATTCCAGCGAATTTCCATACTATTCCTTAGCTAGGCCCATGCCGTTATGCGTTTTGACAAAATTCTCTTTCCACCCGGTCCCGCATCAGCGCATGGACAGCATCACGACAACAACGCAGGTTGTAGCCAGCAGAGTGGCCAGAAAGCGGGAAAATTGCGTGCCGAGAACAATGGTGAAGGCGATGGGCGCGGGGAATATTCCCAGGGCGGACGGCAGATTGCGCCTGAACATACGCAAAGGGTTGCCCACCGCGCTGCCCACGAGCATGGCCAGCAGGATCTGGGTGTTGCTGATCAGACCGTCGGCCCGCAGGTGTGCGGCCAGCGCCGAAGACTGCACCAGCCCGCCCATCTGGGCGGCAACCACGGAGAGCAGTTCGACCGGGAAAAGGGCGGCTACGGACTTGGGCAGGGCGTCCTCCCAAAAATCAAGCGCCCCGCTTTTGAGCAGCCACTCGATGCCGAGGATCAGCGGAACGGTCAGATAAGCCATGCGGAACAGCAACGACAGCGAGCGAACCGCGGATCTGGAGATGGCCTGGGGCCAGGCGAGCGGGTCTGCGTCCGGACCGGGCGTGCCTTCCGCAAAGGGCGTATCGCCGCGTCCGGAAACGTACCAGCGGTTCAGGAGCAGCACAGCCAGCAACATACAAAAAGCGCCGGTGAACTGCACCCCGAAGAACAATACCCCGGGCAGGCCGACGGCCGCGATCACCGGGTACATCACCCGCAGGGCATGCGATACATAGGCCAGATAGCTGTTGGCTATGCCCCCGGCAATGAGCGCCGAGGTCCGGATTTCGCCTTTGGCGTGGCTGCCTGCCAGAATGCTGTTGGCGGCGGCGTTGGAGCAGAGCGCCGTGGGCAGAGCCAGGCCGGAGATTTCCGGCAGGCGGGCCATGCGGGTCAGCCGGCCCATCTGCTTGGCCAGCACCATGTGCCAGCGCCGGGCCTCCACCAGCCCGCCGAGAAAGGCCGCCAAGCCTACAATGGCGAACAGCCGGCCGAAGGTTTTCAGGCGCATGAATACTTTTTCCGCGTCGGAACGCCGCTGCATCCGGGGCGCGGGTTTGCCGTCCTCAGATGCGCCCGGGGCGGAAGTCACGCTCGCGCCGGCGGCGGAAGACACATTCCCGCCGGCACCGGAGGCCTCGACGGAGGCGTCGGAGCGTTGCTGCATACGTTGTGTGGGTGTGTCGACCTCGGGCACGGCCGCTGCGGCGGACCCGACGAAGATGCCGGGGCTCTGATGCATCCGGGGCGCGGGTTTGCCGTCTTTCGGCGTACCCGTGGCGGCAGGCGTGGCGGAAGATGCGCCGGGGGCGGCACGGGCGGGAGTCACCACGCCGGGCAGGCTCGTGCTGCGCGGGGCGTCATCGTCGGCCGCGTCGGAGATCTCCTCGGTTGGTGTGGGCCTGGCCTTCATATGGCGGGGATCCACGGGCATGTGCAGGATAAGCCAACACGATCCGGCCAGGGCGAGGACAAGCCAGGCGATCCGGCTCGGGCGCTTCCAGGGGGGCGGGGGGGGGCGTCGTGTCATTGCTTTTTAACCATGATCATTGAAAGGTATTCTTCCGGACGCGCGCGGATGGCTTCCGGATCGGTCAGCAGGGCCTGCCCTTCCATGGCCAGATGTTCGCCATAGAGGATGGTCACCCCCTCCTCGCGCTCCAGCCGATCCAAAAGAGCGGCACGGCTGCGGTAGGCCTTGAGGAGGATGGTGGTGGAGCCCTTGGGGAACTCCAGCGATTCGGCCATTTCCGACTTGAACGACGGGATGACCCTGAGCTGTTCGCCGTTTTCCACCAGCACCGTCCCCGCCTTGGCCGTGAGGGTGGCAAAGGAGGTGATGCCCGGGACAATCTCCAGTTCCAGGCCGGGAATGGCCTCGTGGATGATCCCCAGCACGTAGCCGAAAGTGCTGTAGGTCATGGCGTCGCCCAGGGTGGCAAAGGCACAGTCGCGCCCGGCGCGCAATTCGTTGATGATCGCCTCGGCGTTGTCCCGCACCTGCGCCTTGCGAACAGCCGTATCGCGGGACATGCTGAAAATTTGCAGCCGCACCTCTCCGCGCGGCTTGAGATATTCCACCACCGCCTGAGAAACGCTGTTCGAGGCGTTCTGTGAAATCACGGTGAAGACTACGTCCACAGAACGGAGCACGTCCGCCGCCCGGATGGTCAGGTACTGGGGATCGCCCGGGCCTATGCCCACACCATACAATTTGCCCGCTTTCATGCATGTTCCTTTTTGCGGAAACCCTGCTGCATGCGGCAATCACCGGAAAAATATCGAATGCGCATGCGTCGCGTTTCCTTGGGTAGTAAGGGGAGCCCCGGGGGGAGCGGGAAAGGAGGCGTTCTTTTTCAAAAGGCCTCCCCTTCTCCCGCTCCATTCCATTGTTGTTCCTCGTTTCAAGCCTGTCCGATGTTTATTCTTTGAGGCTAATCCGACTTCTTGGTGTTGGCGAGATCGATGGCCGCGTTGTCCGTGTGGCTGAGAAAGATGTCCTGAATGCCCTTGAGCTGCCCCAGACCCTTGAGGTTTGGCATGGGCTGCATACCCTTGGCCTTGATCTGGGAGGCCCAGGAGTCTTCTTCCGGCCCGGCGAGATCGTTGTTGGCGTGGTCGCCCGCCACGATCATGAAGGGCTGCAGCCAGACGCGCTTGGCGCCGGAGGCCTTGATCTCGGGCAGAATGTTTTTAAAGCTGTGGGCGCCCTCAACGGTGGCGAACCAGACGTGCTTGTCGGCCTTGTGGAAGGCGTCGGCCGTGGCGGCCAGGATCAGGTCGCCGGGGCCCCGGTCGTTGCCGTGGCCCATGAGCACCACGGCGTCGTTGGGCTTGCGCTCGGCAGGCAGGGCGGCCAACACGATTTTCACCACATCGTCCAGGTCCTTTTGGGAAACGAGCAGCGGATAGCCCACCTTCACAGTCGTGAACCTGCCGGGATTCTTGGTGATGTTTTTGACCACCATACGTTCAAGCTGGCTGTATTCCTCGGCCGGAGCAATATGCAGGGACTGGATGCGCAGGTCGGTCACGCCCTGCTCGGCCATTTTATCCATGGCCGCGTTCACCGACAGGACCGGCTTGCCTTCTTCGGCCAGCTTGTTGCGAATGATGTCCGAAGTGAAGGCCAGCAGCACGGGGCCGTCGTTCCGTTGCGTGTAGGCCTTTTCTATGTCGTCGATGGCCGGGCGGGCACTCTTCATGGAGGTGCCGAAGGCCACCAGCAACGTCCCGGTCTTGGCAAGAGCGGGAACGGCAAGCAACAGGAATGAAAGAAGCAAGGCGACGAAGATCTTTTTCATGACTACTCCTTCATGCTGTGTGTGATGTTTTATCGGGCAGCGGCGGGCTGAAAACGCCGGGAACAAAAACGCCGACATGGCCCGGAGGGCCGCTGTCGGCGCAATGAAACGCGGTGTGCTGTTGCCGGCGGGAAGAAGGAGGAGTGTGCCTGGGGCGGACGCGGTCACCCCCCGTGAAGGGGAAGGACCTTCGGCCGCATCGCTGCGGAGAATACAAAAAGACGCTCATGTGTCCTCCTTGCCCGAAGCCACGCCGGACAAGTTTGTTGCGAGGGGCACATGGCGCCTGTGTATCGAAAAATGTGCACGGCAAAACGTGCCGGCAGCGGGTTTCCGATGGGCCGCCACGCCCCTCAGCTGTTCCAAACAAGCTTCAGGCTGGCTTCCCGGCTCAAGATTCATCCTCCCCCGCGCCTTCCCATGGGCGTTCCACAGTGGCGTGTTGCGGGGTCGTCCTCTTTCACGGTTGCGGGCCAGCGTCGGTTTACACCGAACTTTCCAATTCTCCCGGATTTCCGGGCACCTGAAGCCGACTCATTGAACTGGGGGTCAATCTCCCTTGGTAAGGCGTTTATGGTCGTTGTTGCGTTGTTTGGCGGCTTGCCGGCCGCCGGGATTGCCCGAACGGCAGATTACCCGCAACCTGACCGTTTTTTTGATGATCTGCTTGAAAAAAATAGTTTATTCAGGCATAGCAACTATCATACCAATTTCTTATTATATATAGTTATTAATATAAATACTTGCCGGTCCATGCCGCGTCTTGCTTTTCTGCCGGCTGCCCGGGAAGGGGCGTTTGTTGGGGCGTATCGAAAACAGTACATGTGTCTTGGGTTGAGGGTGCCTGAGCATTCTGTGCCGAAAACGGTACACTCCGTTTTCCCGGGGAAGGAGAGACTGTGCTCCGCACGCACTCCGGGTACAAGCCGCGCCTTGAAAAGATCAGCGGGAAGGCTCGAGTTTGCGATTCAGCAAGGTGATGATCGAAGCCACCGAGGAGTGATAGTCCACAAGGGTTTTTTTCCATTGATCCAGGCAACTCAACCCCGTTTCCGTAAGGGTGTAAAGCTTTCTGGCCGGGCCGCTGTCCTGCGTCTCCCAGTTGCAGGACACATGGCCGTCCAGCACCATATTTTTCAAGATCTTATAGACTCCGGTCTGATCCGGAGGCTGCGCCTTGAACATGGCCTCTTCTTTAAGAAGCTCCAAAATTCGGTAGCCATGCAGGGGCCCTTGCACAAGCAAAGCCATCACCGCCGGCTGCAGCAGGCGCGACAGGTTTTTGCCCGAACAGGGGCAGTCCTGAAAACCGGGAAATTCTTTCATTGTCGGAGCCCTTGGCGAGATTTCGCAACGGCAGATTAGCCCAATGTTCTCGGCGTGTCCACAGGGTGCTGTTTCTACGCCGGCCGTTGGCAAGATATTTGACTTATGCCGATAGGTGATCATGGCACATATATTGCTGCGTAGATTTCCATGTGGCGCGAGGTACGCCGGCGAAGAACACGGGCGGGAAAGACGCGGCAAGGGCTTTTGTGTATTGCTCCCGGCGTCTGCCCCCGTGCTGCGAGCCGGAAAGAGCGAAGCACTGCCAAAAAAGGAGTGAATGAACGTGTCGGCCAGAGAATTTTCCGGAGAGTTCATAGGTACATTTCTCTTGGTTTTATTCGGGTGCGGCTCTGTGGCCGTTTCAGTTTTATTCAATGCTCACATGGGGCTTATGCAGATCGCCCTGGCTTGGGGCATCGGGGTCATGCTGGCCATCTATGCCACGCGGCATTTGTGCTGCGCGCATCTCAACCCTGCCGTCACATTGGCCATGGTGCTTAGCCGGCGTATGTCGGCCAAGAAAGTACCCTGCTATTTGTCGGCGCAGCTTTTGGGCGCAATTGCCGCCGCCTTGGCCCTGTATCTTTGCTTTGGCTCTTCCATAGCGGTCTATGAAGGCCTCAAGGGTATTGTGCGCGGCACGCCGGAATCGGCATATATAGCCAAGATGTTTGGCGAATATTACAATCTTCCGGGCAGCGGCTCTGCCGTGACCATGACTCTGGCCGCGGGCGTCGAAGCGTTCGGCACGTTCCTGCTGGTCCTGATGATCTTTTCCCTGACCGAAGGCTGCAACGTGGGGCGCCCCGGCAACGGCTCGGCGCCGGTATTCATAGGTCTGAGCGTGTCCTCGATCATTTGCCTTTTGGCGCCGCTGACCCAGGCGGGGTTGAACCCGGCCCGGGATTTCGGCCCGCGGCTGGTGGCCTGGGCCATGGGTTGGGGCGATGCCGCCTGGCCCGACAACACCTTCGGTTTTTTCTTTGTCTACATTCTCGGCCCCATTGCCGGCGGGCTGATTGCCGCGCTGCTTTTTGTGAAGGTGCTTGAGCCGCTCATGGCCTCCAAAATTGACGAGTGCGGCTGCGAGTTGAATGAAAAAATACATTATACCGGAGAAGAGCATGCAAACTGAGCTGATTTTGATTGGGGGCTTTCTGGGCGCCGGCAAAACCACTTTCTTGCGTGAGTTGTCAAAGTTCTTGGCGGCCAAGGGCAAAAAGGTGGGACTGATCACCAACGATCAGGCCTCAGCGCTGGTGGACACCGCCTTTCTGAGCGAAGAAAACGGCCATGTGATCGAAGTGAGCGGCAGTTGTTTTTGCTGTAATTATAACGGATTTTTGAGCGCAGTGACCAATCTGCGCGGAGCGGGCGTGGATACGATCATCGCCGAGCCCGTGGGCAGCTGCACCGATCTTTCCGCCACGATCATGCAGCCGCTCAAAGAGAAAAGCGCGCAGGATTTTCGCATTTATCCCCTGTCGGTATTTGCCGACCCCCATCGTCTGGAAGAAATTCTGGACGGCGCACCCTCGGCTTTGCACCCCAGCGCGGCCTATATTATCCGCAAGCAGTTCGAAGAAGCCGATGTGATCGTGATCAACAAGTCCGACCTGCTTTCGGAAGCAGCCAAGCAACAGCTTACGGCAAAAACAAAGGCCGGCTTCCCGGGCAAGCCGGTAGCCGCCCTGAGCGCCAAAACCGGCGCCGGCTTTGCGGAATGGCTGGAGACGGTTTCTTCTCTGCGGGTTGCCGGCAAAACAATCACCGAGGTGGATTACGACATCTATGCCGAAGGCGAAGCCGTTCTTGGCTGGCTGAATATGGCCGTCAGGCTTGAAAAAAAGGCTGCCGACTGGAACGCTTTCGCCGGAAACCTTCTGAATGCCCTGGCCGGGGCCTTCGACGGGGCCGGGCTTTCCGTGGCCCATGTCAAAATTCGACTGGAAACCGCCGGCAAGGCCACCCTGGGGAACATCACCGGGAACAAAGGCACTGTTCAGATGCGGAACGCCGCAGGCCAAGGCGACGGCGCAGACCTGACCATCAATGCCCGGGTGGAGACTTCTCCGGAAACGCTTTTGGGTATGGTGGAAAACATTTTGCAAAAACAATGCGTTGTCGCAGGTGTCCAGTACAGCATTGTGGCCTCGAACTGCCTGAGCCCCGGCAGACCCGATCCCACGTACCGCTATGACAAGGTCGTAGCTTAGGGGTAGCGCCACGCGGGTCTTTTTGCCTCCCCAATTGGCTGCTCGTATGAGTCCGCCGACATCGAGAAGATGTTGGCGGACTTCAAATTTGGCCTCCTCAATGCCGCGCTGGTTCGCATGATTCTTGCATTATGTTTTCTTATAAGTGATCTCCGAACAAACCGTCGGCTTGTGAGAGGTTCGTACCTTGTAAACGGCCGGCAAAGTGGGAAGGCCCATGCCGGCCGGAAATTTCATGACGGAGCGCAGCGATGCATGTCACCAGCAATTTTGACGCAGGCTTGTTGTTCGAGGGAAGGGCCTCGGGAAAAACGGTTCCCGGCTGGGCCGAGCAAACCCCGTATACGCCCAAGGAAGACCCGCACTACAAGTTCCCGCCCTGGGGTTCGGACATCGTCGTCTGGCTCCTATACGGCAGAGAGCCGCTGTACCTGTTTGGGCCGACGGGGTGCGGCAAAACCTCCTGCATCAAGCAGACCGTGCAGAAATTAAATTACCCCGTGTACGAAGTCACAGGCCACAGCCGGCTGGAGTTTCCGGAAATGGTCGGGCATCATACGGTACAGCAGGGCAGCATGCTCTACGAATATGGCCCGCTGGCCATGGCCATGAGAAACGGCGGACTGTTTCTGTTGAACGAAATCGACCTGCTCGACCCAAGCACGGCGGCGGGGTTGAACTCCGTCCTGGACGGGTATCCGCTGACCATTCCGGAAAACGGCGGAGAACTCATCGCACCGCATCCCATGTTCAAGTTCGCGGCAACGGCCAACAGCAACGGCGGCAGCGATCATACCGGTCTGTATCAAGGTGTGCTGCGCCAGAACCTGGCCTTCATGGACAGGTTCATTCTGGTGGAAGCTACGTACCTTGAGGAAGCCAAGGAAATGGAGATACTGAAAAGCTACGTCGGGCAGGATATCTCCGAAGACGTTCTGGTAAAACTGATCCGCTTCGCCAATGCGGTCCGGAAGCTGTTCATGGGTGACGGCGCCGAGGGCATTGACAACCAGATTGAGGTCACCTTCAGCACACGCACGTTGATCCGTTGGGCGCTTCTGACGCTTCATTTCGCGCCCCTGGCGGCCAACGGTGTGGATGTTGTGAGCCATGCGCTGGACAGATCGCTTGGCTTCAGAGCGTCTCCCCCTTCGCGGTTTACCTTGAAGGAGCTGCAGCAGAGAATTTTTGGCTAAAGGAGAGAGTATTATGCTGCCTCGGCATATGGGAATACGCACAATGACGATGATCGCCGTGGCTCTGTCGGAGGAGTACGGGGTCAGAGTGGTTTCCAGTGGACGCAGGGCGCACACATACTACCAACCGGACGACGGCCGGCCGATCATCACCATCCCGTCCGTCGACGCCGAGGATGACAATTATCTTGTCCTTCTGCGCGGGTATATCGACCATGAGGTCGGGCATGTCCGTTTTACCAAGCATAAAGAGCTGGCGGCGGCCATAGACGCGGAAGGCGACGCCACAGGGGCGATGAAAATCATCAGCCATATTTATGAGGATGTCTATGCGGAGCGGTTGATGGGAGAGTGTTTCCCGGGTTGCCGGAGAAACATTAGAAAGCTGGTTTCCCTTATCTTCGACGAGCAGCGCCCCGCCCCCATAAACGCCGCGCAGGTGTTGGCGGAAGCGCGCAGCGGTGCGAAAGGCGCGCAGCAAATGCCGTATCATATCTGGACGGCCGTTTCGCAATATATCCTGTACCGGATACGACGAGACGCGACGGCGGGTCTTGAAGCGCTGCTGCCGGCTTATCGGGAGCCGGTTGATCTGCTGGCTCCCGGTCTTGTGGAGTGTCTGGAGCCGGTCTTGTCGCGAGTCGCCGCAGAAGGAACCGGCACCCCGGCAAACGTGGCCCTGGCCAAGGAGACGCTACGGGTCATCAATGAGTTTTTCAACAATGACTGGGAATGGTATGTCCAGGAGCCGGAATACGACGGAGCCCCGGGGCGGAGCGAGGATCGACTGCAGGGCCGGGAGGCCATCATGGACCAGTTGCAATGGGTCCTGAGATTCGGTGGGAATACCAGCGACAGCGTGGATATCAGTCGGTCCGCCTCAAATATTGTCGACACCATCATGAAAGAGCAGGAGACCAAGGTCCAGAGTTACGGGGCGACAATACCGCGTGGGTATAGAAGCGAGCACTGGCACGAGAGGCTTTCACTGCTGTCGTATGCGGAGCAGAAAGAATCCTTGCAGGCCTCAACGCTGCTGGATGCGCAAATGCAGTCGCTTTTGCAGACACTTATCTTGAATCGTTCCGGTTCCGCGCGGACAGGCAAGCTGAACACATACATGTTGCATAGATTATCTACCGGTAACAGCAACATTTTTCGCAAAAATGTGGAAAAGCAGGGCATTAATACGGAGATAGTCATTGCCGCCGACATGAGTGGGAGCATGGCCGACAACGATAAATCGGTCATGGCTTCAAAAGCCTTGTACGCTGTCGTATGCAGCCTGCGAAAACTGCCCGGCGTCAAGTCGAGTGTCATAGGATTTTATGACGATAGCGTCCTGGATATTCTTCGCCACAACGATATGCTGACGCCGCAAATGAAAATCAGCCCTGATGGCGGCACATTATGCGGCGAGGCTTTGACCTATGCCATGCAGGTTCTGACAAATTCGCAGGTGGCGCGCAAAATCGTTCTGATGCTGACGGATGGCGATACGGGCAACCCTCGATACTTCGAAAAAACCATCGTCGCGGCCAAACGGGCCGGGATAGAGTTTTTGGGCATAGGCATTATGGACCCCGACATCACCTATTACCTGCAAGAGAAGGACTGCTGTGTCATAGACGATATGCAGCAACTGGCTCCGGAAATGTTCAGGATGCTGTGGAGCAAGCTTTTTGCCGGCAAACCCGAAGCAAGCGCGCTGATCCGCCGGCTGAGCGCCAAAAAGGCGGCGCGCAACGGACCGTCCGCAGCACAGGCGTAGCGGGCCGGTGAGCAACCCGCCAGCCTCTTGAGAGTGCAGAAGGCTACTCTGAAATTCTTGCTTTCCCCGCCAGCCTATCCGCAAGCCGTGCCGTCCGTAAATGGGTATACCGGGCCGGCATTTGAAGAGTCTTATGCCCGGTGATATCTTTAATCTCCATCACGTCCAGGTCTGAGATAGGCTGGAAAAAACGGACGCCATAGTTCATATCCATCACGGAGGGCATATGGCGTAGATTCTACGAGCACGATATTCACAGGAATTGAAGCGGCAAGCGGTACGTATGACCCTCGCCGAAGGGCTTGGCGTGACGGAGGCGGCGCGCAGGTTGTCTATTATGGCATAGAACTTGGCAACTTCCTGATGCGTAGCGCGGCGGCCTTGCAAACCGCGCTCTATACCAAGTTTTTCAACGGACTTGGCGTAATCCGTCTGTAGCTCGGTCAGAGTGTGACGGCTGCCGCCGAACATGGCGCGGCAATTGAGTTTGCCTTTATCATCCAGGGGAACAAGGGTGGCATGTATATGCGGTGTGGCTTCATCCAGATGCATAACGGCTTTGATAACCCTGTCGCCGTAAGAGGCTTGATTTTCACACGGAGGCAAGCCTTTTCTTTTACCCACTTGACTAGTCCCAAAAAATGGTACATATTTCTTCTATGAAATGGACAGTGAAATATTCGAAACGTGCGGCCAAGCAGGCGGAAAAACTGCCCAAAAAACTGCTTGAAATCCTTGATTTGCTGGTCGCGGAAATAGAGCTTTCAGGGCCGGTGCGCGGCAACTGGCCAAACTACAGCAAACTCGGCGGCATGCTGCATCACTGTCATATCAAAAAAGGACATCCAACGTATGTGGCCGTCTGGGAAGAAGACGCCAGCGGCATACGACTTGTGGAGGTAAAATATGTGGGAACACACGAAAAAGCACCATACTAGCTCGTCCGGCTCTGCCGGTGTCGAGGCTGATATTTTCCGCGTGGTCTGCCCCGTGAACCATGCTGAAGCCATCAAGAAGTATCTGATTAGCCAGGGCTGCACCCTTGAGGAGCTTGTAGACCCGGCAACGGTCTTCCCCCAACGCAGCCCCGGAACGCTTTTGCGCGGCGCTCGTAATCGCGAAAGCCTGACGCAGCAGCGGCTTGCCGACATGTGCGGTATTTCCCGCCATCACATTTCCGAAATGGAAAGCGGAAAGCGTACCATCGGCAAGCAGAACGCCCGCAAGCTTGGCGAAGCTCTGGGCGTTGACCCTAGACTGTTTTTGTAGGGAGGGGATTCTATGGAAGTTCTGAGCAATGCGCCTGAGGCGGAGGCTAATGAGCTTGCTCAAAAGCTGCGTGCTGAACAGCGGGAGGCGCTACGGCAAGAATGTATTGCCGCGCATGAGCATTTTACTGATATCCGCATTAATAATTAAACATATTCTACTCTCTTGAAGCACCCGGCGATTACCTGCTTTCGCGAGCGGAGGGTCCGAATTGCCCTTTTCAGTTCGCGTTTCAGGTGGGCCGGGTCCGTACAGCAGATATTTTTCAAGCATACGCATTTCAAATACTGCCAGACACCCTCATCCGGGTTCAGGTCAGGCGAATACGGAGGAAGTCGTTCCAGCTGGACCCGCCCATTTGCCCCTTCCGACAAAAAGCTTTTGACATCCTTGGAATGATGCTGTTGACGGCAATAAGGTTCTTGAAATTTGCCCGGAGCTGTCCAAAGAAGATTTGGCGGCGCTGATTGAACGCCAGATAAAAAACGAA
>JAVBLS010000025.1:0-8995 GCA_031553235.1 Desulfovibrio sp.
ATTGCGAGGCATAAAATCCAGAACCCATGAAGACCTCTTTGCAGGAGTTGGAAAAGCCCTGGACCGCGTTTCTGCAAGCGATGCCCAAGGCTGGTTCAAGTCTTCTGGTTATATACAATTTTAAAGTTGAAATGCTCTAGGCGGCATGAACTACTGCCTGGGCGTGCCCACGGCCACGGTCTGGGAGCACCCGTTCATCCTTGGCGAGAGCATGCTTTCGGACCACGATTATGGCTTTCACCACCTGCTGCTGCACGAATTCTTCCACAAGACTCTGTCTATCCAGGCCGGAGACCTGGCCCAAGCTCCTCCGTCGGGTTTCGGCCTTTCCGACAACTTGTTCGGCGCGGGCGCGGCCTTGCGCGAACAAAGCTGGTCCGGCCCCTGGAACGACCGAAAATGGAACAATTACCTGGCCTTTACCCGTATCACGCACGAGGAGGCGCAGGAAGCGCCCCCGACCGTCAACTCAAAAAAGGAGTAACCCCCCCATGTCTTTAGCGACCATTTCCAAAACCGGGCGGGCGGCCATAGCCCGGGCCATCGGCAAGTGTCCCCTGCATATCGCCTGGGGCACAGGCGACCCGGCCTGGGACGACATGAACGAAGAGGACTTGCCCTCCCTCATTGAAGCGAGTGCCCTGCAAACCGAAGTCGGCCGCCGGACCGTCACCACCGTCGGCTTTGTGGAAAAAGACGAAGCCGGCGACATCGTGGTGCCCACGGGCAGGAACTCGAACGGCACCGTGCAACTGACGCGCTATCGTCAGGTGGAACACCCGACCCCCTTCCTGTACCTGCGTGCCGCCTACGATTACGAAGACGCCTCCATGTCGGTGATCCGCGAAATCGCCGTGTTCATGGATACCGTTCCCCAGCCGGATCTGCCCCCGGGCCTGCTCTATTTCACTCCAGACCAGCTGGCCGAGCCCGGTATGCACCTGGCCGGGCAGATTCTCCGGCCCTCGATCAACCGCAGCCCGTCCGTGCGCCAGTCCATCGAATTCGTTCTGCCGATTTAGCACAATTTCAAAAGGAAACATCATGTCCGCCACCATACCTGATCAATATTATGAAGACTTCGACAAACACCAATACGACGAGCTGCTGTTCCGGGACGGCAAGCATCTCCAGGGCCGCGAGCTGAACAACCTGCAGAAGCAGGCCAAGTCGCACATCGCCCGTATCGCCTCGGCCCTGTTCAAGGACGGCGACATTACCGAGGGCGCCCAGATCATCGTCGACCAAACCACGGGCGCGGTCACGGCCCAAGCCGGCAAGGTCTTCCTGGCCGGGGCCATCCGCGACGTACCGGAAGCAACCTTCACCATTCCCACCATCGGTGTTGCCACCATCGGCATCTATCTGGCCGAAACGGTGATCTCCGAGTTGGAAGACAAGTCTTTACGCAATCCGGCCACGGGCAACCGGGGCGAAGGCCAGCCCGGCGCCTGGCGACTCAAGGTGACAGCCCGCTGGGGCTTTGCTGGCGACGATGGCGACGGTAAATTCTACCCCGTGCACACTGTGGAAGACGGCATGCCCCGGGCCAAGGATGCTCCGCCGAACCTGGATGCCTTCACCCAGATGCTGGCCACCTATGATCGCCAGTCCACGGGCGGCGGCTCGTACGTGGTCTCCGGCCTGGCCGTGCTGCAGGCGGACGATGCTCCGGACGGGCGGCAGGTGTACACCGTTTCCGAAGGCAGCGCCCGAGTGAATGGTTACCAGATCACCTTGCCCACCTCGCGCCGGGTGACGCACAGCGCCACCCCAGACCTGCGCCGGGTGGACACCGAGGTGCATGTCGGCACCGGCCCGGAACGGCAGCGGGTGGAAGTCAACCGTTACCCGGCCGGAACCTACACCGGCCTGCGCATCACCAAAGAAAAGACAGTGGACATCATCCACGGCGCCTTTGCGGGCGCCCAGGACGATCTGCCGGACACCTCGGTGGTGGAAATCGTCCAGTGCAAACAGGGCGACACCATTTACGAAAAGGACACGGTCTACAAGAGAAGCGGCGACCGCGTGGACTGGTCCCTGCCCGGTGCCGAGCCTGCCGCGGGTTCCACCTACTCGGTCACCTATCGCTACATCGCCCAGGTGGAACCGGAAGAGCCGGACCACTCCGGCTTTTTTGTCACCGGCGCCGTGCTCGGCACCGGGATCATGGTCAGCTACACGCAGATGCTGCCGCGCTACGATTGCCTGGCCATCACCCAGGAGGGCCAATTCGTCTGGATCTCGGGCGTGGCCTCAGACAAAAACCCACGCAAGCCCAATGTGCCCATTTCCATGCTCCCGTTGGCCTCCGTGCACCAGACTTGGACGGAAGATCGCCGTGTGGAGGGCGACGGCGTGCGCGTGGTACCATTTTCGGACATTGAATCCATGAACAAGCGCATCGATGCCGTGGTGGCCGAGGTCGCCCGGCAACGCCTGGAAGCCGACGTTTCCACCCGTGAGGGAGGGGCGCGCAAGGGCATCTTTGTGGATCCCCTGCTGGACGACTCTTGCCGCGACCAAGGCCTGGCCCAGACCGGAGCGATCATTGACGGCATTCTGACCCTGCCCATCAAGGCCGATGCCTACCCCTTGTCCGGCGATGTGACCAAGCCCACAAGCAACCCCTACACCGTGGGCATCGTCCTGGCCCAGCCCCTGCACACCGGCGAGATGAAGGTCAACCCCTACATGGCCTACGACCGCCGCCCGGCCACGGCGGCAATCACCCCGGCCGTGGACCAGTGGACAGAAAATGCCACCGTCTGGACCAGCGCGGTGACCCAGCGTCTCAGCACCGGCCGCGGCAAGCGCGTTTCCACCAGTACCGGCACCAGTACCCAGGTGGCCGGGGTAACCGGCACGGCCCTTGAATACCTGCGGCAAATCAACGTGGCTTTTGAAGTGAGCGGCTTTGGCGCGGGTGAGATTCTGGACTCGATTGTCTTTGACGGCCTCAATGTGACCCCGGGTTCACCCGTGACGGCCGACGCCTCGGGTGTGGCCAAGGGTGCCTTCACCATCCCGGCCAAGGTGCCTGCCGGGGCCAAAAGCGTGACCTTCACCGGCCAAGGCGGCAGCACGGGCTCGGCCACCTTTGTGGGCCAGGGCAACCTCCAGACCACAACCCTGCGCTCCGTGACCACCATCACCAGCTCCTTCTATGACCCCGTGGCTCAGACCTTCGCCCTGGAGGAGAACCTGCAGTTGGGCGGCATCGACCTCTGGTTCACGGCCAAGGGTGAGGACGGGGTTACTGTGCAGTTGCGCGAGACCGCCAACGGCTATCCCTCTCGGGTCGTTCTGGCGCAGAAATTCATCCCGGCCGCCGACGTCGTGGCCTCGGGCGGCGGTCACACCCGCGTGCTCTTCGACGCTCCGGTCGGTATCGTCGCCGGAGTGGAATACGCTTTTGTGGTGCTCTGCGACGATCCCGTGACCAGCATCGCCGTGGCGGAACTGGGTGAATTCGACGCCGGCAACCAGCAGCACGTCACGGCCCAGCCGTACACCGTGGGCGTGCTCTTTTCGAGCAGCAACGCCAGCACCTGGACAGCGCATCAGGACAAAGACGCGACCTTCCGTCTGCTGGCCGCCGACTTCTCCGTACAGTCCGGCGAGATCGACCTCGGCACGGCTTCCGTCACCAATGCCACGGACATCATGCTCCTCTCCCTTGCGGAAACCCCGTCCGCTTCCACCCGAGTGGAATATGCCATGACCCTGCCCGGCGGCGAGGAACTGGTGGTTTCCGAAGGCCAGCCCATACGCCTGAACGTGGCCGTCAGTGGGCAGGTGGGCGTCAAGGCCCGGCTCAAGGGCACGGCCAAGGCCGGTCCCCTGCTCTGGCCAGGTTCGCAACTCGTGGCCGGCGAAGCCGCCATGACCGCGGACTACGTGACCCGGGCCGTGCCCGCCGTGGGCGGCGCCAAGGCCGTGCTCATCTATGAGGCGAGCATTCCTTCCGGCGCCTCGGTGACGCCGCTTTTGCGCAAAGACCAAGGTGAATTCGCAGCCATGACACCCGACGGCAGCACGCCTTCGGACGACGGCTTTGTGGAGTACCGCTTCATCGCGAACGGCATCACGGCGGACGCCATTCAGGTGAAGCTGACGCTTGCCGGCACTGCGGCCAACCGGCCCACGGTCGGCAACATCCGCGTGCTGGTTGTATAATAGAGGAAGTCGGCTTTTCAAAGCCGACTTCCTCTGACGGACGCGCAAGCGGACGTCCGCTCGCGGGCTCGTTCCAAAGTCCGTCGGTAATATGGTTTCATAATCAATTTCATAATGAAATTGCTCTCAAGAGGTCCCCGATGCTCGATCCCCGCACTCCCAACCTGAACCTGCCGAAACCCCATGAGCGGAACGACCTGGCCGATGACGTCCTGCGCCTCGGTCAGGCCGTGGACATGCTGGACGGCCATGTCGCCGGTCTGAAAGATGCGGTCGAAGCCGGCTTGGCGGCTACCGCTGAGGGCCTGACTGAAATCGGAGAACGCTTGGCGGAAGTTGGCAAACGTCTGACCGAAACCGGAGAGCGCTTGGCGCAGGACACCGTGGCCGAAGAAACCGCGCGCAAAACCAGCGACGCGGCCCTGAGCGAGCGCATCGACCGGGAAGCCGCGGCCAGAGAGGAGCACACCCTGGCCACGGGCAACGTTCACGACCTGGATCTCTCGCCGCTGGTTCCGAAGGCCACCCGTATTATCGCCGATGGCCTGCTTGAGGGCGGCGGCCCATTGAACGGAGACGTCACCGTCAGCCTCGACGCCGGCAAGATTCCGAGGCCACTGGAAGGTATTCGGGAAGTATTCGCCGGCACCATCCAGGCTTGGCCCTCCCTGTGCATCCCCACCCTGGAAGACGGCCTGCCCCTCGGCCTTTCCTTGGACGGAGCGGTGGCCGACCTGAGCGTTTACCCGCGCCTGGCCCGTGTGCTTTGCCCGGCCGCCGACAACGCCTGGGCGCCCGCCTGGTTCCGTTGTGATGGGTACGGCACACGGGGCGAGGGCGAGGGGTTCCACCACATCAGGCTAGACGATTGGCGCGGCGGCCACCCCCGCGCCCTCGACCTCGGCCGGGGTATCGACCGGAGCACCGCCCTGGTCAAAACCACCAACGGCAGCGCCGACATCACCATCGTCAACAACTTGAGCGCCGGCGGCACGTTGCTTACGCCGAGTACCGGTACTGAAGGTTTTTACCCCGGCATTGGAATCGCCGGCGCCGGTATCCCGGCCGGGGCTGTGATCACCGCGGTGTCCGGGGTCAATGTCACTTTGTCCATTGCCTGTACGGCCACAGCGGCGAGTGTGGAAATCACTCTGACCGGGCGCGTGCCCGGAAGCTGGCAGGGGGACACGACGCGTCCCGCCAAGGGCACAACCAGCCTTTATGGCTTCTACAGCGGCAGTGCCGGCGGTGTACTGTACAACAACTATTCGACTTATGTGAGCGGCGGCGCCTTTGCCAAAGGCTCTTGTGTTGTGGGACAGGACACGTTCGATATATCCCGCACCGCGCCGGTCGCTCCTTGCGTTCGCCCGGCCGGCCCGGCCGCTCATTACATCATTCTCGTCTAGGAGGCCCGTATGCCGATCATCCACAGCTACGACAATCATGGCGTCTTCGCCGGTTCCACCGACATTCCGGATCGTCCCAAAGGTCTGAGCCTGCCGGTGAACTGCACCCTAACCGCCCCCCCGGACCTTCCCTCCGGCCGGGCAGCCGTCTGGAGCGGCTCAGTCTGGACTATCGTTGAAGATCATCATGGTCGTTCCGGCTACGTCAACGGCGAGCCGCGCACCATCAACAGCCTCGGTCCTTTGCCGGAAGGCTGGAGCGATGCGCCGCCCCCGCCCACCCTGGACGAAGCCCGCGCCGCCAAGCTGACCGCCATTGACGCGGAAACCTCCGTCTCCATCCTCGCAGGCTTTGACTACGAAGTGGGTGGGGAAACCCTGCATTTCTCCTACAAGTTCGCCGATCAGCAAAATTTTGCCGACACGGCCAATGCGGCAAGCGCCGCAAAAGATGGCGTACCCGGTCTGCCGCAGACCGTGACCTGGAGCGGCTGGAAAAAAAACGGCAATACGTTTGTCCTTAGGCGTCTGGACCTGACTCCGGATGCCTTCCTTGACCTCTACTTTCAAGGAGCGCTGGCACACAAGGCCGCCTGCATGGAACGCGGAGGGCAACGAAAGGAGGCGCTGACCGCCGCCACGACCGTTGAGGAAATCGAGGCCATATGACCTGGGCAAGTGTCAAGCGGGCCGCGCTGGATCCCGCCGCGGGCATGAGCCAAGCCGTTTTTCTGACCCGAGCGACCGAAGCCTGTCAGGTGGACCGGCATGGGCGGTAAGCTGCTGCGCCGAGCGTGAAGATTTGGACGAGTCGCCGCGGCCGAAGACCGGAGCGTTCGAGTCCATCAGGCACACAATGAGCGTTGCGCTGAAACGCCCGCACCGCGAAAGCGCCCCGGAAGTCCGGGGCGCTTTCGCTATTGTCAACTTTCAAGGTGCATACAGTCGCTCCACCGACACGAATTTGGCGCAGCTATCTATTGCGGAAGGCGTTTTTTCGGAAAGATCGCCGACGCCACCCTCGTCTATCCGTTTGAAAACATACGGTTATCTCAAAATTTGAGTCCGCTGATGCCCGTGCTTCACCCGGCCGCCCCGCCTAGACTCTGCCCGCTTTAATTGCAAATACAGACGCTTTCATCATTTTTTGTGTCAAGCGGAACGGGTGTAATCGTCTCTTTCTGCCATAAGAAGACAATAATATGAGAATGTATTTCCATGTATAATATATAAAAACTGAGATATTTATGACATGAATATCGCTTAATGCTATGTTTATTTTTACAATTTACATTTTAAATTCATTATAAAATACTTTTCTCTATGAAAAATAATATTTTATTAAATTTGACATTTTTAAAAATTTAACTAATTTGCAGAAATTAAAAAATGATGAACGGAATAAATCTATATGACAATATATTTATTATTGACATATAAAATAGAATAAAAATATTCAACGGTGATATAAAATGAACATACTATATACAAATTTTCATAAAACAGAAGGTTGAGGGCATACAACATATATTATGGCTTTGGCCACTGATGGGCGGCACAATAAATTTGTCGCCTGCCCACCATCCAGTCTGTTGTACCAAAAGCTGCAGGCCCAAGACTTCAAAAATTTGATAGCCTTTTCTTTTCCTTCAAAGTTTCGAGAACTGAAAGATGTGCTCAAAGCCACCCTGAAGTTCAAAGAAATTCTTAAAAAACACAAGATAGATATTGTGCACACCAACGGCTCACAAGACAACCGCATCGCTTTTTACGCCGCGCTGCTCGGCAGGAAATTCAAAGTGGTTTTCAGCAAGCACAATGCCTATAAGATTAAAGGGATTTTCTCTCGTTGGCGCTTCAATCGGTTCAACGACGCAGCGATCTTTGTCAGCAATTCGGTGTATGAGAGCATTGGTTTCGGTGACTTCACAACTTCCGTACGGGTCATTGAGAACGGCATAGATCTGGACCATTGGCGACGTCGGAAGCCGGCAACCGTCGGCCCGCGCATCCGCTTGGTAAGCACGGCCGGCATTTCCCTGCACAAGGGCTGGACGTACCTGGTGGAAGCCGTTGCCGGCCTGCCGCAGGAACAGCGTGAACGTTTTTCAATAACCATGCCTGCCGCCTTGGAGATGCCGGACACACTGGCCTGGGCGCGAGAGCGTTGCGACATTCATTTCCCGGGCTTTGCCCTGGATCCGCGTGAATACCTGGAAGAGGCGGATGTGGGTTTTGTGCTCTCCCAGGCGGGTGAAACCATCAGTTTTGCCTGCCGCGAAATGATGGCCATGGGTCTGCCGGTTATCGTGAGCGACTTTGCCGGGTTGCCCGGCAACGTGGAAGAAGGCTGTGGTTGGGTCACGCCGGTGGGGGATGTGGAAGCCATAAGAACCGTGCTGCAAACAATTCTGGCCATGAAGCCGGAGGAGTTGTTGCGGATGCAGGCGGCGGCACGCCAAAAAGCCGAGCGGGACTTTGATGTGGCCCAGATGCGGGAGAAAACGGAAGACGTGTATCAGGTGGTGATGCATCAAAAGGCGTGCAGTAATTTGCAGTAGTTCAGACTTGAGCTGTAGTAGTTCAGACTTGATCTGGCAGTGGTCTTCGTTTTGACGGATTTCCCTTCCGACAAAACGGAGAGCCCTTTTCTTTCAATGGCCGCCTGTCGGATCAATTCTCAACTAACCCACCTCAGGTACATGACGAGCGTTGCGGTGAAACGACCGTGCACGAAAGAACCCCGGAAGCCCGGGACGCTTTCGCCATTATCAACTTTTTGGTTCTATCCCTGGGGATCAGTACCTCGCCGCGACAAGTGGGCAGCAACTGTCGAACCACGGACAGACGTCGCAGCGGGGATCGTATCCTCGAAATTTATGCCTTCGTCGGACTCATCCCTTACGGTCCCGGCCGAGGTCTGAGCAAGCAGTTGCTTCTGCAGTTCGATAAAATCGTCCTTGCTCCTGGCCAGTTCCCGCAGGGTTTCGTTTTCCCTGGCATGCGCGCTGATCACTTCCCGCAAGGCCGCATTTTCCCTTTTGTGCGCGGCCAGCAGTTCGCGCAGCATCGCGTTTTCCCGCTCCATCATCTCCATACTCCCACCCGGCGCGGCGGGCTGTTCCAGGGGTCGCGCCGGCGAGTGCAGCATCTCCCCCTCGCCGAAATACAGCCAGTCCCGGCTGATCTGGGGATATAGTTCCAGAATTCTCGACAGGGACGGGAACAGGTTTTCCTCCCTGGATTCATTCAGATAGCCGTTCAGGGTGCGCTGCTGTATGCCGAGTTGCTGCGCCAGCTTTGTCTCCGACCCGGCGAACTCGACAGCTATTCGCCTGACCCGTTGATATAATCTCATAAATGCTTTTCCCGCCTCCTCAAGAAAGAATGTGCTTGACTGTTAG
>JAVBLS010000059.1:0-14976 GCA_031553235.1 Desulfovibrio sp.
CAAACATAATAACTTCAAGGCTGTGTGCCTTCGTTCGCTCCACACGTGGGTCGGGTAAAATTCGGAATACTTCAATCGCTATTTCGTGTGTGCTTTTCATTCCTCATGTTTATAGACTTTTTTTAGATGCGTCAGCCCTGAGGTTTTTCCCCTCCCCCCTTGCTATTTTTTCCGAAAAGGGTTTTTATTCGCCGGCAGAGCGCCGGGTTTCTCTGAGACAATTTCATGTTGAAATTGCCCATGAAACCATAGTGCCAGCAGACTTTGAACGAGCCAGCAAGAGAACAGAGCTGCAAAAGTTGTTTGGCCGCCGTACCGGCGGAAAAACGAAACCATGCCTCGTGTGGGCGTGGGCTGCAGCCCGCTTGCGTGTTCGTCGGAGCGAATGCACTTTTTGAAAGTCCATTTGTTCCAGTGACCGATTGTTCGCTCCGAGCGCTCGCAAAATTTCCCCAACTGCCGGAAGGCTTTGAGCTTCCGGCTAAGAAAAGCCGGCGGCCGGCCACCTTGGCCCGGGCCCCGCTTTTCCCCACAATTTTACCGATCAGGATTTTCTATGACCGATCCCAAGGGTGCAGAAACCCCCCAAGAAGAAATCTCGAAGGAAAAGAAGGCACCCGCCAAAAAGCCCGCAGCCAAGAAGCCCGCCGCAACCAAAAGCGCCGCGTCGAAAAAGGCCGCCCCGCGCAAAGCTGCGGCCAAGCCGGCCGAGACCGAGACTCTGCCGGCCGCTTCCGCCGAAAACTCCCGAGAAACCGCCACGCTCGAGGCCGGTGACACCGCCAAAAGCCCGGCCAAAAAGCCCGCCGCCAAATCGACCGGCAAAAAGACCGGCAAAACCATCGCGTCCGAAACCGGCCCGCAAACCGAGCCCCCGGCTGCTGCAAGCGGAGCCCAAGCTGCGGCAAACGCGGCCGGAACCACGCCCAAAGCCAAAAAGACCCCTGCCAAGAGCCCGGCGAAAAAAACTCCGGCCAAAGCCCCTGCGGCAAAAGCAGCCGGCAGGGCTCCGGCCGGGGCCGACCGCTCCGTAGCCACGGCCGCGGCTGCCGAACCCGCCGAAGCGTCCCAGGCCAAAGATTTGGCTGAAACCGCCAAAGCCGTTTCCGCCCCGCGTTCCGAAGCTCCCGCCGAGGCCCCGCGTTCCGAAGCGCCCGTCGAGGCCCCGGTTGCCGATGCAATGGCCCCGGCGGCGCCGAGCACCGAAGTGCCGGCCGACACCGCGCCCAAGGGCAAGAGGAGCCGGGGACGCGGCTCGCGCGGCAAGAAAGAAGCCGCCGGTCGGGCCGAGACCGCTTCGACCGCAAAAACCCGGACCGTACCGGCTCAAGCGCCCCACGCAGCCTCACCGGCAGAGGCCGCAGTTCCCTTGGCCGACGTTCCCTTGGCCGGCGACGAAACGCCCTTTGGCGCGCCGGCTATGGACGGCGCCGTGGACGACGAGGCCGGCGGCGAAAAGAAACGCCGTAGCCGTTCCCGCCGGGGACGGCGCAAAAAAGGCGGCGCCGGCCGCGAGGCCGCGGCTGCGGTGAGCGCCGACGACCCCCTGTGGGCCGAGGCCATTGCCGACGTCGATCCCATGACCGGCTTTGAAGAAGATACGCCGGCCGAAGAAGTCGAAGAAGTCGAAGAAGTCGAAGAAGAGAAGCCCCAAAAGGCCGAAGCGGCCGAAGCCCCAAAAGGCCGGCTGCCCCGGCGCAAGATGTTCGTTTCGGTGCAGCCCGAAGAGCAGGTCGAGGTGGTCATCACCGAAGAAGGCCAGGTGCTCGAATATTACGTGGAAATGCTCCACCAGGCCAAGACCAAAGGCAACATCTACAAGGCCTCCATCAGCAATGTCGATGCCAACCTCCAGGCCGCTTTCGTCAATTACGGCGCCGTCAAAAACGGCTTTCTGCAGATCGACGAGGTGCACCCCGAATATTACGTGGCCGGCCACGAACCGGGCAAGGGCCGCAAATACCCGCCCATCCAGAAGGTGCTCAAGCCCGGCCAGGAAGTGCTGGTTCAGGTGGTCAAAGAACCCACCGGCACCAAAGGCGCCTTTCTGACCACCTATCTTTCCCTGCCCGGCCGCTTTCTGGTGCTCACCCCCGGCCGCGAGCAGATCGGTGTTTCCCGCAAGGTCGAGAACGAGACCGAGCGCGCCCGCCTGCGCGAAATGCTCGGCGGCCTCACCCCCGGCCCCGGCCTGGGCGTGATCGTACGTACCGTCAGCATGGGCGTTGACAAGGCCCTGCTTGAAACCGACCTGGAACAGCTCAAGAAGCGCTGGGTCGAAGTGCGCAATCGCGGCACCGCCGAGCCCTCACCTTCCCTGATTTACCAGGAGATGGAGCTGGTGGCCCGGGCCGTACGCGACTACCTGACCGACCAGGTGGCCGAAGTCTGGGTGGACGACGAAAAAACCGCCGCCGCCGTGGCCGAAGTGGCCCTGGGCCTGTTCCCGCGCAAGACCGGCCTGGTTCGGGTGCACGGCAAGGATCAAACCCAGCCCCTGTTCGAACGCTTCAACATCCAGCGCCAGGTGGAACAGATCCATTCCCGCGAAGTCACCCTGCCCTCGGGCGGCCGGCTGGTCATCGACCCCACCGAAGCCCTCACGGCCATCGACATCAACTCCGGGCGCAGCGGCGGCAAGAATAACTTTGAAGACATGGCCTACCGCACCAACATCGAGGCGGCCAAAATGATTCCCCTGCAACTGCGTCTGCGCGACATCGGCGGCCAGGTGGTGGTGGACTTCATTGAAATGCGCGACAAAAACCACTGGCGCGAGGTGGAAAAAACCGTGCGCCAGGGCATGAAGGTGGACCGCGCCCGCTACGACGTGGGCAAAATGGGCCCCTTCGGCATGCTCGAAATCGTGCGCCAGCGCCTGGGCTCCTCGGCCATTTCGGTCAGCACCGAGCCCTGCCCGCACTGCAAAGGCACGGGCGTGCGCCGCAACATGGAATGGCAGAGCCAGCAGGCCCTGCGCGAAGTCCAGCGCCTGCTGCAGACCGCCCGTGAATCGGATGAAAGCGCCGACCACCTGGTCTACGAAGCCGAACCCGACCTGGCCATGCACCTGCTCAATCAAAAACGCCGGCGTCTGGCCGAACTGGAACAAGCCTACGGCCTGAGCCTGGAAATCCGCTTCAAGTCGGCCACGGCCTGAGTTTTTGAGGGGGCTCCGCCCTCTCGAACTCTCCCGGCAGGGGTTCACCTCCCTGCCGGGAGCCCTTGAGGGAAACACTTCATGTCCCTGCTTGTGCACATCTGCTGCGGTCCCTGCGCCGGAGCCGTTCTGGAGCGCCTGCTTGAAGAAGGCCGCGATCTCTTGGGCTTTTTTTACAACCCCAACATCCAGCCCCTGGCCGAGTATCTGCGTCGGCGCAAGGGCGCGGCCCTGACGGCGAAACAACTGGGGGTGCCGATCATTTTCGCCGACGCCCTGCCCGCAGAGGAGCAACTCCTACTGTTCGGGGCTCGGACCGGGCCCAACCTGCCGACCAGGCCGGCTCTGCCCTTGGCCGTTGCCCCCCTGCCCTGGCTGCGTATGGTCGCGGGCCGCGAATCTGCCCGCTGCCTCCCATGCATCGGCCTGCGCCTTGAGGCGGCCGCCCGCTTCGCCAAGGCGCGCGGCTTTGCCGCCTTCACCTCCAGCCTGCTCTATTCCCGCCGGCAGCCCCATGAAAGCATCGCCTCCCTCGGCCAAAACACGGCCGAACACCAGGGGGTCGCCTTCCATTACGCCGACTGGCGGCCCCTGTGGCAGCGCGGCATCTACTTATCCAAGCAATGGGGTGTTTACCGCCAGCCCTATTGCGGTTGCATATTCAGCGAATACGACCGCTACGCCAAAGACCTGGACCAAGTCGTACGCGCCCCGGCCGGGGACGACGAGGCGTGCTGATTTACGTCCATGTGCCCTTTTGCCGGGCCAAATGCCGTTACTGCGCCTTTTACTCCGAAACTCCCGCTCCCGGCGCTTTTGCAGCCTATGCCGAAGCCCTGCTCCGGGAAATCGACCTGCGCGCCGATACGCTTGGCGTTTCCACCGCAGCAACCGTGTTTTTCGGCGGCGGCACCCCCAGCCTGCTGCCCCCGGCCGTGCTCGGCCGCATTCTGGAACGCCTGGCCGCGCGCTTTACCCTGGCCCCGGGGGCTGAAATCAGCCTGGAAGGCAACCCCGAATCCCTGCTCCTGCCCGGCCGGCTCGGCGCACTCAAAGCCCTCGGCATCAACCGCCTGTCCGTCGGCATCCAGAGCTTTGACGACGCCCGCCTGCGCCTGCTCGGCCGGCCCCATGCCGCCGCTCAGGCCGTGGCCGCGATCCGCGCCGCCAAAGAAACGGGATTCGACAACATCGGCCTGGACCTGATCCGGGGCCTACCCGGCTGCGGCAGCCTGCCGGCGCATACGCCCGATGCCTGGCTGCGGGAATTGGAACAGGCTGTCGTCCTTGGGCCGCAACATATTTCCGCCTACTGCCTGACCCTTGAGCCCGGCACGCCCCTGGCCGGAGAGGCCACGGGCCTGTCATTCCCCGGCGAAGAAGACCAGACGACCATGTTTCACGAAGGTGCGGCGCTTCTGGAGTCGGAAGGATTGTCGCAATACGAGGTTTCCAACTTCGCCCGGCCGGGATTCGCCTGCCGGCACAACCGGGGCTACTGGCGCGGCATTGACTACCTCGGCCTGGGGCCCGGCGCCGTGTCCACCTTGGACGGAGTTCGCCGGAGCACACAACCGGATTTCGTCCTATGGCGGGCGGCCTGCCTGGAAGGGAATCTTCCGGCCGCGGAAGTGGAGAGCCTCAGCCGCGAAACCATGGCCCTGGAGCGTCTCATGCTTGGACTGCGCACGCTTGAGGGTGTGGACCTGCCGGCCTGGGAGGCGCTTTCCGGCCGTTCTTTCAGCGCGGAATACGGCGAACAGGCCCGCGCCCTCACGGCCGCGGGCCTGACCATATTCACTCCGGAGCATTTCGCCCCGACGCGTCGTGGCCTGGCCCTGGCCGACGCGCTTACCGAACGTTTTATGTAAAGCTTGCCGCCGGCCGGCTTTTCTTGGGGAGGCGGATGCCCCAAAAAAACGCAGCCAATCAACCGTCGGCCAAACGCAGCATATCCCGCGCAAAGCGTGCGGCCGCGGCCAGATCATCACTGTCGGGGTGCAGGGACGCTTCGGCCAAGCGGGCTTTGCGTTCTTCGGTCATGGGGTGGTTCTTGCCCAGAACGGCATCGCCGGCGCGGCGTTCGAGCCAGGCCGGGTCGACCTTACCGGGACAGAGAAAGACACCAAGCACCCGGCCGCCTGCGCCGGCCAGGCGGGCGTTCTCTTCGATCAAGCGGGCGTGGGGCGAGCCGGTCCGGGCGCCCATGGTGCCGAACAGGGCCAGGGGTTTGGGGGGCAGGTCACGCAGAAAGGCGCGCATGGCCGGGTTGGGGGCGCCGCGTTTGGCCCAGAAACCGGCAAAGATCAGATCGTAGGCAACGGGATCGGCCGCGGCGGCCAGGGGAAGCAGATCGGCGCCGGCCGGCAGGGCTTCGGCCATGGCCCGGGCCACCCGGGCGGTGTTGCCGGTGCGGCTGGAGTAAATGACCAGGATTTTCACGGGGAATGCTCCGGGAAAAAAGAAGGGGTACCTGGCGGCACCCCCTGAAGGTTCTGGTCGGGATGAAAGGATTCGAACCTTCGGCCTCAGCGTCCCGAACGCTGCGCTCTAGCCAGACTGAGCCACATCCCGACGTGCAGTGGCTACGTATACGGGAAGATGTTTACCTATGCAACAAAAAAAACGGCACCGGCCCGGTTGGGCGTGATACAGCGTCGAGTATCGTTTTTGCTTTGTTCGAAGAACATAAGGGTACACTCCCGCAACAAAAAACTCGCCTCCTTGTCAGGCGCCGGACTGAGCCGGTACCGTATCGTCTCAACCGACTCGGTATCCGGAGAATGGTTGCCGCGGACCGTAAGAATGTGGGGTTCCTCTGCTTATTCTGAAAAGAAAAGTTGTGCCTTTTGCCGATCCGTGCCATAACCGATTAGGAAAATGAACAACGTCTGCGCGGCGAATCGGTAAGGAGTCTCTGTGGTCAAGGTATTGATTGTTGACGATTCCGCTTTTGTGCGGCGCTCTCTGACGACCATGCTGCAACAAGACCCGGAAATCCAGGTTGTCGGGGCCGCCTCCAACGGTGTTGAAGGCGTGGAACTGGCCGTCAAACTGGATCCGGACGTGATCACCATGGACGTGGAGATGCCCCGCATGAACGGTTTGGACGCCCTGGCCAAAATCATGGTCGAAAACCCCTGCCCGGTGATCATGGTCAGCTCGCTCACCGACAAAGGCGCGGAAACCACCCTCAAGGCCCTGGAGCTGGGGGCCCTTGATTATATGCCCAAACTCAGCTCCGGCTCGCTGCCCGACCTGGAGCGGGTGCGCAAAGATCTGACCGCCAAAGTCAAAGCCCTGGCCCGGCGCAAGGCTTTTGTGCGCTTGGTGCACAGGCGTCGGACCGACGCCCCCCCCAAACCGGCGGCCGCGCCGGCGCTCGGGCGCGCCCCGATGCCCTCACGGCCGGAAAGCGCCCCCCCCCGTCCCGCGTCCATGACCGTTCGCCCCATGGACAGAACCGGGCGCGGCGCTTTTGAAGCCGTGCTCATCGGCGTGTCCACGGGCGGGCCGCCCGCGGTGCAGAAGATTCTCTCCGCCCTGCCCGGCAACTTTCCCCTGCCCATCCTCATCGCCCAACACATGCCGGCCGCCTTCACCGGTCCCTTTGCCAACCGGCTGAACGTCCAAAGCGCCATCACCGTCAAGGAGGCCGCGCCTTCCGAGCCCCTGCGCCCGGGCACGGCCTACATCTGCCCCGGCGGCAAGCACCTGCGGGTGGAACTTCGCGGCGGCATGCCCACGGCCGTGGTCACCGAAGAGCCCAAAGAGGCGCTTTACAAACCCTCGGCCAACGTGCTTATGGAAACCGGCGGCCAGGCTCTGGGACGCAAGGCTTTGAGCGTCATGCTCACAGGTATGGGCAGCGACGGCGTGGAAGGCGCCAAAGTGCTCAAGGCAAAGGGCGGCTATGCCGTGGCCCAGAGCGAGCGGACCTGCGTAGTCTACGGCATGCCCAAGGCCGTTGTGGATGCCGGGCTGGCCGACGAAATTGTAGATCTCGACGATATGGCCGGGGTGCTTTGCGCCCTGGCGGGAGCCTAAGCCGCGCCGCGACCGCGCCGCGCAAGGGAGCGTATATGGCCCAGGAATCCGAAATCATCGCCCTGCTCTCCGGGGACGATCCGGACGAGATTCGTGAAGGTGCCCGCCTGGCGGGCCGGGCCGGGCTGCAGTCGGCCGTGCCGCTGCTTGTGCGGCATGTGACGTCTTCAAATATCGGGGTGCAGGAGGCCGTGGACCGGGCCTTGCGGAAGATCGGCGGCCCCGAGGTGGTGCACGCGGTCATTCCGCTGCTGCGTTCGGACGACGCACCGGTGCGCAACGTGGCCATGGACATTCTGCGCGACCAGGGAAAAACCGATCTGGAAGCGCTGGTGACTTTGCTGCATGACAACGACGTGGACATTCGCATCTTCGCCTCGGATATTCTCGGCTCCACCGCGAGCGCCTGTGCCGTAGCCCCGCTCGGCCGGGCCCTGCTGCACGACCCAGAAGTGAACGTGCGCTACCAGGCGGCGGTCTCCCTCGGCACCCTGGCCTTTCCCGAGGCGGCCGACAGCCTGAACCAGGCCCTGCAGGACGAGGAATGGGTGCAATTTTCGGTCATCGAGGCCCTCACGGCCCTGCGGCTGGAATCTTCGATCAGCGCCATGATCAAGGCCCTGGAAAAGAGCAGCGATCTGGTGGCCTCGACCATCGTGGACGCCCTGGGCGAAATGGGCAACATCAAAGCAGTGCCCCTGCTGCTCAAACGCCTGGACACCTCGCCCACCCCCCTGTGCAACAAGATCATCACCGCGGTGATCAAAATTCTCGGCGAGCGCTCCCTGACCCTGCTCGGGACCAAGGACTGCGAACGCCTGCGCGGCTATATGCCCACGGCCCTGGCCGATGAAGACCCGGATGTGCAGAATGCGGCCGTCAGGGGCTTTGCCGCCCTGGGCGGGCCCGAGGCCACGGCGGCCGTGCTCGGTCTGGCAGCCCGGCTTTCACCGGAGAAAGACGCCGACCGCCTGCCGCTCATCGGCGAGGCCCTGGTGAAAATCGGCTGGAACGAAGAACTGGAAAAGGCCGTGCGCAGCGCGCCCGACCCGGTCATGCTGATCGCCGTGGAAGTGGCGGGCAGTCTGGAAGACCCGGCCATCACCCCCCTGCTGATAGAAGCCTTTCCGCAGCGCGGTCGCGACGCGCAACGCGTTCTGGCCCAAGAGCTTGCCGGTCGCGCCGGGGCGGAATACCAAGACTTTTTTCTCAACCTCCTGCGCACCCACGAAGACGGCATAGTGCTGCGCGCCGCCCTGTTCTATATCGGCCGCAAGGCCGACCCGGCCAAAGCGGAGGGGGCGGTGCTCGGCATGCTCGGGCACCCGTACAACGACGTCAAGGAAAGCGCCCTGGAAGCGGCCGTGGCCATGCACACCCCGAGCATCGTGCGGCATTTCAAAGCCGGCCTCAAGCACCACGATCCGATCCAACGCATGATGGGGGCCTATGCCCTGGGCATTTTCGGGGCCGACGCCTTCCTGACCGACCTCACGGATCTCTTGTCCGACGAGTCACCCGACGTGCGCAAGATCGTGGTCGAGGCCTTGGGCCGCGCCTGCCCGATCAGTCCGGAACGGGTGGAGCTGATCGAGGGGCTGATCCACGATGAGAACCGCGAAGTGCGTATGGCCGTGGTTGAGACCCTGGGCAACTGCCCGGAAACGCGCCTGGACGCCTGCCTCATGGAAGGCCTGCACGACCCGGACACCTGGGTGCGGGTGCGTTGCGCCGAAAAGCTCGGGCAGCGCCGAGCCCAGGGCGCAGTACAGCTTCTGGTGAACATGCTCGACGACGACAACACCCTGATTGTGCTCAAGGCTGTCGAGGCCCTTGGCGGTATCGGCGGCGAAACCGCCTTCAGAGCCCTTTTAACCATGCTGGAACACCCGGATCCGGATGTTCAGGCCGCGGCCGGAGAGGCCGTGGAAGCCGTGCGGCGGCAGACGGGAGATTGATATGGCCCTGTTTTCCTCCATGACTTCTCCGCCGGGCTCCGGCGGCACCAGCTCTTCGGCAGGGGGCTCCGCTTCGGGTGCCACAGCCGGCGGCACCGGCTCGTCACTTTTGAAGAGTGGCGCGGCGGCCGCAGGCATTGCCTCGGGTCTGCTCAAAGCGGGCGCTCCGGCCGGCGGTGCAGGAACGGGCGCCGCCCCGGGTCGTGGCCCGGGTTCCGGCTTAAGCGCGGGTTCAGGCCTGGGGGCGGGTGCCCTACGGGTCAGTTCGGAAGAGTTCGCCCAGTTGCGCGACTTCATTTACGAGCAGTGCGGCATCTACATCGCCGAAACCCGCAAGTACCTGATTGAAAATCGCCTGGGCAACCGCCTGAAAGAACTGAACCTGAAGAATTTCGGTGAGTATTACTATTACCTGCGCTTCGACTCCAACCGGCGCGCGGAAATGCCCAAGCTCTTCGAGGTGATCACCACCAACGAGACGAGCTTTTACCGCAACCCGCCACAACTCCAGGTCTTTCAGGAGATCGTCCTGAAGCAGGAGCTGGAAAAGATCCGCAAGACCGGCATCAAAAAGCTGCGCATCTGGTCGGCCGGCTGCTCCACCGGGGAAGAGCCCTACACCATGGCCATGATCCTGCATGAGGTGCTCAAGAGCGAAATCCTCGCCTGGGACATCAAGATCACGGCCAACGACCTGTCCGAGGCGGTGCTGGCCTCGGCCCGCAAGGGCGTCTATACCGAGTATGCCCTGCGCACCACGCCCAAGGAGATTATCGACCGGTACTTCAGAAAGGAAGGCACCCAGTACCATGTTGATCCGCGGCTGAAAAACCTGATCACCTTCGGACAGATCAACCTGAGCGACCGGATGATGCTGCGCCGCATAGAGCGTTCGCACATCGTCTTTTGCCGCAACGTGATCATCTACTTTGACGACGAGATGAAAAAGCAGGTCATTGAGTCGTTTTACGACAATCTGCTGCCCGGCGGGTGCCTGTTCATCGGGCACTCGGAGTCGCTGCACAACATCAGCCGGGCCTTTAAGCCGGAGCACCATACGGGAACCATCGTTTACCGCAAACAGGCGTAGCGGAAATGAACGGGCCGGGACGGGAAGAAAAAAGAGCCAGGGTCACCGCCGTGGCCAACCAGAAGGGCGGGGTGGGCAAGACCACTACGGCCGTCACTCTTGCGGCCGCGCTGTCCCGCGCGGGCAAACGGGTCTTGCTCATGGATCTCGACCCGCACGCCTGCGCCTCGGTACACCTGCGCTACTATCCCGAAGAACTCGGCGCTTCGGTGGACGACATTTTTGCCGAAGGGGTCGCGTTTGACGACGACTTGTGGGACAAGATCCGCAAGCACCACCCGACGCAGGAATTCGACGTGGTCCCGGCCACCATCCGCCTGGCCGAGTTGGAAATAGATTTGCGCAACCGCAAGGGCAAGGGAGCCATTCTGCAACAGGCCCTGGCCCATGTGCGGCCTGAGTATGACTTTATTATCCTGGACTGCCCGCCCCATGTTGGTATTCTGCTGGTAAACGCTCTGGTGGCCTGCGATCTGCTGGTGGTGCCCATCCAGACGGACTTTCTGGCCCTGCACGGCCTGAAGCTGCTCTTCGACACCATCAAGGTGCTGAACAAAGTGCTGCCCCGGCCGGTCTGCTACCGGGTGCTGCCCACCCTGTACGATCGCCGGGCCAGGGCCTGCACCAGGGTGCTGGAACTTCTGGCCGTGAAGATGAAGGACAGCATGTTCAAAACGGTCATCGGCATGGACACGCGCTTTCGCGACGCCAGCGCCCAGGGCCGGGTGATCTATGAGATCGCCCCAGAGAGCCGGGGCGCCAAGGAATACGAGGAGTTGGCAAAAGAGATGTTGGCCTTATGAACAAAAGCCCTGAAGAATATTTCGCTGAGCAGGATTTTTCTCCCGCGCCGCAAGGAAAAGGCGAAGGCTTTACCTCGGCCGAACGGGCCTTTATCGACAAGTACCTGGGCGTGAACGAGGGTGAAGTGCTGCGGCAGATCGGCCTGGCCCCGGACGGCGGGCCCGCGCCTGCGGCCGGTGATGCCCACCCGGAAATGGCCGCCGAACAATCTTTGGAAGAGATGCTGCGTTCCGCGCAGGATCTGCTCATGGTCGGCTTTTTTCTGGGCTCGCAGGAATTCGTCATTCCCACCGTGGCCGTGCAGGAAGTTATCCGCAGCATGCCCACGGCCAAGTTGCCGGCCACCCCGGCCTTTGTTTCCGGAGTGATCAACCTGCGCGGCAAGGTGACCCCGCTGATCCGCCTGCGCGACATCCTTGAGGTGGCCTCTCCCCGGCAGGCCGGCGACAACTTCATCATCGTCTGCCGGCGCATGGGGCTGCAAGTGGGCATGCTCATCGAGCGGGTGCACACCATGTACCGGGTGCCGCAGGCCGACATCGACTGGGGCATTGAAGCGCACCTCGGCATCAACGTCGATTTCATCACCGGCCTGATGAAACTGCACGGACAATTGGTGGGCATCGTCTCGGTGGATCGGGTCATCGAAAGCATCCTTAAATAAGAAAGGTGGCGCCATGTCTAAACATATTCTGATCGTGGACGATTCTAAAACCGTACGGAACCTTGTGGCCTTCATCATGAAAAAAGAAGGCTTTCGGGTGACCATGGCCGAAGATGGCCTGGACGGTCTGGAAAAGCTCTACTCCGCGGGCGACATCGACCTGATCGTCTCGGACATCAACATGCCGCGCATGGACGGGTTCACCTTCATCCGCACCGTGCGCGAGCAGGAGGCCTACCGGGATCTGCCCATTGTGGTGCTTTCGACCGAGGGGCAGGAAAAGGATATCCAGCAGGGCATCAACCTGGGGGCAAACATGTACATGGTCAAACCCGCCCAGCCGGACAAGATGGTGAAAAACGTCAGGATGCTCCTCGGCTGATCCGGTCGGGCGGGCCTGTTGTGTCGACGGCGCGCGTGGCGCCGCACCTGCCCGCCGCAGCGGGCGACAAGGATGGGGTATGAGCCAGGAATTCATGGATCCGGAACTATTTGCCGATTTTATCATTGAGGCCAAGGAACACCTCGAAACCATCGAGCCGAACCTGCTGGAGCTGGAAAAAACCCCGGACAACCTTTCGCTGCTCAACGAGATCTTCCGGCCCATGCACTCCCTCAAGGGAGCTTCCGGGTTTCTGGGTTTGAACCGCATGAACGGCTTGGCCCACAAAGCCGAAAACATTCTCGACGAGCTGCGCAAAGGCAGCATGGGCGTGACCAGCGAGATCATGGACACCATTCTGGCCGCCACCGACGCCCTGCGCCAGATGATCGACAACTTGGAAAGTTCCGGCGGCGAAGGCGAGGTCGATACCTCGGCGATCATTGAAACCCTCGACGCCCTCCTGGGCGGCGAAGCGCCCGCGCCCAGGGCCGCGCCCGCACCCGCACCCGAGAAAAAAGAGCCCGCCGTGCCCCAAGACGCGGGCATCCGACAGGTGGGAGACGTGCAGTCGTGGATTGAAGGCTTGGCCGACCTGCCCGCCTACACCCTCACGGCCTTTGGCGAAGGGCATTTGCGCGACTTCATCGAAGAGGCCAAAGACAACATTTCCAGCCTTTCCGACGGCCTGCTGGAGCTGGAAAAGCACCCGGACAACCAGGCCGACCTGGTCAACGACCTGTTCCGCTATTTTCACAACCTCAAGGGCAACAGCGGGATCATCGGCTTTCAGGAACTCAACGGCCTGACCCACGAGGCCGAGACCCTGCTCAACGCCGTGCGTAAAGACGAATACCCGGTCACCTCGGCCTTGGTGGACCTCCTGCTGCTCGCCGTGGACGTGCTTGAAGCCCTGATCTACCGTATCGACGCAGCCAAGGGCCAGGTTTCGCCCTTCAACACGGCAGAACTGCTGGACAAGCTGCAAAAAGCCGTGGCCGGTGAAGGTGTGGCCCTGCCCGAAAGCCTTCTGGCCTCCGCCCCCGCCCAGGACCCGGCCGAAGCGCCCGCCGCCCCGGCGGGCGCGGAGGCTCCGGCAGAAGCGGGAACTCCCGCCGGCTCGGCCGAAGACGTGCAGGTGTTCAAAGAAACCATTGCCCAGCAGAACGCCAACATCAAGGCCGCCCTGGAAGGCATGCGCGCCGACGGCAACAACCGCGAGTTTGCCGACGCCATGTACCGCACGCTGATCACCTTCCAGAACGCCGCCGGCTTCATGGGCCTTGAAGAGATCAAGGTTTACGCCGGCCGCACGGCCGGCATCGTGGACCAGGGCCGCAACACCGGTCTGGACTTTTCGATCATGGCCGACCTGCTGGAGCAGGAGTGCGGGATCATCGCGGACATGCTGGCAGCGGCCATTGCCGGCATGAACGGCGGCTCGGCCACCGAGCCCGCGCCCGAAGCCAAAGCGGAAAAAACGGCCGAAGCGCCCAAAGTCGACGCCTCGGCCAAGGCCGAAAAGACGGCCGAGGTCTCCAAGCCCGCGTCCAAGGCCGAAAAACCGGCAGACGCGGCCAAGGCAGCCGCCCCGGCCAAGGCCGACGACAGCCAGAGCAAATCTTCCTCGACCATCCGCGTGGACCACGAAAAGCTCGACCACCTGATGAACCTCATCGGCGAGCTGATCATCAACCGCAACCGCTATTCCATGCTGGCCCGCCAGTTGGAAGAAATTTCCCAGCCCGAGGTCGGCGTCATCGCCCAGAACCTCTCCGAAACCACTTACGCCATGGCCCGTATTTCCGACGATCTGCAGGACACCATCATGAAGGTGCGCATGGTGCCCGTGGCCTCGGTGTTCTCGCGCTTTCCCCGCCTGGTGCGCGACCTGTCGCGCAAAAGCGGCAAGGAAGTGGAACTGATCATGGAAGGCGAGGATACCGAACTCGACAAAAGCGTGGTCGAAGTCATCGCCGACCCCCTGGTGCACCTGATCCGTAACTCCGTGGACCACGGCATCGAGTCCGAGGACGTGCGCCGCGAACGCGACAAGAAACCCATCGGCAAGGTCTGGCTGCGCGCCTATTACAAAGGCAACTCCGTGGCCATCGAAATTGAAGACGACGGCAAGGGCATCGACCCGGAAAAGATGCGCGAAGTGGCCATTCGTAAAGGTATTCTCACCCCCGAGGAAGCCAAGCTGCTGGACGAGCGTGAGTCCATGGAACTGATTTTCGCCCCGGGATTTTCCTCGGCCGAGACCATCACCGACATCTCCGGCCGCGGCGTGGGCATGGACGTGGTCCGTACCAACATCAAGAACCTCAAGGGCAGTATCAACATCACCTCCGAGGTGGGCAAGGGCACCCGCTTCATCCTGTCCCTGCCCTTGACCCTGGCGATCATCGACGCCCTGATGGTGAACGTGGACAAGGAGATGTTCGCCATCCCCCTGGACGCGGTTTCCGAAACCACCAAGATCGAAGCCTCACGCTTGACCGACGTTAAGGGGCGCAAGGCCGTGACCCTACGCGGCGAGGTGCTCGGCATCGTCGGTCTGGCCGATCTGATCGGCCTGCCCAGCCACATGGCCGAACAGGAGATGCTCTCGGTGGTGGTTATCCAGGACGGCGAACGCCGCCTGGGGCTGGTGGTCGACCGCCTGCTCGAGCGCCAGGAGGTGGTGATCAAGCCCCTGGGTTCCTATCTCGGCGACATCAAGGGCATCTCCGGCGCCACGATCATGGGCGACGGCAGCGTTATCCTGATTCTCGACCCGCACGAAATCTATATTCTGGCGACTTCCAAGGCGGGATAAAAAAGTAAATAAAATACCAGAGAAAGGGGGGAGCTTGTCGGCCGTCAAGC
>JAVBLS010000033.1:0-30702 GCA_031553235.1 Desulfovibrio sp.
GCCACGTGTCCTGCTGTGGGCGGCCAGAATTTCGGCCTCCAGGCGAGCCGTCTTGCTTGGCGGGACAGCGTCGCGTTTGAGCCAGGCGTGGTATCCACCTACGGATGCTCGCAAAACAGAGCAAATAAGCCGGACGGGATATCGGTGTCGCAAAGTGCTGACTGCGGCGTACCTCACAGCGACTCCTTGGCAAAGTACGCCGCCGCTTTTTTTAAAATGTCGCTCTCCATACGCAGCAGGGCGTTCTCTTTCGTCAGGCGCGCCAGTTCCGCGTCCTGCGCGTTCACGCCCGGTTTCGACGCGAATCCTTGCTTGTCCTGCCGGTACTGCGCAATCCAGTTCGCCAGGGTTTTCATGGGAATCGAAAGCCCGCGCGCTGTCTCCGTTACGCCGAAACCATCCTCAACCGCCGTGGCGACCGCTTGCACATCTGTCCGAATTTTGGGGAGCACTTCTCGCTCATGTGGACCCCCACCGTCATACTTCCAGATGGGTGCCGATCTCCACCACCCGGGAAGACGGGATGTTGAAGAAGGTTGAGGCATTCCAGGCGTTGCGGCTCAGGAAGATGAACAGCTCCCTGCGCCAGGGGTGCATGACCGGGTCTTCCGTGGCCGGCAAAATGGTTTCCCTGCCCAGGTAGAAGGTGCAGTCGTAAAGCGGCAGGGGCAGGGCGGTCTTTCTGGAGAGTTTCGATATCTCCGCCATGTCGGGCTGCTCCATATACCCGTAGCTCACGGTCATCCGGTACACGCCCAGGCTTTTGTCGTCCGGGCGCAGGTCGATGCGTTTCTCCGGTTCCACATACGGGCTGTCGGCGCTTTTGATGGTCAGCAGAACAATGGTTTCGGGCACAGTGTGGATAAGAGCAAGAGATCTGGTCAGGGGCATGGGGGTCAGGTCTTGGTTCATGGTCATATACACGCCGGTGCCGGGACTTCTGGGCAATCTCACTTCACGCAGAGTATGCAAAAAAGCCGACAAGGGCATGCTCATGCGCTCGAACCGCTCGAACAGGTAGGCGCGTCCCTTTTTCCAGGTGGTCATGGTGGTTATGAAGAGCACGGCAATCAGCAGGGGCAGCCAGCCCCCGTCCATGACCTTGATCAGGTTCGCGCCCAGAAAGGGCAGATCAAAAAGAAGGAACAGCGCCAGAAGCGGTAGAGCCTTGCGTAACGGCCAGTTCCAGGCGTAGCGGACAACAGCGAAATAGAACACCGAGGTAACGTTCATGGCGCCGGTGTTGGCCAGCCCGTAGGCGGCCGCCAGTCCGTTGGAATTCTGAAAAACCAGCACGATGGCCACACAGGCCACCATAAGCATGTTGTTTATGGTGGGCAGATAGATTTGTCCTTCCGTGGCCGAAGAAGTGTGCACAATACGTATACGCGGCAGAAAACCAAGGTGCATAGCTTGCTGGGTGAGGGAATAGACCCCGGTAATCACCGCCTGGGACGCAATGACCGCGGCCATGGTGGCCAGTACCAGCATGGGAACCAGAAAAAACTGGGGAACGGCCTGGTAGAAAGGGCTTTGCGTCGCCGCCGGATTGGTCAGAAGAAGCGCACCCTGCCCCATATAGTTCAAGAGCAGGGCCGGGCAAGCCACGCAGAGCCAGCTGTTGCGTATGGGCAGGCGCCCGAAATGCCCCAGGTCGGCATACAGAGCTTCACCGCCGGTGATGCACAAGACCACGGCACCCAGCACGATAATGCCGTGCAGATGGTTGACCTGAAAATACGCCAGGGCGTAATGCGGGTTCACCGCCATCAGCACGTCGGGAGTTTTGATGATGTTTAGAAGCCCGACCAGCCCTATGGCGATGAACCAGATCAGCATGATCGGGCCGAAAATGCCGCCGATGCGGGCCGTGCCGTGTTTCTGGAAGGAAAACAGCCCGATCAGGATGAGGCAGGTGATCGGCACAACCACGTGGCCGGCTGCGGGGGCCACGTTTTTGAGGCCTTCCACCGCGGACAGCACGGAGATGGCCGGTGTGATCACCCCGTCGCTGTACAGCAGCGCGCCGCTGCACAGGGCCAGATAGGGCAGGGCTTTAAAAAATTTGTTTTTCGGGCCGGCTTTGACGGCGTTGCCCATAATGCCCAACAGGGCAAAAATTCCCCCCTCGCCGCCGTTGTCCGCCTTGGTGACCAGAAAGACGTACTTGACGGTGACGACCACCATAAGGCTCCAGAAAATAAGCGAAAGCACCCCCATGACGTTGGCCTGGGTGACGGCGATGGCATGGGGGCCATGAAAGCATTCTTTCAGGGTATACAGGGGGCTTGTGCCAATATCGCCAAAAACCACCCCCAGCGCGGCCATGGTCATGGCCGTCATATTCCGGGGCTTCGCGTTTTTTGTATCCGACATACTTACCTTGATTCTGCTGTTCGCGCGCGGACAGGTCGGCCGCCCGGCTCCTTTGCCGGCCGGCAACCATTTGCCGTAAAACAATCCCGTTTCCTTAATCAATGCCGAGTATCTAAGCAAGCAGCCATACAATTATTTAAATAGAACATGTGGAAAGCGGCGCCGGGCGGCTGCTCCCGGCCGGTACGGGACGGAGGCGACATTCTGCCGCGGCGTTCAGCGTCCCGGTTGCCGGCGTTGCGGCTGCTGCTCGATGCCGTGTTCCGCCATCTTTTTGTACAAGTTGCTCCGGGAAATATTCAATAGAACTGCCGCCCGCGTTCTGTTTTGGCCGGCTCTGCACAGCGCCGACAGAATGGCCGAACGCTCCGCATTGGCGACCACGGCGGCAAGATCGCCTTCGACGGTAGAGGTCTCTTCCACGACTTCGGCATGATTGGGGGAAGGCCTGTGCACTTTGACGCTTTTCAGAAAACGCTCGGGCAGGTGCTGTATGTCGATGACCGATTGTCTGTCTTCCATGGCATACAGCGTGAGAGCCAAAAGGTTTTTCAGCTCCCGAACGTTGCCCGGCCAGGTATGGCTGCGTAGAAGTTCCATGACCTTTGCCGAAACCTCCAGCGCGTGGGCCTGCTTAAAGCCGAGTATTTCTTCCAGAAAATTGATCACCAGGTGCGGAATATCCTCCGGGTGATTGCGCAACGATGGAATGTGCAGTTCAAGCACGTTCAGGCGGTGGAAAAGATCTTCCCGAAAAGAGCCGGCCGCGACCATTTGCTCCAGGTTCCGGTTGGTCGCGGCCACCAGGCGAAAATCGACATACACCGTTCCCGAATGGCCGAGTTTTTGAATCTCCCCTCTTTCCAGAACCCGGAGAAGCTTTGACTGCATGGCCAAAGGCAGTTCGCCGATTTCATCCAGAAAAATGGTGCCGGTGTCGGCAAGTTCAAACTTACCTTTCATGCCGCCGCTGCGCGAGCCGGAGAAGGCCCCGGGCCCATAGCCGAACAGCTCGGATTCAATGAGTTCCTGCGGCAGGGCCGCGCAGTTGACGGCAATGAACGGCTTGCCTGCGCGCTCGCCGGCCATGTGCAGTGACTGGGCCACCAGCTCCTTGCCTGTCCCGCTTTCGCCGGTGACAAGTACGGGCTGCGTGCCCGTGGCGAAGCGCGCGCCGGCTGCTTTCATTTTGCGCATGGGCACGCTTTCGCCGATGATTCGGTCAAATGTATGCAACACACCCGGCCGGCTGCGGGTTTCCCATTCGTAATAATAGGTTTTTTTCTGGAGCTCTTGAATAATTTTCATCAAATTCGCGACATTCTGACGATCATAGCCGGCAGTGATCACTTCCGCGATCAGGCCCTGCAGCTCGCCGGCTTCACTCAGAAGGGGAATGCGGTAGGCAACGCCGTGCACCCCGTCTTTGGCCACAGTGGTGCCCATGACTTCTTTTTTGGTTTTCAGGGCAAGCATCACGCCCTGTTCCGCCGTATCAAAATAGTCGCGCACATGCCGCTTCACCGGCTCATTGCCGGTCATGCCGAACATGTTGCGGTATGCCTTGTTGGCATAGTGGTAGACGCCGTCCGGCGCGTGCAGGGCAATGCCGCAATGCAGCAACTCAAACAGTTCCGGCAGATTGGGGTTCTTCTCGATGATCGCGGCAATATAATTTTGCTCATCCTTTTTCGGCATAAAAAATCTCTTTATTTTTATGGTGTTATAGAGCAATCGCCGCTTGAAATAGTCGCTTGCCGGCGAGCAAAGCTCGCCTACGCCTACTTCGAGGCAAGGATTTTTCTGCAAATCCTTGCGGGCATTCCACGTGTGAAATGCTCCAGCAGAGGGTCGATCGCGGCCAAACGGCGGCTGTCGCCGCGGCGAACCCGCTGAAGTTCTATATGTCTCCATTTGAAGACAATGTCCACAATCTGCTACAAAGATTACTCTGAAAAAGATTATCTTTGTTTATTAGGATGTTGTGTATTGTTCTGCAGGGAGTGTCTTTAATTGAAGACATTATTTTTTAGAGAGCTTTTCATCTGCCGCGTTATTTTTTTATTGTTAAAATAACGTGTTATGTCTCTCGTGCTTTTTGGCACACATGTTGCCTTTCTTGTTTTACCCGCTCAGCCGGCGAGCGCAGCGCAGCTTTAACAGGAGGGGGAAGAGGTGGCAGCAGTGCGTCAATGTACGCCCGCGGAAGCCAGGCAAATTTTTAAAGGCTCAGGTCTTTTTGCCTTGTTGGACGTTCGCGAGCAAGAAGAGTTCTCACGCGGGCATATGTTGCTGGCAAGCAGTGCGCCGTTCAGCAGGCTCGAGTTCATGGTGCCCGCGCTGATTCCAAGCAAGGGCGTTCCGGTGATTGTCATGGACAGCGGCGAAGAGGACGACTCCCGCGCCGTCAGAGCCGCCGAACGCTTGCGCCGGATGGGCTATGAGCAGCCTCTGGTGTTGGCCGGCGGCCTGGGCGGATGGCGTCGGGCGGGATATGTCGTCGTCGAGGGCGTGAGCAGTCTGGCCAAGGGATATGCCGAATATCTCGAGCGGGAAAAAAAGACCCCGGGCCTTACCCCCGAAGAGATCCACAAACGCCTGGAAAGCGGTGAAAAGATGGTTTTCATCGATATCCGCGTCCCGGAGGAGTACGCCGGCATGGCCCTTCCCGGCGGCATCAACGCGCCGGGCTGTGAAGCCGCTTATAGGTTTCAGGACCTGGTGCCGTCGCCCGACACCCTTGTTGTTGTGAACTGCGCGGCCAGAACCCGCGGCATTTTGTGCGCCCAGATGCTCACCGATTTCGGCGTACCCAACCGGGTGGTCTCGCTGAAAGGCGGTACCATGAACTGGCGGCGCAGCGGTTTTGATCTGACCTCCGGCCTGTCGCGGCACACCGCCCCGCCGTCGGCCAAGGCCCTGGCCTTTGCCCGGGAACACGCGGCCGTCCTGGCCAAGGAGCAGGGCATCTCCTTTGTGGATGCCGCCACCGTTCGCCAATGGCAGGTCGAGGCCGACACCAACCCTTTGTATATTTTCGATGTCCGCCGGCCCGAAGAATACGAAGCCGGGCATCTGCCCGGTTCACGCTGCGCCCAGGGCGGGCAGCTCACGCAACGATCCGACGAATACGCCGCCGTGCGCAATGCCCGTTTCGTCATGGTGGACGACACGGAGGTCCGGGCGGTGATCACCGCCTATTGGCTCAAGCAAATCGCCATGCCCGACGTTTACGTGCTTAAAGGCGGGCTGGGCGGCTCCGGCTTTGGCCGGGAGGGGCTGGAATATGGCCCTGAACCGCAGCCTGTTGTTGCCTGCTCCTTTGATTGCGGCATCGGGCCGGAGGATCTCGCCGGCCTGCTCGCCGAGCAGAAGCCGCCGTTGCTTATCAACGTGGGCTACAGCGACAGGCACCGCGAAGGGCATATTCCCGGGGCGGTCTGGGTGTCGCGCGGCCTGCTGGAGCGCGTGCACAAGAAGCATTTCGGCGTGCCCGCCATTGTTCTCACTTCGGACGACGAAACGCATGCCCGGTTGGCCGCCGCCGATGCCCAAGAGCTTTGGCCCGAGGCCGAGGTGCGGTTTCTCGAGGGCGGCACGCCCGGATGGCGGGAGGCGCGTCTGCCGCTTGAGGCCGGCATGCCCGTCGCCTGCAGCCCGGAGGACGACATCTGGTACCTTATGTACATGGAACCGGATGCCCCGCTCGCAGCAATGGAAGATTTTTTCGACTGGAAGCTCGAACTTGCCGAGCAGATAGTGGCGGATGGGAGTTACGCGTTTCGCCTGCCCGGTCGGCCTGCATAGCGGGCCGGCGACAACATGGTTGCGTCAACAATGGCAAAATCAAATTGCTCCAGGAGGGTATTTTAATGGCACATACGGCAATTATCCAGGCGTTGAAGGATGCGATTCTGGATTTTGACGAAGACAAAGCCGTTGCCGCGGCAAAAGAGGTCATCGCGACCGGGCAGCCGCCCATGGACGCGGTCAACGCCATGGGCGACGCCTTGAATGAGCTTGGGGTGAAATTCCAGGCCATGGAGGTGTTTCTGCCGGAGGTTCTGCTGGCTTCGGAGGCTTTCAAGTCGGCCATGCGGCTGCTTGAGCCCGAGATGCTCAAGGCGGCCAAAGAGACCGGCGGCAAGGACCGCCCCAAGGTGGTCATCGGCACGGTCAGGGGCGACGTGCACACGGTCGGCAAAGACATGGTGACCACCATGTTGACCGTGGGCGGCTTTGATGTGAAGGATCTCGGGGTGGATGTGGCGAGTACGGACTTTATTCTGGAAGCGGAGGCTTTTGGCGCCAAAATCATCGGGCTGTCTTCGCTCATGTCGACGACAATGCCCTATCAGAAGGAAGTGATTGACTTTTTGAAGTCCAAGAACCTGCGCGACAAGTACAAGGTGATGATCGGCGGCGGCCCTTGCTCGCAAAAGTGGGCGGAGACCATCGGCGCCGACGGCTTCAGCAAGGATGCCGTGAGCGCTGTTGACCTGGCCAGACAGCTTATAGCCAGATAGAGCAAAGGAACTTTGCCAAAGCCGATTTGTTCCGGCAGCCGTGCCGAGGACGCTTGCGGGCTTTCAAACAACTATGGAGGATAGACGTATGTTGGTAAGCGGTCGTGGAAGAATGCTCGAATTTTGGGCGAGGGCGGCCACCGGCCCCATTTGCTTCACCCAGGACTTTGATACAAAGGTGTATTGGCCCAAGTTGAAGGCAATTACCGAGAAATACGGCATCAAGTACGATCCCTCTCAGATGATCCCCTGTGACGACGATTTTCTTGATCGCCTGTGGAAGGCGGCCATCGAGCTGGTGGTGGAAGTGGGTGTGCTGTGTGCCGATACCAACAGGATCATCGAGTTTTCCGAAGAGGAGATTCTGGAAGTCATCGACAACATCCCCGACAGCTACACCATGGGCAACGGCAAGGACGCGATCACCTGCAGCCACCGGGGGTTTGAAGACTACGACCACCTGAAGCAGCCGGTGTTTCTGACCGGGCGCATCCTTGGGCCCATTTCGGACGATCTCTATGAAAAAGTCTGCTGGAGCTACATCCAGGAGCCCTTGGTCGACTATATCGCCTTCCAGGGCAACCTGACCCAGATTCACGGCGTGCCGGTGACCCCGAACTCCCCGTGGGAAATGCTCGCGGAAATGAAATGCGTCTCCATCGTCAAAGACGTCTGCCGGCGGGCCTGTCGCCCCGGCATGGCCGACGGCGGCATCAGGGCCATCTCGCTGCCCGCCCTGACCATAGCCGGCGACCCCGGTTGGGGCCTGCGCCGGGGCGACAACCGCAGTTGCCTGATCTCGCCGCACCACAAGATCGAATACAACCACCTGATGCGGGCCCTGACTTGGCACACCAACGGCCTGAACATTCAAGGCGGCATGTGCTGCTACATCGGCGGCCTGTCCGGCTCTCCGGCCCACTCGGCCGTTACCGGAACCGCGGAGTTCATCATCAACAAGCTGCTCTTCGATCTGACCATCGACGGATCCTGGGCCGTGGACGCCATGTACTTCAGCAACACCAGCAAGTTCTCCTTGTGGTGCAGCAACTATCAGAACGCAGCCGTGGTCCGGAACACCCACACCGCCCCGCTGATCGGCGGCGGCTGGCAGATGACCGCCGGCATCGGCAGCGAGGAGTTTTTCTGGGAGTCCGCAGCTTCGGCCATCAGCGCCATTGTTCTTGGCTGCGGCATCTCCGGCGGTTCCGGTTGCCAGAGCGGCGGCCTGGATCATGCCAGCGGCCTGGGCCTGCGTTTCTCCGGTGAAGTCGGCAAGGCCGTGGCCAGGGCGCGCCTCACCCGCGAGCACGCCAACGCCCTTGTTCTGGAAATCATGAAGAAGTACCAGCCGTATATCGACAACCAGACGGCCCATACCCTGGGCGGCGACTTCAGGGAGTGCTACGACCTGGATACCGTCCGGCCCAAGAAGGAATACCTGGCCGTTTACAAAAAGGTGAAGGCGGAACTGAGCCAGATGGGTCTGCCCATGTAGACAGTGTCGTCACGAGCGCTTTTTTGCCCCCGGCTGCGTCAGGTTCGTGGGCGGCGACGCGCACCTGAAGGACATTCCCGAAGTGCGGCGCATGTTCCTGAACCTGATCATCGCCATCGGCGGCACCATTGTGCTGGCGCGGACCATCATTCTTTTCCCCACCTACTGGTTCACCTTCCTGCAGGCGACCATCGTGGCCGGCGGTCTGGGCTGCTATTTTTTGCGCACCAGGCAACCGGCCTTCAGCCTGCTTTTCTGGTCGATGCTTTTTACCCTGATGTGGATCTTTCTCGTGGCAGGCTCCCATTTCGGCCACTTTGCCCTTGAAAACAAGCCGCCCACGTTCTGGACCTGGAACCTGGGCCTGGGCACGGGAGAGTTCGGGCTGTTCTTCGCCCTGACCTGCGGGCTGAATTTCTCGGTTTTCGCAAGCACCCAATGCCGGGCCTTCTGCCGCATCCGGCAGCCCTGGGGCATGCCGGTGGCGGTTGCCGCCATGCTGGCCTGGTCCCTGCTGCTCACCAAGGCGTTGATCCTGCTGTTCCAATTCATCGTGCCCGCCGAAGACGCGGCCCGGCAGGCGCAGCTCATGTGCCGGCACACCGTGTTCTGGGGCTTTGCCTTGAGTGTATTGCTTCGGCGTCGGTCAGAGCCTCTATCTGTGGGCGGGGCAGAAGACGCCCGGCACCTGAGACGATGTGGAGTAGGGCCTGAGGCGGAGTAGCTCTTTCCGGCCGGGCCGGCGCAATTCCAATTCCAAATCAAACCCGTTTTTTTGTTTGATTTGGAATTGGAATTGGCCGATTGTTTTACCGTACGGCTGGAATGAGTCTTTTCTTCGGTTTGCGACATGTTCTTTTTTTGCTCCGTGGAGGGGCCATGCGCCTTCTGCTTCTCACCGCCCTGACCATGTGTCTGTTTGCGGCGAACAGTCTGCTCTGCCGCCTGGCATTCACGCGGACAGGCATCGATCCGCAGAGCTTCACGATTTTGCGGCTTGTCTCGGGCGCGGCGGTTTTATGGCTGCTCACAACACGTCGGCGCAGAAAACGGCACGGCATTGGAGGAAGTTTCACCGCAGCCGCAGGCCTTTTTGGGTATATGGCGACCTTTTCCCTCGCCTATCAGGAGATCGGCGCAGCCGCGGGGACCCTCATCCTGGCTGCAGCCCTTCTCGTGACCGCGATCCTCGCCGCCGGCCTTTTGGGGGAGCACCTCAACCGTCGGCAGCTTGCGGGGGCCGCGATCAGCCTTGGGGGATTGGCGGTTCTGTTTGCCCCGGCCCTTTCCCGGCCGCCGTTGGTCAGCGCGCTGCTGATGGCCTGCGCCGGAGCCTCATGGGTTGTTTACTCGCTCGCGGGGAGAGAGAGCACGGATTCGGCTTTGGACACCGCGGGCAATTTTGTCCGTTGCCTGCCTGTAGTCATTGTGCTGCTGCCGTTTGTAAAATCAGTCCCGTTTGAGGGCGCGCTCTACGCAATCGCGTCCGGAGCCTTGGCTTCCGGTTTCGGGTATATCCTGTGGTACCGCCTGGTGGCGGTTCTCAGCACCATTGCGGCGGCCCTGATCCAGTTGAGCGTGCCTGTGCTCACAACGCTCGGCGCATGGCTGCTGCTGGGCGAGGCTGTGAGCGTGCGGTTCTTTGTCTCCGGCTGCGTCATTCTTTTCGGCATCGCCCTGGCGCAGACGGCGTCGACGAAGCCGGCGCCGAGTGATTGAGAGGGAGGCCCGCTCACAAGGTCAGTTCGGTATCGTCGGTGATTCGCCGGCGCAGTTCCAGAAAAGGAAGAGAGTCATGCTCGCGGGGGCGGGGCAGCCGATTTTCATAGATTCCCTTCATGCGGCCCGGCAGCTTGCCTTCCATGAGCACGATCCGGTCCCCCAGATACACGGCCTCGTCGATGTTGTTGGTGACGAAGACGACCGTGCGCTTTTCCTGCTCCCAAACGCGGATGATTTCCTGCTCCATCAGGTAGCGGGTTTGGGCGTCCAGTTGGCCGAAGGGCTCGTCCAGCAAAAGGACTTCCGGCATATTGGCGTAGGCCCTGGCAATGCCCACCCGTTGCTTCATGCCGCCGGAAAGCTGGTGTGGATAGGCCGACTCAAAGCCGGTCAGGCCGACCAATTGGATGTATTTATCGCCGATGCTGCGGCGTTCAGCAGCAGAAATACCCTTGAATTTCAAGCCCATTTCCACATTTTTGCGCACCGATCGCCAGGGGAACAGGCTGTAAGTCTGAAAGACCATGCTGCGGTCCGGTCCCGGCCCGGCCACCGGAGCCCGATCCAGCAGGACGGTGCCGGAGCTTGGCGATTCCAGCCCGGCAATGATCCGCAGCAAGGTGGATTTGCCCGACTGCCCCGGCCCGAGCAGGACCAGAAATTCATTTTCCCGCACGTCCAACGAGACGTCCTCCAGCACGTGCACATGCTGCGAACCCTTTTGGATGAATGTTTTGCAGACATTGCGACACGATATCTTCGGGCGTTCCGGTTGCATCACTGTATCTCCCTGCGCCAGGGGCAGGCCGCTTTTTCCAGGGTTCCCATAAGCAGACTGATTGCCCAGGCCGTGGCGGCAATGACCAGCATGCCCGCAATGATCATGGCCGGCTTCAACTGGTTCATGCCGAGAATGATGATGAAGCCCATGCCGGAGCGCGCTCCCACCAACTCGGCCGCCAGCACGCAGGACCAGGCGATGCTCAGGGAAATCTGCAGTCCGGCGAAAATGGCCGGAAACGAGCCGTAAAGGGCCACTTCCATGATCTCCTGCCTGCGGCTTGCCCCCAACATCCTGGCCGCGTCGTACAGGGCGGGGTCCACCAGGCGTATTCCGTTGAAAGAGTTGAGCACGCAGGGTACGAAGCTGCCGACGGCAATGATGAAGACCATGGACTGCTCGCCGATGCCGAACCAGAGAATGGACAAGGAAATCCAGGAGATCGGCGGCATGGGCTTGAGCAGATCAAAGATCGGTTTGACGATGGCCCGGGCATAATCGTTCAGGGCCATAAATATGCCCAGCGGCACGGCAAAGACCACGGCCATGGCCCAGCCCACCAGCACCCGATGCAGGCTGGCCCAAAGGTGGGAGGCCAGGTTTTTACCGGCCAGGGTCATGGTGGTCAGGCGTCGCAGCTCCAAGAGCACTTCCCAGGGCGTGGGCAGAAAGTTGCCCAAAAGCTTGTATACGGCCGTGAGGTGCCAGAGCAGCAGGAACAAGGCCAGGGAGACGAAGTATATTTTGTTGATGCGGCCGAGTCGCTGCAACAGGTTGCGTGGGAACAGGCCGCGCGCCGGAGGGGCCGCTTGGGAGGGCGAAGCCACGGTGGAGCAGGTTTGGGCCATCGTGTTACCTCCTTATGCCGGCCAGCAGGCGTTTTTCAATCCGGTCGATGACCAGGCCCACCATGTATCCGGTCAGCCCCACCAGCAACATGCCCAGCACCACCATGTCCGGTCTGGTCAGCCTGCGGCCCATGGTGATCAGAAATCCCAGGCCGTTATCGGCGGCGATAAGTTCCGCGGCCACCAGGGTGGTCCAAGAGGCGGCCAGGGCCATCTGCAGGGCGCCGAAAACCATGGGCAGGGCCGAAGGGATGCAAATTTTTCTGAATATCTGCCAACGTGAGGCCCCATAGGTTCTGGCCATCTGGATCAGTGTGGGGTTGGTCAACTTGACGCCCACGAAGGAGTTGATCACGCAGGGCACGATGCCGGAGAGGAAGATGATGAACACCTTACCGGAGAGGCCGATGCCGAACCAGAAAATGGTCAGGGGAATCCAGGCCACGGCCGGGATGGGGCGGATCAGTTCAAAAATCGGTCTGGCCATGCCTTCGATGCTGTAAAACCAGCCCATAAGCAGCCCGAGGGGCACCCCGAACAGCAGGGCGGCGGCATAACCGAGCAGCGCCTCTTCCAGGCTGACCCGCAGGTGGGTGAGCAAGAGCGCGCCGTCGGGTTGCGGATTGCTCAGCTTGTCCACGAACAGCCGGCCGACCTGAGTGGGGGTGGCCAACAGATCCGGCGGAATAATCCCCAGATCCACCACCAATTGCCAGCCGCCGAAAAAACTCACCACGGAAACAACGCTCAAGACCGGCAACAGCCATTTTTTGAGGCGTGTATTGTCTTCCCGCATGGGGGAACCTCCCGGTTGGGGCTCCCCTGCCGGGAGACTCGGCAGGGGAGATCAGGCACAGTCTTACGATTTATTTCATTTCAGCGGCTATTTTCAGAAACTTGTCGGTCACAAAGCCGCTGTTCAGGGCCTTGTCCATTTCTTCGCGAGTGAACTTGCCCTGGGCGACCAGGAAGTCGGCCATGCCGGTCATCCATTGCTCGGCCTCGGACTTGCCCTTGTCGGCGTTGAACAGGGACAGTTGCTCCTGCAGGGTGTACACGGGGTGATACTTGATATCCATGGCCGCGTCGGCAGGGGAAAGTTCCACGCCCGCCCAGTTCTGGAGGAACTTGGAGTAAGCGTCGGCCATATTGACGTTTTCCTTTTTGATTTCATCCACGCCGCGCATGTAGACCTTGAGGAACCGGGCGACCTTTTCCGGGTTTTCATCGGCGAATTTCTTTTCCGCGATGATCACGTTGACCATGTTGTGGCCTTTCTGGGAATCTTTGTTGACCATCACCCAGCCTTTGGACATGCCGATGAAGGTCGATGGAGCCCAGAACACCGCGATGTCGCCGATGCCGGACTCGTAGGCGGCCAGAATCTGCCCCTGATCCATGTTTTTGATGACCACGTCGGCATCGGTCAGGCCAAGGCGCTTGAGCCAGGTGGACAGGGCATAGTGGCCGTTGGACACGGTGGTGACCAGCACGGTTTTGCCGCGCACGGAGTCGGCCGAGCCGTAGGTTTCGGGAAAATCGGGGTTCGCGCCCTTCTGTTTCAGGATGGGGCTGTCCGGCCGAACCATTACGCCGACGGAAACGGTGTCGTCGTTGGCAATGCCGATCATATAGGCGCCGTAACGCATGGCCCCAAGCAGCATGGGCACGCTGCCGGTGCCGCCGAGCACCCATTGCTTGGCCGGCATGACTTCTATCTGGGCCATGCCGGATTCAAAATAGAGCATCTCCACGTCCAGGCCGGCTTCCTTGAACCAGCCTTTCTGCAGCGGTTCCCACATGATGAAGGTGGAGTGCTCGGGCTGCCAACAGGTTTTCATGTGGAAAAGCCCTTTGTCCGCCGCTTGAGAGGAGGCGGTCAAGCCCATGAAGAGCAGGGCGGCGCACAGCAGAGACAGGATAATTCGCTTTTTCATAATGGTCCTCCGTAAAAAGTTGATTGACTCTTGAAGATCATTACTACGGCTGCAAGGTAAAAAGGCGGCACGGCAAAGGGGCGGCACGTGGCTCACCACCAGCGGATCATGTCGGTCACCTCTTTGCGGATGGCTCTGAACTCGGGGTCCATGTAATCTCTCGGCCTGGGCAGGTTTACTGCGATGTTGCCTTTGATGGTCGTCGGCTTGTTGCTCAAGACAAGGATGCGGTCCGCCAGGTAGACGGCCTCCTCGATGTTGTGGGTGACGAAGATCACGGTGATCTTGAGCATGCTCCAGAGACGTACCAGTTCATCCTCAAGGTAGTAGCGCAGCTTGACGTCCAACTGCCCATAAGGTTCATCCATGAGCAGCAAATCCGGTCGCGTGGCAAAGGCCCTGGCTACGGCCAGGCGTTGCTCCATGCTGGCGGAGATCTGGTTGGGGTACAGGTGGGCGCAGTCTTCCAGGCCGACCAGGTTCAAGATTTCTTTGAGGCGCTTCTCGCGTTCCGCACGGGGGATGTTTTTCACCTCCATGCCGAAGGCGATGTTTTCGGCCACCGTGCACCAGGGCAGGCTGGTCGACTCCTGGAAGACATAGGCGATATTGTGCTTTTGCGGGTCCGCCTCTTCAGAGCGGATGCGGATGCTGCCCGAGGTTGCCGGGGTGAGTTTGGCCAGGGTGTTCATGAAGGTGGTCTTGCCGCAGCCGGTGGGGCCGACGATGCTCAACAGTTCGCCGGGGCGCACGGTGAAGTTGATGTGGTCAAGGACCAGCAGATCCCCGTACCGTTTGGTCAGATCTCGAACGACAATGCCTTCGTCCGTGTCGGAAAGCTCCGGCTTCATAATGTTCCCCGTTGTTGCAGGTCGGCGTCGCCCGTGGCCGCCGTGTATGTTTTCATCGTGAGTTGCCCGGGCCGGCCAGGCGCACAATTTCTCCGGCCAGCTCTTCACTGGAGTCAAATACCGGCAGGCTGAATTTTTCCCCGGCGACAACCCCGAGTTCCGTGCAGGCGATGACGGCCGCTTCCGCCCCCCGCGCGGCCAGGGCGTCGACCACCTCAGCCAGGGTTTCGCCCATATCCGGGCCACGCCGCCCGGCTTTGACCTGTTTGATCAATTGGAAAATCTGTTCCTGTTTGTCCTCTTCCGGATATATGATCGTCATGCCAAAATCGGAGGCCTTTTTTTCATACAGCCGGGTGATGCGCACGGCAGGAGAAGCCAAGAGGCCGACGGGTTGCGCGCGGCCGGCCGCAGTAGGGCCCAGGGCATTACGCACGGCGGCCAGAGTCACGGCAATGATGTCCAGCATAGGAATGCGCACGGCCGCCTGTATTTCCTCGAGGTAATGGTGGGCGGTGTTGCAGGGCATGGCCAGCAAATCCGCCCCCCATTGTTCCAGGCGGGCCGCCATATGCGCCAGGCAAGGGCCGGGGCTCTCGCCCGTGCCTTCAAGGATTGCCTTGATGCGTGACGGCACCTTGGGGTTGTTGTCCACCAGGCAATGGATGTGATCCACGTCGTCCAGGGCCGGGGTCAGCAGCAGGATGCGCCGCATCAGGTCCACGGTGGCGTCCGGCCCCATGCCGCCGATGATGCCTACAGTCTTTTCCCCGGCCATATTTTTTCCTTTTGCGATGGTGACTCGCCGCCGGTAAAAATTATTCTTGCAGAAGAGTTTCCTGATAGGCGTATAGGGCCGGCGAGCCGCCGGTATGCAGAAACACCACGTTGGACCCGGCCGGAAACTTTTCTTTACGTACATGGTCGACCAGACCGGCGGCGGCCTTTCCCGAGTAAACCGGATCCAAAAGAATGCCTTCCGTGCGCGCGAACAGGAGCACGGCCTCTTTCATAGACTCTGTGGGCAAAGAATACCCCGGCCCCACGTAAGCGTCTTCGCAGGTTACCAAGTCGCGCGGGACGGCCGGAAGCGACAGCTTTTCCGCCAGGGCCAGGGCCAGTTTGTGAACCAAAGCCTCCTGGGCTTCTTTGGGACGTGAAACGTTCATGCCGAGCACCGGAATGCTCGTTCCACCGCCCGAGATGCCCACCAGCATGCCGGCATGAGTGCCGGCGCTGCCGGATGGCACGACGATGTGCCCGACCTGGAGGCCGGCATCATTGATCTGAGCCATAAGCTCTTCGGCGGCCAAAGCGTATCCCAGGGCGCCGACGGCATTGGAAGCCCCGCCGGGAATGATGAAAGGTTTTTTACCGGCTTTTTTCAGTTCGTCGGCTGTTTTTTGCATTTCCCCAAGCATGTCCGATCCGCCCGGAACAACGCGGATGCCCGCCACCCCAAGCAGATGGAAGAGAAAATTGTTGCCGCTTGCCGTGGGCTTGTAAGAACCGGGAACGCGTTCCTCCAGGACCAGGTGGCAATCCATGCCTTCTTTGCAGGCCCAGGAGAGGGTCAGGCGGCAGTGGTTTGACTGCACCGCGCCGCAGGTTATCAGAGTATCCGCGCCTTGGGCCAGGGCCTCGCCGATGCAGAACTCCAACTTTCGCGTTTTGTTGCCGCCGCCTGCTCCGGGCAGCAGGTCGTCACGCTTTATCCACAGATTGACTTTGCCGCCCAGTGTCTTTGAAAGCGCCGGCATGGCTTCGAGCGGAGTTTGGCCGGTAAGATATCTGCGCCTGGGAAAACGGGTAAAATTCATGATTGTCCTCTCAGAAATGTTGCGGGGTGGGGCGGGACGCGATTCAACACAATGCCTTCTGCGCGGCCCGGGTGATGCATTGCGCCAGCAAGCGGCAGTCGTCCAAGCTCAGGGTCAACGGAATACGCATGTCGCACAAGCTGCTTAAGATCTGCCGTGTTTTGGGCAGGTCCGGGCACGGGCCAAGATAGCGCCAACTGTCGTAGGAACTGGTGTATCCGAGGGGTTCGGGGCTGCCGAACCATTTGATGTGCACGCCGTATTCTTCGGCCAGAGCTAAAAACCGCGCGATCGCGGCAGCATCGTGATCGCGCAGGCTGAACTGGATGGAGCTGCCGACGTAGGCTTCCCGCGGGTCGCGGTTTGGACACTGCAGGCCGGGGATATGGTTGATCAGTTCCTCAAGCAGACCATAGCGCTCGTTCCAGCGCCCGACCTGCCGGTCCAGTTCCCGCAACTGCGGCCGGAGCAGCGCCGCGCGCAGGTTGTCCATGCGGCAACTGTAGTTGGGAACCTCCCACTTGATCTGCTCAAAGACGTCAAGGGGCGGGCGTGAGGTGTGCTTGTCGTAGAGCATGTATGAGCCGGAATGGAGAATGGCTCTGGCGATGATCTCCGGGTCGTCCGTGGCCAGCAGGCCGCCTTCGCCCGAATTGATGTGCTTGTAGGTCTGGGTGCTGTAGCAACTCACCAGGCCGTGCAGGCCGCTTTTTCGTCCGTTCCAGGCCGCGCCCATGGTGTGGGCGCAGTCTTCAATCAACAAGATGTTGTACTTTCGGCAGATGGATTCGACGCGATCCATGTCGGCAATGTGGCCGCGCATGTGGGAAATAAGAAAAAAGCGACTTTTGCCCATGGCGGCCATGCTTTCGAGAGCCTTGAGGTCCACGGTAAGATCTTCAGTGATCTCCAGGAGAATCGGGATGCCCCCGGCCTTTTGGATGGCCCCCGGAACCGGGGCCAGGGTGTAGGAGTTGCACAAAACGCCTTCTCCCGGGTGCACGCCGGCGCTCTTGAGGGCAAGGAACAGGGCGCTGCCGCAGGAGGCGCAGGCCAGAGAGTATTTTTTCCCAAGCCAGGCGGCGAACTCTTCTTCCAACAGGGCGGTTTCTCCCGCCTCTCCCTCTGCGGTGTTGTAGCGGTGCAGCCTGCCGGAGCGCAGCACGCGGACGGCCGCGTCAATGGCCTCTTCGGCCATGGGTTCCTGCTGGGTTAAATCTCTGTTGAAACGTTCGTCCGGTGCGCTCATGACCGTCTCCCTGTAAAAATCGGTGCATCAGTAACGCGGGTGCTCGTACACGAAAAAATCCCAGTTCTCTTCGGGAAACAGTTTACGTAAACGCCAGTCACAGGCCCGGGCGTGGCCTTCCATGCCCTCGGCCCTGGACAGGCGCGAGGCCACTGCGCCGACAACCTTGTTGGCTTCGGGGCTGATTTCCTGGAAGGTGCAGACCTTCAGAAATTTGAGCACGTTGAGGCCGCCGGTATGATGGGCGGCTTTTTTGGTGGGCAGGATGTGGTTGGTGCCGGAGCACTTGTCGCCATGGGCCACCGTGCTGCCGGCTCCCAGGAACAACGAGCCGTATGAGCGCAGGTTGTCCCGCCACCAGGCGCAGTCTTCGGTGATGACCTGCACATGTTCCGGCGCGTAGGCGTCGCACAGGTGGCGCATCTCTTCCCGGCTTTCGGCCAGAATGATCTCGCCGTAGTCACGCCAAGCTGCGAGGCCTACGCCCCGGTCCGGCAGATCGGCCAAGACGCGCTCGATGATCTGCAGCACTTCCACGGCCAAGGGGCGGTGGTCGGTAAACAGCCAGACCGGCGAATCGTAGCCGTGCTCCGCCTGGGAGGCCAGATCGACGGCCACCATCGCGGCATCAGCCGTTTTGTCGGCGATGACGGCAGATTCGGTCGGCCCGGCAAAGACGTCGATGCCGCAACGTCCCTGCCCGGCGAGTATGGCCTTGGCTTCAGCCACGTAGGCGTTGCCCGGACCCACCAGAATATCGGCGGGCTTGCCGGTGAAAAGCCCCAGAGCCATGCTGGCGACGGCCTGGATGCCGCCCATTTCCAGAACAATGTCGGCTCCGGCCAGGTCCAAAGCCATGGCCACCACCGGGTTGATGGAGCCGTCGTGCGGCGGTGATGCGGCCACCACAAAAGGGACTCCGGCGGCCTTGGCCGTGCCCACGCTCATCAGCGCCGAGCAGGCATGGGCATAACGCCCGCCGGGCACATAACAGCCGGCGACGTCCATCGGGATGACCCGTTGGCCCAGCTTGACGCCGGGGAAGGCCTCAACCTGGAATTCCCGCAGGCTTTCTTTCTGAGCCATGGCAAAGCCGCGAATCTGATCGTAGGCGAAACGAAGGTCGTCCTTGATCCGTTGCGGGACCGTCGCCAGCAAACGGGCCTTCTTTTTCGGCCCCAGAACAAAGTCGCCCTCCCAGCCGTCAAGCCTGCGGGCCATTTCACCCACAGCGGACTCCCGCCGGTTTTCGATATCTTCAAGGGCCGCCCGTACATCTTTGCGTATACCGGCACTGCGGCTCTCTGCGGTAGCCCCGGCTTTTTTCAGAAATTCCATACGTGTCCCCTCGTAAAATTGAGTGGTTGACTTGAGACGGCTTCAGTCAATACCAAAAAAAACGAAAAGTCAATATTTCATAAAATATTTCATAAAATATTTTATGAAATATTTCTTGACTTCTCTCCCGATTTGCCGATTATCTGTTTCCAACAACTTGAAGATTTCGACCTTTCCTCACGGAGGTATCCCTTGACGGTCGATGCAGGCAACATAAAGTCTTTGCAGGCATATACCTTGATCAGGAATTTGATCCTGAGCGGGACAAAGCTGCCGGGCACACGGCTGGTTCTGGCCGAACTGGAGCAAGAACTGCAAATCGGCCGGGGGCCCATCCGCGATGCGTTGATGCGCCTGGACCGCTCCGGCCTGGTGAAAAATATCCCTTATAAGGGCGCGGTGGTGGCCAACGCGCCCAAGCTGAAGGAAATCCGCTTCGTCTACGAGTTACGGGTGGATGTGGAGCTCAAGCTGGCCAGGGAGGCCATGGACAATCTGGCTGTGGAAGACTTCGCCGATCTCGAGGCGCTGAACGCCGAGATGGAGCCGCTATACCTGACCGGCGGCAATTTTTTTTCGCTGGATCAACGTTTTCACCGCAGGCTCTATGCCGCCGCGCAGTTGCCGCACCTGGACCTGATCGCCCAAAAGCTGCTGGAATCCGTTGAAATATTTCTCAATATTTATCACTACGAGCCCAGCGACTGCACTCTGTTTGTGAAGGAACACAAAACCATTGTTCAGGCGCTGAAAGACAAAAATTTCGGATTGGTCGAGTCCACCCTGCGCGCCAACATCCTCGGCGGTCTGGCGCTGATTGACAGGATATACAGCGAAATTCCGGCGCGCCCGTCTTAGGCGGGCGGGAAGGAGGGCGGCACAACTCATTGAAAAGATCTTCCGCATGGCGCAAGATATCCGGACGGTCCCTGCCGTCAAAGGATTTCTCCATGCGTTTGCGCCCGACCATCCGCGGCAAAATTCTGCTCGGCTTTCTCTTGCCCTCCCTCTGCCTGGGAGCGCTGGCGGCTTATTCGTATGCCACCTTGCGACTCATAGAAACCAGAATAACCGGCCTGGAACGCATCGACGACATCAAAAGCTCCATCCTTGATTTCCGTCGCCAGGAGAAAAACTACCTGCTCTATGGCGAAACCGAGGCCTTCCGCCTGGTTCTGGGCGAAGTGGATGCCGTTCTCCGTCTGTTCGACCGCCTGCCCGGGGCGGATTTGGAGGGCGAGACGGAAGATTTGTTGCAATCCCTGAATGCCGATCTGTTGCGCTATCGTTCCGCTCTTGTGGACATGCCCGGGGCCATGCGGGCGGACAGAGAAAAAGACGTCGCCCAACGGCTTCGCAGCATCGGCAAAGAGTTGGTGGCCGGCGGACAAAAGCTGTCCGAGCGGGAGCGGCGGGCCATTGTGCACACTACCGACCGCTTGCGCAGTCAATTGCTGTGTACCGCCGGGGGTGTTGCCGTCCTTTTGGCCGCTTTGCTGTACCTCGTCATGCGACATATCATGCGGCCGCTTAAAATGATTGAATCCGTGACGGAACAGATTGCCCGCGGCCGTTTTTTGCCCTTTGCCGCGCATCGGGCCGACGACGAGATCGCCCGGGTACAGGCGGCTTTCAACCGCATGGCCCGCGAGCTGCGCCATCGGCAGAACCAGATTGTCCAGGCCCAGAAGCTGGCCGGCATCGGCACGCTCAGTGCCGGCATCGCCCACCAGGTGAACAACCCGCTGAACAATATTTCCACGTCGGCCCAAATTTTGCGGCAGAACCTGGAAAAGGGGGCCGACGCCCTGAACGCCAAGATGCTTGGCAATATCGACAGAGAAACCGCCAGAGCCCGGGACATCATTCGCGGACTGCTGGATTTTGCCCGCCATTCCGATCTGACGGTTGAAAGAATCGCCTTGCGGCCGGTGGTGGAAAGCGCCGTTGGTCTGGCTTCGTCGCAGCTTCCCGCCGGGGTTGCCCTGGAGGTGGACGTCCCGGCCGATCTTGAGGTGCTCCTGGACCGCAGGCGTATGGTTGAAGCCCTGCTCAACCTGGTGATCAATGCAATCCAGGCCGTCGAGTCGCCGCCGGGGCGCATCCGGCTGTACATGGACGAAGCGCCGCCCGCGGGTTTGGCGGTGCTGGTGGTGGAAGACACGGGCAAGGGCATAGCCGCCGAAGACTTGCCGCACATTTTCGATCCCTTTTTTACGAAAAAGGAGGTCGGCAAGGGGACCGGTCTGGGCTTGTCGGTGGCCTACGGCATCATTGAGGAGTGCGGCGGCGACATCCGCGTTGAAAGCGGCCCCGAAGGCGGGGCTCGCTTTTACGTCGGCCTGCCCGTGCCGGGTGATGAGGCAAATCCTTGCCGCGAGATGCTTGCAGGCCGGCTTTGCCCGCCGTTAAGCGAGCAGTTCAAAGTGAAAGTACTCTAAAAAACCGTTCCGGGGGCGGGCATGAGCGAACAAGGCGGCAGAATCCTTCTGGCCGAAGATGAAGAAATCGCGCGTGAAAATTTGACCCACAGCCTCGGCCGCGCCGGGCATGCGGTCACGGCCGTGGCCGACGGCGCCGCCGCCCTCAAGGAACTGGAATCCGGGGACTTTGACCTGGTGATCACCGATATCCGCATGCCGGGCGTCGACGGCATGCGCCTGCTGGAGCGGGTCAAAGCCGACTCGCCGGAGACGGAGGTCATAGCGCTCACCGGCTATGCCTCCATTGAGAGCGCAGTGGAGGCCATGCGCCGGGGCGCCTTTCAGTACCTGGCCAAGCCAGTGCGTCTGGACGAGGTCGGCCTGGTCGTTGCCGGGGCTCTGGAAAAGGGACGCCTGCGCCGGGAGGTTGTCCGCCTGCGCCGGGTGGCGGAAAAGGAACGGGCCCCGGTGATGATCGGGCATAGCCGACCCATGCGCCTGCTGAAAAAGGAAATCGCCCAGGTCGCCTCCGTGGACTGCACGGTGCTGATCCAGGGTGAAACGGGTACCGGCAAAGAATTGGTGGCCCGCTCGCTGCACGCCGCCGGGCAGCGGGCCGAGCGACGGTTTCTGGCCATAAACTGCGCCTCGTTCTCCGGTGAGCTGTTTGCCAACGAACTTTTCGGGCACGAGAAAGATGCCTTCACCGGTGCGCGCGGCACCCGGCAGGGGTTGCTGGAGGCCGCCGACAACGGCACTTTTTTCTTGGATGAAATCGGTGATCTGCCTCCGGCCATGCAGGCCGCCCTGTTGCGGGTGCTGGAAGCGCGAACGCTGATCCGGGTGGGCGGCACACGCGAAATTCCCGTGGACGTGCGGGTGGTGGCGGCCACCAACCGGGATATAGCCCTGATGGTGGAAGAGGGCGCCTTTCGGCGAGATCTGTACCACCGCCTGAACGTGATCACCCTGCGGGTGCCCCCTCTGTGCGAACGGCGGGATGATATCCCCCTGCTGGTCGGCTATTTTGTCGGTCGGGCGGCCGCCTCTCTGGGCAAAAAAATTGGGGAAGTCGACGACGAGGTCATGGAACTGCTGCAGACCTATGCCTTTCCCGGCAACGTTCGGGAGCTGGAGCACCTGATGGAGCGCGCCGTGGCCATGTGCAACGGGGAGCGCATCGGCATGGCCCACCTGCCGAAAGACATCCGCGTCGCGGCCCGGCTGCGCCGCCCCGGCCTGCCGGAGGCTCCCGCCTTCGACGGCATAGTAAGCCTGGAAGAGAACGAACGCCGCTACCTGGCCTGGGTGCTGCAGCAGGCCGGCGGAGCCAAGGGCAAGGCGGCGGCGCTGCTCGGCCTCAACCGGGGGTCGCTCTGGCGGAAGCTCAAGCGTCTAGGTTTGGACGACGGCTAGAGCAGTTTACGCTTCAAATAGTCGCTTAACGGCGGGCAAAGCCCGCCTACGCCTATTTTGCCGCAAGGATTTACCTACAAATCCTTACGAGCATTTCAAGTGTGAAATGCTCTAAGGCCGGGGCAGCAGCACCACCTCCACGGCGTCATCCAGGCGCTCGACAAACACCGGCCGCACCGCCAGCCGGATCTCTTCATCCATACTTTCCACCTCGGCCCGGTTGCGTTCGGGCATCACGGCCAGGCGCACGCCCGCCTGCTGGGCGGCCAGGATCTTCTCCCGCAGCCCGCTCACGGGCAGCACCCGTCCGCTCAAGGTGAATTCGCCGGTCAAGGCCACATCGCGTCGAGCCGGGCGCCCGGTAAGCAGAGAGATCAGGGCCATGACGATGGTCATGCCCGCCGAGGGCCCGTCTTTGGACACGGCCCCTGCCGGAATGTGCACGTGGATGTCGCTGCGTTCGAAAAAGTCTTCGTCGATGCCCAGGTGCTCGGCATTGCTGCGGATATAGCTGAGCGCGGTCTGGGCCGACTCTTTGAGCACCTCGCCCAGCGAGCCGGTCATCAGCAACTTGCCGCCGCCTTTCATTCTGGCTGTTTCAATAAAAATGATGTGTCCGCCGTTTTCGCTCCAGACCAAGCCGGTGGTCACGCCGACCAGCGGCCGGGCGGCCGCCGCCTCCAGCCGGAATTTGGGCGGCCCGAGCAGGCGGGGAATGTCCCCGGCGGCAACGGTTACCGGCGTGGCGGCCCAATTCTGCAGGATCTCCAGATTGATCTTGCGGCACACCCCGCTTATTTCCCGGTTCAGGCCGCGCAACCCCGGCCCCCGGGTATAGCCCGAAAGCAGGGCATCCATGGCCTCCGGCTTGAAGCGGATGTCGCCGGGCTCGTAGCCGTTGGCCATAACCTGGCGCGGCGCTAAGTATTCCAGGCCGATGCGGCGCTTGTCGCTTAAGGTGTAGCTGGGAAAAGGGATGGTTTCCATGCGGTCGTGCAGGGGGCCGGGCAGGTTCTCCACCATGTTGGCGGTGGTGATGAACATGACCAGGGAAAGATCAAAGGGAATATCCAGGTAATAGTCAAGGAAATGCCGGTTTTGCTCGGGGTCGAGAATCTCCAGCAGCACCGAGGCCGGGTCGCCTCGAAAGTCCTGGCCAATTTTGTCGATCTCGTCGAGCATGAAGACCGGGTTGTTCACCCCGCATTTGTTCAGCTCGCTGATAATCCGCCCGGTCATGGCCCCCACGTAGGTGCGGCGGTGGCCGCGCAGTTCGGCTTCGTCACGCATGCCCGCCAGGGAAAGCCGGATGAACTTGCGCTGCAAAGCGGCGGCCACGGATCTGCCGATGGAGGTTTTCCCCGTGCCCGGCGGCCCGGTGAAGCAGAGAATCGGGCCTGAAACCGTACAGGCCTGCGATTTGCGGGTCAGGATATCCTGCACCGTGCTTTGGAGAACCCCCAGGTCCAGGGGCTTGGACAGGTAGTGGGCCGCGCCCTTGCGCAGGGCGTCCACAGCCGTGTCGACCGTGGCGTAGGCGGTGACCAGGATCAGCCGGGTGTCCGGCCAGTCGTCACGAATCCTCTCCAACAGGGCCAGCCCGTCCACTTCAGGCATTTTCAGATCGGCGATGACGCAATCCACGTAGCGGCAACTGAGAATCTCCAGGGCTTCGCTCCCGTCGGCCGCACCGATCACGTCGCAGTTCAACCGGCTCAAGGCGTAAAGCATGTTGTCGCGCGAAACGGTTTCGTCGTCGACCACCAGTACGGTGCTGCGTCGCATGTGGCAGGAGATGTTGGTTGCCAGATATTCCAGCACCCGCCGCTTGGCCTGGGCCAGGCCAAAATGTTCCTGTTCGAGAATTTCGGCCGCCCGGGCGAGATCCAGATTGTCCTGCGAGGAATGCAGCCAGGGCAAGGAGAGCAGCAGTTCGACATAGGTCATGCCCAAGCCGTATTCGGCCACGGAAGGATCGATGCGCCCAACCTTGTCGAGCTCGTTCAAGGCCACCCGGCGGACGTTTTCCGGCAGACGAGCGTCTCGGACCGCAAGGCGCAAGGTTGAGAGCGGGCCCAGGGCCGTTTCTTCCGGCACAGTCGCCGGGGCGGATCTGCTGAACAACCCCATGCCCACATCCTTGTTGCTTTGCCAGGTTGCGGGAGCCGCCGGGGCGCGGGCCACCGCAAGGGCTACCCTCACGCTCTGTGAGCATAGCACCCTCGGCCCTGAGATGCCACGATTTCAGGCCGCTGCAATTCGCAACGCCCGGCAGGCTTTTTCCGCCAAGTTTCTCCCCTTTTGCTGCAAACTGCAGCGCACAGCAAAGTGAGCGCTGCATATTGCAGCATATTCTCCTTGGCCGGCAAAGAGAGGAAAGAAATAAACATTAATTATTTAGCCTGGTTATTTATTCGGCATGGAGAATGCATCTAAAGCGTCAACAGCAACCGCACAACTCCGAATACGACAATGAACATCCGCAACATCCTTGAACAACTGGCATCCGACGTCACCTTTGCCGAAGCGGGTTTGAGCCTCAACGGCCGAAATCGACTCGAAACCGGCGACACCTGCAGGCGTCTGTTGCTGGCTTGCGACCGGGAGGTCATAGAGCCGCCTCTGGCCGCCTATGCTCTGCATCTGGCCGAAAGAATCCGTTGCGACATGTTGGTGGCCTGCACGCCCCCCGAGGCTGTCGGGTCCGGAACACCGGGCTGCGCTGCAGAGCAATTGCTGTGTCGGCAACTTTCCGGCTTGGCCTGCCCGCCGGAACAGTTGTCCGTCCGGTCCTTGCCGCTGCGGGGAGACTTTTTCGCCGGGGTACGGGAGGTTTGCATGCGCCACAGGCGGCTGGGTATGGCCATTCTGAGCTGCCGTCGCCGGCCTCCGGCAGACTTCAAGCTGGATGTCCCGTTTTTTGTTTACGCCTGATCGGCTCGCCCGTTCCGGCTTCCAACCCTTCCCAAAGCCTTTGAGGAGAAAAGTCATGAACCTGCGCACAGTATTGGAAAAGATTTTTGCCGCCGCCGCTTTTGCGGAAAAAGGCGATCGTGACACGGCCCTGCAGGTGGCCGGACTGCGCACTGAAGAGCAAAAGAGAGAAAAGGCTCAAGGGCAGAAGCGGACGGACACCCGCGCTCGCCTGCGCGCCTAGGTCGGGCGGCGGGACGGTTTGGTGTGATACTTCGTCGGGCTCGCTTTGCGCTCAGGGGCAGGGCAAGAGGATCCGGCGCCATCGCTCAAAGCATCACCTTCCTTGCCTGACGCCAAACCGCCTCCGCTGCCCGGCGCTTCAAAGCTCCCATTCCCGACAAGCAGACCCACCTCGGCGTGAAGTTCCATTCTCCGGCCTGAATACCGAAGGAGTCCACCGTGCGGCGTATCTTGGAACGCTGTTTTCCCTTTCTTGTCTGGTTGAGAACCTATGATCTGCCGACGTTCAAGCTCGACTTGACCGCCGGCTGTACTGTGGCCCTGGTGCTTGTCCCCCAGTCCATGGCCAATGCCCAGCTTGCCGGGCTTCCGGCCTATCACGGCTTGTATGCCGCTCTCCTGCCCGCGTTCATAGGCGGTCTTTTCGGCTCCAGTCGCCATGTGGTCACCAGCAGCGTGGCCGTGACCTCCATCATGGCCGCCGCCGCCCTTGAACCTCTGGTGATGGCCGGCACGGTCGGCTACATCACCTACATGACCCTGCTCACCCTGCTGGTGGGCGGGGTGCAGTTCATTCTGGGCGTTTGCCGCATGGGGATTCTGGTCAGCTTCATGTCCTTGCCGGTAGTAGCCGGGTTCACCAACGCCGCCGCCCTGATCATCGCCGCCTCGCAGCTTCCCAAGCTCTTCGGGGTCAGCGTGGAGTCTTCCGAGCACCAGTACCAGACCGTCATGGACGTTGTGAACTCCGCGTGCCACTATACGCACCTGCCCACCGTGTTCATGGCCCTTCTGGCCGTGCTGGTCATCTGGCTGGTTCGGCGTTTTTGCCCGCGCATCCCGTCGGTTCTGGCGGCCGTGGCCGTCTGCACCGCCGTTTCTTGGGGCATGGGTTTTGAACACAACACTGTGGCCGGCGTGGACGCCCTGGCTTCCCACGAAGCCCGATCCCTTGTGCTGGATTTGTCCGCCAAGCAGAAGGAGCTGGTTCGAGTGACGGACGAACTGGCCACGCTGAAAACCCGGGAGGCCGAGGCCCACCCCACCATCCACCCGAGGGCCGCGGCCCTGAACGCCGATTACGCCATACGGGAGAGAGCCCTGGAACAGACCAGGCTAATGGAAAGCATGGCGCTGATCCGGGAACATCTGCGCATGATGCTTTTCGCCGCCGTTGAGCAACCGGACGGCAGCCTGCGGTTTTATCTCCGCAAAAGCCCCGAGCTGGTGCCGGGACATGCCGCGGAGGAAGAAGCCCCCCCGGCGGACGCGCCGATTGCCGGCGAGCATTGGCGGATCGCCGTGGCCGACAGCATACCGGACGTGCACGCTCTGCACCTGCGGGGCGGCGGCAACGTGGTGGGCGCCATGCCGTCCGGGTTGCCGAAATTTACTATGCCGGACATCACCCTCCACCATCTTATGCAGCTTCTGCCGCAGGCCCTGGTCATTGCTTTCATGGGCTTTGCGGAGTCCATTTCCATAGCCAAGGCCGCGGCCGGAAAATTCGGCTACAAGCTGGACCCCAACCAGGAACTTGTGGGGCAGGGTCTGGCGAATATAGCGGGCAGTTTCACCCTGACGTCTCCGGTTTCCGGTTCCTTTTCCAACTCCGCCGTCAATATCGCGGCAGGCGGCAAAACCGGCATGTCCGCCGTCATTGCCTGCGGCGGGGCTCTGCTTACCCTGCTGCTCTTCACCAAGGTGCTCTATTTTCTGCCTCAACCGGTGCTGGCCGTGATTGTCATGCGCTCCGTGGTCGGCTTGGTGAGTTTCAAGGAATTCCGCCGGGCCTGGGCCGCCGACCGCTATGACGGCTGCATAGCCTTCATTACCTTTTGTTCCGCCCTGTACTTCGCGCCGCACATGGATTACGGCATCGGCATCGGGGTTTTGTTGTCGTTGTGCGCGTTTTTTTACCGCTCCATGCGCCCCTCGGTGGTTTCGCTTTCCTGCGGTCCGGACAATGTGCTGCGCGAAGTGGAGGTTTTCGGGCTTGCGGAGTGCAGGCACGTAGCCATTGTCCACTTTCAGGGAACCCTTTTCTTCGCCAACGCCGGCGTGCTTGAAGACCACATCACCGACCTGCTGAAAAGCGGACCGGATCTGCAGCATATTCACCTGGTCTGCACCGGGATCACCCAGATAGACGCTTCGGGAGAAGGGGTGATGGACCTCTTGGTGAAAAAAGCCGGGGAAGCCGGGGTGGGCATATCTTTCAGCGGCGTGGTCGGCTCTGTGGCCGAAGTGCTGGACCGCACGGGCGTGCTGAAGATAGTGGGCTGGGAAAATGTCTTCATCTCCACGCGCGACGCGCTCACCGCCATATACAAGCGTATAAGGCATGACGCAGGCTGTACGGAATGTTCTCTGAGAGAGATTTTCTGTGGCCCGGCAAAGCGGGGGGAGGAAAGTCGGCTGATTACGGATCACTAGAGCAGTTTACGCTTCAAATAGTCGCTTAACGGCGGGCAAAGCCCGCCTACGCCTATTTGGCGGCAAGGATTTGCCGACAAATCCTTGCGAGCATTTCAAGTGTGAAATGCTCTAGGGTGATGCCGGCACCACCCGGAGCAGGTTGCGCTTTACAACGGTCGTGACCTCGTTTATAAGCTTCTCTGAGGAACAGTTATGACTCCTTGCAATATTGCGAATCTTGTTGACTGCGCCGCCGGTTCTTACTGGCGTAGCTATTACTATGGCTGCCGGCCCGGCGGTCTGGTTTTGCGCGCGTAACAAATATTCGCCATCCGCAACAACCAGGGCCGCGGGCTTAACGCCGGCGGCTTTTTTATTTGCCGCTGCTCTCCCGCCCCGTAAACGCAAAGGACGGCATCATGCACGGCAAAGCCATCAGACTGGAAAGACTTTTCAACCGCAACACCGGAAAAAGCATCATCGTGCCCCTGGACCACGGTGTGACCGTCGGCCCCATAGCGGGCCTGAAAGACATGCGGCGCGTCGTAAGCGAGGTGGCCGAAGGCGGGGCCGACGCGGTGCTCATGCACAAGGGCTTGATTCGCCACGGGCATCGCCAGAGCGGGCGCGACGTGGGGCTGATCATGCACCTTTCGGCGGGCACCGACCTGTCGCCCAGCCCCAACCACAAAATCCTGGTCGCTTCGGTGGAGGAAGCCGTGTGCAGCGGGGCGGACGGCGTGTCCATCCACGTCAATCTGGGCGACCCGGACGAGGCCGAGATGCTGGCCGACTTCGGTCGTGCGGCCCGCGACTCGGAGCGCTGGGGCATGCCGCTTTTGGCCATGGTTTACGGGCGCGGGCCAAAAATTGAGAACGGGCTCGACTTCAAAGTGGTGGCCCATTGCGCCCGCCTGGCCGGAGAATTGGGGGCCGACGTGGTCAAAGTGCCCTACACCGGCGATCAGAGCTCGTTTGCCGAAGTGGTGGAGGGCTGTTGCGTGCCGGTGCTCATTGCCGGCGGCCCCAAGACAGACACTCCGCGCGACTTTCTGCAAACCGTGCACGACGCGGTGCAGGCCGGGGCCGGGGGCCTCTCGGTGGGGCGCAACATCTTTCAACACCCCTCCCCGCGCCGGATGGTCACCGCTCTGGCCGCCATCGTCCACGCCGGGTTATCCGTCGAACAAGCCCTGGAGCTTTTGGGCGAAAACACAGGACGCTGAGATGGATGCTCTGGAAATCGTCGTTGTCGGCAGTGAGGGACGCATGGGCAAGATGCTGGCCCGGCGCTGGGTCGAGGCCGGGCATGTGGTGCGCGGGCTGGAGGTGTTTTCGGGCGACCCGGCGGAGCTTCTTGTTCCGGCGCAGGCGGTGGTGCTCTGCGTGCCGGCCACGGCCATGCCCTCGGCCCTGGATCGTATCTGCCCCCTGCTTAGGTCGGAACAATTGCTCATGGACATCTGCTCGGTGAAGATGCAGCCCATGCGCTGGATGGAAGAGCGTTTCACTGGGCCGGTGGTGGGCAGCCATCCCCTGTTTGGTCCGGAGCCCGCCAAGGCCGACTTGCGGGCGGTGCTCACTCCGGGGCGCAATTGCCCCGCAGGCGCCCGGCTGATTGCCGAGCGTCTGTATGCGGACCTGGACAGCGCCACATTCTGGAGCACCCCCGAAGAGCATGATGCCGGGGTGGCCATGGCCCAGTCGCTCAACTTTGCCATGCACGCCGCATTTCTGGCCACCCTGGCCCGGCGCCCGGACATTTGGCCCTATCTGACACCGTCCTTCAAAAGAACCCTGGAGGCTGCCCGCAAGCACCTGACCCAGGACAGGGTCATGTTTTGCGAGTTCACCGGCGCCAACCCGGCCTTTCCCGCCGCTTTGGCCGCTTACCGGGAGGTGTTGGAAGAGGCGGCCTCGGGCGAGCTTGCCGGCCTGGCCACGGAAGCCGCGGTCTGGTATGGCCGTGAAATCGGCTGAGTCCGGAGCGGCGCGGCTTCCGTATCTCCTAACCCCGGCATCGCATCGAATCGTTTTTTTGGGGCAGGAGTGGTCTGATGGGCGCGTTGCTGCATGGGGCCACACAACGGCGGACGGTTATTTATAGCGCCGGCGCGGCGACATATGGCCTATCGGAGAACGTCAAGCTCAGTGAAAGCATCTTTTTTGCCGGGGTGCCGGGGCGGCGGAACATTTCCACCGGCAGGGCTGACGCATCTAAAAAAAGTCTATAAACATGAGGAATGAAAAGCACACACGAAATAGCGATTGAAGTATTCCGAATTTTACCCGACCCACGTGTGGAGCGAACGAAGGCACACAGCCTTGAAGTTATTATGTTTG
>JAVBLS010000044.1:0-10583 GCA_031553235.1 Desulfovibrio sp.
CCGGCCGGTTTTCAGCGCTTGAAATCCGCGCTGTCCAGCCCCAATTTTTTCAACCGGTAATGCAGCCGCTGCGGGGAGTAGCCCAGTGATTTGGCGGCCCGCGCCACATTGCCCCGGCTTTTCCGCAGGGCCTCCGTCAACCGTTCGGTCTCCTCCGCATATTCATCATAGTCATCGCCATCCGGTTGCGAAACCGGCTCCGCTTCCTCGACGGCCGGCGGCGCCCCCCCCCCCACCATGGTCCGCCCCAAGCGGCTGGCCCGAGCCACGTCGGCCGCTGGCATGGCGGGCGCGGTCGGGCCGTTCGAAAAACCCGCCGTCGAAAGTTGGGCGCTGAAATCGGTCAGCGGCAGCGCCGCCCGCAGGTGACTGACGTCAACTATGGCCGCGTCTTCATCGATCAGGTTCATGGTGGCCTCCACGGCGTGCTCCATTTCCCGCACATTCCCCGGCCAGTGATAGGATTTGAGAAGCTCGAACGCCGCCGGCGTGAAGCCCCGCACTTTTTTGCCGATGGTCCGGTTGAACTTATCCACAAAGTGATTCAGTAAAAGGCTGATATCCCCGCGGCGCTCCCGGAGGGGAGGCAGGTGGACCATGACCACACCTAGTCGGTAAAACAGGTCGGCCCGAATCTGGCCCCGCTCGATGGCTTCGGAAGGCGAGGCGTTGAGGGCGCTGATGACTTTGAGGGAAACGGGGGTTTCCACGCTGGAGCCGACGCGGCGCACCCGATGGTCCTGAAGGGCCCGCAGGAGCTTGGGCTGCAATTCGGAAGGCATGGAGTTCAGCTCGTCCAGAAACAGGGTGCCGCCGTTGGCCAGTTCAAAAAAGCCGGGTTTGCCGCCGCGTCCGGCGCCGGTGAAGGCCCCGGGCGCGTAGCCGAAAAATTCGCTCTCAAACAGTTCGCCGGGAATGGCGCTGCAGTTCACCGGCACGAACAGTCCCTTGCGGCCGCTGATTTCATGGATGCCCCGGGCAAAGATTTCTTTGCCCGTGCCGCTCTCCCCCGTGAGCATGATGCTGGTATCGGTGGGGGCCACCTGGTGGGCCACGTTGACCCGTTTGCGGAATTTGGCGCTGTTGCCCACAATTTCGCCAAAGCTGTTGGACACGCGTTTGATTTCGTTGCTCAGGAACAGCAGCTTTTGCTCCGCTTCGCCCAACTCGGTATATAGCCGGCTGACCTCGGCGTAGTCGCGGTCGCTGGAAACCGCGCCCATAAACTGCCCATCTATAATCAGGGGCACGGCGGAGATCAGGATGTGCGAGCCTTCGCGCGGACTGTGGTAAACGTTTTCCTGAGCCACACGGGTTTGTCGAACTTCGTCCACCAAGGCATGGGGAAAAAATTCGCGGATGTTGGCACCGACGATCTTTTGCGCGGGAATGCCGTAAAGCCTTTCCGAACCTTTGTTCCAAAGCAGGACGGTGCCTTGGGCGTTGACCACGCAAATGCCTTCGTACAGGCAGTCGACAATGGAGTCGAGCACCTGCCGGCAGGAACTGGAGAGGTGAAAGTCGGTCGGCAGGGGAATAATCGGCTGCATAGATGCTCCTGGAGGGGTAGAGACCGGCGGGCAAGTGTCGAAAATACGACAAATTTTTTATAAAACTCTTGTGATTTTAATATATTCTATTTGACAATGGAAAAAGTATCTTCAAATGGACAAACGTTGCTGAAACTCTTCATCTCCCTATGATTTATTGTATTTTTACCGAGCTGGAAAGCTTGGCTTGTGTCCATATATACTACACTAGTCAGTGTACCGACACAAGCCGTATTTTCTCTGTACATTGGATTATCACGATAACAACATAAAATTGTTCAATATAACCTGAAAATTACACACCCGTCTCTAATCTTACGCCAGACTTGTGAAAAAAGAAACTTTCCGTTCCAGTACAAGGCCTGGAAGGCTTTTGGCATACTCCTTGCCTAAACGCTTGCAAGAATGTGCCCGCCGGCAGCGCCGCCCCGTGAGGGCGCATCCGGAAGACGCGGCCTTCCGTTCCCGCGTTGTTTGGCCCGTGCGGTCTGAGATGGGAGGCGAAGGGGCGGCGGGCGATTCTGAGCAGGTAAACATTGATTTCATCTGCTCAGACGGACGCGTGAGCGGACGTCGCTTGCGGGCTCGTTTGGAAGTCCGTCGGCAATATGGTTTCTTAGATAATTCCAAAGTGAAATTGCTCTACGGAGCATCACAAGCCGTCGCAGGCGGACAGACGTGGAGGGTAGGGTTTTGGGAAAAATCTACAAGCTTCTTCTTAAGCAACACATCGGCGCTCCGGCCGTGTCCGTGGTCGAGACAGGCGCCACGGTCAAGCGGGGCGAGCGCATTGCCGAGGCCCAGGGTCTCGGGGCGCATGTACATGCGAGCGTTTCCGGCAAGGTTGTCGCCATTGACGAGACCTGCATCGCCATTGAGGCCGACGACAAGCAGCCCGACGATTTTGTGCCCATTCCGGCCTCCGACGACCTGGTGGAAACAATCAAGAACGCCGGCATCGTCGGCATGGGCGGGGCGGGTTTTCCCACCCACGTCAAGCTGGCCACCGACACCAAGGGCGGCACGTTGATCGTCAACGCCGTGGAATGTGAGCCCCTGCTCAAGCACAACATCAAGCAGATCATCGCCGATCCGGCCAAGATTTATCGCGGCATGCTCATGTGCATGAAGACGGTCAACGCCGCGCGCGGCCTCTTTGCCGTCAAGGCCAAGAATACCGAAGCGCTCAAGGCCTTCAAGGCCGTGATCAAGGCGGGCGACGGCATTGAAATCGCCGAACTGCCCGACATGTACCCCATGGGCGAAGAGCGGGCCATCATCCGCGAAACCCTGGGCATGCTTCTGGGTACGGATCAACTGCCTTCGGCCGCCGGCGCCGTGGTCATCAACGTTGAGACCATCTCGCGCGTGGTCGAGGCCGTGGAAGACCGCCGTCCGGTGATCACCAAGAATCTCACCGTGGTCGGCAAACTGAAAAAAGGCATGGAGTCGCAGGTCTTCATGGAGGTGCCCGTGGGCTCCCGCGTGGGCGATCTCATCGAAGAGGCCGGCGGCATCGACGGCAAGTATGGCGAGATCATCATGGGCGGCCCCTTCACCGGCACGGCCACAACCCTGGACGGCGTGGTCACCAAGACTTCCGGCGGAATCATCGTGACTATGGAGTTCATGCGCGAGAAGCGGCCCATGGGGTTGCTGGTCTGCGCCTGCGGCGGCAACGAGGCGCGCCTGCGCGAGATCTCCGTCAAGATGGAAGCCAACGTGGTGGGCGTACAAAAGTGCAAGCAGGCCGTGGAGGCCCGCGGCGTGCTCAAGTGCGAAAATCCCGGCAACTGCCCCGGTCAGGCCGAAAAGATCATGGAACTGCGCAAGGCCGGCGCCCAGGTGCTTCTGGTGAGCAATTGCAGCGACTGTACCAACACGGTCATGTGCGTGGCTCCCAAGCTGAAGATGCCCGTGTACCACGAAACCGACCACGTGATGCGCACCGTGAACCATTCCCTGATTCGCCGGCTGCCCATCTGATTTTTACCGGGTTCATTGCCGGCGGCGCCGCCGCAGCGGGCTGCCGGCCGACAATAAAAGGACATCGCACCATAAAAAGGAGAAACCCATGTCCATAACCAAAGAGACGGCCCAGCAGTTTCTGGATAAACCCGCCATTGTGTGCTGCCGTACCACCAAAGGTACGGTCATTGCCCCGTCGGATCTGGAAGATCCGCACATTTTCGCCGATCTGGAAGAGTCCGGCCTGATCACCATCACGCCCGAGACCCTGACCATCGGCGAAGTGCTGGGCGCCACCCTGACCCAGGACGTGGAAGGACTGTCCAGCCTGACCGCGGCCGTGCTCGAAGGCGTGAAGCCCAAGGCCGGCGCCGCTGCCTCCCCGACTGCCGGGGCGGCCCCTGCGGCTGCCGTGGCCGCCCCGGGTGCTTCCGCCGTGGTCTGCGGCGGCGTGCTGCACATCAAGGCCGACCAAATCAACGGCTTTGAAATGACTCTGCCTCTTGGCGGCTACAGCGGCGGCGCCCCGGTCATGGCAGCAACCGCAGCCGCTCCGGCCGGCGAAGAAATCCGCGACGAGGTCGTGGACACCCTGGAAAAGCGCAGCTTCACGGTCAAGGAAGTGAAGCTCGGCGACAAGACCGGCTTTGAAAACAGCGTGCTGACCATCCGCAAGGATTTGGCCCAGGAAGCCCTCAAGGCCTTCCCTCTGCTGAAAAAGCTTGAACTCGACATCATCACTCCGGACAACCGCCACATTTACTCCGACACCATCATGGACGTCATTCCCGTGGCCACCAAGGTGGAGGGTGAGATCGGCGCGGGCGTGACCAACTGCCTGACCGACATGGTTTTTTTGCTCACCGGCGTGGATGAAGACGGCACCCAGGTGCACGAGTTCGGCTCCAGCGACGGCTTTCTGGATGAAGAAATCATTTACGGCCGCCCCGGCTGCCCCGACGCCGGCGACATCATGGTCCGGGTGCATGCCGTGCTGCAGAGCAAGGTCGGCATGGAGCGCCGCGGCCCCTACGCCGCCCACAGCGCTTGCGATCACATCATTCAGGAAGTGCGCGACGCGTTGCGGCATGCTCCGGCTTCTGAAGCCGCCAAAGTCGAAACGCTCGACCAGGTGGTTCGCCACGGCCGGCCGCGCGTGCTGCTGGTGAAAGAAATCATGGGCCAGGGCGCCATGCACGACAACGTCATGCTGCCTTCCGAGCCTGCGGGCGTGCCCGGCGGCCGGCAGAACGTCGACCTGGGCAACGTGCCCATCGCCATGTCGGTGAACGAAGTGCGCGACGGCGGCATCCACGCCCTGTGCTGCATCGGGCCGGCTTCCAAAGAAATGACCCGCCACTACTTCCGCGAGCCCATCCTGGAAGCCCTGGCCCAGGATCCCGAACTGAACTTGGTGGGCGTGGTCTTTATCGGCAGCCCGCAGGTCAACGATGAAAAGAGCTTCGTGTCCAAGCGCCTGGGCGCCATGGCCGAACTCATGAAGCTGGACGGGGCCATTGTGACCACCGAAGGCTTCGGCAACAACCACATCGACTTCGCCTCGAACATCTCCGAACTCGGCCGGCGCGGCATCAAGGTCGTGGGCTGCACTTTCGCCGCCTATCAGGGTCAGCTCATCGTGGGCAACCCCTACATGGACGCCCTGGTCGACCTGAACAAGGACAAGACCGGCTTCGAGTCCGAGAAGCTCGGCGAAAACACCCTGACCGCCGACGACGCCAAGCGGGCCATTTCCATGCTCAAGAACAAGCTGGCCGGCGTGCCCATTGCCGCCCCCGCCAACAAGTGGGATCAGTCCGTTGTCGACGCCAACCAGAAGCTGGCCAACGAAGCGAAATAGGTGACCTATGGATGTTGAGCTTATCCCCAAGCTGCTGCCGGGTGAACTGGTACAGGTAACCGAGATCAACGCGACCATTGAGCTCAAGGGCAGAATGGGGATATTGCACCTGCCTTTACGGTCTTTCATAACCGACAAGAAGATGGAGGTCGGCGACGCCGTCGAAGTCTACGTCAGTTATGCGAGAGTCATTTCCAAAACCGATCAGGAGGTTTCCAACTCATGAGACTGACAACCGTTCCCGGGATGCAGTCGGAGGTTTACGCTCCGACCACGCCGCCGCCGGTGTGGACCCCGTTGACCAAACCCTTGAAAGACTGCACCGTCGCCTTCGCCACCGCCGGCGGCATCCACCTGAAGTCCCAGACCCCGTTCTACGCCGCGGGCGATTTTACCTTCCGTGAAATCCCCGCGGACACCAAGTCCGGCGACCTGATGGTCACCCACGGCGGTTACGACAACAGCGACGTGAACAAAGACGTCAACTCCATGCTGCCCATCGACCGCCTGCGCGAACTGGCCAAGGCCAAGTTCTTCGGCAAGCTGGCTCCCACTCTGATCGGCTTCATGGGCGGCGGCGGCAACGTGGAAAAGTTCAAGAACGAGACCGGTCCGGCCGTGGCCAAGGTGCTCAAAGACGAGGGCGTCGACATCTGCGTCCTCACAGCGGGGTGAGGAACCTGCCACCGCTCTGCCGTGATTATGCAGAGAGCCATTGAAGAAGCGGGTATCTCCACTGTCCTTATCGCCGCCCTGCCCCCTGTGTGCAAGCAGCAGGGTTCCCCGCGCGCGGTCGCGCCGCGGGTGCCCATGGGCGCCAACGCCGGCGAACCTCACAACGTAGAAATGCAGACCGCCATCCTCAAGGACGCCCTTGAGGCCGTGGTCGAGTTCGACAAGCCGGGGATGATCAAGCCCTTGCCGTACGAATACAAACACCATTAAAAAAAATCGGCGGGAGGAGAGAAATGGTTCTCTCCTTCTCCGGCGGCGGGGTGCGACGCCTCCACAAAGCGCCCCGCCGCCCTTAAAAAAACGGAACACGCCGCGAATGCGGCGACGACGAGAGACAGAGCCGGAGCGCCGCCCACAGCAGGCGATCGGCGCAGGAAGAGAAAAAGGAAGCCGTCATGGGCACCGGGCCTTCGAGCAAAGAAACCACGCTGCACCACTTTTGCGATCCCTTGGTCGAATACCTGACCACCGGGGTCACGGACGTGGACCTGCCCGGCATCGTGCTGCAGGGCACTTCCGACGACAACGACCACAAGCAGCTTGTGGCCCGACGCACCGGCGCGCTGGTCGAATCCATGCGCGTGGACGGGGTGCTGGTTTCCATCGACAGTTGGGGCAATACCCACATCGACTTTGCCGCGGTCATCGAGGCCATCGGCAAGCGGGACATTCCCGTGGTGGGCTTGAGCTTTGTGGGCAACCAGGCTTCTTTTGTGGTGACCAACCCTTATATGGACACCATCATCGACTACAACAAAACGACCGAGGGCGTGGAAAACTGCGTCATGGGCCAAAACACCGCGGTGGGGCTTGATGCTGTCAAGGCCCTGGCGGTGTTGCGCGGCAAGATCCGCAAGGCCCGCCCCGGCATGAATTTTACGGCCGGGCCCGAAGTCCGGCTGCGCCGGCTGATTCGCCGGCACTACCAACTCGCCGGAGCCCGCGAAGCCGACGGGCATTCCCTGCGCGACAAAAAACTTCTTCTTAACCCCAAGGCCCTGGAGCGGGCCGCCGTCGAGCATCTCGGCCCGGCCGATCGTGCGCGGGTCAAGGCGGTTGCCGTGCGCCTGCTTCGCCCCTCGGACAGGGACGTGCGGGTCGACTCCATCCTCGATTTCTCGCCCCTGGCCGTCAAGATCAAAGGCTGTCCGGGCGAAGGCGTCACCCATGTCCTGGACGGGTTCACGGTGATGCTGGCCGCGGCCGAGGAAGGGGGCTTTCAGCCCATGAACATCGGCTCGGCCGACGGCATTCTGGGCGAGCATGTGGCTTTTGGCCGCAGCGGCACGCCCGCCCCCGAGGATTTTATTCTTTCCGTGGACGTTTTGCTGGCCAAGGGCGAGGGCCGAACCCGCGAGGGCATCATGGCCGCGCACCGGGCCTGCGACGCTGCTTCGCAGGAACTGCGGCCGCTTCTGGCCGCACTTTCCCACAACCAGGTGGACGCCGTGCGGGAATACTGGGATACGGCCCGGCCCGGCGCCTGCCGGGTGGCCCTGGTCAAACTCATTTCCGGCCTGGGCTGTATGTACGATACGGCCTTGTTTCCGGAAGAGCCGGGCGGCTTTATTGGCGCCCGATCGATTATGGAATTGACCAACAACATGCCGTTGGTGATTTCTCCCAACGAATACAGGGACGGCGTGGTGCATTCGCTTTGCTGACCGCGGCCGGCGCGTGAAAGGGGGGGAGAAGGAGTTTCTTCGAAAACGACAGTGAGTGCAAAGGCCCGGTAGGCCGGGTTGATCATAGGCACGATAAGTAAAGCGCATTCCGCGCAACGCACAATCCTATTTTGGAGGCACTATGAATTCTACTGCTGCCGTTAACGGCACCGCCGCCGCCGTTCCCGCCGAGGCCGGAGGCATGGACTTTATCCTTACCCACATGGCCCAGATTATTTTTTGGCTTCTGGCGGTCATGGCCGTGTTTGTGATTATCTATATGATCAAAGATCTCATGGCCAAAAAAGACCAGCTCGAACCCGGGACCCAGTGGTACAAGGTCGGGATCATCGGCTTCATCACCAACTTTTTCGATACCCTCGGCATCGGCAGCTTTGCGCCGACCACGGCCCTGCTCAAGTTCACCAAACAGACCGACGACCGCCTGATTCCCGGCGTCCTGAACATCGGCTGCTGCATTCCGGTCATTGCCGAAGCCCTGATCTTCATCGGCGAAATCAAGGTCGAGCCGGTCACCCTGTTCGGCCTGCTCTTTGCCGCCGCCCTGGGCGCCTACTTCGGCGCGGGCATCATCGCCCACTTCTCGGCCCAGAGAATTCGTTTGATCATGGGCGCGGCCCTGTTCATCACCGCCTTCCTGATGCTGGCCGGCATGATGGGTTGGATGCCCGCCGGCGGCACGGAAATCGGTCTTGAGGGCGGCAAGCTGATCGGCGCGATCATCGCCAACTTCATCCTGGGCGCGCTGATGACCGCCGGCATCGGGCTCTATGCCCCCTGCATGGCGCTGGTCTACTTCATGGGCATGAGCCCCATCGTGGCCTTCCCGATCATGATGGGCTCCTGCGCTCTGCTCATGCCGGTGGCCTCCTATCGCTTCATCAAGGAAGGCGCTTACAACATCAAGGCTTCCTGGGGCATCATGATTGGCGGCGTGGTCGGCGTGTATATCGCGGCCTATATCGTCAAGTCCCTGCCTCTGGATATCCTGCGCTGGCTGGTGATCTGCGTCATTCTCTACACCTCGCTGGTCATGCTCAACTCTTACAGAAAGGGCCGTGAGGCCGGCGAAGCGGCCACGGCCTAGCCACAAAAAACCTCCAACAGGCATGCGGCCGCACAAGGCCGCCGACCGCCGGCCGCATGCCTCCCTCCGCTCTTTCATGTTCCCTGCGGGCGCGACCGGACGCGCGCCCGGCCCCGTAACAGGGTGCGTCTTTCCGCGCGCCCGTAAAGTGAGGACACCATGCATTTCAGCAAGATGATACAAGCCATCGACTCCCATACCTGCGGCGAGGCCACGCGGATTACCGTTTCGGGAGTGCCCTTCTTGAAAGGCAACACCGTGATGGAGCAGAAACAGGATATCGCGGCCAACCACGACTGGATTCGCCGCGTGCAGATTCATGAGCCCCGCGGCCATGCCGACATGTTCGGGGCCATCCTAACCCGGCCCAACCACCCAGAGGCCGAGTTCGGGATGATCTTCACCGACGGTGGCGGCTTTTTAAACATGTGCGGCCACGGCACCATCGGGGTGTCCACGGTGCTGGTGGAAATGGGCTACGTGAAAAAGGTCGAGCCGGTCACCCAAATCAACCTTGAGGCCCCGGCCGGGCTGATTCGGGTCAAGGTCAAAGTGGAGAACGACCGGGTCAAGTCCGTGACCTTCCGCAACGTGCCGGCCTTTGTCTACAAGCGCGACTGCACCATCGACCTGCCCGGCGTGGGTCAGGTGAAGTTCGACATTTCCTTCGGCGGCAGCTTTTTCGCCATTCTTGAAGCCGGCCAGCTGAATGCCAAGGTCCAGCCCGACGAACTCAGCCGGCTGGTGCCCCAGGCTATGCAATTGCGCGACATCATCAACAAAAACTTCGAGATCAAGCACCCCACCCTGCCCATCCACGAGGTGGACCTGATCGAAATTTACACCAAGGCTGACGATCCGAGCGCCGACCTGAAAAACGTGGTCATTTTCGGTGACGGCAACGTGGACCGCTCGCCCTGCGGCACCGGCACCAGCGCCAAGCTGGCCCTGTTGCATGCCAAGGGCGAGATCGGTCTGAACAAGCCGTTTGTCTACCAAAGCATCCTGGGCACCAAGTTCACGGGGGTGATCGTGGAAGAAACCCAGGTCGGTCCCTTCAAGGCCGTTGTGCCCGAAATCACCGGCTCGGCCTACATCACCGGCGTCAACCAGTTCCTCTTCGACGACGAAGATCCGTTGCGCGACGGCTTCGTCATTCCCCGCTAGCGCTTCTCCCCTCCGCTCCTCCCCCGGCGTTTCGCCGGGGGAGGAGCTTCGCCGGCGGGCACGGTTTGGCGTAATATCTCGTCAGGTTTCGTTTTTGCGATGGGGTAGGGCCAAAGAGCCCAGCCCCATCGTAAAAAAACTCGCCATCCTCGCTTGATGGGATGACCCCGCCCGACTGAAGCGGGTATGTATAAGGTATGTCAAAAATCTTTGCAGGAGGCCATCCCACGAACAGCGTTGCCCAGGGCAAGAGCATTATAAGCCCCGGCCGAAAATGAGTTTTTCCCTAAAAGAGTCGTCCCATCCAGCCTTCTTCAACTTTTTGGGATTACTATCGCCGTTGGCGTACCGTTTACAGATATTGAGATGGGGTCGTTCAGATACTGCGCAATCCAGTTCGCCAGGGTTTTCATGGGAATCGAAAGCCTGCGCGCTGTCTCCGTTACACCGAAACCATCCTCACCCGCCATGGCGACCGCTTGCTGTTTCAATTCCTGCGGATAACGCGCCCGTGGTGTTTTCGTCATAGA
>JAVBLS010000022.1:0-32040 GCA_031553235.1 Desulfovibrio sp.
AGATTAAGAAGACCTACGTGACCGGCCAAAAAATGCAGCTTACGGACTATAACGTCAAGTTGCGCGGCGATACCACGCTGGCCCTGCAGGATGTGGCCGATCTGACGGACAAGGACGGCGTCAAATGGCACCGGGCCAAAAGCTGCTACCTGCGTACGGCCAGAGGCGCCGCCACTGTGGCCATTATGGGCCGGGGAGACGTGCCCGAAGAGGTCAAGGTCCAGTCCGCCACTCTTTTTGATTCCGTCAAGTACACAAAATAGCTTCCTTTTATAGAAAGCGAACCTCAGTAATAAAGATACCCCTATGTCCGACAAGCCCCTCGTCAGTATTGAGCAGGAACTGCGAAAGTCTTACCTGGAATATTCCCTCTCGGTCATCATCGGCCGGGCCATTCCGGATGCCCGGGACGGGCTTAAGCCCGTGCACCGGCGAATCCTGTTTGCCCAGCATGAGCTGGGCAACGGCTCTAACCGGCCGCCCAAAAAGTCCGCCCGCATCGTCGGTGACGTCATCGGTAAATACCACCCTCACGGGGATTCTTCAGTCTATGACGCCTTGGTGCGCATGGCCCAGGATTTTTCCATGCGGGATCTGCTGGTGGACGGCCAGGGCAACTTCGGCTCCATAGACGGCGACGCTCCGGCAGCCATGCGGTATACGGAAGTGCGCATGTCCCGTCTGGCCGGGGAATTTTTGGCGGATATCGACAAGGATACCGTCCCCTTCCGGCCCAACTACGACAATACGCTTGAAGAGCCGGCGGTACTGCCCACCAAGGTGCCCAACCTGCTCCTCAACGGTTCCTCGGGCATTGCCGTGGGCATGGCCACCAACATCCCCCCGCACAACCTGGGGGAACTGTGCGATGGCCTGCTCCAGCTTCTGGAAGACCCGGAGAGCACGGTCCATGACCTGATGGAACACGTCAAGGGCCCGGATTTTCCCACCGGCGGCGTGGTGTATGCCGGCAAAGGCCTGGAAGACGCCTACGCCACGGGGCGGGGCTCGGTAAAGGTGCGCGGCAAGGTGGAGGTGGAGACCAGGAAAAAGGGCGGGGAAGCCGTCGTCATCCGGGAAATCCCCTTTGCCCTGAACAAAGCCAGCCTGGTGGAAAAAATCGCCTTTTTGGTCAACGAGCGCAAAATCGACGGGGTTTCGGATCTCAGGGACGAGTCGGACCGCAGGGGCATCCGCATTGTGTTGGATTTGAAGCGGGGCACCATTCCGGACATTGTGATCAACGCCTTGTACAAGTTCACGCCCCTGGAAACCTCTTTTGCCTACAATATGCTGGCCGTGTCCGGAAACAGGCCCCAGCTTCTGAACCTGAAGACCGCCTTGTCCTGCTTTTTGGAGCACAGACGGGAGGTGGTCATTCGCCGGACCCGCTTTGACCTGGCCAAGTCCGAAGCCCGGGCCCATATTCTGGAGGGCCTGCGCATAGCCCTGGACAATATTGACGAGGTGGTGGCCATCATCCGGGCTTCCAAAACTCCGCAGGAGGCCAAGGACGGCCTGATGGGGCGGTTTTCCTTCAGCGAGGTCCAGGCCCAGGCCATTCTGGACATGCGCCTGCAGCGCCTGACCGGCCTGGAGCATGAAAAACTTCTGGAAGAATACCGCGAGCTTTTGAAAAAAATTGAATACCTGAAGTCCATTCTGGAAAATGCGGAAGTGCTTCGCTCCGTTATTCGGGAAGAACTGGAAGAGCTGAAAAACACCTTCGCTACGCCCAGAAAGACGGTTATCGAGGAAGACGCCCTGTCCGGCATTGCCATTGAGGATTTGATCCCGGATGAGGATGTGGTGATCACTCTGTCCCGCCGGGGCTATATTAAGCGCACCACCTTGGACAACTACCAGCAGCAGAAGCGCGGCGGCAAAGGCATTGCCGGCCTGCATATGAGCGACGACGACGTGGTCCAGGACTTTCTGACCACCTCCAACCACCAGTTTCTGCTGCTCTTCACCAACCGGGGTCGCATGCACCAGCTCAAGGTTCACCAGGTGCCCGAGGGCAGCCGCACGGCCAAGGGCATGCACATCGCCAACCTTTTGCCCCTGGAAAAGGACGAATGGGTGACCACGGCCCTGACCGTGCGCGAGTTTTCCGAAAACCGCTCCTTCCTGTTCGTGACCAAGCGGGGCATGGTCAAGCGCTCGGATGCGCCACTCTACGCCAAGTGCCGTAAGTCCGGAATGATTGCCGTGGGCTTGCGCGAGGACGACGAGCTGATAACCGTCCGCGAAGTGAACGACAACTGCCAGATTGTGCTGACCACCGAGGCCGGCCTGGCCATCCGCTTCACCTGCAACGAGGTGCGGCCCATGGGCCGGGGCGCTTCGGGCGTCAAGGGCGTTGCCCTGCGCGGCGTGGACGTGGTGGTGGCCTGCGTGGTGGTCAAGCAGGACGAGGATGCCTCGATCATGACCATCTCGCGCAACGGCTACGGCAAGCGCACCAAACTGGAGCTCTACCGGGTGCAGTCGCGCGGCGGTAAGGGAATCATCAATTTCCGGGCCACCTCCAAGACCGGCCCGGTCATCGGGGCGATGATCGTCTCCGACGACGACGCCCTGCTCCTGCTGACCTCGGCCAACAAGATCATCCGCATCGGCGTCGAAGAAGTGCGCAGCGTCGGCCGGGCCACCCAGGGCGTACGCCTGGTCGCCCTGGATGAAGGCGCCGTGGTGGTCGGCTTTGATCGCATCGACGAAAACGTTGAGAAAGAATGAGGCTTGGGGCTTTCCGCCTCAAATTTTTCCCCGAACTTCACCGACAAAGAGCCCACGCCAAGCGTGGGCTCTTTGTCCTTGGGAGACAGGGGGGCTTAAACTCCCCCGGTGTGCGGTTCTCCTGCGGCGCGTAGGGCCTCAAGAAAGGCGGGCACGCGGCTCTGGGCCGGCAGGGAATAGCCGGCCGCGTCGGAGAACTGCCCGACCTTGATGGTCACGGCGCTTTCAGGCAGGGCGGCGAACATGTCCTCGTCGGTGACGTCGTCGCCCATGCCCAGGATGAAGTCAAAGGGGTCTTTGCTTAGCAGGCGCTTGACCTCGGTGCCTTTGGTGAAGTCGGCCGATTTGATCTCGATGATCTTGTTGCCGCGCATGATCTGCAGGCCCAGGCGAGCGCAGGGGGGCATCAGGGCTTTGACCAGTTGGTCCACCCGCAGTTCGGCCGGCCAAGGGTCCACCCGGCGGTAGTGCCAGACCAGAGCGGTTTTTTTGATTTCGATCTTGGAGCGCGGGGTCTTGTCGGTGATCTGCTCCAGGATGTCGAGAATCTCCTGGGTCCAGGTGGGCTCAGGAATCTCGCCGTGCCACACCTCCCCTTCCCTGTAAAAGACTCCGTGCTCGGCCGAGAGGCCGATGTCCAGATCGCCAAGCCAGGCGTCTAGGGTATCTTTGTCGCGGCCGCTGCAGATGACCACGGTGTTGCGCGGGTCGGCGGCCAGACCGGCCAGGGTCGCGCGCAGTTCCGGGCTTGGCCTGGCCTGGGCCGGGTCTTTGACAAAGGGCACCAGGGTGCCGTCGTAATCCAGGATCAGCAGGCGTTTTTCCGCTTTGGCGTACGCGTCGAGAATGTCCGGCAGCCGTTCTTTGCCGAGCACCTTGGCGCCAAGCTCCTCGTTGCGGCGCCTGACCCGGCGTAATTCGGCAATGAATTCTTCGGCCCAGCGACCCACGGTCCGACGCGCGAGAAGCCGTTGCATTCGCTGCAGGGATGCAAGCTGTTCTTCTTCGGGCACGGCCAGGGCCGTGCGGATGGCCGCCGCGATTTCCAGAGTGTCCATGGGGTTGACGCTCAGCGCGTCCGAAAGCTCCACGGCCGCGCCCGCGGTTTCGCTCAAGATCAGCACGCCGGGGCGGTCGCGCTTGGCCGCCAGATACTCTTTGGCAACCAGATTCATCCCGTCGCGCAACGGCGTGACCAAGGCCACATCGGCCATGTGGTACATGACCGCGAGATCGGAGAAAGAGAATGAGCGATAGAAATAGTGCACCGGCACCCAACCCACGGAGGTGTACGCCCCGTTGATGGCGCCGACGGCCTTGTCGATTCTGGTTTTCAGGTCCGCATACATGTCCACGTTGTCGCGCGAAGGCACCACAATCAGCAGCAGGGTGACCTTGCCCCAATATTCCGGGTTCTGCTGCAAAAAGGCGGCAAAGGCTTCCAGACGCAAGAGGATGCCCTTGCTGTAGTCCAGACGGTCCACCGACAGGATGACTTTACGGGAGGTGGCGATGCGTTTCAGCTTTTCGGCAAAGGCGCCGGCCTCGGGCCGTGCGGGGGCCTCGTGGTAGAGGTCGTAGTTGATGCCCATGGGAAAGGCCTCGATGCGGGCCACGCGGTTTTCCAACTGCACTTCGTCCATGCGGCATTCCAGGCCCAACACCCGGTACAGGGCGCTGATGAAATGGCGCATGTAGTCGTGAATATGGAAGGCCACCAGGTCCGCGCCCAGTAGTCCGCGCAGGATTTCGGCCCGCTCGGGCAAAAAGCGGAACATCTCGTAGGCCGGGAAAGGAATGTGGTGAAAGTAGCCGATGTTCAGCTCGGGCATGCGCTCGCGCAGCAGACCGGGCAGCAGCATGAGCTGGTAGTCGTGCACCCAGACGATGTCGTCGGTCCGGATAACCTTGAGCGCCTCTTGACAAAACAGTTCGTTGACTTCTCTGTAGGCTTTCCAGTAACTTTTGTCACAGGCGATGTAGCTGAAAAAATAGTGGCAGAGCGGCCATAGGGTGCTGTTGCTGTACCCCTCGTAATACTCACGGATCTGCTCGGGGCTCAGAAAAACCGGATGCAGCCGTTGCTTTTCCAGCCGGGCCCGGACCCTTTCCCGTTCTTTTTCTTCCTCCACGTGCAGTCCGGCCCAGCCGATCCAGTGCCTTTCTCCGCTTGTTTGCAGGGAGTCCAGCCCGGTGGCCAGGCCGCCGCCGCTACGGGTCACCCGCAAGCGGCCGCCTTTGTCCGTGACGGTTACGGGAAGTCGATTGGAAATGATGATATAGCGCATGCCGTCCCCCGGTTATGCGAGGTTGGGCCGGGCCGGAGACCGGCCGGCCTGTGCGGCGGGTAGGCCGCGCGCCCCGGGAGAGAAGGGATTGGCTCGCCCCACGGGGCGTTACGGGAAGGGGTTGAATTATAGGCATAATTTTATCACGACCGCAACCAGATAATATGCGGCTTTGGAGAAGGGCTTGACAGCCTTGGCCGGAGGTGCGCTATGGACGGAACGCTTGATTTTGGAGTTATCGGAAACTGCATGACCGCAGCCCTGGTCTCACGGCGCGGCGCCGTTGAATGGTTGTGTTTTCCGGATTTTGACGATCCGGCCATTTTTGCCGCTTTGCTGGATGGCGAAAAAGGCGGGCGTTTCGGCTTTCATCTGCCCGAAGGCTGTGAGTGCCGGCAACATTACCTGGCGGACACCAATATTCTGCGCACCCGGTTTGACTCTGCCGAGGGCTCTTTCGAGGTCATCGATTTCATGCCGCGCTACCGTATTTCCCAGTCGGACTATTACAACCCGCCGGAAATCTATCGCTTGCTCCGTCCCCTGCGCGGCAGGCCGCGTCTGGGCATCGACTACAACCCACGCATGCAGTATGCCCGCTGGGCCCCGGTGCATGAAAAATACAAAGACTACCTGCGCACCGCTTCGGAAAACGACCCCAACGACAACGTCTATCTCTACACCGGCCTGGATTTCGACTTGGTGCTTGATGGTAGGGAATTTGTTTTGGAAAAGGAAGAATTTTTGCTTCTGGCCTACAACCAGAAGCTGGTGACCATCGATCTCGATCGCGTCTACCTGGAGTTCGAGCGTACCAAGGTCTACTGGCTGAACTGGGCCAATCGTTCGGTGAAGTTTGAGAAATACGGCGAACTCACCGGGCGCAGCCTGCTGGTGCTCAAGCTGATGACCTTTGAGCGCAGCGGAGCCATTCTGGCCGCCCTGACCACGAGCATTCCAGAAACTGCCGGTGCCGAACGCAACTGGGATTACCGCTACTGCTGGCTGCGCGACGCCTCCATGTCCATCACCACCCTGCTGCGCATGAATCATCGGCACGCGGCCCTGCGCTTTCTCGGCTTCATCAAAAGCATTATCCGTTCCAAGCAGGATACCTTCCAGATCATGTACGGCATCCGGGGCGAGCGTATTTTGAGCGAAGAAACCTTGGGGCATCTGGCCGGCTTTGCCGGCTCAAAACCGGTGCGCGTCGGCAACGCGGCCTATACCCAGAAGCAGAACGATGCCCTGGGCTATCTTCTGGACGTGATCAACACTTACTACCACCATTTCGCCGGTCCCCTCGACGATATCGAGGAGATGTGGGAAATCGTCAAAAAGGTGGTCAAAGTGGTGGTTTCGGATTGGCGCAACCCGGACCAGAGCATTTGGGAGTTCCGGCAGCGCCGGGAGCACTTTGTCTTTTCCAAGGTGATGTGCTGGGTGGCTTTGGATCGGGCTGCGCAGATCGCTTCGTATCTTGGCCGTTCCTCATACGAGGCGCGCATCCGGGCTCATGCCGCGGTCATCCGCGAGGATGTGTTCACTTATGGCTGGAACGAAGAACTGCAGAGCTTCACCCAGTGTTACGGCAGCACCGATCTGGACGCTTCACTTCTGCTCATGGAGCAATACGGCTTTATCGAGGCCCAGGACCAACGCTACGTGCGCACTGTTGATCGCATCGCCAAAGAGCTGCTGCACAACGATTTGATGTATCGCTACAAAAACGCGGACGACTTCGGCCTGCCGAGTTCGGCCTTCACCATCTGTACTTTTTGGCTGATCCGGGCCCTGTTTGTGACCGGCAGGCGGGAACGGGCCAGGGAGCTGTTCGACAAGCTGATCACCTGCCGCAATCATGTGGGCTTGCTCAGCGAAGATCTGGATTTCGTCACCAAGCGGCAGTTGGGCAACTTTCCCCAAGCTTACTCGCATTTGGCCCTGATCGACGTGGTCGAACTGCTGACCAAAAAGCGCTTCTGGTCGAAGTTCATCCAGGCCTGAGGCAACGGATCAGCCGCGATCCATTTCGGCCAGCAGCTCGTCGCGCAACGCCTCCATCAGGGCGATATCCCCCCGGCTTTCCACGTTCAGGCGCAGCAGCGGTTCGGTATTGGAAGGCCGCAGGTTGAAGCGGACCTTGTCGAATTCCACCGACAGGCCGTCGATATGGGTCACGGCTTTGGCCTGCGGGGCATACTTGGCCTTCACCCGGCACATGACCGCAAGGGGATCGGCCACGGAGCGGTTGATCTCGCCGCTGATTGGGAAACGGGCCATGCGCTCTCCCACCAGAGTCGAAAGCCCGGCATCGCTCTTTTCGCGCAGCAGGGAGAGCAGGATCAGCCAGGGGGGCATGCCGCCGTCGCAGAAGGCGAAGTCGCGGAAGTAGTGGTGTCCGCTCATTTCCCCGCCGTACAAGGCGTTTTCCGCGCGCATCCGGGCCTTCATGAAGGCGTGGCCGGTTTTGCTTTCAATGGCCCTGCCCCCGGCCTCGGCCACCAGTTCCATGCTGTTCCAGGTCAGGCGCGAATCGTAGAGAATCTTCTCGCGGGGCTTGCGGCGCAACAAATATTGAGCCAGTAGCCCGACCATGTAGTAGCTCTCGACAAAGCCGCCGGTCTCGTCAAAAAAGAAGCAGCGATCAAAATCGCCGTCAAAGGCGATGCCAAGATCCGCCTTATGCTCACGCACGGCCTTGGCCGTGTACTCGCGGTTTTCCGGCAGGAGCGGGTTGGGCACGCCAAAGGGAAAGTCGCCGTCGGGCTCGGAGCGCAGCAGGATCATCTCACAAGGCAGGAGCTTGGCCAGCTCTTCCAACACCGGGCCGGCGCAGCCGTTGCCCGTGTCCAGGACCAGCCGGAAGCCCGCATACCTGGTCAGAATCTTTCGACCTTCCTCCAGATCGCTGCCTTCTCCCGCAACCACGGCCGCAGCCTGATCCGGGCTCAGGCCCAGAAAGCGCAGCAGGCCGGCCAGATAGGCCGGGCGCAAATTTTTTCTTTCGTAGCCGCCACGGCGTAAGGCTACCGGAAGGTTTCCGGCAAGGATGCGGTCACGCAGGGCGGGCAGGCCGGAGTCGCCGCTTAAAGGCACAGCCCCGGCCCCAACGAACTTCAAGCCGTTCCAGTCCTTGGGATTATGGCTGGCGGTGATCATGATCCCGCCGTCCAGCCCTTGCCCGGCAACGGCCTGGTAGACCTCCTCGGTGCCGCACAGGCCCAGGGCGACAACATCCGCGCCCCCGTCCTGCAAGGCCGAAGCCAGCACCAGGGCAAAGTCGCGGCTCGTGTGCCGCACGTCCCAGCCCACGGCCACAGTCTTGGGAGAAAACTCGGCCGCAAAGGCCAGGCCAATGTGGCGCACCAGCTCCAGGTTCAGTTCCAAAGGTACCCGGCCGCGGACGTCATAAGCCTTGAAGCAGGGAAGAGAGGCGCTCATGGCTGGGGCTCCTCTCCACACTCCACCCTTCCATAGAGGTCGTCCAGCCGGACTATGTCGTCTTCGCCGAGGTAGGAGCCGGTCTGGATTTCGATCAGCTCCAGGGGGATCTTGCCCGGGTTTTCCAGGCGGTGCACTTGGCCGATGGAGATGTAGGTGGATTGATCTTCGTGGATCAGTTGCGTTGCATCGCCGACGGTAACCTTGGCCGTGCCCCGGACCACAACCCAGTGCTCGGCCCGGTGATGGTGCTTCTGCAGGGAGAGGCGCTTGCCCGGAGCCACGACGATACGTTTGACCTGAAAACGCTCGCTCAGGGCGACGCCTTCAAAGCTGCCCCAGGGGCGGTAAACCTTGGCGTGCTCCAGGGGCTCCTTGCGGCCGGCCTTGAGCAAAGCGGCGGCGATTTTTTTGACCTCCTGGGCACGGGCCCGGGGCGCGGCCAGGACCGCGTCCGGGGTCTCCACCAGAACCATGTCGCGCAGCCCGACGGCTGCCACCAGGCGGGACTGGGCCAGAACGAGCGAGTCGGCGCAGTCTTCGACCGCTACGTCGCCGACCAGGGCGTTGCCTGCGGCGTCTTTGGCCTCGACCGCGTAGAGGGAATCCCACGAGCCCAGGTCGCTCCAGGCCGCTGGCAAGGGGACCACGGCCGACCGGGCGGTGTGTTCCATGATCGCGTAGTCCAAAGATTCGGACCGACAGGCGACAAAGGCTTCTTCGCCCAGGCGGATGAAATCCAGGTCGCTACGCTTGCTTTCCAGAGCGGCACGACATGCCTGGAGGATATCCGGAGCATGGACCTCAAACTCCTGAATCAGGGTCGAAGCCGAGGCCAGAAACATGCCGCTGTTCCAGAAATAGTCGCCGGAATCAATAAAACCTTGGGCCATAAGGGTATCGGGCTTTTCCACAAAGCGCTCGACACGGAAAATTTCCCGGTTCAGGGGCTCGCCGCGCTTGATGTAGCCATAGCCCGTTTCCGGGGCGTTCGGGATAATTCCGAAGGTGATGATGCAGCCGGAGCGCGCGGCCGGCAGAGACGATGCCAGGGCCGTTTGCAGGGGGGTGGGGTCCAGGCGGTGGTCCGAGGGCAGAATCAGCAAGAGCGGATCTTCAGCCTCGGTCAGCAAAGCGGCCGCGGCCACGGCCGGGGCGGTATTGCGGCCGCACGGCTCCAGCAGGATCGTCGCGCCCGCCGGGCCGGAACTGCAGCCGACTTCCTGCATCTGGGACGCGGCCAGAAAGCGGTGCTCCTGGTTGCAGAGCACCAGGGGCTCGGCTTCCGGGGCCAGGAGACGAGCTCGCTCCAAGGTGTCTTTGAACAGGGTGGAGTCGTGCAGGGGCATGAACTGCTTGGGCAGACCCCGGCGTGAAGCCGGCCAGAGCCGGGTGCCGTCGCCACCGCAGAGGATGACCGGTCGGATCATGAGGTTTGGCATGTCCTTATGGTTTCACATGCCCTTCACGGCGTTGTACCCGGTCTCCAGGGCCGCCGCATTCGAGGGAATGAGTTTGGCGTAGTGGCTGCCGACAACATGCTCCAGGGCCTTTTGGGCCGCCTGCAGGGGCACGGCGTCCGTGGCCGCCAGGTAGGCGCCCAGGGCCACCATGTTGGCGGTGCGCGCCCCGCCGTGGGCTTCGGCCAGGGTATTGGCCCGGATGGGGAAGCTTTTGATTCGGGTGGTTTCGATCAGGGCCTCGTCCACCAGATCGGCGTTGACGATCTGTACGCCGCCCTTTTCCAGGCGGGGCTGGAATTTTTCCAGCGAAGGCCGGTTCATGATGATCAGACTCTTGGGCTTTTTGATGATCGGTGAGCCGATTTCTTCGGAAGAAACGACCACGGTGCAGTTGGCCGTGCCGCCGCGCATTTCCGCGCCGTAGACCGGGATAAAGGTCACGTTCAGGCCGGCCTCCAGGCCTGCCTGGGCCAGCAGGTTGCCGATGAGCAGCACTCCCTGGCCGCCGAAGCCGGCGATGATCACGTCGGTGTACACGCTCATGCCTCCACCTCCGCGCAGGAGCAGGCGGCCGATTCATCCTTGAACACGCCCAGGGGGAAGGCCGGGATCATTTCTTTGGCAATGCGCTCGTTGGCCGCCACCGGCGAGACCCGCCAGTTGGTCGGGCAACCCGAGAGCAGTTCCACAAACCCCAGGCCAAGCTTATTTTCCTGGACCTCAAAGGCCCGTCGCAGGGCTTTTTTGGCTTGGCGGATATGCTTGACGTCGTGCAGGGAAACCCGGGCGGCGTAGGCCGTGCCGGCCAGTCCGGCAATGATCTCGGTCATGCGGATGGGCCCGCCTTCGCGTTCGGCGCAGCGGCCTTCCTGGCAGGTGGTGGTCTTCTGCCCCGGCAGGGTGGTCGGGGCCATCTGGCCGCCGGTCATGCCGTAGACCGTGTTGTTCACGAACACAATGCTCATGTTCTCGCCCCGTGCGGCCGCGTGGATGATCTCGGCAATGCCGATGGAGGCCAAGTCGCCGTCGCCCTGGTAGGTGAAGACGAAAGAATCCGGCCGGGCGCTTTTCACTCCGGTGCCGGCCGCCGGGCCGCGCCCGTGCGGGGCTTCGAGCACGTCCACGTCGATATAGTTGTAGATAAAGGCCGAGCAGCCGATGGAAGCGATGCACACGGCCTTTTCCCGCAGCTCCATTTCATCCAGTAGCTCGGCCACCAAACGGTGGGCGATGCCGTGGTGGCAGCCGGGGCAGAAGTGCGTGGCCCGCTCAATCAGGGCGCGCGGGTGGCTGTTCACGGCCCGTTCGCCCGGCAAGGGCGCGCAGGTCAGGTCGCAGGCCGCAATTTCGGCCGGCGGGGCGAATTCGTCGAGATCCGGGCTCATTGTCTCCTCCCGGTTTGGCGCTTGAGGCGCCGCAGTTCTTCTAGAATGGGGGGGGTATAGTCGTCGGAGGCGGGCAAATCTCCCGGCATCCAGCCGAAAAAGGCCGAATCCGCATATCCCCGCACGGCCAGGCGGACGTCGTCAATCATCTGGCCGGTGTTGTGTTCGATGGTCAGAAAATGTTTACCGGCCTTGGCCAACTCGGCCAGGGGCTTTTCCGGGAAGGGATACAGGGTCACGGGCCTCACCAGCCCGACCTTGTGCCCTTTGGCTCGTAGGGACCGGATCGCGCTTTTGGCGATGCGCCCGGACGAGCCGAAGGCCACCACCACCAGATCCGCATCCGCGGTTTCAAAGCATTCCGCCCTGGCTTCCTTGGCCATGGAGGCGAACTTGGCCGCCAGATGCCGGTTGTGTTTGCCGAGCGTGCCCTCTTCCAGGCGCAGGGACTTGATCAGCCGGGCCGGCCGGCCCTTGCAGCCGGAAAGTTCCCAGTCGGCCACGTCGGCGTTGTCCGGCGCGCCCGGGGTCCAGAGGGTCACGGCCTCTTTCATGGTGCCGATGATCCCGTCGCCGTGGAGAATGACCGGGGTATGATAGCGATAGGCCAGATCCAGGCCCAGGATGCTCAGGTCATAGGCCTCCTGGCAGCCCGAGGGGGCCAGCACCAGGGTGCGGTAGTCGCCGTGGCCGCCGCCGCGCGTGGACTGGTAATAGTCGCCCTGGCCGGTGCAGATGTCGCCCAGGCCGGGCCCGCCCCGGTTCATGTTGACGATCAGGCAGGGCAACTCGCTGCCGGCCATGTACGAAATGGTCTCCTGCATCAGCGAGATGCCCGGGCTGGAGGACGAGGTGGCCGCGCGGATGCCCGCCCCGGCCGCGCCAAGCAGCATGTTGCCGGCCGCGACCTCGCTCTCGGCCTGGACAAAGCGGCCGCCGAGCTTGGGCAGCTCCACGGAAAGATATTCGGGTATCTCGTTCTGGGGCGTGATGGGGTAGCCGAAGTAACAGCGCACTCCGGCGGCGAGCATGCCCCTGGCCACGGCCTCGTTGCCCTTGAGCAGGAGTTTCTGCCCCTTAAGCCGGGCCGGGGCGCCGGTGAGGGTCTTTTTGGCGGCCATGACTATTCCTTTTTTCCTTTGGAGGTAAACACCCGGATGGCCATGTCCGGACAGATCTGGGCACACGAGCCGCAGCCCGTGCATTTGCCCATGTCCGAGAGCCCGGCCGGCTTGTAGCCCTGGGAGGTGAGGTCCTCGGTCTGGATAATGATGCCTTTGGGACAGACCGTCGAACAGAGCATGCAGCCCTTGCAGCGGTCAATCAGAATGATGGTGCGTGACGACATGGCGTTTCTTGTTCCTCCGGCGCGGCCATGGCGGTCGCGCCGGAGGAGTCTAGCCCCATTCAGCAGAAATGAAAAGCTGGGCCGGAAGCTTCAATCCCTCTGCTTTGCCGTGTCGCGCACGGCAAAGCTCCAGTTGCCTTCCGGGGTCTGCCCGACATTGTAGGCCAGAACTTCATGCACAGAGTTGTCCGGGTTGAAGGTCAGCACCTTTGGGGCCTTGTCCGGCAGATCGGCCGGGCCGGTGACGAACTCCGAAGCGCAGATAATCAACTCATCGCCTTTCTGGCAGGTGCGGGCGGCGGCCCCGTTGAGCACGCAGCAGCCCGAGCCGGGCTCGCCCAAAATGACGTAGGTCTCGATGCGCGCCCCGCTGTTTTTGTTCCAGATCTGAACGAATTCCAGGGGATGGATGCCCGCCTGGGCGCAGTGGGCCGGGTCCAGGGTGATGGAGCCGTGGTAATCAAGGTCGCAGCCGGTGACCCGGATGCCGTGGAGTTTGGCGCGGAGAATTTTGATCATGAGCAAATGGTGTTTGAAGGGTGAAGGGGCAGCACTTCCATGTCGTCCGGCACAAAGACCTTGCCGCTGAATACGCTTTGCGCCTCTTGCGTATAGCGGGCCTTGCGCCTGCTCAGGTTGGTGTCTTCGGTATGGTAAAGCAACAGGTTTTTTACTCCCAGGGCCTCGGCCGTTCTGCCGGCGTCCAGAGCCGTGCTGTGGCGTTTCTCGTACGGCCTGAAAATCTCCCGGTCGGCATGCAGGCAGAAGGCCTCGCAGAGCAGCCAGTCGCAGCCGGCCGCATAGGCTGCGCAGGACGGGTTGTAAGGCTCATCGCCGAGGCAGACCAAGCGTTGCCCGTCCGGGAGATCGGCGCGGAAGCCGAACTGCTTGTCTTTGGTCGAGTGGATATCGAAAAAGGTCAGGTCCAGGCCGGCCGCCTGCAGGCTCTCGCCGTCGGCCACACTGCGCAACAGGATGCGCGAACCGAGAACGGCCAGATGATCCGCCGGCAGGGTCAACCCGCAAATGGTCTGGATGGTGCGCCCGAGCAGGTCGTGGCTGTAGATGGCAAATGGCCCTCCGTAATCCCCTTGAAGCATCAGCGAAGCGATCTTGCGGATCACCCAGATCGTCCCGAGTACATGGTCCGTGTGGGCGTGGGTGACAAACATGTGCCGGATGCTCTGGAACGGGATGTTCGCCTGCTCGAGTCGGGACAGAATGCCGTTGCCGCCGCCCGCATCGACCAGGAAGTGTTCCCCGTTGCCGGCTATGGCGAAGCAGGTATTCCAGCAGCGGGTCGCCATGGCGTTGCCCGTGCCCAGGATGATCAGCCGCGTTTTCATGACTTGGGCTCCTCTATGTGGCCCCTGTCCTGCCGGCGCCCCACCCCGGTGATGAGGTCCCGCTCCAGTACCGGGTCGTTGGCCGCGCCCTTTCTGGCCTCCACGAGGATCAGCTCCGCAGGCCTGTCGGGTGCCGGCCGCACCGGGCGCAGGCGCCGCGTGCCCAAGCCTGTGGAACCCAGGGCCGTGAGCAGTTCGGGCAGGCGGGTCACCGGATAGATCAGGGCAAAGCGGCCGCCGTGGCGCAGCAGAAAGGAAGCGGCACGGCAGAAGGCCGGCAGGGTCTGCGGACCGTCCTCAAACAGCGCCCGGCGGCGCAGGCCGGCGCCGGGTGTTCGCCCCTGCCCCTGCCGGCGGTACGGCGGATTGGCCAGGGCCAAATCGCAGCTTGACTGCGTTGCATCCGGAAGCGGATCTTCCAGATCCTGCTCCAGCAGCCGGGTTCGAGCAGCGACGCCCAGCGTTTCGGCATTGATCCGCAAGGCGGCGCAAAGCTCCGGTTCGCGCTCCACGGCCAGCAGGGAAAGTTCCGGCCGGGTCAGCAGGGCCGCAAACCCGGCGGCACCGCAACCCGCGCCGAGGTCGGCCAACAGACAATCTTTGGAGCTCTGGGTGATAAAGGCGGCGGGCAGCAGGCCGGCTTCGGAAAACCGAAAACTCCCTTCGGGTTGGAGCAGGCCGCTGGGAAAGCGGGCACGGGCCTGCCCGCAGGGATTGCTGGGAAAACACATGATTATCCTTGTCCCGTGTCACTTTTCAGTCGGTTCCAGTCTTGCCTGAATCTTCGGCTTTTGTTACTTTTCGGTAATGACAAGCGGCACCATTGCGATTGACGGTAACGAGCCGGAGCGGGTCACCAGGGCGGTCTACAGCGCCGATGAGGTGATCCGCAACTTTGAAGCATTGCTGAATTCTCTCGATTTCAAGTCCGAGTTGCAGGAACTCGGTATCGGCAGCCTGCAATTGCGCCGGCGCAAGACAGCTTTGCGTGAACTCAAGGCTCTGAGCGTCGGTCTGTGGCACTTGGCCCTGCAACGCTCTTTTCCCGATGACGGGCAGACTTTTTTTGCCCAATTTCGCGAGACTTCCCCCACCCTCACTTCCGGCGGCGCCGAGGCCGTCCGCCTGAACAGCCGTGTAAACATTTACGTGGACCTGCTCAAGGATAAAAAGGAAGCGGACTTTATGCCCGTGGCTTCCTATCTGGCCGAGGTTCTGGCTCTGAATGCCGAAGACATGCGCAGGCTGCGCCTGAAGGTTTCTCTGCTTACCCGCTCGCTCTATACCCTCATCTTCCAGCGCTTGGTTTAGGGGCCGCCTCCAAATACGTCTTTTGCCCAATTGCTGTGTCAAGCGGGCCTTTCCGCTACGGTCAAGTACGATGAGAGTACACCCCCTGCGCGAAAAGGTCCATTTTCTTTGTTCTTGGCCAAAATCCGTCATTTGGAGACAGCCCCCGGGAAAACGCCGATGCGTAGTCTCTGCGTTTGGCGGCCACTCCTGCGGTGCTGCGCTCGCCGTCGGCATCGGCCTCTGCGGCCGGATCAGAGGATGTTTTCCGCGTACCAGCCGGCCGCTTCGGTCAGACCTTGGCGCACGGTGTGCGTCGGCTCGTAGCCCAGCAAATCTCGTCCCTTGGCGATGTCCGCCAGGGAGTGCCGGATGTCGCCGGCCCGGAAATCGCGGTATTCGGGCTTGGCTCCGGCTACGGCCGGGTTGAATTTGGCCGCTTCTTCACGCAAAGCCAGGAAAAGTTCGTTCAGGGTGGTGCGCTCACCCACAGCCACATTGTAGACTTGGTTCCAGGCCTTTTCCGGAGCGCAGGCGGCCATGATGTTGGCTTGCACGCAGTTGTCGATGTAGCAGAAGTCGCGCGAGGTTTCACCGTCGCCGTTGATGAATAGGGTCTGCCCTTTGATGAGGGCTGCGAACCACTGCGGGACGACAGCGGCATAGGCCCCGTCCGGGTCCTGCCGGCGACCAAAGATGTTGAAATAGCGTAGTCCGATACTTTTCATGCCGTAGGCCGTGGCAAAGACGTCGGCATACAGTTCGTTGACATACTTGGTCACGGCATAGGGTGAAAGGGGTTTGCCGATGCGATCCTCGCGCTTGGGCAAGGTAGGCTCATCGCCGTAAGTGGAACTGGAGGCTGCGTAGACAAAGCCTCGCACCTCGGCGTCGCGGGCCGCAACCAGCATGTTCAGGAACCCGTCGATGTTGTTGGCATTGCTGAAGATGGGGTCTTCGATGGAGCGTGGCACAGAGCCGATAGCCGCCTCGTGCAGCACCTTGTCCACGCCGGCGCAGGCCGTGCGGCAGGTTTCCAGGTCGCGTATGTCGCCTTCGATGAAGGTGAAACGGGCAAAGGCCTCCGCACCCACAAGGTCGCGAACCATATCAAGGTTCCTTTGGTATCCGGTGGAAAAGTTGTCCAGGCCGCGCACGGCCTGTCCCTGGCGCAGCAGGGTTTCTACCAGGTTGGAGCCGATAAACCCCGCGGCGCCGGTGACCAGCCAAGTTTTCGGCTCGGCGCGCAGGGCGCGGCAAATTTCGGCATACTTGCTCATGTGTGATCCTTTGGCGTGAAGACGTCCGTTTTGCGGTCTATGGACGAATTTCTTTTTTTTGGCAAGCCGTGCCAAGGCCCATCTCCTGGAGATTTTGCTTGACTTCCCGACCTGTTTTGCCGACCTTTTACCTTTGTTGCTCGCTCAAAATCATGCGTAAGGAATAAGGAGAGACACATGAGAAATCTGGCTCGAGCCCTTGTGCTCTGTCTTGCAGTGACCCTCATGGGCTGTGCTTCCGACGGCTCTTTTAAGAATCCCTTTGCCGATGATGCGGGCTCGGCCCCGACCACCCCTTATTTCTTCAGCGAATTTACCGACATCCCCATTCCCAACGGGATGAGCGAGTCCACCGGCGACACCTTTGTTGCCTTTGCTCCCAACGGCCTGAAGTGCGGTACCCAAAAATTCAGCGGCCGGCTCGAGCTTGTTTCACTCATGAACAGCATGCGCCGGAACATGGCGGCCAACGGCTGGACTTTGCGTTCGCTGCTGCGCTCCAAGGAATCGGTGCTGATTTTTGAAAAGCCCGACCGTCTGGTCTGCCTGGTGTTCTCCGACGGGATGATCTTCACCGACATGCGCGTTTTTGTCTCGCCGCGGCTGCAGGGTGACTCTACAGGTCTGGATATGCAGGCCTACACCACTCCCGGCGCAACCGCGCCCGCCGGTTCTTCCGGCTCGCAAAAGCTGAGCCAGTAATGCGCTTCGAACCGGTTTTCCGAGCTTTGGCAGGCCGCCGTGCCCACTTGGTGGTGTGCGGCTCGGTGGCCGCCTATAAGGCTGTGGAACTGTTGCGTCTGCTGGGCAAATCCGGTTTGGGCGTGGACGTCACGGTCACCCCGACCGCGACCCGGTTCGTTGCGCCTCTGACCTTTGCTTCCCTTGGGGCCGACGTGGTCTATGAGGCCATGTTCGGACAGGGAGACGGCACGGTCTTCGGCCATCTCAACCCAGGTGCGGCTGCCCACGCCTTTGTGGTTGCTCCGGCCACGGCGGATTTCCTTTTTCGTGCGGCCCACGGCGCGGCCGACACCCTGGCTTCGGCCCAGGCGCTGGCCTTTCCCGGCCCGATGATCCTGGCCCCTGCCATGAACCCGCGTATGTGGGCCAACCCGGCGACCAGAGAGAATGTGGAGACCCTGCGCCGGCGCGGACACTTGGTGTTGACCCCGGAAAGCGGGGTCATGGCCTGCGGTGAAGACGGCGAAGGCCGGTTGGCCGATATTGAGGAGATTCGCCTACAGGTTTTGCGGGCCTGCGCGGCCTCGCTGTCCGGCGCTTCGTTGCTGGGCCGGAAGATCCTGCTCACCCTTGGCCCTACCCGTGAAGCCTGGGACGGGGTGCGTTTTTGGAGCAACCATTCCACCGGGCTCATGGGTGCGGCCCTGGCAACGGCGGCTTGGCTGCGCGGGGCCGAAGTGCACGCCGTGGCCGGACCGGGCGTGCCCGTTCTGCCCGCCGAGGTGTGCCGGTACAATGTGGAGGGGGCGCGGCAGATGCACGAGCAAAGTTTGTCCCTTTGGCCGCATATGGACGCGGGCATCTGCGCGGCCGCCGTGGCCGACTTTTCGCCCGAGCCCTTTGGTCCGCAGAAATTCAAGAAAGCCGGCTCGGCCGACGGTTTCAGTCTGCGCTTTCTGCCCAATCCGGATATTCTGACCGACCTTGGTCGCGCCCGCCGGCCGGAACAGCGCCTGCTCGGCTTTGCCGCCGAAACCGCAGATCTGGAAAGTGCCGTCCGCGACAAGTTGACCCGCAAAGGCGCGGATCTCATTGCCGGTAACTTGGTGGGCGTGCCCGGCTCCGGCTTTGGCTCGACCACCAACACCATGCATGTGGCCGACAAAGCCGGCCGAACCGAGGACTGGCCCGGCACGAGCAAGGCCGATGCAGCCTGGAGGCTGCTCGATTGGCTGCTTCTTCCGTAACTTTGGCTGAAGTCTTCCGACCCTGGCATTTTGCCGGGCTTAGTCATTTATGGCCGGACCCAAACGCTGTTGATCTCGATCCAGAGACCCTGGCGCTGTTGGAACGCCTGACCCAGCCCGGCCGGCGCCCGATCACGCCGGCGATACGTCCCCCCGCCCCCCCGGCGCAACCCGGCGATGTAAGTGGAACCGGCCGGCATCTCGCCCCGGCCGGCGCGGCGTCTTCTCCCGAGTCCAAACGTACCGCGCCCCACCTCGGGCGCAGGAGCGCTTCCCCGATCCAGAGCACAGTTCCGACTGTTGCGGCTACCGAATTTTTGTCGGCTGCCAGACAGGAACTGCTGCGGCATACTCCTGCCGCCCCCTTGCTTTGGACGTATCCGGAACTCGGTCCGGATCTTGTCGGTCGGGGCGCCCCCCGGCGTTCCGCCTGTTTGCGTGCTTTGATCGGCGGGCTGTCTTTGCCCAAGGGGACGAGTTGTTTTTGGCCACCTGCTCTTCCTGACGAGGGCTCGGAGGCGCCGGCGCAGTTTTTGTCCGGCGTTGCCTTGTTACGGCCCAAGGCGATCATTCTTTTTGGCGCGGAATGCCTGCCCATGTGCGGGTTGCCCCCGGTCTTGAACGCTCCGTATACGGATGCCATCATCACCGGCCGATTGGCTCTGCTCTTGCCGAGCATGGTCGAGTTGAGCTCCCTCGACAGCCTGCCGCCGGCCTGCATGGATTTTTTGGCCGCGTCTTTTGCCGGTTTTCCCGGACTGCTGGCAAGGTGATATGACCATGACGATTCTGATCACCGGCGCTGCCGGGTTCATCGGCTTTCATCTGGCGCTGCGCCTGCTACGTGATGGGCATGAGGTCGTGGGCTTTGACAATTTGAACGACTATTACAGCCCCAAGCTAAAGCAGGCCCGTCTGCGCCTTTTGGAGGGCTATTCCCGCTTTGTTTTTTACCGTGCCGACTTGGCTGATGCTCCGTCTGTGCGCGGGGTGTTCGATTGCGGCTCGATTGGCCATGTGGTTCACTTGGCGGCCCAGGCCGGGGTGCGCTACAGCATGGAAAATCCGGCCGCCTATGTGCAGTCCAACCTGGTCGGTTTTGCCAATATTCTGGAATGCTGCCGGCGGGCTGCGACCAAACACCTGGTATTTGCCTCGTCCAGTTCTGTATACGGCATGAACACCAAGGTACCCTTTTCCGAATCCGACAATGTGGACCACCCGGTCAGCCTGTACGCAGCCACCAAGAAGTCCAACGAGCTTATGGCCCACAGTTACAGCCATTTGTATCGTCTGCCCTGCACCGGCCTGCGCTTTTTTACCGCATACGGCCCCTGGGGCCGGCCGGACATGGCCATATATATTTTTACCAAAGCCATTTTGGAAGGCAGGCCTATTCCGGTGTTCAACGCCGGGCAGATGCGTCGTGATTTTACTTATATTGACGATATTATCGAAGGAGTGGTCCGTTTAATTGCCCTGCCCCCCCAGGGTGACCCGGAGTGGAATGCCCAAGCTCCCGACCCGGCCGACAGCTCCGCTCCCTTTGCTCTGTATAATATCGGCAATAATGACGGGGTGCCCTTGAACGAGTTTATAGCCGTTCTTGAGGAGTGTCTCGGCAAAAAGGCCGTGCGCAACGATTTGCCCATGCAGCCGGGCGATGTTCCGACTACTTATGCCGACATCAGCCGATTGCAAAAAAAGATCGGCTACACGCCGTCCACTCCCCTGCGTTCAGGAATCGCTCGCTTTGTACGGTGGTATACAGAATATTACGGTGCGCATGCCCCTGATTCATGATGGTCGCCCCGGCTCATGTCGGCATGTCTCCCTGGTTACTTTTTAAATTAAAAATATTCTTATGTTTCATGTGAAACTTGAAGTCGGCAGGGTCTGCCGGCTTTTCTTTTGTTGTTCTGGGTGGTTGGTGGGATTCGCAAAAAAATATCCAGTGAGTTGACCGTGAAGATAGCGATGGTATATAATAAGCCTGCTTGTGGACGAACCGTGTTTCACATGAAACATCCATCCCAAGGAGCCGTTGTGGCCCGAATTATCGTCATTGCCAATCAGAAAGGCGGGGTGGGGAAAACCACCACCGCCATCAATTTGGCTGCTTCGCTTGCCATCATGGAGAAAAAAGTCCTTCTGGTGGATTGCGATCCCCAGGCCAACAGTACCAGTGGCCTGGCCGTCAAGCCCGGTCCAATCTCGCTGTACCAGATTTTTTCTCATCCGGAAGAGGCAGAAAAGGCCATTTGCCGTACCGCCTCGCCATTTCTCTGGGTGCTGCCCGCCACGACAGATCTGGTGGCCGTGGAAATGGAACTGGTGGACAAGATCGGCCGGGAGTATTTTCTTTCTGAAGTGCTCAAGGGTCTGGAGGGCAAGTTTGACTACCTGATCCTGGACTGCCCGCCATCCTTGGGCTTGTTGACCCTCAATGCGTTATGCGCGGCCAAAGAACTGCTCATTCCGTTGCAATGCGAGTACTTTGCCCTGGAAGGTATAGTTAAGCTGTTGCACACCTATGAGTTGGTGAAAAAACGCCTCAATCCCGCCTTGAATTTGCTTGGTGTGGTTTTGACCATGTATGACACGCGCAATCGCCTGACTCGCCAGGTCAAGAACGAAGTGCGCAAGTGTTTTCCTGATCAGCTCTTTGAAACCGTGGTACCTCGTAACGTGCGGCTTTCTGAAGCGCCAAGCCACGGCAAGTCGATTATCCATTACGATATCAAGTCAAAAGGCGCCGAGGCCTATCTGGCTTTGGCCAAAGAAGCCGTGCTGCGCAAGCCCCGGCGGGAACACTCCGAGGTGCTTCAGTAAGGCGGGCAGGCTCAGTCGCAGACGTTGCAGCCCTGCTCCGGCGGGGTGGCTTCGTAGTAGACGCGATCTTTGAAGTGTTTTTTGCGCACCGTGGCGTTGCATGCGTTGCAGTGAAACACCACCAGGCCGCCGAGCTGGGCACTTTTCAGACGAAAGGGCTTGAGCGGGTCGAGTGTCCAGTCGTTGGTCTGGGCTCCGCAATGCCGGCATTCCACCTCGGCGTTATAAGGATAGCGAAAATCCCAATACTGCTTGAACATTTCCCAGTCTTCCAGGGGTTCCGGCCGTGGCACCGCGGGGTCCTCCAGGGAATTAATCACCCGCAGCAGACGTTCAGAGCCGCGCCGCCAGATATCGGCGCCGAGCAGTACGGTGTAGAGATCCCCGTTGGCGTCGTACAGGGGAACGACTTGATCGGAAAGAGCCATAATACCTCCGGGAAAAAGCATTGGGTCGAGGCCGGGCTTCACCTTGGGGTCTTGGGGGGGGGATGTCAAGGCCGCCGGCGCCGACCCGCTTCCAGTCCGTCGGCAATTTCAACGTAAAATTGCTCTCAGTGCAAAGGAGCCGACAACATGGCAAACAACAGTCTTGGTCTGGGCAAAGGCCTGGACGCATTGATCAGAAATACCGGCGTGGGCAAAGCCGAAGCTGAAGACGGGCCCGCCCACACCCTACCCATAGCCGATATCCAGCCAAATCCGCACCAGCCTCGCAGGCAGTTCGAACAAAAGGCGCTGGAAGAACTGGCCGTTTCCATCAAAGGCCAGGGGATACTCCAGCCGATTCTGGTGCGTCCGCTGGGTGAGGGGCGACCGGGAAAATACGAAATCGTTGCCGGCGAGCGCCGTTGGCGGGCGGCACAACTGGCCGGGCTTGACCAGGTGCCGGTGGTGGTGCGCAGCTTGACCGCCCAGGAAACGCTGTTGGCGGCGCTGGTGGAAAACCTGCAGCGCGAGGATCTCAATCCTGTGGAAGAGGCCTTGGGCATTCAGGCCCTCCGTGATGAATTCAGCTTAAGCCAGGATGAGTTGGCCGCCCGCATCGGCAAAAGCCGTCCGGCCGTGGCCAACTCCCTGCGCCTGCTTTCCCTTTCCGAAGCCGCCCGCGCGGACCTTTCCGACGGTCGGCTCACGGCCGGCCATGCCAGAGCGTTGCTCAGCGTGACCGAAGAAAAGGCCCGTGACTACCTGCGTAATTTGATTCTGGAAGAACACCTCCCGGTACGCGAGGCCGAAGCTTTGGCCGTTCAGTGGAAAGAGACCGGTCGCTTCCGACCGGAAGCCCTGGAAGAGTCGGAACAGGTCCAAGCCAAGCCGCGCCCCGTGCCCGCGCGTCCCAAACCGCAAAGTGCCCGATTGCGGGAGGTCCAGACCCGCTTGAGCGAGGGCTTGAGCATGAAGGTCAAGGTCACCGGACACGAAAACCGCGGCCGAGTCAGCCTGGAGTACACCAGTCGCGAAGAACTGGAGCATCTGCTGCTCCGTCTTGGTCTGAGCCAGGCCGGGCCCGCTCTGGACGGCACGAACCGCTCCGAGCTCGATGCGGCGAGTCGCTCCGCCCTGCAGCATGACCGGCGTGAGGCCTTGGCCGGCCGAGTCGGTTTGGCCCTGGAAGGCGTACGACGGATGGCCATTGAGCCGAGCAGTCCGGCCGGCCCGGGTGGCGAAGGCGCCGGCGCTGTGGCCGAAGCGGAGGAAGATCGCTGATGAGCGCCCTGATCGTTCACCGCCCGATCGAGCAGCAGGGCGACCCGGCTCTGTTGGCCGAAGCCGTGGCTGCCCTTCGGGGGAAAAGTGTCCTCATTATCGGCGACGTGATGCTCGACATCTATCTGAGCGGCGACACCGAGCGCATCTCGCCCGAGGCTCCGGTGCCGGTGGTCCTGGTGGAGGGGGAATGCCATGTGCTGGGCGGCGCCGGCAACGTGGCCCGAAATATTGTGGCCTTGGGCGGCAAGGCCAGGCTGGTAGGCGTACGCGGCGACGATGCCCCCGGCAATGACCTGGAACATACCCTGGAGCGCGAGGGAGTAGATGCCCGCTTGCTTTCCTCGGGCCGGCCCACCACCACCAAAACGCGCATTGTGGCCCGCCGGCAACAAATGATCCGGGTGGACCGCGAAGACCCCCGCCCGCACGAAGCAGAGTTGTCGCAGCGCGTTCTTGCGACAGTGGCCGACGCCCTGCCGGGTTGCGGTGCCGTGGTGGTATCCGATTACGGCAAGGGGCTGGTCTCCCGTGCCTTTATGGAATCTTTGCATCGCCTGAACATGGCCCTGCACTCTCCCCTGCCCGTGTTGGTGGACCCCAAGCCGCAGAATGCCGGGTACTATACCGGCACGACCCTGATGACCCCCAATACCAAGGAAACCGCCGAGACGGCCGGCCTGCTCGTCCGCAACCGTGAAGAAATCCTGGCCGCCGGTCTGGCGGTCATGGATCGGGTGGGTTGCCCGCAATTGCTGGTCACCTTGGGGCCGGAGGGTATTGCCATGTTTCTTTCCCGCGACGAGGTGCTGCACATTCCCACCACGGCCCGCAAGGTCTTTGACGTTACCGGCGCAGGCGACACGGTCATCGCGGCCACTGCCTTGGGGCTTGCCGGAGGGGTGGATCTGGTCAGCGCGGCCATTCTGGCCAATCATGCGGCCGGCATCGTGGTCGGCGAGGTGGGCGCGGCCACGGCCACGCAAGGGCAGGTGCTTGAGGCCGTGTGCAGCCGGCCGCGTATCCCTGTGGAGCGTTGGCTGTAGCCGTGCCGAATATGGCCGTCACCCGTCGGATCGCCTCGGCTTTATGCCGTGCACCGGTTCCCAAAACAAAACCCGCGCTAAGGCGCGGGTTTTGTTTTGGGAACCGGTGTTGTGGACGCATTATTCGCTATAAGACAGCCAGCGGGCCAACAGGCCGCGTTCGTTGTCGTCCAAAGGCAGGCCGTTGCCGCGGCAAACCTCGATCATACGGTTGAAAAAGGCCTTACGTACGGCCGTCAGAGCCGGCATTTCGCCTCCGGTCGCCTTGGGCAGGACCAGCCCCCCGCGGACAACGGATTCCACAATAAAGGCCACCTGTTCCGGATTGCAGGGCAGATTGTCGTCGTAGCAACGATCTTCAAGTACCGCGACGGTTTCAATACGCGAAAAGCCCCGCGCAGTCACTTCGTCCAAAAGCATTTTGAAAAAGGCCGTATAAAGATCCGGCGGCAACAGGGGCATGGGTGTGCGCCTGGTCACCTTGGCGGCAAAGGCGAACAGTTCGGGGTCGGTTTGCTGGAATGCTTCGCGCATGGCCAAACCCTCGGGCATTTCATGCCGCTCGGGGTCGTAGATGACGCCCTGTCCAATCGGCGAGAAAGTCAGGGGGGAAAGATCCAGGGCCTCAATCAGCTCGCGCAGCGAGCCCGCCCCAAACCAGTCGACTCCGGCCTCCTGCTCCTGCTGCAGCATCTGAGCCACGGACGGCAGTGGTACAGGCACGCCAGACTCCGCCACCAGCTGTTTGACCGCCTCGATCAGCCGAATGCGCCGGTTGGCAGGCAGGGAGAGGCCCGTACGCCCGGTCGCAGCCGGCTCACGCCGTTCTGCCCGGGGGTCGGGGCGGTCCGGGGTGCGCAGCGGGCGCATCTCGTCGCCGAGACGTTGCTCGGCGTCCAGTTCGTCGGCGCGGGATTCTTCCAGCGCCTGGGCGGTGAACCAGTCTTCACGGATGCGCCAGGAGCAGGCCGCCAGATAGGCGGGCGACGTATAGCCCACGGCCAGCACCAGACTGCGCCGGGCGTGTTCTGAAACCCGCATGACCAAGGGAGTGTAGTCCGCATCGCCGGAAATGATGATGATTTCATCATAGCGCGTGGTGTGCGCCAGAGCATCCATTACGTCCATGGTCAGGTGTATTTCGGCCGTGGTTCTGCCAAAGCCCGAGTGGGGTGGGCAATCGACCACCTGAAAGGCCGAACGCAGAAAGAACGGACGAAACTCTCTGTATTTATGCGGATTGATGTAGCAGACCCGTTTGAGAATACGCCGGCGAACGCCGTCACCGTACAGCATCCGCAGAGCGTGCCCTTCAATCCAGCGTGTCCAGCGTTGAGGGTTTGTAGCGAATGTTCTTGCCAAATTTTGATCTAGTTCGGACAAGCGCATATAAATGTTGTCAAAATCAACAAACAAAGCGCTGTAGATATCGTCAAAAGATTGAAACTTACCCATTGTAGCCTCCTGAGTTAACGTACCGCGCATGCGGAACCTGCATTTTTATAGAAAAGCAGTCCGCTTTGCAAGGCAATACATATGCCGCAAAATATAAGGTGTCGTATGAGAAAAATGTAATATCAGCGGCGCTTGGTTGTTTTGCGCACATGACTGAGAAAACTGCCCGTAACAGAGTTCTTGTCCACTAGTATTTCTTCCGGGGTTCCTTTGGAGATGATTCGGCCGCCGTTTTCACCGCCGCCGGGGCCGAGGTCGACGACATGGTCGGCACAAAGGATCATATCGGTGTTGTGTTCGATGACCACCACCGTGGCCCCGCGCTCCACCAGGCTGTGCAGCACCTTAATCAGTTTGCCCACCTCGTGCATGTGCAGGCCGGTGGTGGGTTCGTCAAGAATGTACAGCGAACCGGGCAGGCCGCGCTTGCCCAGTTCGCGCGAAATCTTGATGCGTTGGGCTTCGCCCCCGGACAGGGTGGTGGCCGGTTGGCCGAGACGCACGTAGTCCAGGCCGACCTCTTCCAACATGCCCAAGCGGCGTTCCAAGGCCGGGTAGTTGGAAAAAAACTCCTTGGACTGGGCCACGGTCAGGTTCAGCACTTCCGAGATATTCAGGCCTTTGTAGCGCGCTTCAAGGGTTTCATGGCTGTAGCGTTTGCCGCCGCAGACATCGCATTGCACGAAAACGTCGGGCAGAAAGTGCATTTCCACCCGAATCTGTCCGTCGCCGGCGCAGGCCTCGCAGCGTCCGCCCTTGACATTGAAACTGAAGCGTCCGGGGTTCCAGCCGCGCTTTTTGGCTTCGGGGGTCTGGGCAAAAATCTGCCGGATCTCGTCAAAGACCTTGGTATAGGTGGCCGGGTTGGAGCGCGGTGTGCGGCCGATGGGGGTTTGATCGATGGCGATGATCCGTTCTATTTGCTCGGCCCCGACAATGCCTGCAATTTCGCCCGGCGATTCCACCTTGATGCCTTGGGCCAGGGCCAGATGCTTGTAGAGAGTGTCCATCACCAAGGAACTTTTGCCCGAGCCGGAAACGCCGGTGACACAGGTCAGGGCTCCCAGAGGAACGGCGCAGTCAATATTTTTCAGGTTGTTGGTGGAAACGCCCTTGAGCAGCAGCTCTCCCCTGCCTTTACGCCGCTTTTCCGGCAGGGGCACGCCGAGATCGCCGCGCAGATACTTGGCGGTCAGAGAGTCCGAGGCCAGCAGCTTGGGAACCGACCCCTGGAAGATAAGTTCGCCGCCCCGCTCACCGGAACCGGGCCCAAGTTCGAGCACGGTGTCGGCTTCACGAATGGTGGCCTCGTCGTGCTCCACCACCAAAACCGTGTTGCCGCGCTGCTGCAGGCTGCGCAATGTGCCGATCAGCCGGGCGTTGTCGCGCGGGTGCAGGCCGATGGAAGGCTCGTCCAGCACATAGGTCACGCCCACTAGGCCGGAACCGAGCTGTGAGGCCAGACGAATGCGCTGGGCCTCACCGCCGGAAAGGGTGGCCATGCTTCTGCCGAGGGAGAGGTAGTCCAGGCCCACCCGCGACATGAAGTCCAGACGGTGGTGCAGCTCTTTGAGCAGGGGTTCGGCCACGGCGATACGCCGGCCCTTGAAGGAGCGCGAGTCCAGCCAGGCCAGAGCCCGCTCGATGGACAGGGAGCAAAAGTCCACGATGCCGAGGTCGTCAACGTGTACCGCCCTGGCCGTGGCGTTCAGGCGCGAACCGCCGCATTCCGGGCAGGCGGTGTTGCGCCGGTAACGCGAAAGTTCGTCGCGCCAGGCGTCGCCGTATTGCATGCCCTTTTCCAGAATGGAGGTCACGCCGGGCCAGAGTCCGTTGTCGGAGGCCAGCCGGCCGCGCTTGCCCTTCAACTGCACTGAACCACCCATCCAGTTTCGGCGCAGGTAGCCCGCATCGCCGACCGCCGCCTTACCGGGTTCTTCTTCGCCGTAAAACAGAGCCGCAAGGGCTTCGGCCGACAGTTCGGCCAGCGGCGTCTCCAGGCCGAAGCCGAAGCGTTCGCCCAGGGCGCGCATCTCGGCGACATAGCGCTCGTAAACTTTGGGGTTCTTCCAGGGCAGCAGCGCGCCGCCGGCCAGAGAAAGGCCTTTGTTGGGCGCCACCAACAGGGGGTCGAAATATTCCACCGTGCCCAGACCAAGGCAGCGTTGGCAGGCTCCCTGGGGGCTGTTGAAGGAAAAAAGCTGGGGGGAAAGTTCCGGCAGGCTGATTTTGCAGTCCGGGCAGGCCGACAACGTGCTTAAGTTGACCACCTCGTCTCCGGCAGATCCGGGAACGAGCAGCATCATCCGACCGTTGCCATGCTGCAGGGCCAGTTCCACGGAATCGGCCAGCCGGCCTCGAATGCCCTCGCGCAGCGCTAGGCGGTCGATGACCAGTTCAACGGTATGCTTCTTGTTTTTGTCCAGGGCGGGCACGTCTTCCAGGGGGTAGAGCTCCCCGTTCACCCGTACCCGGGCAAAGCCCTGGGCCTGAAGCTTTTTGAAGCGGTCGGCATGGGTACCCTTTTGCAGTTCCACCAGCGGAGCCATGATGATGCAGCGCGCCCCCTCACCCAGAGCCAGAATATCGCCGAGGATCTCGTCCACGGCCCTGGTTTCGATGGGCCGGCCGCAGGACGGGCAGTGCATCACCCCAAGGCGGGCGAAAAAGACCCGCAGAAAGTCATAGACCTCGGTGGCCGTGCCCACGGTGGAACGCGGGTTGCGGCCGGCGGTCTGCTGTTCCAGCGAAATGGCCGGCGACAGCCCCTCGATTTTATCCACGGCCGGCTTGTCCATCTGGGGCAAGAACTGCCGGGCATAGGCCGAGAGGGATTCCACATAGCGGCGCTGGCCTTCGGCATAGATCAGGTCAAAGGCCAGAGTGGTCTTGCCCGAGCCCGAGGGGCCGCAGATGACCACCAGTTCGTCGCGGGGAATGTCCAGAGTGAGGTTTTTCAGATTATGCTGTCGGGCGCCTTCAATGTGGATGCAGCGGCCGGCCGGGGCGAAATTTTTCATAAGAGACTTTGAATCCAGGGAACCAGCGAACAAAGCAGCACCGACACCGGCAGCGCGGGCAGAAAGTTCGACAGGCGGATGGTTTTGAGTTCAAGAAGATTGATGCCGATGCCGATAATCAGCACGCCGCCGGTGGCGGTGATCTCGGCCAGCATCAGATTGCTCAGATAGGGCCGGACCGATTCGGCAAACACGGTGATGGCCCCCTGGTAGATGAGCAGCGGCAGGGCCGAGCAAATTACCCCGGAGCCGTAAACCGCGCCGAAGGCCATGGCCGCGAAGCCGTCCAGCATGGACTTGGTCAGCACCGTGGTCATGTCGCCGTCCAGGCCCTCCTGCAGGGGGCCGAGAATGGCCATGGCCCCGATGCAGAACAACAGGGTGCAGGAGACGAACCCCTCGGTAAAGCGGGTGTTGCCGGATTTGAGAGAACGCTTCAGCGCGTTGCCAGCGCCGGTGATGCAGTCTTCAAGCCGCATCCCCTCGCCGATGAGCGCACCGAGCAGCACGCTGCCCACCATATACAGGGGGTTGGTGGTCTTCAGGGCCATGCTCATGCCGATGACCAGCACGCACATGCCCAGGCCCTGAAAGACAATGAGCCGGATGCGGTCCGGCAGGCGGTTGCCCAAAAGCATCCCGGCCAGACCGCCGAGCACCACCACCAGAGCGTTGATCAGAGAACCGACGGGCACGGCCATCATTCGTCCCCGCTCGTGGTGAGTTTTTGGAACCAGGGCTTGTTGCGCACAAAGTCAAAGTCGTCGGCCAGGGTGCCCGGCATGGCGCCCAGGCGGGAGCATCTCTCCAGGGTGCCGCGCAGGCCCTTTTCGTCGCGCAACAGAGCCTGGGCTTCGGCCAGGTGGGAGCAGGTGCCTTCGGCATCCACCCGAAAGGCCAGGGTATACCATGATTCGGCCGCGTGCAGCAGAGGTTTACGCTCCGGATTGTCGGGGTCAAGATCCTGGGCGATGCGCAGGTTGGCCGTGCCTGCCATGCGCAGAGCATACTGGTCTTTGGGGTCGCTTTTGGCGGCCTTGGCGAACTTTTCAATGCTCCGCTCGCGCAGGATCCGGCGCTCGGGCTCATCCACGTCATAGGCCCAAATGGCCAGTTTGCTGCCCCACATGTAGTTGAGATAATTGTCGCCCGGGCAGTGCACTTCGCCTTCGGCAAAGGCCGCAAAGCCGGCTTCCGCCTCTTTGCGGGCCTGGGCTTCTTTGCCGGCTTCAACCAGCAACTCGGCGCGCACACAGTGGGACTCGGCCAGGCCGATCCAGGTGTGCGGCTCGTTGGGGTACTGTCGGCTCATGGTCCGGAACAGGGTTTCGGAGTTGTCCAAAAAAAGGAAGGCGGAATCATCTTCAGCCTCTTCGGCCAGTTCGTTGTATAAATCGCCCCAGTGGGTCTGGAAGTAGGCGTCACCGTCCCGCGTGGCGGCCATGCCTGCTTCAATGTGGGCCAGAAGGGCTTGAACCGCCGCCGGGCGGTCCGCGCCCGGCAGACTGCGGATTTTTTGCTGTTCGGCTTTGGCCGTAGCGGCCGTGGTATCAAAAATTTCGCCCAGATCGTCTTCGGTCAGGGCATGGGCCGGGCCGCAAAACGCGCCAAAAGCAAGAAACAGCAAAAACGTGGGCAGGGCGCGGGCGGGCGACGGCATGGCAAAAAAGCTCCTCGGACGGTTTATGGGCAAAAAATGGGCGGTTGAAGACGCCCGCCAAGACTATGTGTTCTCCCCGCCTCGGCGTCAAGTGGGCGGAGGCAAAGAAGCGCCGCGCCCTTAGGTCGTCTTTCTCCGGCCGAGCAGGCGGAGACGGTACAGGGCCATATCGTGTGTAGATATAATTTATCGGTATATACGTTTTGGTGTATCGTTTTCCAAAATAAATAGACAACCCGCAACTGAGGGAACGAGTATGGGCAAGCCCACGATGCAATCGGAAAACCTGGAGCGTAGCCTGCAGGAACGCCATATTCAACTGATCGCCATTGGTGGGGCCATTGGTGTCGGTTTATTCCTGGGGGCCAACGAAGCCATTCGAAGCGCCGGGCCGGCGCTGATTTTTTCCTATCTGATCGGCGGCCTGATCATCTTCACTGTCATGCGGGCCCTGGGTGAAATCGCCGTGGCCCACCCGGTTTCCGGATCTTTCAGCGCTTACGCGAACATGTACCTGGGCCCGATGATGGGCTACATCACCGGCTGGACCTATTGGTTTCTCTGGGTGATCACCTGCATGGCCGAGATCACCGCCGTGGGCGTGTATACCAATTATTGGTTTCCCTCTCTGCCCCAGTGGATTCCCGCCCTCGGCGCTCTGGTCTGCATGACCCTGGTCAACCTGGCCGCGGTTAAAGCCTATGGCGAGTTTGAGTTCTGGTTTGCTCTGCTGAAGATTGTGACCATTCTGGCAATGATCGGCATGGGCCTGCTGATGATTGTGGCGGGTATCGGCCGCGGCGGCGAAGCCGCGGGTATTTCCAACCTTTGGGCGCACGGCGGCTTCATGCCCAACGGTATCGGCGGGGTGCTCAAGGCCATGGGCATTGTCATGTTCGCCTATGTGGGCACGGAGCTCATTGGCGTGACCGCCGGCGAGGCAGCCGATCCGCAGAAAAGCATCCCCTCGGCCATCGACAAGGTCTTTTGGCGAATCCTGATTTTCTACATCGGCACCCTGTTTGTTACCATGGCCCTGTTCCCCTGGGATGAAATCGGTACCAAGGGCAGCCCCTTTGTGCTCGTCTTTCAGGATCTGGGCATCACCAAAGCTGCCGGGATCATCAACTTCGTGGTTCTGACCGCAGCCCTTTCTTCATGCAACAGCGGCATCTTCAGCACCGGCCGGATGCTTTACAGCCAGGCCCTACAACATCGCGGGCCCAAGCTTTTCGCCCGGCTCAACGCCGGTCGAGTGCCCTCCTGGGCCATCGTGTTTTCAGCCGTCTGCCTGCTGTTGGGGGTATTGCTGAACTATATACTGCCGGACGATGTCTTCATTCTGGTAACCAGTGTGGCGGCTTTCGCGGCCCTGTGGATCTGGGGCACCATCCTGGTGGTGCAGATGAAGTCGCGCAAAGGCATGACTCCGGCGGAACGCAAGAGCCTGCTCTACCCCATGCCGTTTTACCCACTTTCAAACTGGATCGCCATGGCCTGCCTGATCGGCGTGGTGGTGATTCTGGCCTGCGATCCCAAGGCCTATGTGGCGGTCATTGTCGGCCCGGTCTGGCTGATTTTTCTGGTTGCGGTTTACTACCTGAAGGGGTGGCACAAAGAAGACAGAGGTGGTCCCCATAGTTCGGACAGGTAACAGCGGTTTCTTATTGATATCCGCATTTTTCACTAAACATTTTCTAGAAACTCTGGTATGTCATGAGACATGAAAACGCTCAGCAAGACCAGTCAAGATGTACGCGAGTTCAGGCGACTTCGGGCCGTGGAGCTTTATGAACAGGGCTGG
>JAVBLS010000038.1:0-43972 GCA_031553235.1 Desulfovibrio sp.
CCAGATGGACGGCGGCATCATCGTGGTGGCCGCCACCGACGGCCCCATGCCCCAGACCCGTGAGCACATCCTGCTCGCCCGTCAGGTCGGCGTGCCCAGCCTGGTGGTGTTCCTGAACAAGTGCGACATGGTCGACGACGCCGAACTGCTTGAACTGGTCGAACTGGAAGTGCGCGAACTGCTCTCTTCCTACGGCTTCCCCGGCGACGACATTCCGGTGATTCGCGGCTCCGCCCTCAAAGCCCTTGAGTGCGACAGCGCCGATGCCGACGCCGCCAAGCCCATTCTCGAACTGCTTGACGCTTGCGACAGCTACATCCCTGACCCGGTGCGGGAAATCGACAAGCCCTTCCTGATGCCCATTGAAGACGTGTTCTCCATCTCCGGCCGCGGCACCGTGGTGACCGGCCGGGTTGAGCGCGGCGTCGTCAAAGTGGGCGAAGAAGTGGAAATCGTCGGCATCAAACCCACCGTGAAGACCACCTGCACGGGTGTGGAAATGTTCCGCAAGCTGCTCGACCAGGGCCAGGCCGGCGACAACATCGGCGCCCTGCTGCGCGGCGTGAAGCGCGACGACGTGGAACGCGGCCAAGTGCTCGCGGCCCCCAAGTCGATCACCCCGCACAAGAAGTTCAAGGCCGAAGTTTACGTGCTCTCCAAAGAAGAGGGCGGCCGTCACACTCCGTTCTTCACCGGTTACCGTCCGCAGTTCTACTTCCGCACCACGGACATCACCGGCATCATCGCCCTGGCCGAAGGCGTGGAAATGGTCATGCCCGGCGACAACTCCACCTTTACCGTGGAACTGATCGCCCCCATCGCCATGGAGCAGGGCCTGCGTTTCGCCATCCGCGAAGGCGGCCGCACCGTGGGCGCGGGCGTGGTTTCCGAAATCCTGGAGTAACCCATGCGGATCAATATTCTGCTCGCCTGCACCGAGTGCAAACGGCGCAATTACGCCACGAGCAAAAATAAGAAGAACACCACCGGCCGCCTGGAGATCAAGAAGTACTGCCCCTGGGACAGGAAACATACCCTCCACCGCGAAACCAAGTAATTTGGCAGAAATCACAGGGCAGTAGCTCCAACGGCTAGAGCGGCGGTCTCCAAAACCGCAAGTTGGGGGTTCGAATCCCTCCTGCCCTGCCAAAGCCTTACGGGCGCTGCGGCAAGGGATATTCCCTTGCCGCAGCCTTCCTGGGCGAGGATCAGGCCCGCACGGGCTTTGTGAAAGAGGCGACAATGGCCGCGAAGAAAAGCAAAGAAACGGCTGTGGCCGGGAAAAGCGCGAGCGCCGGCGGCCCTTCGGGACCGCAACGGCTCATTCGCTATTTTGAAGATTCCAAAAAGGAACTCTCCAAGGTTTCGTGGCCCACAAAGGCTGAGGTGAAAGCCACCAGTCTGGCCGTTGTGGCCCTGGTGGTCTTCATGTCCATTTTCCTTGGCGTTGTGGACCTCCTCCTGACCTCGGTGATCGAGGCCATTCTCTCCATAGGCGCATGACATGAGCGATATCCCGCAGGGCACCCCAAAAGCGCGCTGGTATATCGTGCATACCTATTCCGGTTTTGAAAACCGGGTGGAGCAGACCATTCGCGAAATGATGCGCACCGGCCAAGACCAGGGGCACATTGAAGAAGTGGTCATTCCCACGGAAAAGATTATCGAGCTGGTGCGCGGCGAGAAAAAGACCTTTACCCGCAAATTTTATCCCGGCTATGTCATGTTGCGCATGGTTATGACAGATTTTTCCTGGCACCTGATCCAGTCCATTCCCAAGGTGACCGGGTTCGTGGGCGGCAAAAACCGGCCCACGCCCATGCGCGACTCCGAGGCCGAGCGTATTCTCGCCCTCATGGAAACCCGCCAGGAACAGCCCCGGCCCAAGTTTAATTTCGAACGCGGCGACGAGGTGCGGGTGATTGACGGCCCCTTTGGGGGGTTCAACGGCATTGTGGAAGACGTCAACTACGACAAGGGGAAACTTCGGGTTTCCGTGTCCATATTCGGACGACAAACCCCTGTGGAACTGGATTTCGTCCAGGTTTCCAAGGGCTGATGCAGCAGATGCCGGGCGCCTGCGGGCTTCGGCTTTCGTACATAAAGGAAGATCGACATGGCCAAGAAAGAAGTAGCCAAGATCAAACTGCAGATTCCCGGCGGCATCGCCAACCCTTCGCCCCCCGTTGGCCCGGCTCTGGGCCAGCACGGCCTGAACATCATGGAATTCTGCAAGGCGTTCAACGCCAAGACCGCCGATCAGAAAGGTATGGTCATTCCCGTGGTGATTACCGTCTACCACGACCGTTCTTTCTCCTTCATCACCAAAACTCCTCCGGCTGCCGTGCTGCTGCTTAAGGCCGCCAAGCTGGAAAAGGGCTCGGGCGAGCCCAACCGGAACAAGGTCGGCACAATCAGCATGCAGCAGGTCGAGGAGATCGCCAAGCTGAAGATGCCCGATCTCACCGCCAAAGACCTTGACGCGGCCGTGCGCAACGTGCTGGGCACCGCCCGCAGCATGGGCCTTGAGGTTAAGTAGCGTTTAATCAACTGTACTGCCGCCGCGCCCATGCGCCCGACCCGGCAGGAGATTCAAACGACAGGATAAAGGTTCCGCCATGCCCAAACATGGGAAAAGATTCCGGAAGGCCATTGAAGGCCACGACCTGCAAGACAGGTTCGGCATTGAAGACGCTGTGGCCAAGTCGTTGGCCGCCGCCTTCGCCAAGTTTGATGAAACCGTCGATGTGGCCCTCGGGCTCGGCGTCGACCCCAAATATTCCGATCAGATGGTGCGCGGCGCCGTCGCCCTGCCGCACGGCCTGGGCAAGACCGTGCGCGTTGCCGTGTTCTGCAAAGGCGACAAAGAAGCCGAGGCCAAGGCCGCCGGCGCCGAGCACGCCGGGGCTGAAGATCTGGTGGCCAAGGTCAAGGAAGGTTTCCTCGATTTTGATTCGGCCATTGCCACCCCGGACGTCATGGCCCTGGTCGGCCAGATCGGCCGTATCCTCGGACCCCGCGGCCTGATGCCCAACGCCAAGACCGGCACGGTGACCTTTGACGTGGCCGCCGCGGTCAAGGAAGTGAAGGCCGGCCGGGCCGAGTTCAAGGTGGATAAGGCCGGCGTGTTGCACGCCCCCCTGGGCAAAGTCTCCTTCGGCACGGACAAAATTCTGGACAACCTGAAGGCCCTGCTCGGCGAGGTCAACCGTCTGAAGCCTTCGGGCGCCAAGGGCACCTATATGAAGAACATGGCCATCTCCACCACCATGGGCCCGGGCTTCAAGGTCGACCCGTTGCTGATCCGCAAATTCCTGGAAGGCCAGTCTTAAGGGACGGCTTTCCGGAGCAGATGAACTTTGCAAATGTTCATCTGCTCCGGCGGACGCGTAAGCGGACGCCCGCTTGCGGACTCGTTCGGAAGTCCGCCGGCAATATGGTTTCATAGGCAATTTCAAAATGAAATTGTTCTATGCGGAGGGCGGCAAGCCCTCCCATCGGCTGAGGATAAGGAAATCGAGTCACAGACAGCGGGCAAGGCTTTAGCCCATAAGCCCCGCCGAGACTTCTTTGGCTTGTATTTCCACCAGGCAAACAACAACTCCGGGAGAGTCGTGTGAACAGAACAGAGAAAGCCGCGGTAATCGAGCAGCTTCGGGCCAAGGCCCAGAGTGCTTCCATCGCGGTGGTCGCCGACTTCAAGGGTATGCCGGTGGAAGAAATGACGCGTCTGCGGGTGAAAATTCGCGAAGCCGGCGGCGAACTGCTGGTTGTGAAAAACACCCTGGCCCGCATCGCTTTTGGCGGTGGGCCCCATGACGTGATCAAAGACCGCTTCCGCGAAAACTGCGCAGTTGCCCTTGGGAAGCATGATCCCGTCGCCCTTGCCAAGGCGGTGTCGGATTTTGCCAAGACCAGCAAAACCTTGAAGATTCGTCATGCCGGCCTGGAAGGCAAGGCGCTTACCGCCGAGCAGGTGGAAGCCCTGGCCAAGCTGCCCGGCAGGAAGGAACTGCTGGCCCAGACCCTGGGTACCCTGAACGCGGTGCCCACCAACTTCGTGTCGCTGCTGGCCAATACCATTCGCGGCATGTTGTACGCGTTGAAAGCCCTCGAAGAAAAGAAAGCCGCGTAAGCGATTCAAACCAAAGACCTTTCAAGGAGAACTTCCATGTCCGTTACCAAAGAGCAAGTTGTCGACTTCATTGCCAATATGACCGTGCTTGAACTCTCCGAGTTCATCAAGGAACTTGAAGAGAAGTTCGGCGTGTCCGCCGCCGCTCCGGCGGCCGCCATGGTGGCCATGCCGGCCGCCGCCGCCGCCCCGGCCGAAGAAGAGAAGACCGAATTCGACGTGCACCTGAAGGGTGCCGGCGCCAACAAAATCGGCGTCATCAAGGTGGTCCGCGCTCTGACCGGCCTGGGCCTGAAGGAAGCCAAGGACAAGGTCGACGGCGCTCCTTCCGTGATTCTCGAAGCCGTTGCCAAAGACAAGGCCGAAGACGCCAAGAAGCAACTGCTCGAAGCCGGCGCCGAAGTCGAAGTAAAATAAGTGCTTTTGCGCTGTTCGCGCCAAAAGGCCCGGCTTGCCCGGGCCTTTTTTTGCTTTGCCGTTCCAAACATCGGCAGTTGCGGCAGTGCACTCAGGGGCGACAAAAAAATGGCCCGCCCTTGAAAGGGGCGGGCCGCTCGCATAAGCGCGTCATGATGTTTACAGGGTGCCGATGTAGTCGGCGAGAGCCTTGACCTGCTCGGGAGTCTTGGTTTTCAGGATGGTTTCCATGGTCGCCTTTTTGGCGCCGCCATAGGTGCCGGCCTGGTAGCCCTGAAGTTTTTGGGTCACTTCCTCGGGTTTCAGGCCTTTCAGGGACGGAGCGGCCGTGCTGCCGCTGCCGTCGGGCTTGTGGCAGCCGGCGCAGGATCGGTTGAACAGGACTTTGCCGTCCACCAGGTCGGCGCCGATGGCGGAATATGCAGACAAACAGATCATGCCGGTGAGACCGGCCAGTGCGAGCAGCTTTTTCATCTTGCGTTCCCTCGTGCGTGGAGCGGCGACCCGGCCAAATCCGGAGCGCCTGTTTACCGCAAGGCATAGCACAAGAAAGTGCCTATCGAGTATTATATTGTGGGAAGGGATGAGAAGGGGGTGATAGTTTAGGGAATACCAAAAAAGCGGCGAGCGTTGTCGCCGCACATGGTCCACATCTCATCCACCGGTATGTTGCGGGCTGCGGCCACGGCCTGGATGGTATAGCCCAGGTTGGCCGGCTCGTTGCGCTTGCCGCGCAAGGGCACAGGCGAGAGGTAAGGGCAGTCGGTTTCCGCCAGCAGGCGTTCGCCCGGCATGGCGGCCACGGCCTCGCGCAGGGCCTTGTTGGCCGGGTAGGTGACCGGCCCGGGAATGGACAGATGCCAGCCGTTGTCGACAATGCGCCGGGCCAGTGCGAGGTCGCCGCCAAAGCAGTGCCAGAGCAGAGGTCTGCCGACCATTCCGGCTCCTGTGAGAATATCCATGGTTTCTTCCACGGCGTCGCGGCAGTGAATGACCACGGGCAGGTCCAGGCGCTTGGCCAGGTCCAGTTGCAGGCGAAACACATGTATCTGCCGCTCAAGCGGGCAGTCCTTCCAGTAAAAATCCAGGCCGATCTCGCCCACGGCCTTCATGCGCGGCTCGTTGCGCAGGATGGCCTCAATCTCCACCAGTTCGGAATCCTTATGCTCGTGGGCGTCGATGGGGTGGATGCCGAGGCAGAAAAAGACATCCGGATGGGCGTCAAAACGACGGATATTGCCCCGATAGGCTTCGGCGCTCAGGAACACCTGGATGATCTGGGCCAGGCCGGCGGCGCGGGCACGCTCGATGGTTTCGTCCATATCCTCGAGAAAGGCCTTGCCCGAGAGATGGGCATGGGCCTCCACCCCGGTGCGGGGCAAAGCCGGCGGGGGGAAAAATGGTTCGCTTTTTTTGCGGCTCATAGATCTTGGCGGTATTGCAAGGATTGGCGCAGGGTTTCTTTATCCATGAACTTGACCTCCGCCCCCAGGGGAATGCCCTGGGCCAGGCGGGTAATCCGAATATGCGGGAAGCGGGAGGTCAGGCGGGAACGGATGTGCACGGCCGTACTCTCGGCTTCCAGAGTGGCTCCGAGGGCCATGACTACCTCGCGCACCGCGTTTTCGGCCAAACGAGCGTCCAGGCGTTCCAATTCAAGGGTTTCCGGGTGGACATTGTCCAGGGGAGCCAACAGCCCGCCAAGGATCAGATAGCGGCCGGCGTAGAAGCCGCCGGACTCGATGGTCAGCATGCTGTCCCAGTCGGCCGTGAGGCAGAGCAACTCGTCGGTCCGGCCGGGATCGGCGCAGATCCCGCAGGGGTCGGCTTCGGCCGGGGCGCCGCAGCGCGAGCACAGGCGCAGGTTGTCGCGCAAATCGTGGATGGCCCTGCCCAGGCGGCGGGTTTCAGACTCCGGCCACTTAAGAAAGGTCATGGCGCAACGCAGAGCCGATTTGGGGCCGAGGCCGGGCAGGCGGGCCAATTGGTCCACCACGGCTTGAAGAGGTTCCGGAAGGGGATACAAAATGGAGACTCCTTGAGCCGGCGCTCTACACACCCGGGAGCTTGAAGCCGTCCGGGAGCTTGAAGCCGCCGGCCGCCGCGGCCATCTCTTGTTCGGCCAGTCCGCGCGATTGGCGCAGGGCATCGTTGATCGCGGCCAGAACAAGATCCTGCAACATGTCCACATCCTCAGAGTCCACGCAGGCCTTGTCGATTTCCACGGCCGTGACTTCCTGCCGGCCGGTGGCCGTGACCTTGACCATGCCCCCGCCGGCTGTGCCGACCACCAGGCGCTTGCCGAGCTCTTCCTGCATTTCCATGACCTTGCCCTGCATCTGCTGGGCTTGGCGGAGAATTTCGTCCAGACCTTTCATTTTCGCTCCTTACGGCGATTTCATTCTGAAATTGCCCATGAAACCATACTATCGACGGACTGTCGAACGAGCCCGCAAGCGTCCGTCGTCAGCGGTCAAAATCGATCAGCTCCGCACCGAGCACCGCCTGTGCCGCCTTGACCAGGGGGTGGGCCCGCACTTCTTCTTCCAGTTCCTTACGGTTTAAACCGGCCAGACGCGGCGGCGGGCCGACGCGCACGGGCACATCCCGGCCGTAGAGGGCCAGAGCGGCCTTTTTCAAAATTTCGACCACGGCGGGCTCGGCCAGACGCTCGGCCACAAAGGCGTCCCGAGGCATGAGCAGCAGACCGGCGCCCTCGGGCTCGGCCTTGACCGAGCGGGCCAGGGCCCCAAACCAGGGGGGCGCCCCCAGGGAGACCGCCTGGGCGGTCAGCTCTTCCCATTCCGGGCGTGATTCGGTTGCGTCGAGTTCGACGGGCTGCTCGGCCCAGGCCGGGTCATCCGGGTCAAAATTCGGCTCCGGCGGGCCGTCCGCCTCCGGGGCGGAGGCCGGCGTAGTGGCTTCGACCGTCTCCCGGGTCGCCGTGGACTGCGGGGCCCGGACAGGCGAGGCCGGCGTACAGGCGGGGTCGGGTGCAACCGATGGAGTCATAGTCCCCGGCGCCGGCGGTGCGACCTGGTTTTTCCCCCGGGCCGGAGAGGATTGCGCTGCCCGGGGTGCCGACTCCCGGGCGTGGGCGAATTCGGGTGCAACTGATGGAGCGGCAGGGCCGGGCACCTGCGATCCGGGTATCCGCGGCGCCGGTCGGGCGGCGCCCGGCGGTTCTGTGGTGTACGGTTGCGCGGGCGCGGCCTGCGGGGCCACGCGTGGCGTTGCGGAAGCAACAGGGGCGTCAGGCGGAGTTTTTTTTTCAGCCGGGGGCTGTTCCGCGCCGGGCGGGCTCTTGGGGGCGGTGCGTCTGCCGATGGCCGAGAGTTGCTCCAGCGAAAGCAATTGGGGCAGCACGCAGAGGTTCAGAAGCAGCAGTTCCAGGCCCAGGGCGGGCTCCAGACTGGTCAGAATACGCCGGCCGGCTTCCAGGGTCATCTGCCAGGAGGCGTGCAACTGGGTGAGCGAAAAGGGCGCGGCCTGGGCCAACAGAGCGCGGGCTTCGGCATCCGGCAGGTCCACGGCGGGCAGACCGGCCTCGCCCGCCTGGCGCAGAATGAACAGGTTGCGCCAGAGCTGGGCCAGTTCACGCAGAAAAAAGCCCAGGTCCAGTCCCTGGTCCAGCAGCCGGCGCAGCAGGGCCACGGCCGCCGGGGTGTCGGCCGTGCGCACGGCCTCCAGCAGAGCGGCAAAGGCCTCTTGTCCGGCCAGGCCGAGCACCGAGCGCACCCCGGCCTCGGTCAGTTCCTGTTCCCCCAGGGCCAGGGTCTGGCCGAGCAGGGACATGGAGTCGCGCACGCTGCCCGCGCCGCGGCGGGCCAGCAGGCGCACGGCGGCCGGTTCAAAGCCGATGCCCTCACGCCCGAGCACTCCCTCCAGGTGCGCGGCCAGTTCGCTTTCCGGCAGGGGTTTGAAGACAAAATGCTGGCAGCGGCTGATGATCGTGGCCGGGAATTTGTGCGGCTCTGTGGTGGCCAGAATGAAGGCCACGCCCTTGGGCGGCTCCTCCAGAGTCTTCAACAGGGCGTTGAAGGCTTCACGCGAGAGCATGTGGGCTTCGTCGATGATGAAGATCTTATAGCGCCCGTTCATGGGCGCATAGCCCACGTCCTCTTTGAGCCGGCGCACGTCGTCGATGCCCCGGTTCGAGGCGCCGTCGATTTCGATCACGTCCACAGCCGTGCCGGCGGCCACGGCCCGGCAACGGTCGCATTCGCAGCACGGCTCGGCCGTGGGCGCGGTGCGGCAGTTCAGGGCCTTGGCGAAAATCCGGGCAATGGTCGTCTTGCCCACGCCGCGCGTGCCGCTGAACAAATAGGCCGGCGCAACCCGATCTTCCAACGAAGCTCGGGATAAAATCGCCTTGACCGTGTCCTGCCCGGCAACCTGGGCAAAACGCTGCGGACGGTATTTCGCGGTTAACGCCTGGCTCATGCTCCACCCTGAAAAAGATATCGCGACACGCTACCCAACCGCTCTGCCGAGGTCAAGGGTCGGTGGAAGCGGTTTGGCGTGAACAGCGTCAGGTTTCTCTTTTTCAGCACAGCTTGGCGCCGTTGGGAGCGGCCTTGTCGGGCACGGCCATAATGATTCGGCCCCGCTCGTCGGCGAAGCCGGTGAGCAGAAATTCGGAGCGGAAGGGGCCGACCTGTTTGGCCGGAAAGTTGACCACGCCGATGATCTGACGGCCGACAAGTTCGTCAAGGCCGTAGAGGGCGGTTATCTGGACGCTGGTTTTTTTTTCGCCGATCTCCGGGCCGAAATCGACCCAGACCTTGTAGGCCGGCTTGCGGGCTTCGGGGAAGGGTTCGGCCCGGACAATGGTGCCCACGCGCAGTTCAACGGCTTCAAAATCGTCCCAGGTGATTGTTTTCATGACGCCTCCCAGATGAACGTAGAACGGGAACTATAGCCATGTCCCCGGCTGGACACAAGAGAGACAAGTTTTGCGGCATATTTGGCAAAAAAAATGCCCGTAAAAATTGACAGGAATTATAATTATGAACTAATATAAAATATTAAGTATAAAATTTGACGCACTGCGTCGCCAACCGTCAACCCGCCGCGCCGGCGGCGGCCATGCCGTTTTCGGTGGAGCAGATCATGACCCTCAAACGCGTTGTCGCGGCGTCTTCTGTCCTCGTGCTCGTTATTGCCTGTATCCTGAGCTATGCCTTGAATGTTGTCTGGAGCAACGCGGGCGGCATGGTGGAGGCCCAAAACAAGCGGATGGAATCGTTGCTGCTGGCCGGAGAATTGCAGCAAAGCTCTGAGAATCTTACGAATTTTGTGCGTTTGTATGTGGTCACGGCGGACGAAGCCTATGCCGAGGCGTATTGGAACGTGGTCAAGATGGTCAACGGGGATCGGGAACGGCCGGCCGACGATCGCGTGGCCCCGGGCAAGAAGATCTCTTTGAACGCGCTGATGGGGCAGGCGGGCTTTACCACGGAGGAACTCGCCCTGCTGCAGGAGGCCGGCGAGCTTTCCCTCGCCCTGGTGGCCCTGGAGGAGGAGGCCATGAACGCGGTGCGCGGTCTGTACCGCGATGCCTCGGGCAACTACACCGTCAAGAAGGAGGCGGACAAGGCGCTGGCCGCCCGCCTGGTATTCGGCAAAGATTACGAGAACAGCATAGAGAAGATCATGCGGCCCATCGGCGACTTCCAGCAAAAGCTCAACGCCCGGTTGGATGCCGCCCTGCAGGGCGCGGAAACGGGCTTCAACACGGCTCTGCTGATCCTTGCGGGCTTGTCGGTCGCCATCATGGGCGGCATGGTTCTGTACCTGGTGCTGCTCAACCTGTATATCGTCAAACCCATTCTGCGCTGCAACGCCTTTGCCGTGCGCGTGGCCGGGGGTGATTTCGGCAGTGCCCTGGAATATTCAAGCTCCAATGAAATCGGTTCTCTGGCCGATTCTCTGAAATCCATGGTCACGGCCCTGCGCGAACGCATTGCCCTGGCCGAGGATTCCACGGCCAAGGCCGAGGCCCAGTCGGCTCTGGCCGTTCAGGCCACGCGCGAGGCCGAAGCGGCCAAAGCCGCCGCGGAAAAGGCCAAGAGCGAGGGCATGCGCCAGGCCGGCGATCGGCTTCTGGCGGTGGTCGAGCGGGCCAAGCAAACGTCATCCGCCCTATCCGGGCAGATTCGCCGCGCCACCGAAGGGGCCGAATCGCAGCAGCGCCGTCTGACCGAAGCCGCCCAGGCCATGGACCAGCTCAATCAGGTGGTTATGGAGGTGGCCCGCAATACCTCTTCGACCACCGACTCCGCCACCGCCACCGGCAAGACCGCCGCCACCGGTTCGGAGATAGTCAACAAGGTGGTCGAGGCCATTTCTGAAGTGGACAAAAAAGCCGGCTCCCTGCGCCTTGGCTTGGGGCAATTGGGCGAAAAGGCCGAAGGCATCGGAAAGATCATGAGTGTGATCAGTGATATCGCCGATCAGACCAACCTTTTGGCCCTGAACGCGGCCATTGAGGCGGCCCGGGCCGGCGAAGCCGGGCGGGGTTTTGCCGTGGTGGCCGACGAGGTGCGCAAGCTGGCCGAAAAGACCATGAGCGCCACCAAAGAGGTGGGCGAGGCCGTGCGGGGCATCCAGAGCGGCACCACAGACAACATCCGGGGCATGGACGAAGCCTCCAAGGCCGTGGCCGTCGGCACCGAACTGGCCAACGCGGCCGGGGCCTCTCTGGCGGAAATTGTCGGCCTGGTCAATGCCACGGCGGAAAGAATTCGCTCCATTGCCGTGGCGGCCGAAGAACAGTCCAGTACGTGTGAGGAGATCACCAAAACCACGGAATCCATTCATCAGACGGCCGGTGAAACGCTGGTGATCATGGAAGAGGCCGGTCGGGGCGTCGCGGAGATCAACGCCGTTGTGGCCGAGGTCACGGCCTTGACGGAGCAGCTGCGCAAAGCCTGAGGGTCGTTGAAAGACCGAGCGCGGCCGAAAGATCCAAAGCAACGAACGGCCGGGAGAAACAAAACGGCAGACGGCCGGGAGCTCCCGGCCGTCTGCCGTTTTGTCGCCGAATTGACCCGGCTCCGGCCCCACAGGCAGGCTCAGATATAGTCCCAGACCTGCTTGGGGTTGACGATGCCTTCTTTGTCCAGGCCCTGGTTTTTGTTGATCAGGTCGGCGACTTTGTTGAATTTTCCGTTGATCAGGGAGAACTTCTCGAGCCTGCGCTGAAAGGCCTGGGGCAGGGCGGCCAGGCGGGTGTCGAAATCCGCCAGGAGGTGCTCGTAAAGCCGGATATCCGCGGCGTTGTATGCGGCGGCCAGGGCCTTGTCCGCGTCGGTGATGCTTTCTTTGAGGGCCGGGGACACACGATTTTTGCGTTCGTAGTGGATATCGTTCAGGCTCATGAGATCCGCCAGCATCAGCAGCCCGGCGTCGAAGCGTTCGGCCGGGCAGGTCAGGGCGTAGGAGCGCGCCTGGGCCAGGGCGGCGGTTTCGGCCTCGGCCGGCGGCTCGCCTTCAAAGGACATGCGCGAGAATACCCGGGTAAGCAGGTTTTTGGTCCGGTAGCGGAAGGCCCGGTGCTCCGAGGTGACGTATTCGGCAAAGCTTACCTTGTTGTCGTTGAGCAGGGCGTACATCTGCGAGTGCGGCCAGTTTTTCAGGAACAGGTATTCCGAGACCAGACGCGACACCGGCTCGCGCACAAAGGTGATAATTTGGGCCGAGCGCCCGCGCCGCAGGGCCTCGATGGCTTCGTCGTGCAGGAAATGCCCCTGCACCAGGCGGATCTCGTCGCCCCGCGCTTCCAGCTCCTTCTCGGCCTTGGTGAAATCGTCCTTGCCGTACAGAGAGAGGATTTCTTCCCGCTTGAAGTTGTTGAAAAAAATATTGTTCAGCGTGGTCCCGCCCGTGCGCGGAATGTGCAGGAAAATGAAAAACCCGCGTTCAGCCATAAGCCGGCTCCTTTGGAAAAGTTGGGGCTGTCACCCCAGATCCTCGGCCCTGTGTGGCCAAGATCAGATTAACATTGAAAATGTTCATCTGATCCGGCGGACGCGCGAGTGGACTGCGGCCCGCGACCACACGGAGTATACTCTCGATTCCCCGGCAGTGCCGCCGGCCCAGCGGCCTTCGCAGTCCTTATTTGCTTGCGGGCTGGTTCGGAAGTCCGTCGGCAATATGGCTTCAAAGACAATTTCAAAGTGAAATTGTTCTAAGTTTTGCCGCTGTACAAAGGCGGCCGGGATTTTTATACTGCCGGCATTCGCTGGAGGGGGCAAGATGCGGCCTGTGTATGTTTTGTGGGATGCCTCGCAGCTTTGGGGCCTGATGGTGGTGCGGGCCCTGCGCTGTTTGGGGGTGGCGCACCGGCCGGTGCGGGCGGCCGAAGTCGCGGCCGGGCTGCTGCAACGGGAGCCGGCCCGACTGCTGATTGTACCGGGCGGTCCGGCTGGGCAAAAGGCCGAGGCCCTGGGCAAGGCCGGGTTGGAGGCGGTGCGCGCCTTTGTGGGCGCGGGCGGCAACTACCTGGGCTTTTGCGGCGGCGCGGGCCTGGCCCTTTCCGCCTCGGGCGGCCTGAATCTGTGCCCCTGGAAGCGGGCGGGTTTCAGCGAGCGGCTGCAGCATTTCATGAGCGGGCATATGAACGTGCGCTTGGATCACCGGGCCGCGCCGGATCTGTTGCCCCCGGGCATGGGCGAAACGGCCGCTCTGCCGGTCTGGTGGCCGGGGCGCTTTGAGCCGGTCCGCGACGGCGACGTGGCCGTGCCTGCGGCCTTTATCGGCCCGGGCAAAGATTTTTGTCTGGCGGATCTGGCCGTCGCCGATCTGCCGCCCGACACCTTTGAGGTCTGGAAGGATTTGTACGGGTTTTCGCCTACGCCGTCGTTTCTGGGGGGCAGCCCCTGCATGGCGGCCGGGGTTTATGGCCTGGGCCGCTACGTGCTCAGCTACTCGCATCTGGAGACGCCGGAGTCGCCCGATGCCGGCCGCATCTTCAGTCATTTGCTGCGCCTGCTCGGTGATTGCCGGCCGGCCGGCGAGGCCGTGCCCGTCTGGGAATTTCCTTCGAACCCGCCGGAGTCGGCGCATTCGCTGCCGGCACGGCTGTGGGCAATCTGCGCTCCAATCTTTGAGCTTGGCAGCCGCCACGGCCTGCTCTTTTCCCGCACCTCCTGGCTGCTGGGCTGGCGCACGGGCATTCCCGGCGCTGCCCTGAACAGCCTGCGGGCCGCCCTGGCCTGCGCCTGCGAGGCGCCGCTGACCCCGGCGGCGGTGGCCTTTGCCGAAACCCACGCCGCGGCCATGCTTGCCGCGGCCGGGCCTTTCGCGACCGGCTGCGCCGAATACCTGCTGACCGAACGCCTGGCCCAGACTCTGACCAAGGCCTTGCCGGACACCCTGCCCAACCGCCTGCTCGGCGCCAAGCGCGAGGCTCTTTTCGGCCCGCCCATGCACCCGGGCGGTCCCTTTGCCGATCTGACCGGCCCCCTGGACGAACTGGTCTTTCTGCAATATCGGGAGTTCACCCCGGGCTGACGGCATCTCGGCTTGTTTACCTGCCGGCCGGCCTCGGTCCCTGGCGGATACGCGAAAACCCCATGCATGGCATGGGGTTTTCGTCATTGAGGGGAATCAGCCTGGGATTGAATCCCCGGCAGGGGGTATGGGGACGGCGCCCCCGGAGTCTCTGGAGCGGTTTACGCTTCAAATAGTCGCTTAACGGCGGGCAAAGCCCGCCTACGCCTGTTTGGCGGCAAGGATTTACCGACGAATCCTTGCGAGCATTTCAAGTGTGAAATGCTCTATTCCTCGCCGCCCTCGTCTTCGTCATCCTCTTTGGGCTTGAGGTGATCGGGGACGATGACCATGCTGATCAGCAGGGGCTTGAGGAAGGACCAGCGGATGCCTATTTCGTATTCTTCCTCAAGGTCGCGGATGGCGTCCCAGCAGTTGTGGCAGGGGGCGATGACCAGCTTGGCGCCGGTGGACAAGATCTGGTCGCGCTTGGTACGCAGGGCGATGTTGCGCTGCTTGCGGTACATGCCCACGCCGTTGAAGCCGCCGCCGCCGCCGCAACAGTAGTTGTATTCGCGGTTGGGGGCCATTTCCACGAAATAGCCGTCTTCAACGATGTAGCTCATGATTTCGCGGGTGAACCTGCCCAGGCCGTGGTTGCGCACGTAGTTGCAGGAATCCTGCAGAGTAACTTTTTCTTTAATCTTTTTGGCCGGGTCGATTTTCAACTTGCCGGTGCGCAGGGCTTCGGCCACCCATTCGACGTAGTGGATGTATTCCACGGGCGGCTTGCCGTCGGCCCGGCCCATCCAGTAGGGGCCTTCAATGGCCGAGGCCCGGTGGGCGTGGCCGCACTCGGTGCCGACCGTCCGTTTGGGCCGCAGGCGCTCCATGGCGCTGTAGACCTTTTCCACGTTCATTTTGCAGGCTTCCCAGTCGCCGGCGAACATGGAGAGAGAGGTTTGCTCCCAGCCTTCGCTGGGCACGGTCCAGTTCTCGCCGGCAATGTGGAAGAGAATGGCCGCTTCGGCCACGTCTTCGGGGTAGTGTTTAGGCTCGCGGGCGTTCAGGGTGTACATGATGTCCGCGCCTTCCTTGTCCACGGGACTTTCCAGGCCGGGCCATTCGTCCTGGTTTTCCTCGGCCATCCACTCGCAGGTTTCCACCCAGTCTTCGGTGGTCACGTCCATCTGGGCGCCGTAGATGCGGTGCATGCCCGCGCCGATTTTCAGCTCCCAAGGCACGAAGCCCTGGGAATAGAGCAGGCCGCGCAGGTAAGAAAACATCACGCCCACGTCGATGCCGTGGGGACAGAACTGGCCGCAGCGGTTGCAGCAGGTGCAGCGCGACCAGGAATACTCCATGGCCCGGCGCATGAAGGCGTTGTCCACGTTGCCCTTGCGGCGAACGATCTCGCCGAGGGTAGACTGGATTTTGAAAGCAGGCACCTGCTCCGGGTCACGATCGTTGCAGCGGTAAAGGAAGCAGGAGTCGGCGCACATACCGCAGTGGGCGCAGATCTCCAGCCAGGTCAGGGTTCTGGATTTGCAGGTTTTCTGCACGGCGGCCCAGAGCTTTTCCGTGTCGACGTCAAGCTGCTCCATTTCCGCGTAATATTGCTTGCCGCCCTTGTCGCCGAGGAGGCGTTTCAGGTCCTCCTCGGTATTGACCGGGCGTCTGTTGCACAACTGGCCTTCAGGCATGGTCGGCTCCTTTTCGAGATGAAATTGCTCCCGGCATTCCTACCAGGGGAAACAAGGTCCGCGCCGATGTCCGCCACGCTTGATGGCGTAATCCGCGCCCAGCTGCCAACGTGAGGCGAAATACAGCACGATGTGCGACAGCTTGGTGAAGGGGGCGAGAATGAGCAGCAGCTCGGCGCAAATGATGTGCGCAAGCAGCCAGCCGTCGTCGCCCCCGCCCAGGCGGGCGATGAAGCCGGTGACAAAAGGCGCTCCGGCCAGGGCCAGAATGAAGTAGTCGTACCAGGTGGTCAGAATGCGGACTTCGGCCAGGGCGATGCGCCGCAGCACGATGAAGAAGAGCCCGATCAGCGCGGCCACCGTAAGAATGTCCGAAAGCCACTGCGGCATGGCCGGCAGGGAGAAGCCGAAACTCATTTGCAGAATTTCGTTGTGCCCGATGAGGAAGAAGGGCAGCAGCACCGCCCCGATGTGGAACAAAAAGAAACACAGGGCAAAGAAGGGCTGCGCGCGCCAGCCGTAAGTGCCGAAGGGCACCAGCCAGCGGGCCGCCGAACAGATGCCGCCCCTCATGCCTATGCCCATCTGAGGCTTGTAGGCCACGCGCTCAAGTTTCCAGTCAAGGCCGTTGAAGTACCAGACCAGACGGAAGAGCAGGCCGCCGAAAAATACGACCAGTGAGATGATCAGCCCGGGTCCGGTGAGGAAAGAGTATACTTGTGCCATAATCAGCTCCTTAAGGCGCACCCGGTGCGGCTAGTACTTTCTGATGGGTTTGTCGCGTCCGGTCAAAAAGAGCCAGAAACCGAGCAGCCCGATCAGCCCGAGGCCCATGCAGATGTAAGTAATGGACTTGCTGTGGAGCAAGAAGTCCTGCAGTGAATAGAAAACCTGATGCATGGCGGGCCTCCTAGTGATGGTGGGCTTCTTCGTAAGCCGGTTCGCCGTGGTCCTTGAAGTCCGGGTGCTCGCGCAGCACCGGCATCAGGGTGCAGATGATACGGTAGCAGGTGACAATCAGGGTTACGATGAAGATCGAGATGACAAACTCCATCCAGCTCGGGAAGTAGCGTGCCGACTCGGGCAGGTTGTAGTTGAAGGCCACCTGGCTGACGTTGAAACGGTTCAGGATGACCCCGAGCACGGTGATCACCGCGGCGGCCCTGATCAGCTTGAGGCGCCGCTCGCGCACACCGACGGCGTACATAAAGGCGGGCAGCAGCACGAAGCCGATCATTTCCAGCAGGAACCAGGCCCCGTAGCCGGTGGCCAGGTAGTGCCAGTTGTTGTCCATGGCCAACCCGTAGAACTTGATGAAAAAGTAGCCCATCATGGTGATGGAGCAGGCCTTGCCGAAGCCCAGAACCACGTCGTCGACATGCTTGGTGTGGCTTTCGTCCATCTGGTCGTGCAGCCCCTGGTGGGCCAGAATGCCTTCAAAGATGACCATGCTCATGCCGGCGAACATGCTCGAGATGAAGAAGAACACCGGGATGAAGGCGGAGTACCAGAGGGGGTGCATTTTGGACGGGGCGATCAGGTAGAGCGCGCCCAGGGAGCTCTGGTGCATGGTGGAGAGAATTACCCCGAGCACCGTAAGCGGGATGGTCAGCTTGACGATGAAATCGCGAATCCTTTTCCAGCGCAGCCATTCAAAGGCGGCCACGGACCACTCGATGCCGAGCACGGTCACATACAGAAACACGCACAGGCCCACTTCAAAAAGCACCGAGGTTGTGCCCGGCGAGTAGAAGATGGGGTAGGGCAGGCGCCAGGGCTGGCCCACGTCGTAGTGCAGGGCTACGACCACAAAGGCGTAGCCGAGAAAAGCCGAGGTCACGGCCGGGCGGGTGGCCCCGTGGAACTGCTTGATTCCGAACAGGTAGTAGGCCGAGGTGGTGGCGTAGCCGCCGGCGGCCAGAACCACGCCGCAGAGCAGGTCGAAACTGATCCACAGGCCCCAAGGGTTGTTGTCGTCAAGGTTGGTCACCCCGCCGATGCCCTTGGTAAAGCGCAGGACCGTGATATACAGGCCCAGCAGGAGGATCACCCCGGTGAGCACGTTGCCCGGCGTGAGCAGGGATTTCTGATTGTTGGGTTCGTGGCTCATCAGGCGTCCTCCTCCTTGCCTGCGGCTTCTTCGGCCGGGGCGTTGTCCGCGGGAGCGGCGGCGGCGAGCTTTTCTTCCAGCTCCTTGGCCGCTTCTTCTTTGGCTTTTTTCACTTCACGGGCCACGGTCGCGTCTTTGTCCTTTTCCGCCTTGGCCAGAGCCGCTTTGAGTTTTGCGTCGGCATCGGTCTGGGTGCGTTCAACGGCTTCCTTGACCGCGACCTTGCGTTCATCGTCGGCGTTTTGGGCGCGGCGTTTGTTGATCACATAGGCGCCGCCGAGCACCACCGGCCAGATGCCCGCCACCATGGCCACCGAGCCCAGGGCGCCGGAGGTCAGTTCGGGCGCCGAGGTCCGGCTGAGCTCCGGCAGGCCCAGTTCCTTGTGCGGCACGGGCGAGAGATAGAGCCAGTTGGTGCCGCCCATTTCATTCAGGCCGTAAACATAGTCGTTGTAGAGGTCCGGCTGGGCGGCAATGCGCTGTTGGGCAATCTTGATCAGCTCCGAGCGTTTGCCGAAGGTCAGGGCCTCTTTGGGGCAGGCCTCGACGCAGCCGGGGAGCAGCCCTTCCTTGAGGCGCGGGGCGCACATGGTGCACTTGTATACCAGGGGCCGCCAGACGTTGTCGTAATCGTAGGTGGGCACGTAGTAGGGGCAGGCCACCATGCAGTAGCGGCAGCCCACGCAGACCGAAGGGTCATAGACCACCGGGCCTTCGGGGGTTTTGTGGAAGGCCTTGACGAAGCAGGCCGAGGCGCAGGCCGGTTCCTGGCAGTGGTTGCACTGCTGCTTGCGGAACACCGGCGATTTCACTTCCGCGGGCGTGTACTTGTTGACCACGGTGTAGTGCTGAAAGTCGGTACGGCGGAGCCTGTCCAGCACGGAGAGGTCTTCGAAGCTCTTGCGCTCGGCCGGGTCTTTACATTCCTCCGGCTTCGGCAGGTACATTTTCGTGGTGATGTCGGTGTTGCTCTTGTCGTTGACTTTCTGGCAGCCGGCCTCGCATTTGCGGCAACCAATGCAGCGCACCGAGTCGTGCAGCACGCCCACGGCGTCCGGGCTGCCGGAAAAGGAGACGTTGGAAGCGCAAAGCCCCTTGACGGGCGCCATGGCCGCCGCGAGGCTGCCCGCGCTCAACATGGTCAGGAATTTTCTACGGTTCATCTTCACGACTCCTTTTAGTTCCCGCGGGGCTTGTGGCAGCCTTCCGTGCAGTCGGTGGCGGCGGGCTTCTGGTTCATGGCCGCGTGGCAGCTCATACACTGCTGGTGATACGCGGCCTTGAGCGCGGGCCGGCCGGTCTGGACGGAGTGCCCTTCAATCGAATGGCAGCTCACGCACTTGGGCGGAGTCTTGGAAGCGGGCGAGTTGTGGTGACAGCCCCGGCACAGGCTGGCCTTGTCGGAGTGGAACACGGCGGCCAGCCGGTTTTCACTCTGCTTTTCCAGCAACGCTTTGACGATTTTGCGGTGGGGCAGCGTGACCGGGCCATATTCCTTGGAGAGCGCGCCGATGGTCACCTGGTCGGGAATCTCGGTCTGGTCGAAGATGCCGGTTGCGGCGTCTTTGCGGGCGTTGACCGTGGCTTCGGCCAGAGCGGCGAGCTGTTCTTTGCCTGCCTTGAGCAGTGAGCCGTCTTCGGCCTGGGCGGCGGTAAGGCCGACGGGCACGGCATGGCAGCCGCCGCAAGAATCGGCCGGAGCGTTTTTGGGCATGGAAGCGTGGCAGCCCGCGCAGGTGGGCTTTTGCTTTTCCTTATTGTGGCAGCCCGCGCAGGAGCGATCGGACTGTACCTTGTGCATGGCTTCGTACAGGCTGACGCCGTTGCTCTTGGCCGACCCTTCAAGGGTGTGGCAGGTGGAGCAGGCGGCGATTTTCTTATGGTGACACGTACGGCAGTCTTTGGTGACGCCTTCGTGGAACTTGTGGTTGAAGGCCACGGGCTTCATGGTGCCTTTCGGGTCGTTTTCGGCGCCCGGGGCGGTCGCTGCGACGCCGGAAACCGGGAGCATCATGGCCGCGTCGGGCTGGCCGCGCATCAGCCGGGGAATGCTCGTGGCAACCGTGGTGTCGGCCATGGCCGCGGTCAGCTTGGCCTGGGTCCGGGGCGAGTGGCAGCCGGCGCAGTCGGTGGGACCGACCTTAAGGTCGGGGCGCTTCAGGGCTGCGATGCGCAGGTGGCAACCCACACAGGCCGTGTGGCCGGCATCTTGGAAGGTGAGGCGATCTTTGAACTTGCCGTTGTCATCGGCGGCCCCGGGGGCCTTGGCCAGCAGGGCCTTCTGTTCCTCGGGCATGAGGTGGCAGGCCCGGCAGGAATCTTCTTTATCTTTGGCCCAGACCGGTTTCTTCGTGGCCTGGTCGTACACGTGGTGGCAGGCGCCGCAGTTCAAATTGGGGTCGCCGACCGGGGGAATGGCCGAAGACATGACATGCTTATAGTGCAGCAGCTTGTCAAAGCCGATGTCCTTCCAGGCGTTGGTCAGATCCGGACGATCAGAGTGACAACCCCGGCAGTTGGCTTCCAACGGCCCGGTGGGCTTGCCTGCCCGGCCGGTTTCCGTATGGCAGCTTATACATTTCGCGTGAAAGGCTTCTTTCAGCGCCGTTCCGGTCTTGCCGTCGGTGCCCTGAAGAACGAAGGAGAACGAGCCTTCCTTGCCGGCTTCCTTCAGGGGCGCGTGACAGGCCGAACAGTCTTTGCCCTCGGCGGCCAAAGCCATGGTGTGCTTGTCGTGCACAAAGGTCACGGCGGGCATGTCCTTTTTCATGGCATCAATGGTGATCAGGTCGGCCCGAGCCGTTTCCGGGGCCGGAGCGGCCTTTTCGGCGCTCACGGCCGGCAGGCCGAAAAGCGCCGTGGCAACGAGGACCAAGGCGCACAAGCCCGCCCAGCGCGGCTTTGACGTCAGGTTCTTCATAGTGGCAGTCCTTGGGATAAGGTGAAGATAAACCGCCGGCCGTCCCGGCGACGCGCGGCCTGGTCATGGTCGCGCGTCGCCGGGACGGCTCTCCTCGTGCCCTGAAGGCGCGAGAGCCACCCGCCGAAATTAGGACATGCTCCGCCGGCCAAGAGCTTGCGCCCAGGCTGTACGAAGTTGCCCCCTGACGGATAATTTTCTTGCTGTTAGCGCGTATACGGCCGGTGCGTCAAGGGGAAAAAAACAGAACCCGGCGGTGGGACCCCTGTCGTTGCCCCGCGTTTTTGGCCGATTTTCCGGCCGCAACCTTTGCAGTTTTACCACTGCTCATCCGCTGTGGCCCCAATTTCGCAGCCGCCGGGCACAACCGCTCCACAGCCGCCGAATGCAACCGCGTGAAGGGCGTGGCGGAGCGATGCAAGAAAAGATGGGGCGGGACATGAAAAAAAGCTTGCCAAAGCCGAAAAGCCGGCCTAAATAGTCCCTCCACGGCGCCTGGTTTTTTTTCTTGACCGGCTTGGGGTTTTCCCCTAATTGAGTTCGGTTCCGGGCGGTTGGCTCAGTTGGTAGAGCACCGGCCTTACAAGCCGGGTGTCGGGGGTTCGAGACCCTCACCGCCCACCAACTTTCGTCGAAAGAATTTTTTCCCCGCACCGCAGGGCGGGGAAGGCATACGGCCATTGAAGGTTGAACGCCGACAAATTGCGGAGCGGTAGTTAAGACGGTTATAACGCCGGCCTGTCACGCCGGAGGCCGAGGGTTCGAGTCCCTTCCGCTCCGCCAGATTTTTGTAATGATCGCATTTTCAGGTGAGCCGGCTGTCGGCCGCCATAACTTTCAGGGCATTGCCCGGACAATGCTGGGCCGAATGGTCCAAGAAACTGCGTGGGTCTGTTGCATCAATGGGTCTGCGCATTTCCGGAGCGGTAGTTAAGACGGTTATAACGCCGGCCTGTCACGCCGGAGGCCGAGGGTTCGAGTCCCTTCCGCTCCGCCATTTTTCAAGTCAGGGTATGCCCTGGTAAGCCGGAAACTCTTGATAGGAAAGAGTTTCCGGCTTTTCTTTCATCCAGCCTCGTCTATCCGAAACTATTCAAATCGCCCGCTTGCCTGGGTACGATCCTGGGTATACAAGAGTAGTGGTATAGGCTGGAAAAAATGGACGCCATAGTTCATATCCATCACGGAGGGCATATGGCGAAGATTCCCGCATAGTCTTGCAGATAGTGTAAAGCTGTAAATGCCGCCCGCAAACCGGGCGTTTTTCACGCACTGCCGGGAGACTTCGGCCGGTGCGGAGCAGGGGGCATATGGCTATCTCGATATACAACCTCAAGCCGGCCTTTATCGGCTTGCTGCGCCCGTTGGCTTCGGCCCTGGCCAAAGCCGGGGTTACGGCCAACCATGTCACTGTGGCGGCGTGCTTGCTGTCCGTCCTGTACGGGTTCGCGCTGTTCTGCCGCCCGGGCTCTCCCCTGTTGTGGGGACTCATGCCGGTATGGCTGTTTGTCCGCATGGCGCTCAACGCTATTGACGGCATCCTGGCCCGCGAGTTTGGACAAAAAAGCCGCCTCGGCGCCATATTGAACGAAATGGGCGACGTCATCGCCGATGCCGCGCTGTTCGCCCCCCTGGCCCTCGTCTCCGGCGTGAGCGTTCCCGCCGTGGGCCTTTTTATCTGGATGGCCCTCCTGACGGAGTTCGCGGGCGTTCTGGCGCTGCTCGTCAACAGCCCCCGCCGTTATGAGGGGCCGTGCGGCAAAAGCGATCGGGCGTTCCTGATCGGTGTTGCCGGGCTTCTTATCGCCGGGGAGTACGTCTGGGACTGGCGGATAGGGTTTCTTCTTTCCTGCGGGCTTTACGGTTGCTCGGCGCTCATGGCGTGGACCACCGTTAACCGTTTGCGCAACGCCCTTGCCGGAGGTGCGTCATGACCGTTCTTCATTTCGCCCTTGCCGCGTTGTACGCGCTGCTGGCCGGAGCCTGGGCGTTCAGCCGCTACAAACTGCCGGACGAGTCGCCCTCAAAGCCGGAAATCCTGACCCGCATCAAAACCTGGGGTTGGATACTGCTTTTCCTGCTGCCCGTGTTCATCGCGCCGAAGCCGCTGCCGCAACTGTTCCTCGGGCTGGTCAGCTTTCTGGCCTTCAAGGAGTTCATCACCCTGACCCCGGCCAGGAACCAGGACCGGTGGGCGTTTTTATGGGCCTACGTCGCCATTCCGCTGCAATATCTCTGGGCGGGCATAGGTTGGTATGGGATGTTCATCATTTTCATCCCGGTTTACCTGTTCCTGCTGCTGCCCAGCCGCATGGTCATTGCCGGGCATCCGAAAGGTTTTTTGCGGGCCACGGCAACCATGCACTGGGGGCTGATGACTACAGTATACTCCCTCAGTCACATGGCGTACCTGCTGGCGCTGCCCGAACGGCGAGGCCCGTTCGGTACGATCACCGGGCCGTGCCTGCTGTTTCTGCTGATTTTTCTGACCCAGATAAATGACATTGCCCAGTTCGTCTGGGGCAAAACTTTGGGCAAAAGGCCGGTGCTGCCGCTGGTCAGCCCCAAAAAGACCTGGGAAGGCCTGTTGGGCGGTATCGGCACGACAACGCTGCTCGCACTGCTGCTGGGGCCGGTATTCAGCCCCATGAGCGGCTTTGCCGCCATCGGCGCCGGCCTGATCATCGGCGTGTTCGGGTTCCTGGGCGATGTGGTGATGAGCGCGGTAAAGCGGGATATCGGCGTCAAGGACTCCGGAGCCATGCTGCCGGGACACGGAGGCATTCTGGACCGGCTGGATTCGCTGACGTTCACGGCGCCGCTGTTTTTCCATTTCACCTATTACCTGTACTACTAGCCATGCTGCGTGATGTTTGCCGAACCTTCTTCGCCCTGGCCGTGCGGCCGGTAACGCTCCTGTGGATGGGCTTCACCGTGCGCAACCGGGAGCTGCTGCCGAAGGAAGGCCCGGCCGTCATCATAGCCAACCATAACAGCCACCTGGACGCGCTCATGCTTATGAGCCTGTTTCCGGTCCAGCTGGCGTCCGACCTTTGCGCGGCTGCCGCCGCCGATTACTTTTTCCGCAACCGCGCGAGCCGGTTCGTTTCGGAGCATTTCGCGGGCCTGGTTCCGCTGGAGCGCAAGCCCCAAGGCGTCAAAGACCCGCTGGCGCCGCTCGTCCGCGCGTTGCAAGTAAAGAAGATACTGATTCTGTTCCCGGAAGGCTCGCGCGGCTCACCCGACGCCATGGGAGAGATCAAGACCGGGCTGTGGCACCTTGCGCGGCGCTGCCCGGACGTGCCCATCCATCCGGTCTACCTGCATGGTCTCGGCCGGTCCATGCCCAAGGGCGCATGGATTCCGGTGCCGCTGTTCGCGGATATCTGCGTCGGCGAAGCGTTCACGGCCACGGAGAACAAAAAGGACTTCCCGGAGCAGGTCAAAGGGATTTTTGTCGGGTTGCGCGAGCAAACCCTGGCCGGCATCACGGCGCGATATGAAGATGACAGCGAAAATTAATGCCAAGATAACGCGGCAGGCTGCTCTACCTTGGGTATGGGCTGCTGCTCCTTGTCGCAATACTCCATCCCGCCATTATACCCATTTAACCTGTCAAAAATTTCAGAATGAAGAACAATCGCGCCCAGCGCACAGGAGATATTCATGGCCGCAACCGCTTTCCCCCGACAGGCCGAAGAACATACGTTCAGCACATTCGACGGTACGGAACTTTTTTACCGGCACTGGCCCGCTGCGGCAAAGAGCGGCAAGGCCGTGGTCATGTTCCATCGCGGGCATGAGCATTCCGGGAGAACCGACCATATCGCCCGCGAACTGGGATTGGGTGATTTCGACTTTTTTGCCTGGGACGCAAGAGGGCACGGCAAGTCGCCCGGGGAACGCGGCGATGCGCCGGGCCTGGACGCGCTGGTAAGGGACATTGACGTGTTCATCAACCACCTCGGCGCCGCGCACGGCATCAGGCCGGAAAATACCGTGGTGCTCGCCCAGAGTGTGGGGGCCGTGCTGGCGACAACCTGGGTTCACGACTACGCGCCGGGCATCCGCGCGCTCATCCTGGGTTCCCCGGCTTTCAAGGTCAAGCTGTACGTCCCGTTCGCACGCCGGGCCATCGCGTTTTGGGGCAAGGCGCGCGGCAACTTTTTCGTTAACTCCTACGTCAAGGCCAAATTCCTGACCCACGACCCGGAACGCATCGCCTCGTTCAACGCGGACCCTCTGATCACCAGGGCCATATCCGCGCGCATCCTCATCGGCCTGTACGATACGGCGGAGCGGATTGTGGCGGACGCGGCGGCCATCACCGTTCCCGTGCAGCTTTTCATCTCCGGTGCGGACTGGGTCGTGCATCACGGGCCGCAGCATGCGTTTTACAACAGGCTGAACAATCCGCTCAACGAGCGGCACGTCATGCCCGGCTTCTATCATGACACCTTCGGCGAGAAGGACCGCGAACAGATATTCTCCCGCGTCCGCTCTTTCATCGGCGCGGTTTTTGCGCCCACGCCGGTACGGACGGGAGCGAAGGGCGAACAGGCCGCGCCGGTACGCCCACCGTTTTTGTGGGCCGACCGTTACGGGCCTTCGGCCACGGAACGGAAAATTCTTGAAACGCCGCTTCCTCTCCTTTCGCCCAAAGGTCTGTATTTCGCTTTAGCCCGCAGGGTAATCCGCAGTTTGGGGCGGTTTTCGAACGGCATGAAGCTGGGGCTGGAAACCGGGTTTGATTCCGGCAGCACCCTGGATTATGTCTACCGTAACGAAATAGACGGCACCAATGGCATAGGGCGGCTTCTGGACCGGGCGTACCTGGAGAGCCCCGGCTGGACGGGCATACGGGCGCGAAAGGCCATGTTGGAGGAACTGCTGGCCCTGGGCGCGCGGAATCTCCGCGAGGCGGGTCTGCCCGTACGCGTCATGGATGTGGCGGCGGGGCACGGCCGCTATGTGCTGGACACGCTGGAAGCTTTGGGACCAGACGGATGGGACGGCGCGCTGCTGCGCGATTTCAGTCCGCTCAACGTGGAGCGGGGAACGGCGCGGCTGGCGGAACGCGGCCTTGCGGGCAAGGTATCCTTCGTCAAGGGGGACGCTTTTGACGCGGAAGAGCTCGCATCGGTCACGCCCAAACCGACCTTGGCCGTCGTTTCCGGCCTGTACGAGCTTTTCCCCGAGAACGACCAGGTCCTGGCTTCGCTTAAGGGAATCGCCGCCGCGGTTCAGGAAGGCGGCTACCTCGCCTACACCAACCAGCCCTGGCATCCGCAGCAGGAATTCATCGCCCGGGTGCTGACCAGCCACCGGGATGGGATACCGTGGGTCATGCGCTGCCGTTCGCAGGCGGAAATGGATTGCCTTGTGGCGGAAGCGGGGTTTACAAAGGTTACCCAGCGCATCGAGCCGCAGGGGATATTCACCGTCTCCCTCGCCCGGCGGACATCGGGCGCATGATGTGGGAGTTTTTTGCGCGTCGGCCGTGGAAGCGTTCGCTCGCATGGCTGTGCTTCCTCGGGCCGTTTTTCTTTGTGACGTATGGGTTCGCCAACCACCACACTGCGTCTCTGGCGGATGTGGGCAGTTTCGTTTTCAGCTGGGAACGGCATATCCCTTTCTGGCCCTGGACCATCGTGCCGTATTGGACCATCGATGCCTTTTACGGGCTTTCCCTGTTCCTGTTCGTCGATAAGCGGGAAATGGACCGCCACGCGGCCCGTCTCATTTCGGCCACAGTGGTCTGCGTCACGGGCTTTTTGCTGTTCCCCCTGCGGTTTAGCTTTGAGAAGCCGGAGATCGCCCAGCCCGTATTCCGCTGGATGTTCGACGCCCTCGGCGCGTTCGACCTGCCCTACAACCAGGCCCCTTCTCTGCACCTCTGCCTGCTGGTGTTGCTGTGGGCGGCTTACAAACGCCACACCCCGGCCAAGTGGAAGTGGCTTGTCCACATTTGGGCGCTGGTCATCGGCGTTTCCGTGTTCACGACCTACCAACACCATGTTATCGACGGCATTACGGGCATTCCGGCGGGGCTCGTCTGCTGCTACCTCATCCCGCTCGTGCCCGGCAGGCCGTGGAAGGCTTCGCTGCCGCGAAAAGCGCGGCGGCCGGCGGTGCGGTACGGCGTGGCGGGCCTGCTTCTCCTGGCGGCCGCCCTCGCTCTTGGCGGCTGGTGGCTGCTTCTGCTCTGGCCCGCGCTGTGCCTGGCCGTGCTGACCGGCGGCTACCTGCGCGCGGGACCGTCGGTCTTCCGGAAAAGCGAAGGGGCCGGCCCGGGCGCCGGGAAACGGTGCACGGACTCCCGAATCATACTCGCTCCCTATGAGGCGGGCGCGCGCTTGGTCCGGCGGTTTTTTTTCAAGGCGCCGCCGGCGGTCGAAATCATCCCGGGGTTGTGGCTCGGTGGGTTTCCCAAGCAACTGCCCTCGGGTATCGGCGCGGTTCTTGACCTGACTGCGGAATATCCCCGAAGCGCCGCCATACGCGGCCTGCCATACGCGTCCATTCCCATGATCGATCTCTTGCCGCCCACGGCGGAGGAAACGGAACGGGCCGTTGCGGCATACCGAGAGTTGCAAGGGCAGGGCCCTGTGCTTGTGCATTGCGCCCTGGGCATGACCCGCGGCGCGGCCGTCACGGCCGGCATTCTGGTTGCGGAAAACCGTTGCGCGTCCATGGCCGAGGCACTGGAGCATATCCGCGCACTTAGGCCGGAGGTGACACTTTCCGCCTAAGCGGGTATCTGGGCCGCTGTGGCTGCGGCTGTATCCTATTCGCTGGAGTATTATGCCGCGGTTCCTGAGGCTATGGCCTTTGTGCCGCTTAAAGAATGTGATCATCAGGCGCTATGGGGCGCTGCTGTGACTCTTGCCAAGGTTTTGCTTTAGGCGGGTTGCAGTTTGAAGCGCAGGCGCAGCACCCCATCGGTAAAACTGTGCGAGACGATGCGAACAAGGCCGACTTCGGAAGTGTTTGCCGCGTGCAGCCCGCTGCACGGGCAGGCGTCATAGTCACCCACACGGATGATGCGCAGGGGGTCGACCGCGTCTTCCGGCAGGCGGGACAGGTTGAAAAGCTTGGCCGCCTCGGCGCGGGGCAGGAATTCCTCGTGCACCGGCGCGTTGCCGCGCAGCACGACGTTGATCCGCTCCTCAAGTTCCGCGGCCTCCACATCGCTTAAAGGGCGTTCGAAACGATAGTCGCACTTGGATTTGTCCGCGTTGATGTGCGAGGAAAAGCAGCGGACGCAGCCGAACATCCGGACCATCGTTCCGTTGAGTACGTGCTCGGCGGTGTGCATCAGGCGCAATTTTTCAGCGCTGTAATCTTTGGACATAGGGGATCCTTGAAATTTTTTCCGCAACCGGTCCCGGGCAATATGTATCCTTCCGGCCCCACAGGCAAGTTTTTCAGGCCCGGGTTCGTCGCCGGCAAAAGCGTTGGGGGGAACGCCGAGGCGACATCAGACCCGGCGGTTGTAGTGTCCGCCGCCGCTGCCCGGAGCGGGTCGGAAGTATGCGGCTCGTGCCGCCCGGGGGATGACCCGCGCGATTCTGTCCACATCCGCGTCACCAGCGGGCACGCTGTGCCGCTCCCCGGTAGTGCTGCCGCCCATTGACCTTCGCAGCCCTCATTTGCTTGCGGGCTCGTTCGGAAGTCCACCGGTAATATGGTTTCATAGACAATTTCAAAGTGAAATTGCTCTGGATGAAGCGGACGTCCGCCATGCCGCTTTCGAAAAAACGCGAAAGGCTCCCCGGCATTGCCGGGGAGCCCAGGGGCATTCACGCGCAGGCCTGCCTCAGCCCAGGTCGCGCATGTGCACGTAGAGTTTGGCCGGTCCCTTGCCCTCCACCTGGGGCACTTGCAGGCCAAGGCGGGCCTGGTGGTTGATCAGAATGGGGCCGTAAAGGTTCAGGGCGGTTTCTTCCGGTCGGCCCGGCGGGATGGAGGCCGTGACCAGCACGGCCAGGTCTTCGCGGCTCTCGGCTTTGAGCAGACGCTGTTCGGCGTCGGCCACGAACACGGAATAGTCGGGTTTGAAGCTGTAAGGGTCGGCCACCAGCAGGCCCAGGGCGGGATCGTCCATGCTTTGCAGCACCAGCAGCGGGGCGCCCCCGCGGATTTGCAGCAGGGTGAAATCACGGTGCTGCTCAAGCCCGATGAGGCCGCGAGGAAAATGGATGACCCTTTCCAGATCCACTTCCCTTTCGCCCAGCCGGGTCTGGATTACTTGCTTATTTTGCCTTGCCATAACGTCGCCGCCGCCAAAAGGTCGTTGTTGTCGGCAAGCAGAGCCTGCCGGTTTTCATCCTTCACCCGCAAATAGACCTCTTCCCGGTAGACGGGAGCGGCCTCGGGCACTTCGATGCCGAGCTTCACCTGTTTGCCCTGGATGCTGAATATGGTGATCTTGATGTCGTCACCGATATACAGGCTTTCTCCGGCCCTGCGGGTGAGTATGAGCATACGCGTTCCTGTAGGCCGTTTTGTTCAAGTTAGGGTAGATGAACGTTGAAAATGTTCATCTACTCAGATGGCCGCGTAAGCGGACATCCGCTTGCGGGCTCGTTCCAAAGTCCGTCGGCAATATGGTTTCATAGACAATTTCACTTTGAAATTGTTCTAGAGGAAGTTGACCAGGCTCATCTGCATGATCATGGAGGAGGACTTCAACACGCTGTTGTAGGCCAGCTGTTGCTGGGCCATCTTGGTCATGAGTTCGGAAACGTCCACATCCTCCACCCGGGAGAGCCCTTCCTGCTCGCCAAGAATACGCAGGTCAAGGGCTTCCATGGTGGCTGTCAGGCGGTTTTCCCGGCCGCCGACGGTTGCTGCTTTCGTCATGACATGATTCATGACGGCTTTCAACTCCTCCACGGCCGCCTGCATGCCCGACTGGCTGTTGGTCTCGGCCGCTGCCACCAGTTTGCCGACCACCTCGAAAAGGTTGGCCTGGCCGTCCACCGGCCGGGCGTCGGTTTCAAAGGGGCCCTGGTACAGGCCGCCGAACACGTCCTTGCCCACCAGGTTGACGGTGATGGCGTCGTAGTCGGAAATGGCAAAGTTGATGTCGGCCCGGCGCGGGTGCACCACGTATTGGTCGCCCGCGGTCGGCGTGCCGGGAAAGCTCAGGTAGCCGCCGCTGATCGGCACGTAGGACGGGTCGTTGGTGCTGCCTTGGGTCCAGGTGGAGCCGTCATCCAGGCTGCAGGAATAAAAGATCTTGCCCGAGGCATCCACAGAGTCGATGCGCACGGTCACGTCGCGGGTGAAATAGCCCTCCACCTTGGTGGGCGTCACCGAGGCGCCGTAGGGCGTGGTCACCTTGTTGTCGTTGTCGTCGCCTTTGTACACGGCCGTGGGGCGGATGTAGAGCCAGGTGCCGTTGTCGGTTTCGTTGAGGTTGTCGTAAGCCACCGGGTCGACGGTCAGCCCCTGGCCGGCCGCGCCGCGGGCCACGATGGAGGCGCCGCCGCACTGCAGGACCACGTCGTTGCCCGAAACGGTCGCCGTGCCCGTGGACCAGGTCTTGCCGCCGTCGACGCTGTAGCGGTACGAGGCGGTGTCGAGCGACTCGGGCGATCCCGGCGTGCCGGAAAACTGGAGCAGCACCGTGTGGGCGCTGTCGCCCTGGGCCACCATATAGGAGCCCGCGCCGCCCAGAGCGGTGTTGAATGCCGTGTTGTTGGAGGTGACCCCGAGGCCCGCCACATAGGGCGGGCTGGTGGTCTTGTGCCCGGCGAAGATGTGCTTGTCTTCGTATCTGGTGTTGGCCAGATTGATCAACTGGTTGAAGGTCTCGCGCAGCTCGTAGGCGATCTGCTCGCGGTTGTTGCCGTCGTATGTGCCCGAGGCGCCCTGTTCGGCCAGCTCTTTGATCCGGGTGAGCAGGGTCTGCACCGAACCCCCTTGGGCCAGAACGCCGTCGGCCGTGGACAGCCAGCCGTAGGCCGTCTTGCAGCTGTCTTCGTGAATGCTCAGCCGGCTGATGGAAGCCCGGTAGGCGACGACCCGGCCCGCGCCCACGGGATCATCCGAGGGTCGGTTGATTTTCAACTGCGAGGAACTCTGGAGGTTCGACTCCATGAGCTCCGTGAGGTTTTTGTTCATGTTCGTGGTGAAGTTCGTGAACATCTGCCTCTGGGTGACGCGCAGGGCCATGACGATATCCTCTACTGCTTAAGGGAAAGCAACGTCTGCATCATTTCGTCGGCCGTGGTGATCAGCTTGGCGGCCGCTTTGTAGGATGCCTGGAAACGGATCAGGTTGGCCATTTCTTCGTCCAGACTGACCCCGGAAATTTCTTCCCGCCGGTCGTTCAATTCCGTGGCCATGGTGCGTTCGGCCGCCGAGGTGAACTTGGCCGAGGCGGTGTCCGAGCCCACCTTGGTCACCAGGGTGGCGTAATAGTCGTTCAGGGAGATGGAATAGGCCGGCTGGCCCTCGATCTTGACGGTCACCTGCTTGGTCATCAGGCCGGCGATTTCCCGGGCGGTGATGTTGTCGCCCTCGTTGCCCTCGGCCCCGCCGTTGACCCGACCGGCATTGATCAGGCTCGGGTTGGCGGAAAGGTCGTCACGAATGGCGATGGTGGCCGAAGAATCGCCGCTGAAGTAGGTGTTGATGCCGAGGCCGGCCAGCAGGCCGGCGGTGTCGGAGGTGACCCCGAAACCGTAAGGCTTGCCCGTGGCCGGGTCGGTCTTGCCGACGATCTGCAGGCGGTCGTCGACGATGGAGGCTTCAAGATATTGTCCGGCCGGGCCGCCGTTGACGGCATCGCGCACGTCTTTCAGGCTGTGCTTGGTAGGGTCGAAGTTGTCGGGCGAGAACACGTTCAAGCCGGTGAGATCGCCGGCGGTGTCCATGGGCTTGCCCGTGGCCGAGTCGTAGACGGCAAAGGTCACGTTGCCGGCCTGGAGCTTGTCGTACCAGGTAAAGCCGGCGCTGGGCGAGCCCAGGGGCACGTCGTGGCGTTCCACCCGGTAGGTGCCCAGAGCATAGGTCATGGGTTCCAGGCCCGCGCCCTGGCTGTGGATGCGGTTGACTTCCCAGATGGTCGAGCGGGCATAGGCGTTCAACCGATCGCGGTATTCGCCGATCTGATGGTCGCGAAACTCCAGGTAGCCGGCCAGAGAGCCGCCGGTGATGCGGTTCTCGTTGTCCGTGCCGTCCTTGTAGACCTGAGTGGAGATGTCTATGGGGCCGGCGGTGGGGCTGATCCAGTAAACGTCCGACTTGGGCGTGAGCAGAAATTTGTCGTCCGTGGTCAGGTCGGAACCCACGTCGGTGAAGGAGACGCGCAGATCCTTGACCTGGGTGCTGTGGGTCGCGTCCGTGGCGTAGAAGACCTTGGGCTGGCCGGTGACGTCGTCCAACACCCAGGTTTTGCCGCCGTCGAGCGAGACGCGGTATTCGGCCGTGCCGGCCGGCGGGGGCACCGCGCCGGTCATGTCCACACTGCCGCCCTTGGTGATCTGCACGGTGTATTCGTAACCGTCGGAACCGTCAAAGGCCATGGTGCCCTTGTAGGCGGAGGTCGAAACCAGGTTGTTTTCCACCCGGGGGCCGCGGAATTCCAGAGAGAAGGGCACGTCTTCCTGGACCAGAAGCATGCCGGAGCCGGTGGTCACGCTGTAGTGACCGGCGCCCTTGTCGTCCACCTTGATGTCCAGAATGCCCGAGAGTTGGCGGACCAGGGCGTCTCGCTCGTCCATCATGGCGTTGGCGTTGTTGCGGCCGTCGATGGTGTGGGCGTTGATTTCCCGGTTCAGCGTGGCGATCTGCTTGATCAGCCGGTTGGCCGTGTTGACGTCCGAGAGGATCATTGAGTTCATCTGCTCTTCGATCTGCCGCATGGTGTCTTCGGCGCCACGAACGGCAGAGGACGCGGTCTTGCTCTTTTCAATCAGGGCGGCGCGGGCGTACTGGCTTTCAGGCTCCTGACTCAGGGTGGTCCAGGCCTTGAAAAAATCGGTCATGGCGCCGGAAATGCCGCTGGTCAACGACTCGTTGAAGACGTTTTCCACATTGCGCAACAGGCTGTAGTTTTCTTCGTAGCGGCGTTGCAGGGTGTACTTGTCCAGATAGGCGCTTTCCACAAATTTATCGAAGTAGCGGAAGACCTCTTTGGCGTTGACCCCCTGGCCCACCTGCCCCGGGTAATAGTCGAGGGAGGTCTTTTCTTCCAAGCGAACGCCTCGCCGGGTATAGCCCTCGGTGTTGACGTTGGAAATGTTGCTGCCGGTTGTCTGGATGCTGGCCTGGGAGGCAAAAAGCGCTCCCACGCCCATGCTCAGTACCGAGTTGACGCCGAAAGCCATGTCACAACCTCCCGGAAATAAGGGCGGCGCCCGGGCGCTCGCTGACCACCCGGCCCCTGGCGCCATAAACGCCGGTGCTGCGGGGGGCGATCTGCTCGTGCAGATAGACCAGCAGCTTGTGGCTTTGGTCCATCAGGGCGAGGGACAGCTCGGCGTTGCGGGTGGCGGCGCGCGAGCAATGCTGCTCCAGAGAGTCGATCAGCCGGTACAGGCGCTCGATCTCGCGGCCGTCTTCCTCGGGCAGGATGGAGGCATATTCCAGCAGCCGGGTACCCTGCATGACGTTTTTGATATCCAGGCGTTCGCCGGCAATCTGGCGCAGCAGCTCATGGATGGAAAACTCCAGGGCGGCCACGGCGTCGGTGTCGCGGCGTTCCAGCAGACTGTATTCTTCGGTCAGCAGTTCTTCCAGCAGTTCCAGAGCCTTGAATTGTCTGTGCAGGTTGCTGCGGATGTCCTGGTGCATGGGGTGCTCCGTTATGTCCGTTGGGGCCGGCCCGGGGTGTTGCCGAGAACGCTCTCGGGATTCAAGGCCATTTCGCCCCGTTTGATTTCGAAGTGCAGCAGGGCAGAATTTGCCGCTTGCGCCTCGCTGCCGGGTTGTGCGGCGATAACTGCAAAATTCGCGCCGCCGGAGATTTTGGCGCCTTCGGCCAGACCGTCGGCCCGGATTCCGGAATAGTAGCTGCGCAAGCCGCCCTCATGTTCCAGGACCACCAGAGAACCCATGCCCTGCTGTTCGCCCACGAAAGCCACGGTGCCGGGCAGCACGGCCCGCACCGGCGAGCCGGGCGCGGCCGCGATATCCAGACCGTTGTTCCAGCGTCGGCCGCCCGAGGCGCTCTGAGTCCAACCAAAACCTTCGACCACGGGGCCGTCGGCAGGCAGAGAGGCCTTGGCGGGCGCGGCTTCGGACGCGGCCTTGAGGTTTTTGGGCCGCTTGAAGCGCGACAAGGGCTTGGGTTCGGCCGAGACCGGTCCGTGGCCTATCCAGCTTGCGCCATGCAGGTTTTCATTTTTACGGCTTTTGCGATCGGCCGGGGCCTGCTTCGGGGCCTCGTCGGCAGCGCCCCGGGGCGCGCCGGCGGCGCCGGCCTTGGCCTGATCGCCGTTCATATCGGCCGCTCCGACCTTGCCCGGTTCAGCGCTTGGAACGGCTTGTCCGGCTGCGGGGAGAGCGCCGGCGGGTGCGGCCTCGGCCGCCGCGGTGCCCGCGGCCGCGGCTTGGGCGGCAAAAGCCTGGGCCGCTTTGACCTCGTCGGCCTGTTCGGCCTTGTTCGTTTCGGCGGCACGGGCGTCGTCGGCGGCCACGGCCGAGGCCAGTTCGCTCAGGGCGATCTCGAGAATGCCCTTGGGCTTTTCCGGCTCGGTTCGTTCTTCGGGGTCAACCGGCCTCGTCGCGGCTTCTGGTTCGGAATACAGATTTTCCGCAGTCAGTTTTTCGACAGGCTTGTCCGCTTCGGCCGGCTTCAGGGCCTGGGCCGTCGGGGGCAGGGTCACGGGCGGGCGGTAGGTGCCCGGCGAGGTGGTCCGGCCGGCATGGTCGAGCTTTTGCGAAAGCTGCTCATAGAGCATGTCGGCCAGGCCGATGCCCCCGGCCTCGGTCATCTTCTTGCACAGCTCCACATCGAACATGGACTGATAGGCTTCTTCATCCTTGCTGTGCAGGTAGCCCTCCTTGGAAACGTTCTTGCGCATCTGCTCCCACATCTTCTGCAGGAAGATGGCTTCAAACCCTTCGCATGATTCGCGCAGCTTCTGCTTTTCGTCACGGCCGTCGCCCAGGCGCTTGCGCAGGGCGTCCATCTGGAGCTTGCGCTGGATCAGTTCGTTTTGGGAGGCCTGTTCCATGGCCTGGCCGAGGTCGTTGACGGCGGGCATCTTAAATGACCTCCAACTGTGCGTGCAGGGCGCCGGCAGCCTTCATGGCCCGGAGAATGGAGATCAGGTCGCGCGGGGTGGCGCCCACGGAGTTCAGGCCGTCGACCAGTTCCTGCAAAGTGGCACCCTCGACGATGTTCAGCCGGCGCTGTTCTTCGCGGGTGGCAATGTCCGTGCTCGGGGTGACCACTGTGCTGCCTCCGCTGAACATGCCGGGCTGGGACACGTCGAGGTTTTCCTGAACCATGACCTGCAGGTTGCCGTGAGCCACGGCCACGCGAGAGATCCGTACCTCGCGGCCCATGATGATCGTGCCGGTCTTTTCGTCCACCACCACCTTGGCGGCGTTGTCCGGGGTGATCTCAATGCCTTCGATGGAAGCCATCAGAGGCACGATGTTGTTGCGGAAGTCCTGAGGGATGTCCATGTTCACGGTGCCGGCGTCCACCGGCCGGGCGAAGTAGCCGCCCAGGGCCTTGTTGATGCGCTCGGCCACCTGGTTGCTGGTGGTGAAGTCCGGGGTCTGCAGGGTCAGCACCAGGGTTTCCTGGCTGTTGAATTCAAAGGGCACGGCCCGCTCGACAATGGCCCCGCCGGGCACCTGGCCCACGGTGGTCACGTTCTTGGTGGCCGAAGCCTGCGCGCCTTCGACGGAAAAACCGCCCACGGTGAGTGGGCCCTGAGCCAGGGCATAGACCTTGCCGTCCACACCCTTCAGCGGTGTCTGGATAAGCACCCCGCCAAGCAGGCTGGTGGCGTCGCCCAGAGACGAAACAGTCACATCCAGGCGGGTGCCGGGCTTGGCCGATACGGGCATCTTGGTGGTGATCATCACCGCGGCCACGTTTTTCGGCTTCATCTGCCGCTGGTCCACCTGCACGCCCATTTTTTCCAGCATGTTGACCATGGAGCGCATGGTAAAGGCGGAGTCTTTCTTGTCGCCGGTGCCGGAAAGACCGACCACCAGGCCGTAGCCGACCAACTGGTTGTCGCGCACCCCGGAAAAGGAGGCGATATCCTTGATGCGCACGGCCGAAGCCGTCTCGGCGCACAAAAGAAGAAAGATCAGGCCCAGGAGCAGGCTCGCTGCGGGGGTGAGACGTTTGATTGCCGACGACATGGCTTTTCTCCTTGCCCGGGGTAAACCGGACGCCGCCGTCAAAATCATGGCGGCCCGATGAGGGTTTGCCGGCAATAAAGCAAGATTCGGACCAATAAACAACTTTCAAAAGAAGCTTGTGTTTTTCAGCGGCTTTGCTATTGATTATGAAAATTAGAATCAATTACTTGACGAAAGAGTATTTCGCCCCCATGTAGTTGATGGGATTCGCCGGCCATACGCCGGCAAACGGAGGACATATGTCGAACATACTCATTGTGTACGGTTCCACCACCGGGAACACCGCCTTCATGGCCGAGAGGATCAAAGATACCCTGGCCGGCGCCGGGCACGCGGTGACGGCGCGGGACGTGGCCGACGTGACGGCGCAAGATCTGTGCGCGGATTACGACGTCTGCCTTTTCGGCAGTTCGACCTGGGGAGACGAAGATATAGAGTTGCAGGACGATTTTGCGGATTTTCTGCCGGACATCGGCAAAACCGCGGTTGCGGGCAAGAAGACCGGGGTATTCGGCTGCGGTGATACGAGCTATACCCACTTCTGCGGCGCCGTGGACGTCATCACCGCCGAGCTTACGTCCGCCGGGGCCGAACCCGTTGTGGACGGATTGAAGATTGACGGAGACCCGCGCGCGGAAACGGGAGATATTGACGACTGGGCCAAGGACGTGCTGAAAGCGGTTGCCTGACCCGCCAACGGCGGCACCCGAGCGTGGCGCCGTTGGCAAAGGCCGTCTGTGTCGTTGCAACGGCGCAGACCCGGTTGTTTTAAAATAAAGAAGCGGGAAGTGCCGGAAAAAACCGCTCTCCGCTTCATGAGAGCATTTTCACTTTAAAAATGTTTATAAAACCATACTGCCGGCGGGCTTTTTAACGAGCCCGCAAGCGGGTGGCCGCTTATACGGCCGCCGGAGCAAATCAACTTTGAAAAGTTGATTTGCTCTATTTTCTTCCGACCCCTTGCCCTTTGCGGCATTATTCTCTATGCAACCTGCATGCAGCCGTGGCCGCACGCATTTTTGTCCGTCGGCACCCGTCGCATTTTTGTCGCGGGTTTCTTGCTTTGCGTTCTGTCCGCCTTCGGCTGCTCGCTGTCCAAACCGAAGCTGCCCGACGACCTCGGCCCCGGCGCCAACGTTCCGGTGGTGCGCACGGCCCTTTCCCAGGTGGGGGTGCCTTACCGTTCCGGCGGCGAGTCGCCGTCTGAAGGTTTTGACTGCTCCGGTCTGATCGTCTGGACCTATGCCCAATACGGCGTCAAATTGCCGCGCACGGCAGCGGAGCAGGCCCGTGTGGGCCGCGCGGTGGGCAAGGCGGCCATGCAGCCCGGCGACATCGTCTGTTTCAATATCGGCCGCAAAGCCCGGCATACCGGCCTGTATGTGGGACGAAGTTATTTTGTGCACAGCCCGAGTTCCGGCAAGACCGTGACTGTGGAATCGCTGGAAACCGAATATTGGAAAAAGCGATTTGCCGGTGCGCGCCGGCCTGTTCAGCGCGTCGGCACATAAAACCGGTATCACCCGCCACATGAGATTTTCCACGCCGCGCCGTTGCTCTTCCGGCCCGGCGTTCTTATTCTCCACAATGCCGCCTGCGCACGCGGGCGGCACGACGAGTGAAAGTGTTGCAAAGGAACGAACATGGCTGAGAATGCAAAGCCCTTCGCCCGCGTGGCGGCGGGAATCATCTGGGAAAACGGGCGGTTTCTGGCCGCCTTGCGGCCACAGGGCAAGCCCCGGGCCGGATATTGGGAATTCCCCGGCGGCAAGCAGGAGCCCGGCGAGAGCATGGAGCAGACCCTGCGCCGCGAGTTGCACGAAGAATTGGGCATTGAAGCCGGCCGGGTGCTGCCCTGGCGGGTGGTGCTCCACGACTATCCGGATCTTGACGTCGAACTGCACTTTTTCCACGTCCTGGACTATTCCGGCGCTCCCAGGGCCGACGACGGCTCGCAATTGCGCCGCATGACCCCGGCCGAGGCCGTGGTCCTGAATTTTCTTCCGGCCGACCGGGAGCTGCTCCCGGTCCTCCGCGAACCCGATTAAGCCTTCGATCCCTTTTGCCCCGCCGCGTCAAACGGCTTTTCCCCTCGGGTCGAGTGCCATTAAGAGTCACATCCCCTCGGGGGAAAGCCTCTTTCCTTGCCCGTGGGGCACCGCCGGCATATAGTGCCCCGTTCCGCCGCCGGCTACGTTTCTTTGCATGCACCCGCAACCTGTTGGAGTCATTTTATGAGTATTGCCGCCGTTGTGCACGGTCTCGGAAATATCGGCAAATGCGTTGTTGAAGCTCTTGAGGCCGCTCCGGATTTCGACTGCCTTGGAGTCATCCGGCGCAAAGAATCTCTTGGCGGAGACGCCGCCGATCTGCGCGGTGTTCAGGATTTCGCCGACCTGTCTTCCCTGATCGCGGCCAAAGGCCGGCCCGACGTGGCCATTCTCTGCGGCCCCTCGCGCAACGCGCCCACCGACGCCGCCCATTACCTGGCTCAGGGGCTGTATACGGTGGACAGTTTTGACATCCATGATCGCGTACCCGAAGTGGTTGCCGATCTCGAGGTCAAAGCCCGCGCGGCCGGCAAGGCCGCCGTGGTTGCGGCCGGCTGGGACCCCGGCACCGACTCCGTCCTGCGCGCCCTGTTTGAGGCCATGGCCCCGGTGGGCATCACCTTTACCAATTTCGGCCGCGGGCGCTCCATGGGCCAGTCCGTGGCCGCCCGCGCCATCCCCGGCGTGGCCGACGCCACTTCCATCACCATTCCCGTCGGCGGCGGCCGGCACTCGCGCCTGGTCTACATTCTGCCCATGGCCGGAACCGACCCCGACGCCGTGGCCAAAGCCCTGGCCGCCGACCCTTACTTCAGCCACGATCCCCTAGATATCCGCTTCGTCCGGACCCAGGCCGAACTGAACAGCGTCTGCGACACCTCCCACGGCGTACTCATGGAACGCGTCGGCGCTTCCGGCCTGACCGCCAACCAGCGCTTCTCCTTTGACATGCGCATCGACAACCCGGCCCTGACCGCCCAGGTGCTTGTGGCCGCCGCCCGCGCCGCCACCCGCCTCGCTCCGGGGTCTTATACCCTCATCGACATCCCGCCCGTGCACCTGCTCCCGGGCGACCGGGCCGGCCATATCGCCCGCTTGGTGTAGCGAATGAGGGGGTTCCCCCCCTCCAGCTCCCAGACAGGAGAGTGCCGCCCGCGTTGTTGTGGGGCGGCTGTGTCACACCGTGGGAACGGTGCTGCGGAATGCGCGCGGCAGCCCTTTTTTCATTCCCCCGGCGGGGTTTGGGGTGGAACCCCAAGCAATCTTATATATCCACGCCCAGGCGCTTGGCCGAGGACATGCCGCCGAGCACGGAGCGGGTATCGGTGACGCCCAGGGCATCGAGGCCAAGCTGCGCTTCGTAGGAGCGCAGGCCGGTATTGCAGACCAGGACCACGGGCTTGTCTTTGGGCACTTCTTTGAAGCGTTCGCGGATTTCATCCTGCGGGATGTTGTGCCAGTGCCGGGGGTATTTTTGCAAAAAGGGCGCGGCGTCACGGTCGACGCGGGCGTCGAGGAAAAAGACCTCGTCGTTGTCGCGGTTCTGCCAGAGCTTTTCGAATTCTTCCTGGGTCATGGACCGGCAGCGGTTTTCCAGAATGTTTTCGGCCACGTTGCCGACCACGTTGATGATGTCCATGGCCGAGGCAAAGGGTGGGGAGTAGAGCACTTCGAGGTTGGAGACGTCGGAGACCACGGCGTTGCGGGCAATGAGCGGGGCCAGGGCATTGACCCGCGCGGCCAGGGCGTCGCCGTTCTCGCACATGCCCTGGATGCCGAGTACCCTGCGGGTTTTGCGATCCACGGCCAGTTCCAGGACCATCAGGGCCTTGTCCGGGTAGAAGTGGGCCCGGTCGATCTGCTCGACGTGGACGTTGATGGCGTCAAAGCCCTCGCGCAGGGCGCTCTCGATGGTCAGGCCGGCTCCGGCCGCGCTTTGCTTGAAAAGCTTGACGCCCCAAGCGCCGACGGCGCCGGGGAAGGTGTCGTCCTTGCCGGCCAGATTGGAGCCGATGACCCGACCCTGGCGGTTGGCCATGGAGCCCAGGGGAAACCAGGAAGGCTTGCCGGTGACCAGATTTTTTATGCTTGCGCAGTCGCCGCCGGCATAGATGTCCGGGTCGGAGGTGCGCATGTGCTCGTCCACCACGATCAGTCCGCGCTCGGTCAATTCCAGGCCGGCAGCCTTGGCGATCTCGGTGTTGGGGCGTACGCCGGCCGCCAGAACCACAAGATCCGCCGGAATTTCACGCTTGTCGGTGATTACCTTGGTCACGCGGCCATCCTCGCCCTCAAAGCGCACCACCTTTTCCCCGGTGTACACGCTCACCTCGTTGTTGGTCAGGTCTTTGGCCGCCATGCGGGCCAGGGTGGCGGAGAGGAAGTTGGGCAGAATCTGGGGCGCGATTTCCACCACCGAGGTGGGGATGCCCCACATGTCGCCCAGGGCCACGGCCACTTCCAGGCCGATAAAGCCGCCGCCGACCACCACGGCGTTGTTCACCTTGCCGCCGGCCACGGAGTTTTTGATGGTCTCGGCTTCATCCAGGTTGGTGGCCGGGCCGATACCGGCCAGTTCGATGCCGGGGATGGGCGGCCGGTTGGGCGAGCTGCCCATGGCCAGCACCAGCTTGTCATAGGCCAGGGAGGTTTGGGTGCCGGTGGCCAGGTTTTCCACCAGCACGCTTTTGGCCTTGCGGTCAATGAACAGGGCTCTGGTTCGGGTCAGGGCGGTCACATCCTTGTGGGAGCGGAAAAAGTCCGCATCGCGGACGGTGCCGTAGGGCGTGGCCTGGAGTTCTTCGACCCGGTTGACCTCGCCGGAGATATAGTAGGGAATGCCGCAGCCGCCGTAAGAGATGCGGGAAGACTGGTCGATCAGCACCACTTCGGCCTCGGGCATGAGGCGCTTGAAGCGGCAGGCGGCCTTGGGGCCCAGGGCAACCGCGCCGATGACAAGAACTTTCATGGACATCGCAAACCTCGCTTGCAAAAAGTGCGCGCCCGCCGGCAGCGGGTACAGAAAGGAAATATCCCGTCCGGAATGTAGGTGCTTTTGCCCCGGCCTGCAAGCCGACGGTTTTATGAAGGGTTTGAGGGCCTGTTGCCCGTCTGCTTGACAGGGGGCAGACCAAAAACGCGCGTCCCGCGCACCTGTTGCCCGCCGCCGGCCCGAGTCGCTTCAATGCGCAGCCGCAAAAAGACGGCCGCGCAACGGGGTAATGCGGGGCGGGGGCCTGCCTCAGGCCGAAAAGGGTTTGGGCGCCGTGAAGGGCTCCAGACGCACCTTGCCCTGCTCGAACCAGACGCTTTCGCTAAAGCCGAAGGATGCGGCGTAGCGGGCCAGTTCGGCAAAGGCATAAGCCGGAGTGTTGGTGCAGTGGGCGTCGGAGCCGAAGCTGATGAGCAGCCCCAGTTCGGCGGCCAGGCGCATGATCTCGGGGCCCGGGTAAATCTCCCGGCAGGGCTTGCGCAGTCCGGCCGAAGAAATTTCCATGGCCGTGCCCGAGGCGGCCGCGGCGGCAAGGGCCGCGCGCATGCATTCCTTGCCCCTGGGGCCGGCGAGCCAACGATCAAAGGAGTCTTTGCTGAAAATCTTGATCAGATCGGGGTGTGCGGCAATGGAAAACAGCCGCGAGGCGCACATGCGGGTGAAGTCGGCATAATAGCGCTCGTAGGCGGCAAAGCGCTCCTGTTCCGAAAGAGCGTCCCACTCGCCGGCATCGGCGTCAAAGCCCCAGCGATCCTGAAAGTGCAGGCCGCCGATGATGTAGTCGTAGGGGTACTCGCGGCACAGGGCCTGCACGTAATCTTCGCGTCCGGCGATGTAATCCGCCTCCAGACCCAAAAGCACCCGTACGCCCCTCTCCCTCCCCATTTCCGCGGCGGTGCGCACCTCCCGGATGTAGCCCGGAAAGTCGGCGCGCAGCTTTTCTTGGTAGTCCGAGCGGTAGACGTAGCCCGCCGGTCTGGGGGAATGCTCTGAAAAGCCAACCACCTTCAGGCCGGCCGCACAGGCCGCCTCGAACATCTCCAGAGTGCCGGCGGCACCGTGGGAATGGTTGGTATGCATATGCAAGTCAACGATGATCGAACCCGGAATATCCACACGGCATCCTTGAGATCAATGAAAAAGTTCATCCGTTCCGGACAAAAAGCAAAAAACGGCCTTAGGGCTTGGGGTTGTCCAGCACCCGGCGCAAAGCCTCCTCCACGGCTTTGCGGATGTCCTCCCGGCGAACGGGGTCGCGCAGCACAATGGTGCCGAACTGGGTGTACCTGGCAGGAATTTGGTTGAGCGCGTAGGCAAAAGCATCCTGTACCGCTTTGGCGGGCAGCGTGGGGTTGCCCAATTCTCCCAGTACATCCCGCAGACATTCAGCCACCCGCGTCTCGTTGCGGTTGCGCACCCGGGTCAAATCCACTCCGCCCACAGTATACATTTCATGGTAGGAAGACATGGCGACTCCCGATTGAGAAAAATTATCTTCCACCATATCGCGCCAATGCAGGATACGCAAGGGAAAACGCCCTGTGCCCTTGCCTGGGAGGAAAAAACATGCCATGACGGCGGCGCGTCACCATCCACAAGAGAGAACAGCACATGAGCCCCGTTAAATTCCCCAAGCCCGTTTCCGGGCGCATTGATTCAACCGCCGACCGCGACCGCCGGCCCGCTTCCCAGACCGCCAAGCATTCTCCCCGCCCCGCTTTGGCCAAGAAAAAGCCCGCGGCTCCCCGCCCGGAGCCGGTTCCGGACGCGCCCCAGGCCGAGGCCGACGATTTTGTTCCCCTGCTTTCCGGCATTCCCAGAGTGCTTGAGATTCTGGAATCTTCCCCGGAGCGCGTGGACGCCGTTTTTCTGCGCAAGGGCAGGCACGGCAAAGACATGGACCGCATCGTCGATCTCTGTCGGGCCGGCGGCGTGCGGTTTTCCCTGCTTGAGGCCGAAGCCTTTGTCCGCGCTTGCCCCGGGGCGCGCGGCGCGGCCGCCCGGATCTTCCAGTCCGGCTATGCCGACCTGGAAGACCTGCTCGACACGATCATGGACGCGCCCCTGCCCCTGCTCGTGGCCCTTGACCAGGTCAAAGACCCCGGCAACGCCGGTGCCCTGGCCCGCACCCTCTACGCCCTGGGCGGGGCCGGCCTGCTTGTGCCCCGGCACAACGGCGTCTACCTTGGGGCCGCCGCCTTCAAAGCCGCTTCCGGCGCCCTGGCCCTGCTGCCCGTGGCCAAACCCGCCAACTTGGGCCAAGCCTTGGAGCAGGCCCGCAAACTCGGCATCACCGTTTACGGCGCGGCCATGCGTGCTCAGGAAGACACCCCGCTGCTCGACGCCTTTTCTTTTTCCCCCCGGCTGCCTGCCGTGCTTGTGCTCGGCGGCGAAGAAGACGGCCTGCGCCCCGGCATTGAAAAGCGTTGTGACTTCCTGCTGCGCATTCCCATGCTCCGCCCCTTCGATTCCCTCAACGTCGCCCAGGCCGGCGCCATCCTCTGCGCCCAATTTGCCCGACTGAAAGCTTCGGCCAAAGAATAACCGGGAGACAGGCAAAAAGGTCCATCGCGGTCGATGACCGACCGCGATGGACCTTTGCTCCGCTCTGCTCACGCGGCCGGCGGATAAACATTTTCAATGTTTATCTCAGACTGATGACAAACCCCGCAAAGCCGGTGTTTGTAAAGGCACACCCACTCCGGAGCTTAACGGCGGCAGTGAATGCCGCCTGCGTCTTCGTGGCGGGCTGTTGCCGAAGAGGACTTTGTCGAGCCGGCTCAGATGAACATTTTCAATGTTCATCT
>JAVBLS010000051.1:0-33079 GCA_031553235.1 Desulfovibrio sp.
GGGTACGGCTGTTCGCCGTTTAAAGTGGTACGCGAGCTGGGTTTAAAACGTCGTGAGACAGTTTGGTCCCTATCTGCTGTGGGCGTAGGATATTTGAGAGGGCCTGTTCCTAGTACGAGAGGACCGGGATGGACGAACCTCCGGTGGACCTGTTGTCACGCCAGTGGCACAGCAGGATAGCCGCGTTCGGAAGGGATAACCGCTGAAAGCATCTAAGCGGGAAGCCTGCCTCAAGATAAGACATCTTTGCCGCAAGGCGAAAGACCCCTGGAAGACCACCAGGTCGATAGGCCGGAGGTGTAAGCGTGGCGACATGCTCAGCTTACCGGTACTAATTGGTCGAAATCTTGCTCTTAAACTTCCTTCGTTCCCCTTCAATTGACCAAAAATTTGCGTCGGTCCGGGCTCATCCCCACCACCGGCAACAACTTTGTTGGTCCCCATGGAGAGGCGGGTACACCCGGTCCCATTCCGAACCCGGAAGTTAAGCGCCTCATCGCCGATGATACTGCGCACTCATACGTGGGAACGTAGGCCGGGGCCAACAATTATTCTGAAACTCCCGTTGCTCCAACGCTTCGGGAGTTTCATGCTTTAGGGCTTCAGCCGGTCGAGGGCGCGCAACGCCCGAAACAAGCAAACACCCGACATAGCGGGTGGGGACAAGAGTTATACTGAGACCGTCGTTCGGCACGGAGTTCTTGGCCTTCTCAACCCGCTGAGACGGCCTTACCACTTTTTTTCGAGAGCCCTCTGACGGCATCGGCACGCAACTGAGCGTCCGCATACATACGCTTGAGCCGGGCACTTTCCTCTCAAGTTCTTTCATCCGCACCATCATCGATGCATCCATGCCGCCGAATTTCACCCGCCGTTTATAAAAGCGGCGCTACTCATGCCGTGTTCACGGCAAAGCCCGTTCACCGGAACCCCGTTCTCGGCCTGCTTCAAAATCGCCAAAATCTGGCTGTCGGAAAATCGGGACGTTTTCATGCAAAATCTCCGTGCTGCTTATTCTCGGAAATTCTACCTTTAAACGCTACTTTTTTTCGGGGGGATTACCGGGGAACTACGCGTGGGGGAAAAGAATACGTTTTGCGCTTACAAAAAGAACAGGGCCATGGACCCGGGCAGGAGCACCGCCGGAATTATGGCCGTGAGCAGCGCTAAAGGCCAGGAGAGCCGCAGCCCGTGACGAAAGCCGCCGACCAGCACGACGCTGAACCAGGCCCAGGCCAGAACCGGCCCCAGAAAGGGAATGACGCAGAAAAGAAAAGCCGCGGAGGAATAGCACAAGATTTTGAAGATCCCCGGAAAATCCGCCTTTTCCGGAGCGGTGATGCGCAAAAAGGTGCGGGCCGCTCCGGCGCAGAACAGCAGTGAAAGGCCCACCACCAGGGGGGCGATGAGCAGCATGATCGGTAGCCCCATTCTGGGTGGGGTGAACATGGTGGAATCGTTGAGAGTGATCGAGGCCACTAGGCTCCAGAGCAGAGTGAAGAGCAGGGCAACATACGACTGGATAATGAAAAAAAGGTAGGCCGGGGCCAGAGAGCCCGAGGCGCACAGCCCGGCGAAAAAATGTGCCGGCCCAAGCAGGGTGCGGCGCAGGGTTTCGAGCCAGCCGCCAAGCCGACCATGCTTGCCCGGGTCTTCCCAGGGCGCGTCTTCTTCTACTACGGCCCCGGCGGTATTGGCCTCGGACCATTCATCGATATGGCCGAGATCACGGGTGGGGCGGTTCTCTTCTTCTTTCTTGAGCATACGCAAATCTCGCTCCACCCGCTCCTCGGGGGGCGTATCGTCCTCAGCATAAGGAAAGACCACCGGCGCCGGCTCTTCGGCCGAGGGCTCTGCATCGGCTGTGCGAAGGGTGGGCGCAGCTTTTTTCGGATGGGTTGGGTCGGCGGGCGTTTGCTCGGCAGTGCTCTCGTCCGTTGGGGGCGCCTCATCCGCAACGGCGTTTACCGGCGCCGGCCCGGGCAGTACCTCGACGGGGGATGCCGGGTTGCCCGGCGGCGTGGTCTTGGCAACACTTCGACTCTGGCCGGCCGGGGCCTGATTGGCTTTGGCCGGGGGCTTCTCCGGCAAAGGAAAGTTGCGGGCCAGGGCGTCCACCGCCTCCCAGATGTCCGCTGGAGCGCGCTCTTTGGGGGGCGCCGGCGGCGGTGGGCTCGGTTTTTCATCCGGCTCAAGAGTGCGAAAGCGGAAGCGCTGCCGGCACTTTGGGCAGGTGGCGACCTCCGCCGTGGGCGGAATTTTGTTCGCGCCGACGGTGCGGGCAAATTCACAATGCGGGCAGCGGATGATCATCGGGGCACTTCCGTGGCGGGCCTTAAACGTATCCTATTATCATACAGGCAAGGACAGCCGCCGGCAAGGAGCCCGTCTTCCCTTTACTTGCCTCCCTCGTAGTCGCACTCGGCGGATTCGACGTTCTTGCCCTCGGAATGTCGGGCATGGAAAAAGATCAGCGCGGAAAAGGCCGTGAGCACGCCGAGGCAGAGATAGGTTTTGTGGAAAGCATTGATGACGTCGGCGCTGCCGCCTGAAATGCCGCGCAGGCCGGTAAATTCTCCCAGAATGGCGGCCGCGCAGGCCACGGCCATGCCCATGGAAACCTGCATGATAACCGAGAGCATGCCGTTGGCTGCGGCGGCGTGACGGTCGGGCACGTCGATCAGGGTCAGGGTGTTCATGGCCGTAAACTGCGTGGAGTTGGTCGTGCCGAACACGCAGAACAGCAGAATGATGTGGAACTGGGGCGTATCCTGGTCGATGAAGGAGAAGCAGGAGATCAGCAGGGCCAGGAGCAGGGTGTTGCAGACCAGCAGCATCCGGTAGCCCAGAATTCTGAGCAGCGGTCGGATGAAGCTTTTGACCAGCATAGCGGCCAGGGTCATGGGCACCATGGTCAGGCCGGCCTTCAGCGGGCCGTAGCCGAGGCCCACCTGGAGCAGCAGGGGGGTGAGAAACGGCATGGCCCCATTACCGATACGGGCAAACATGTTGCCGAGAATACCCACACTGAAGTTGCGGGTGTGGAACATGGCCGGGCTGAACAGGGGATACGGAGTATGTCTGGCGTGCAGGCAATAGCCGGTAAGGCAAATCAAGCCGAAGAAAAAGACCATGATCATCGGGGTATAGGCTAGATGCAGCTCGCCCACGCCTTCCAGGGCGATGGTCACGGCGACCATGGCCGCCCCGAAGAGCAGAAAACCGAAGAGATCAAAGGGGTTCGGCTTTTCCGGCTTGGGCAGATCCGGCATGAAGCGCCTGGAGGCGAACCAGCCGACAACGCCCAGTGGAATGTTGATCAAAAAAATCCAGTGCCATGAGGCATAGTCCACCAGAAAGCCACCCAAGGTCGGCCCGAGGAGCGGGCCGATAAGACCCGGTATGGTGATGAAGCTCAAGACCTGGACGAGGTTTTCTCGCGGGTAGGCCTTGAGTATGCTGAGCCGGCCGACCGGGACCATCAGGGAGCCCCCGATGCCCTGAAGCACACGGCAGGCGGTGAGTATAGGCAGAGTGGGCGATAGGGCGCACCCCAGGGAGCCCAGGACAAAAACCACAATGGCGAAGAGAAAGGACCGCCGGATGCCGAAGCGGTCGGTAATCCAGCCCGAGGCCGGGATGAGCATGGCCACGGTCAGCAGATAGGCGATGATCACGGCCTGCATCTGCAGCGGGTTGGTGTTCAGGCTTTTGGCCATGGCCGGCAGGGCGGTGTTCAAAATGGTGGCGTCAAGGGTTTCCATGAAAAACGCCACAGCCACCAGCCAGGGCAGGACGCGCGCTTCAAGAGGGCTAAGAGTTCGGCTTTCCATAAGACATGTCTTCTTCGATTAATTAAGATACCCAAGGGTATAGCGCTCGACCGGGGCGTAATTGTCGCACAGCGCGGGGACGTCGGCGGTAAGCGGTTTGGAGTACAGGTGGGGCCAGAAACGGGCGAGTTCCGGATGGTCGGCTTCCTTTTGAGGGAGAGGTTGCGGGGTGCGGAAGGCCATGAGCATGACATTCTGCACCTGCTCGGGATTGGCAGGCGACTGCACCGGAAAGACGTATACTTGGTCGAAGACCTGGGCAAAGGCGGCGTGGATGCTGCGCAAGAGCCGGCCGTTGTCGCCCTCCACGGCGGAGATCACGTTCATCATGAAGATGCCGTCTTCGGCCAGCAGACGGTAAATGTGTTCGGCAGCCTCGCGCGTGCCCAGGTGAAAGGGCACGGTGTAATGGGAATTGAACACGTCGCCGAAGACCAAATCGTAGGGGCCGTGTTCGCCTTCCACCGCGGCCGCGTTTCGATTCAGGAAAATACGGGCGTCCTCGTGGTGCACCGTCAGGCGCGGGTCGTCCAGGGGCGCGACAAACCAGCCGTGGGCCACCCGGCTGATCTCCGGGTCCAGTTCCACGGTGTCGATTCGTACTTTTTGCGGGTCCAGCCCGGATTTACCGGCCAGAATCCACTTGGGCACGGAAAAGCCGCCGCCGCCGAGCATCAGCACTTTTTGCGATTGGGGCGCCAGACGGGTGGCCAGGGCGTACCAGCGGGTATAGCTGAAGGCCAGGTCTGTGGGGTCATCCAGATACATGCCCGACTGGCTGCTGCCGGGATCGGTCATGAGAAAACGGGCGGGCCGGCCGTCCAGGCTGCCTTCGCTTATCCGCATAGTGTTGTAGGCGCTCTCAAAAATATGGATACCGGCCTGGGCTTGGGCCATGGCTGTAATTTTGCTCAGACAGGCGCAGGCCACGATGAGCCCGATGACCAGGAATTTGGGTGCCAGCGGCCTGGCCTTCGCGCAAAAGGCGGCCAGAAGCAGGCACACGGCCACGCCCAGGGTGATTTCACGGCTGCCGAAAAAGGCGATGAGCACAAAACCGCCGAGGAAGGTGCCGACGATGCTGCCGATGGTCGAGAGGGCCGTGAGCGTGCCGATGACCCCGCCGGCTTTGGGGTTGTCCTGAATGGCCAGGCGAATCACATAGGGCGAGACCATGCCGCAGAGCACGCTGGGCAACGCGAACAGACAGAGCGCGGCCGTCAGTGTGGCCAGATACAGGGACATGCCCGATAGGGTCAGAAAGGGAAGCAGGGCGTCCTGCAGCAGGGCGGCGCAGACCACGAAAGCCGCGGCGGCCAGAAGAATTCCCGAAAGCCGAGCCCAGGCCCGGGCGAATCTGTCGTCGCCGGCCTTGCCTTTGCCCGGGGGAGCGGAGAGCGCCGAGTCGGCCATGCCGCCGCCCAGGCGGTAGCCCAGGCTCAAACCCGCCAGGATCACCCCAATCAGGCTGGTCCAGACGACGATGGAGGTGCCGAGCCAGGGGGCCAGCAGACGAGCCCCGGCCATCTCGAACACCATCACGGCGAGTCCGTTCAAAAACATGATGAGCGCGGCCATGATTTTCCTCTTCCTTCGGACGTGCTTGCAGAATTATATGGCGGTCGTCGACGGTGGAACATTAGAATAAGCGCGTGAAAAGCGAGGTATGCCACTTTTTTTTTCACCGGACAAGGCGCGGCGGGCCCCTCTTGCCCATTGTCGGAAAAGAGATTAACTTTCCTTACATGAACAAGCCGTCATTCGGCCATGACGATCGACCGGAGGTCTGCATGCCGGCGCCGATCTTTTTTTCTTCTCCTATCTTGCGTCTGTTGTCGGTGATATTCAGCGCCGTGTTCCTGGTTGCAGCCACACCCGGCGTGGTGTTTTGCGCGCAGAACACCACGCCCGCCGAAACCGCCAAAGCCGCCGGCAATACCGCTCCCGTCAAAAGCACCAAAACTGCTCCCGCCAACTCGGCCCAAAGCGTTCCCCAGGCTGCGGCCAAAGCTGTGCCCGTCACATCGGCTCAAGCGGCGGAAGCCGGCAATGCTTTCGCGGTGCGCCCCGGCGTGCGCAAGAGCTCGCAAAAATCCTTGCAACGCTTCACGCCCAAAGCCTTTGGCCGCGACGTGGTCATACGTCCGAACCGTCCTCTCGAGCCGGTGCCGTACAGTGTGGTCAAGCATGAGGATGACAAGGGACGTTCCCTGGCGGGCAACGAAAACATCAGTTTCAGCGCCGAGCGTAAGCTTCCGGCCGAAGGCGTGGCCGCGCGCCGCGCCCCATTGCCCGGCGCCCGTGACACCATGTCGCAGTTCGACGGGCCGCCGCCTCCCGAAGTGGCCATGCGCTATCAAATGCGTAACGGCACCAGCGCCCGTCTGGCGGTCAACCCCCAGGATCCATCTTCGCCCATCTACGCGCCCGTCCTACCCGGCCGGAATATGGATTCCGCCGGCGTTTATCTGGATATGGAACTGCGCAAGGATTTGCAGCTCCAGTTGGGCGGGGAATACCGCGATTTGGATGCCGACTCCGGCGGGCGGCCGGAAAAGTCCACCGGGGCTTCCATGGGCTTCAAACTCAATTTTTAAACCGCCGCACCTCCGGGGACAATCCCCATATTTTTCAGGCCGCCTGGATCAGGTGGGCCTTTTTTTCCGCCCAGAAAAAAGTATTTTTTTATTTTATTCAATAAATATATAGTTTTATTTTTGAGCAGTCTAAGCGATTCGCCTTTGGCACGGCCTTTGAAAATATACGGGCCAAGGAGAGCGAACATGCAATTTTTACCTGTTGCCGCCGAAACCACCACCGCCGTTGTCGAGCAGGCGCAAAGCCGGCTGGACCGTCTGCAGGGCGATCAATCCTTTGGTCAGGTCTACTCCTCGTTCATTGAGGAAGGCCGCGAAAATTACACAGGCCTGCCCCCGGGGTTCGCGGCCAAGGCGGCCGAAGGCGGTTCTCTAGACCGCGACACCACCGGCCTGCTGCAAAAAGTCCTGAAGCGGCGCGGCGCCCTGGAGGAGAGCATTGAGTCCCTGGACCAGCTCCTGGCCTCGGGCGCGCCTCTGTCCGTGGGGCGGATCTTCTCGGCACTCTCCGGAAACACGCGCCTCACCCCCGAACTGGAAGGCCAGGAACGCCTGGATTTCAAGCAGATCATGCAGAAGCTGGGTTTCAGTACTGAAGAGGCCGACGACCTGCTGGCCATGTCCGACAAGGGGGCCGGCTCGGCCGCCTGGAAGCGCATCTCGCAAAAGCTGCAGGAAACGGACGGCTTTGAGTTGCACGGCGAAGAACTGGCCGCTCTGCTCAAGGGTCTGGATATTTCTGAAGGCGTGCAAAAGCAAATCACCAAGCTGCTTTCCGAGCAGCAGAGCCTGTCTCTTTCCAGCGAGCAACTGAACATTTTGCTGGCCGAAGCCGGCAATGAAATGGCCGCCAAGGATCTGGCTTCGCGTTCCGTGCAAAAACAGATGCGCGCCGCCATGGAAGAAGCCCTGGAACAGGCCAGGCTGAACAGAAAGGCCGACCCCTCGGCCGACGCCAAGGGCACCAAGCTCAGCGAATTTTCCGAGGCCACGATGCAGAGCTCGATCAGCAAGAGGGTCGATGCTTCCTTGAGCGATACCGCCGGGCGCGACGGCACAGACAGAAACGGCTCCCACCGGGAAGATCCGGACTTTTCCGGAGACGGCAAGGGCCGGGCCGAGCGCATTCTGACCAAGGGCACTTCCGAGTCCGAGGCCGGGGTGGCGCGACCCAAGAGCAAGGGCGCTGAAGCTGTGGACCGGATGATGCAGCGCATCGACGCTACCGTGACCACACCCCAGCCTGCGCAGACGGGCGCCGCCCCCCAGGCCTCTTTGGGTGAACTCGCGGGCCGACATCGGCAGGAAATTTTTACCCAGATCGAACAGGGCGTGCTCAGCAACCTCAACGCCGGCGGCGGCCGTCTGACCCTGCAGCTCAACCCCCAGGAACTGGGGCAGATCAGCGTGGTGCTTTCTGTGCACCAAGGCGAGGTGCGGGCCACCATCCGGGCCGAGAACGCCGAAAGCGTGGCCGTTCTCTCGGACCAACTGCAGCAGCTTCGTAATTCGCTGGAAGAGGCCGGCCTGAAAGTTGCAGAATTGGATGTACAGACAGGGCTTCGGGAAGATTTTACCTCCTGGAACTGGACCGGCGCCGAAGATCACAATCTGATGCGGGATGCCGAGGAACGGGCCAGAATGCGACGCCTCGCCGGATTACGGCGTGAGGCGGTCGGAACTCCCGAAACCGGCGAAACGGCAATCTCGGCGCGTACGGGCTCCAACGGCCTGTATATCGTCGCCTGAGGGGACATCCAATGTCATACGCAACCGAAAATATTCTGGGCAGCTATGAAAAGGCGGTCAGCGCCGCCACTTCGGGCACAAGCCGCACCGCTTCGGACAAAGACATGTTCCTGAAGCTGCTGGTGGCCCAGCTTTCCCATCAGGACCCCTTGAACCCGGTGGAAGACAAAGAATTTGTCGCCCAGTTGGCTCAGTTCACCTCTGTGGAAGAACTGCAGAACATCAACAAGGGCATTGAAAGCATGAACACGTCCTTCAACAAGCAGCAGATCGTGAACGCGGCCGCCTTCTTGGGCACCCAAGTTTCGGCCAAAGGCGACACCATCACCCGCGCCGACGACTACGTCAGCACCATGTACGTCACCTACCCGCAAAATGTGGCCTCGGGCACGGTCAAGGTATACAGCACCACAGCCGACGGCCAGCCCGATAAGCTGGTGTACAGCGCCAACCTGAGCCCGACCCAGGCCGGTACCCAGCAATATGTCTGGTCCGGCTTGGACAACAACGGCAAGACCATGGCCAACGGCACCTATATCGTGACCTTTTCCGCGCTCAACAGCGCCGGTGAGAACATGCTCGTCTCCACTGAGTCCGACGGCGTAGTTGTGGCCGTAGAAGCCGCCGAAGGCGGCAACCATTATCTCTACCTCAACGACGGCCGGAAGGTGCGCTACACCGACGTGCAGGTCATTGCCTATCCACAGAAATCCGACGGCAGCACGGACGGCAAAACGGACGGCGAAACCAAAGACGGCACGACCACAACAGGTGAAACCACGACCTAATCAACGTTCGCACAACCACGGCCATACAACCGTATACAAAGCAATTTACTTCCCCCAAGGGAAGAACATTTGGAGGGAAACACCATGAGTCTTACCGCGAGTATGTGGACCAGCGTTTCAGGCCTGCTCGTTCACGGCGAAAAGATGAACGTCATCGGCAACAATATTTCGAACGTCAACACCGTGGGCTTCAAGGGCGCGCGCATGGACTTCGAAGATTTTGTCAGCCAGTATGTGGGCACGGCGGCCGGCATGGGCCAAGTCGGCCGGGGCACGCGCATCGGCATCGTCATGAACAACTTCCAGCAAGGTTCTTTCGAGACCACCACAGAAACCACCGACATCGCCATTACCGGCAACGGCTTCTTCTGCGTGAAGCCTAAGACCGACAATACCGATTACTACACCCGGGCCGGCAACTTCCGTTTCGACAAAGACGGCTTCCTGACAGATCCGCACGGCTACGTGCTCCAGGGCTGGAAGATCGACAACAATGCCCGCTCGCAGTTACAGTCCAGCGGCGCCTCGGCAACGAACAGCTCGCGGATCATCGGCACCGGTGTGCCGCAGGACGTCAAGCTGGATACCTTCAGTTGCCCACCCAAGCACACCAACGCCATGAACCTGAACATCAACCTGGATTCCGCCACCGGCAACGACAAGTGCACCAACGCCGACAATCCGTTTTTTGCCCTGTTGAACACCTGGGACGCCACCCCCAACGCTCTGGGCGAAATTGAGCCCCTGGGTTCGCAAAACTACGCCTATCCCCAGACCATCGAGGTTTTTGATGAAGGCGGCCAGAGCCACAAACTGACCATCTACTTTGACCGGGTGGAGCAGACCACGGACACCAACATACAGAACCTCAAGCAGAACGAGATCGTCTGGGAATATGTGGTCACCATGGACCCGACCGAGGACGTGCGTAACTTCACCAACCCGCCCAGCCCCACCGGCGAGGTGCCCGAAAAGTACAAGGGCTTGCTGATGAGCGGTACTCTGGTTTTTGACAGCAGTGGCCAGATCAAGGATCAGACCGCCTACGTGCCGAGCAGTTCGGACATGGGCAACATGGGCACCTGGGTCAAGGCCCCTTTGTCCCCCAACGGCTACCCGTTGCTTTGCCCGAACTTTTCTGGCCGTGACGGCGCCAGCACCGCCTGGGATGCGAACGGCACCCAAATCAACAAGAATGCCGACGGCTTTCTGATCGAAATGAATCTTGGCCTGCGCAGCAAGACCCCCATCTGGGGCGGCAACGCGCCTGCCACCATTTCCGGCTGGACCAGCCTGACCGGCGGCAACAAGGTCACCCATGCCCCGGCCGGTACCACTGCTGGTACCTACATTTCCGGCATCGGCAAAAACCAGAGCGAAACCGGTGTGGCCGGCGCGGACGGGGTGGTTTACTACCAGAAAGACTCCAACGCCGGCGATACGGCCGTCAGCCCCGGTGAAGTGGAGGACACGGCTACCGGACTGATCTATAAGCAGAAGGCCAGCACTGCCGGCCTGGGCACGCATGAAGCGGTCAATGGCGGCTGGGTGTATGAGCAGATACAAATCGCTCCCGGCGTGTATCAGTTCACCGGCGGCGGTACGGGTGCGGGCAACGATTACTACTATGACAGCGCCTCGCAAGTGTACATAGAATATACTGGCGCAACCCCCACAGGTAACGCCTACACAGCTGCAGAACTTACGACAAACGGCATCACCGTGACCGCCACGCCGGATCTGAGCAAGCCGGTGGCGACCACGACCCCGGTGCCCAGCACCCGGCCGGTATACCAGTATGAACCCGGCAGCAGCACCGTGATGATTCCGGCCACCCAGACCTTCAACTACTATGGCATGGGCACCACCGGCGAGAAGCAGAACAACGCCAGCACCAGCTTTTCCGGCAGCTTCTATGAGCGCTCGGCCGCACAGGACGGCTACACCTACGGCGAACTGCGCTACGTGACCGTGAGCCCGGACGGGGTGCTTTCCGGCTACTATTCCAATGGCGTGTCCCTGGAACTCTTCCAGATTACCCTGTACGATTTCGCCAGCAAGCAGAACCTGCATCGCGAAGGCGGCAACCTGTTCACCGAAACCCGGGCCTCGGGCCTGCCCATCAGCGGCGCGGCCGGCACGGGGAGCTTCGGGACCACCGAGTCCAACTCGCTGGAGCAGTCCAACGTGGACCTGGCCACGGAGTTCGTGCAGATGATCACCACCCAGCGCGGCTTCCAGGCCAACTCCAAGTCCATCACCACCGTGGACACTATGCTGGATACGGTCATCAACATGAAACGTTAAGAACTTCGGCAGGCCGCCTTTGGCGGCCTGCCGGCAAAAAGGACGGGAGCGGCTTTCTCCCTCCCAATTCCCAGCCCGGTTGTCGGGCGAGCCCCGGCGCGAATCCCTCCCGCGCCGGGGTCTGTTTTTAGCCGACGGCAAAAACTGCCGGGAGGCGGGGAAAGCCCGTGCCGCCTCTTGAAATCGGGTTGGGCAACGCTATGTGCAGGGTGAGTTGTATGAGATATTTGAAAATAAATATCAAAGTCAAAATAAAACGAGTTCCAGACCATCCGTTGTGATCTTGAAAAAATGAGCATTGTACCGTTGTAAAGATTGAAAATATAGCAATGAATATGAATTTTTATGTTGTACAGTATTTTTCATGGTATAATCGACTATTATTATGTACAGTTTTCGAATAATTTTGCTGATATAGAGCGTAATTTTTTTCTGAATTGTTTTTGTTGCAGGGGTAAATTTTATTATCCATGCATTATATTCAGCAAAAAATATTTACTGCATGATATCTGTGCTTAGTTTCACCCTGCAAAGCAGGGATGTCCGTTATCGGATTTCGGTTTTGCCCGACGGGAGGTCGGTTTGGCCCTTGCGCAGGCCCGGGGAGAGTCTCCCCGACCACGACGCATCCGCCTCATTCCTTCGCCTGAAGACGGCAAGGAGTGGGGTTTTTGTCTTCCCGCCCCCGGCAATGGTCGCATCCCGGCGTAGAACGTCACCATCAACCTTGGAGGTTGGTATGTCACAGGCAACCAACACGCCCGCCGGCACCTCTCGTCCTTCCTCGGTTCACGTGGCCGCTCCCGCGGCCGGCGCGAACGTCGACATTGCGACCGCCGGACAGGTAATTATCGATTTTGATCCGTCCCGCGCCGATTTTGAGCGCACAGGCAACAACCTGGTCATTACTTCCGACAACGGCGGCAAGGCCGTTATCGTCAATTTTTTTGTCACCGGCGGGCAGGCCCTGCCGGAATTCGTCCTGCCCGATAAGACCGAGGTCGCGGGCGCGGACCTGTTGCAACAGCTCAACCCTGAAATGGACCTGAGCACCGCGGCCGGGCCTTCGGGCGCGTCTTCGAGCGGTGCCGGCGCTTACGACGACAACTCCGGCGACCTGTTGGGCGGTCTCGATCGGTTGGGCAGCCTGGGCACGGACTTCTGGGGTCGGAACACCACCCCGCCCGAGCCGATCCAGGAAAACCTGATTGTCGCGCCCGTTGCCGCGCCGATTATCGCACCCCTTACCCCGGTGAGCATCGGCATTGTGCCGACCACCCCGACGCAGCCGCCCGAAGGCCCCGGCACTCCGGAATACTCCCTTGAACTCGGCGGCGCCAACCTCACCGTCAACGAGGCCTTTCTGCCCGGCGGTTCGCAAACGCCCCCGGTCGGCATCGACTCCTCGCCCGTGGCTTTTTTGATCACCTCCAACAACGGCCTGTCCGGCATCACCCTGGGCGGCACGACCTATGCCGTGCAGCCGGACGGAACCCTGGCCGGCTTCCCGGCTGCCGGTGTTGCCGGCATGGTGGGCAGCCTGACCGACCCCCATGTCGTGGACCTGGGCGGTGGGCAGTACCGGCTTGAATTCACCTACAGCTTTACTTCCCCCTTCCACCATGAAGGGTCGATTCAGGGGACGGATACGGCAGGCGATGTGGATTCCTTCACGCTCTCCGTCGTCAGCCTGAGCGGCGTGAACAGCAACAGCGTCTATGCCCATGTCGACGTGATCGACGACGTGCCCGTGGTTACTCTGGGCTTGGGCGAGGGTCAAATCCCCGCCTTGGACGAGGGGCAAATCTCCGCTCTGGACATCACCGCCGGCACAGTGATCGAAGGCTCCGGCCTGAGCGGCACCTGGTCGGTTGTGGCCGGCGCGGACGGTCCCAGCCCGCAGGGCACCGAAGTGATCGTGGGCGGCGTGTCCCATGCCGTGGGTGAGGCCATCACGACCTCGTCCGGTGTACTGACGGTCAACGCCGACAACACCTGGACCTTTGCCGCCGCCGATGATGTCTATGCCTCCGGCGACCGGCAGGTGACCTTCGGCATCCGGATTACGGACAGCGACGGCGACGTTGCCTTCAAGGAACTCACTTTTAACGTGGCGGACGACAGGGACGCCACCCGGGTGGTGATCACCCCGGTGGATACGCTGGAGGGCACTTCCACGGTGGACTTCAATATCCAACTGAGCAACCCGCCGCAGGCCGGTTCGCCGGCTTCGGTGACCGTGGACGTAGGCGGCACGGTCTACACCGTGGCCCTTGACGCCACGGGCGCGGGTGTTCTGCATGTGCCGAACGCCAATGCCGAAGATGTCTACATCGACCCGACAACGGTCACGGCTACGGTGACCTCGGTCATCGGCGGCAACTTTGAAGCCGTCGATGTTTCCGGCGCCGCGGCCACGGCCCATGTGGGCGACACCATCAACACCACCACGGTGGGCCTGTCGATCACCCCGGGCGACGTGCTCAACGGCGCCGCGGTGACCATCACGGCCACCGTGAACAACGTGCCGATCCTCCAGGACCTCGTCCTGACCCTGAGCAACGGCGCCACCGTCACCATCCCGCAGGGTTCGCTCAGCGGCAGCGTGACCGTGAACGCCTTTGACCTGGACGACGGCGTTCTGGACAACCTCTATAAGGTGTCGGTGGTTTCCGCCGGGCCGAACCACTATGAAAACCTCGATTACTCCGGGGCAAAGGCCGAAGCCGACGTGTTCTTCCCCCTGAACCTGGGCGAAGGCCTGAGCGTGGACGAGTCCTACCTGCCCATGACGGGTTCCGGAGTGGATACCGGCGGCCCCGGCGCTTCGAGCTCGATTACGGATTCCGGCTCCTTCACCCTGAGCGCGACCGCCCTGGCCGCCCTCACGGTCAGCGGGGCGACCACGCCCGACGGAGCGGTTTCGGACATCAGTGTGACCAACGGCCTGGTGGTTTACGCCGACAACGGCTATATGACCTTCAGCGTCACCGGCAACACGGTGGGCTACACCTTCACCCTGACCGAGGCTTTCACCCACACGCCCAACACCGGGCCCGACCAGACGGCCTTTGACGCGAACTCCTTTGAGTTCAAGATCCACGGCACGGCCGTGGGCGATCTCGGCGTGAACATAGAGGACGACGCGCCGACGCTGAACATCACCGACGGCGTGTTCCAAAACGGCGCGGGCACCTTCCTGGAAGGCACCCTGGCCAAGATCGGCGCCGACTTCAGTGGAGCGCACGTGGATTTGAGCTCCAACAACGGCCTGCCCGTGGGCGTTACCTCCGGCGGCGTGCCCGTGGTCTACTCCATCGACCCGAGCGACTCCTCGATTCTCTACGGCAAGGCCGGCACCACCCTGGTCTTCACCATCACCGGTCATTCCGACGGCACGTACAGCTTCCTGCAGGCCGCGCCTCTGGATCTCTCCGTGTTGAACGTGGACCAGGACGCCATCGCCAGCGCGGGCGGCCCGCAGGCGGCCTACTATATCCACCAGAACGGAACCTTCGACTCCAACAGCGGAACGGCCTGGGCGGTGAAGGTCACCGGCACGGCCTCCGGCGGCGGGGTGGGCAGCGTTAACCCGAGTACCCAGGGCATGGATATCGGCAACAACCTGTTCCAGACCAGCGAGAAGATCCGCTTTGAAATAGACGACGAAGGTGCGAGCGGCCAAGTGGACCAGGCCTACCTGCTCTCGGTCATCGCTTCCGGTCTGGGCACCGGCGAATCGATCACCTGGGTGGCCCATTACACCGACGGCCTGGGCGGAACCTCCACGGCAAACGGCACCTTCAACGGCACGGCTTCCGGCGAGGTGACCATGAACATCACCGCCCCGTCCGGCGGCTGGTACATCGATGATGTGGAGTTCACGGCCGGAACGAACACCTCCGCCCGCTTGACCGGCATCGCCACCTACACTCTGGACGATACGCAGACCAAGGAGCTGCACTTTGGTTTCACCGCCCATGACGGCGACAACGACACGGTTTCCGGCTCCGTCACCCTGACGGCCCAGAACTCCGGCACCCTGACCGACACCTCGGGCACCGATGCCCTGGCCGGCGGCGTGGCGGGCAACAGCCTGACCGGCGGTTCCGGCGACAACATCCTGCACGGCGGCTCGGGCCACGATCTGCTCACAGGAGGCAGCGGCCACGACCTGATGTATGGCGACGCCGGCAACGATACCCTGCACGGAGGTCTCGGCAACGATACCCTGCATGGCGGGTCCGGGAACGACCTGCTCTACGGCGAGGGCGGCAACGACGTTCTCCTCGGAGGCACCGGCAACGACACCATGCACGGCGGTCCGGGCGACGACGTCTTTGCCTGGAAGACGGCGGACATGGATCACGGCACCGACTCGGTCATGGACTTCAGTCTGGGCCATGACCGCTTGAGTTTCTCGGAGGTCATCGGAACTCCGGGCGAAGACACCATTCCCCTGGCGAGCATCCAGACGGCGGTGAGCAACGGCACCATCGACGTGACCGCCACGGACGCGACGCACCTCACGGTGCATGTGGAGACAGGCGGTACAGAGCAGACCGTGACCGTGACCTTGGCGGACTCCGCGCTGAGCGCCGCGCAACTGGCGGAGCTTCAGGTCTCGCATGACGTGGACCCGACCCACGATGCGGACAAGGCGGCCCTGCTGCAACAGATGCTCACGAGCATCACGAGTTGAGGTCGATATGAACGAGAGTGCCCCGCAACACATATCCCGCCCCCGTGGCCTGCCGCGGGGGCGGTCTTATGTTTCTCAGGGCATGTGCCGGAGTTGCTTAGTTGAGTGGTTCAGGTGTAGTGTTGAACGACAATCGTAACGGACCGCGCGGCGCGGTTTCGCGCGGCGTACAAGGAGAAGCATATGCCCACCATCAGCGTGAAAGGAATGACCTGCCAACACTGCCGGTCGGCTGTAACCAAGGCCGTGACCGGCGTGCCCGGCACCGCCGAGGTTTCGGTGGATTTGCAAAAAGCCGAAGCCTCCTGGAAAGACGCGGATCCGGCCAAGCCGGCTTCTGTGGAAGAAGTCAAGAAGGCCATCCGGGCCATAGGCTTTGAGGCCTGAAAGGCTCATCCCACCGTAGGCCCGCCTTTATTTTGAAGGCGGGCCTTATTTTTGGCAAACTTGCCCGGCAATGCCGAATGTGACAGAATACCGGGTACCCCCTCACGGCTGCATGTCAAAAAAGGTTGGACCAGTGACCCGGTTTCTCACCCTGACTCCCATCGAAAAAGTCTTTGAACTCCTGCGCCGGATCGAGCCGGTGGCGAAAGAGCCCGTCGACCTGCTCCATGCCCTGGGTCGGGCCGTTGCCGTCGCCGTTACGGTCCAGGAGGACGTGCCCGGCTTCGACCGTTCCACCATGGACGGCTTTGCCGTGCGCGCCAGGGATGTGTTCGGCGCTTCCGAAGGCCTGCCCGCGCTCCTTGACCTGGTGGGCGAATGCCCCATGGGCGAAGCTCCCACGCTGAGGCTCGAGCCCGGCCAATGCATCCGCATCTGGACCGGCGGCATGCTGCCTCAGGGGGCGGACGCCGTGGTCATGCTCGAATATTCCCGCCCGGCCGGGCAGGGCCGGGTGGAACTGACCCGCCCGGTAGGCCCGTATGAGCACGTGCTGCGCAAGGGCGAAGACGCCGCCGTCGGGCAGACCCTGATCCCGCCCGGACGGGTCTTGCGGCCCCAGGAAATCGGCTTGCTGGCCGCTCTGGGCCACGGGAGCGTCGTGGTCCGGCGCAGACCCCGGGTGGCGATCATCTCCACCGGCGACGAGGTGGTTCCGGTGTCGGTCGCTCCCAAGCCCGGCCAGGTGCGCGACATCAATACCTACACCCTGTCCGCCCTGGTCGAGTCGGCCGGGGCCGAGGCCCTGCCCCTGGGCCTGGCCGGCGACGACCCGGAGCTGCTCTCGCGTCTGGCGGGCGAGGCTGTGGCCTCGTGCGATTTGTTGCTCATTTCCGGCGGTTCGTCGGCCGGTCGGCGCGACTACAGCGTTCAGGTACTCGGCGGCCTGCCGGACGCGGAAATCCTCGTCCACGGGGTAAACATCAGCCCCGGCAAGCCGCTGATTCTCGGGCAAAGCGGCCGGGTCACGCTCATGGGCCTGCCCGGCCACGTGGCCGGGGCCTTGATCACTGCGGAACTCTTCGTGCGTTTCGCCATAGAGCGCCTGCTCGGCCGAGCGGAAGAGGCCGCGCCCTGGGCTCCGCTGATCCGCGCCCGCCTGACCCGGCCGGTGGCCTCGGCCCAAGGCCGGCGCGACTACATCCGGGTGGCCCTGACCCCGCCCGAGGGCTCGGGCGAGCCCTTGCGGGCCGTACCCATTCTGGGCAAGTCCGGGTTGATCTCGACCCTGGTGGAAGCCCACGGCCTAGTGGCCTGCCCCGAGGACCAGGAAGGCCTGCGCAAAGACGAAGAGTGCCTCGTGCACCTGCTGTTGTAAGACCCCCCCCCTCTTTTTCATCCCAGAGCAATTTCACTTTAAAATTGTCTGTGAAACCATATTGCCGACGGACGCACGATACTCCGGGAGACCCCGCATGGAACGCAACGTCTACCTGAAACTCATGAGCCTTGAGGACGCCCGCGCCCTGTGGCTGGAAATTTTTGCCGCAAGCCCCCTGAGGGTGGAAGCGGTGCCTTTGTCCAAGGCCCGGGGCCGCACCCTGGCCGAGCCGGCCACGGCGCTCTTGTCCTCCCCGGCTTTTCACGGCGCGGCCATGGACGGCATTGCCGTACGGGCCGAAGACACCTTTGGCGCCTCCGAAGCCCAGCCCAAAACCCTGCGCATCGGCGTCGAGGCCCGGTGGGTCAATACCGGCTGGCCCCTGCCCGAAGGCACCAATGCGGTGATCATGGCCGAGAATGTGGTGGAAGGCGGCCAAGGCGAGGTGATCATCGAAAAGTCCGCCTTCCCCATGCAGCATGTGCGCAAGCTCGGGGAAGACATGGTGGCCACGGAGACTCTTCTGCCGCCCGGGGTGATCATCGGTCCCTATGAACTGGGCGCGCTGGCCGCGGCCGGGGTGCTGCGGCCCAAGGTCTTTGCCCGGCCCAAGGTGGCGATCATCCCCAGCGGCTCCGAGCTGGTGCCTCTGGAAGAGGCCTGCCAAGAGCGCCTGGAGCGCGGCGACTGCCTGCCGGAGTTCAATTCTCTGGTTCTGACCGCGCTGGTCGAGGATGCCGGCGGCGAGGCCGAAATCTCGCCCATTGTCAAGGACGACGCGGCCGCCATTCGCGAGGCCCTGGCGGCGGCGGCCAAGGGCTCGGCGGATCTTGTGGTGATCAACGCGGGCTCCTCGGCCGGCAGCCACGACTTCACGGCCGGAGTGGTCCAGGGCTGCGGCGAGCTGCTGGCCCACGGGGTCTCGATTATGCCCGGCAAGCCCACAGTGCTCGGCCGTATTTTCGGCAAGCCGGTCATCGGCGTACCCGGTTACCCGGTGTCGGCGGTCATTGCTTTCGAGGAATTCGGGCAAAGCCTGCTGGCCGTCTGGCAGGACCGACGCCGCACCAAGCGGCCCACGCTCATGGCCACGCCCTACCAGCCCATTCCTTCGCGCCCCGGCATGGAAGAGTTTGTTCGGGTCAAGCTCGGCTGCGTGGGCGAGACCGTGGTGGCCGTGCCCCTGCCGCGCGGCGCCGGCACCGTGACCAGCCTGAGCCGGGCCGACGGGATTATCCGCATCCCGGCCGAGGTTGAGGGTCTGCCGGCCGACGCGCCGGTGCCGGTTTCGCTGATCCGCGCCCCGGAACACATCAAAGGCGCCATTTTGGCCATCGGCAGCCACGACAACACTCTGGACCTTCTGGACAGCCTGCTGCGCCGCAAAAATCCGCGTTACTCCCTGGCTTCGGCCCACGTGGGTTCCTTGGGCGGGCTTCTGGCCCTGAAGGCCGGGCGTTGCCGTCTGTCCGGCACCCACCTGCTCAACGCCGAAGACGGCATTTACAACCAGGCGGCCATCCTGGAGCACCTGCCGGATCTACCCCTGTACCTGATGCGTTTGGTGGACCGGGAGCAAGGTTTCATCGTGCCGCGCGGCAATCCCCTGAACATTCAGAGCGTGGCCGACCTGGCCCGACCTGAGGTGCATTTCATCAACCGCCAGCGCGGCAGCGGTACCCGGGTGCTGCTGGATTACCGTCTCAAGGCGACCGGCATCTTTGCCGATGCCGTCAAGGGATACGAGAACGAGGAATTTACCCACATGAATGTGGCCGCGGCCGTGCTTTCCGGCCGAGCCGCCACCGGTCTGGGGGTGCGGGCCGCGGCTTCGGCCCTTGGGCTGGATTTTGTCCCCCTGGGCGTTGAGGAATATGATTTGGCCGTGCCCGCATCTTTTTGGGACGACCCGCGCATGGTTGCCCTGCGCGAGGTGATCTGTTCCGAGGCCTTCAAAAGCGCGGCCCGCGACATGGGTGGCTACGGTGTCGAGCACACCGGCAAGATAATCTGGACCAACGGAGTGTAACGTGTCTGTTGATTCCGTGCGTAATTGGCTGGCCGGCTTCGGCCTGGGCGACCGGGTGCGGATCTGCGCCGAGTCGTGCGCCACCGTGGATTTGGCCGCTCAGGCCATCGGCGTTGAACCGGCCCGTATTGTCAAGACCCTGAGCTTTCACGACAAGGACGGTCCGGCCGGGCCGCGCTGCATTCTGGTGGCCGCTTCGGGCGACGCCCGCATCGACGGCAAGAAGTTCAAAGACACCTTTGGCCTCAAGTCCAAGATGCTGCCCCACGATGTGGCCGAGATACTCACCGGCCACGCCGTGGGCGGCGTCTGTCCTTTTGATCTGGAGGGTCGGCCTCTGCGCCTCTTCCTTGATGCCTCCATCCGCCGCTTCGAGCGTATTTACCCGGCGGCCGGCGCTTCCAACGCCATGGCGAATCTGAGCGTGGACGAACTGATCCGCGTGGCCAAACCCGACGGCTGGGTCGATGTTTGTAAGCTACCGGAAGAGTGGAGGAACGGGGACGATATCTGAAGAGAACACAGTGGACTAATGGGGATTTTTGTTCGCTGCCAAGGAAGACGAGCGCCGGGTGAAGTGAAGGGTATCAAGACATACAGCAACTTTGCACGAGACGAGTTCGACGCGGGCAGCGGGCAAAAAGACCATTGATCAGCCGTCCAGGCGCTTGCTCCAGTCTTCAACTTGGCAGGTTTCCAGCCTGCGGGCAAAGAGGCGTTTCCAGGAATCGGCCAAAAGGGGCAGAGCAACAGCCTGGCGGAGTTCGTCCGGGTTCAGGCTTGCGGAGGCTATCAGAGAAAGCAGGCGGGCCAGGGGCCAGTCGGGCAGAGGGCGTTCCTGCGGCAGAAAAGCGTCGCCGGCGGCAATGAGGCCGGGTTCAAGCACGCGGTAGTACCAGCCGGTGCGTCCGGAATTCTGCATAATCCGGGCGATATCCGGCCGGCCAAGGCGGTGGTTGAGCTTCCAGCAGGGTTGGCGGGCCTGGGAAACCTGGAGCAGGGCCGTGCCCAGGCGGTAGATGTCGCCGAGGCACACGGAAGATTCGTCAAGCCCCAGGCCGGAAAGGTTTTCGCCGAAAGCGCCGGGCGTCTCCAACAGGGGCAGGGGGCCGTAGAGCTCCCCCCAAAAGGCGTAATGCTCGAAAGGGTAATGGTGCAGAGCCTTTTCCGGGCCGCCGTGATGCCGGGTATCACCGTGGAAATCCTTCTCGATGCCTGAGGCTTCGACCCTCATGGGGCCGGGCCGACAGGTTTTGGCGATGCCGCTGGGCGCATCTTCGGGGCCGATGGTTCCACTGCCGGCGCAGAGCACAGCGGTAAGCCGCACGCTCATGGCGGTCACTCCATCGGTTGGGCCTGGGTTTTGCCCCATTTCTGCAAATGGACCATGGCCTTGGGGAAGACCTCGTTGGGGGTGAGTTCTTCCATACAGCGCACATTGACCGGACAAGTGGTCTTCTTGCAGGGCCGGCAGTAGATATCCAGGAAGGTGTGGGCGTGTTCGGGCGAGGGGAAGGTCCAGCCCAGGCCGGAAGAGCCCAGGATGGTGAAGCTCGGGGTGCCCACGGCCACGGCCATGTGTCTGGGAGCCGAGCAGTTGCCCAACTGCATGGCCGCGCGCTTGATGATCGCGGCCACCACGCGCAGGGGCAGTAACGGCGCGCGGTATACGCGCTCTTTGTGCCGGCAGAGATCGCGCAGTTCGGTGATGTATTCTTCTTCGCCCGGCCCGTGGGTCAGGACGAAATGCAGGTCGGGCTCGGCGTCAATCATCAGGTCCATGAGGCCGGCAAAGTGCCTGGCCGGCCAGCGCCGGGTGAGGTGTTTGTGGGCAGCGTCCACACTGATGAAGCGCTCCCCTTCGGGGATCATGACGCGTAAAAGTCGGTCGGCCTCGGCGCGTTCCTCTTTGGTCAAGTACAGATGGGGGCGCTCGTCACCGGCCACGGTGATGCCCAAGGGTTTGAGGATGCCCGCCTTGTAGTGGGCGGCGTAGCCCGGTTCCGGCTGAAAATGGTGGGTATAGAGCAGGCGCTGGAACCAGCGTGGCGGATAGGAGACGCGGATGGGTGCGTTGGAAAGCATGACCACCCAACGGATACGCGGCAATTGTTGGAAATCGACCACCAGATCGAATCGTTCAGCCGTAATCTTGCGATAGTAGCGGATTTCCTGGAACAGGTTGGGGATGGCCTCTTTGTCCAGTTCCCAGATCTTGGTGATGCTTGGGTGGTTTTGCAGCATGGGGGCGCATTTCTTTTCGGTGAAGAAATGAATTTCCGCCCCGGGAAAGCGTTGGGCCAGCAGTTCCACCGCCGGGACGGCCAAGAGCACGTCGCCGATCTGGCGCAACTGGCAAACGAGGATTTTTTTGACGGCAATGTCAAGGTAAGAGGAGCTTAAAGGGGCTTGAGCCATGCGATTCTCCGAGAATTAGAGCCGGCCGATTTCCGAAGCGATGCGCAGACACATGTCCGCTTTATTCAAGCTGTACAGATGCACGCCGGGTGCGCCGCTCTCCAGCAGCCGGCGAATCTGCTCCACGGCAAAAGCAATGCCTGCCTCGCGCACGGCTTCGCTGCCGCCCTTTTGTTGGGCCTCCTCCAAGGTCAGGTAGAGCTTGGCCGGAATGTTGCAACCGCTTAACGAAAGAATGCGCCGCAACGATTCCAGACTTTGCACAGGCAATACCCCCGGCAGGATCGGGGCGGCGACGCCAAGACCGCGCATGGATTCAACATATGCCACATACTCTCGGTGGTCAAAGAAAAGTTGGGTCACTGCAAAGTCCGCTCCTGCGGCAAATTTTTGGGCCGTGGCCCGGCGATCTTGGGTAAAGCCCACCGATTCGGGGTGAGGATAGGGATAGGCGGAAACGCCGATGCAAAAATCCGGAAATTCGCGGCGCACGAAGCGAACCAAATCCGCCGCGTGGACAAATTCGCCCAGGCTGCCGGAACCGTCTTGGGGCAGATCGCCGCGCAGGGCCAGGACGTTGCATACTCCGGCGGCGCGCAGGTTTTCGAGAAATTCCCGTAGCGAGGCTGCATCGGCGCCCACGCAGGTCAGGTGGGCCATGGGGGTCAGGCCGCGTTCGGCCAGGGCGGCGGCAATCTCCAGGGTATTGGCACGCGAGGAGCCCCCGGCGCCGTAAGTGACCGAGACAAAGAGCGGCTCTATGGCCCGCAGGCGGTCTACGGTTTCAAAAAAGCCCGGCCGGAACTCACGCTCCTTGGGCGGGAAGAATTCCAGGGATAGAAAAGGCTTGCCGGCCGCGGCGCGCCGGCTGACGGCGTCGATGATGCGCATGGTTCCCTCGGGAGTAAGAATGTTTGTTTGACCATATCAAGATAGCTTGATATGTCAATATGCCTTGTTCAATAACGGAAAAAGGGCTATATTCCGACGAAATTTTCGCCATTCAAAATTCCCGTCATTTGGAGCACATTCGGTAAAAGTTTATGCTGCGCAAACAGATTGTTCTTATCCTCCTGCTCCTTAGCCTTGGGGGCGGCTGGTCTCGAGCGGAAGATCCGCAGTCGGGCGTGCCGTCGGCTTTGTCCTGGCGGGAGCACAAGCCGGGTCTGGACGTGGGCTCAGCCGGGGACGACGGGTTGCTCATCTTGCGCATTGACCCCAAGCTGTGGCGTTTCAGCCTGCATATGGCCTCGCGCGAAGGAGCGGCTTTGAGCCTGGGGGATTGGGCCGCCCGTCGGGGGTTGGAGGCCGGAATCAATGCCTCCATGTACCTGCCGGACAATAAGACCAGCACCGGCTACATGCGCGGTGACGGCCACGTGAACAACCCACACGTGGGCGGCAGACTGGGTGCGTTTTTTGCCGCCGAACCCGCTGCGGATGCGCCTGCCGGCCTGCCCGAGGCGGCCATCTACGAGCGGGAAAATCCGTCCTTGCAATCGCTGCTGGCAAGCTACACTGTGGTGGTGCAGAATTATCGCCTGATCGACGGTGAGGGTAAAATTCTCTGGAATTCCGGCGGACCGCTGCACAGCATTGCGGCCGTGGCCGCCGACACGGCCGGGCGCATTCTTTTCATTCTGGTGGCCAAACCCATGCCGGCGGCTGACTTCGCCGTTCTTCTGCAGGGCTGCGGTCTTTCTCTCAAGGCCGTGATGTACGTGGAGGGCGGCGCCCAGGCGGGCATCTTTCTGCGCGAGCACGGGCCCAACGCTCCGGTCACGGTCTGGAAGGGCAGGCAGAGCCTACTGAACATCGAGGGCAACCCGGCTGCACCCCTGCCCAACATTATCGGCGTGAGCCCGCGCCTTCCGAACTGACTTCTCTACTTTGTCTTTATCGCTTCTTGCGTTTTTTTGCTCACTGCCTCCGGTTCCTTTTTAACGGGAAGAAAGAACCAGGCCAGTACGAACAGGCTGCAGGACAAGGCCACGCCCGTATGAAAGCCCGATTGCACGCCGCGTGCGTCGATCAGGGCCGTAAAGAGCAGCGGCGTAATGGTCTGTCCCAGGCGCAGCAGCATGCCGTTGGCCGCCATGACCGAAGCCCGCAGCTCCTTGGGCGCGCTTTTGGCCAAATCGGCCTGCAGGTTGGGAATGTTGAAACCCTGGCCCAGCCCGTAGAAAAAAATGGGCACGAGCAGCAGCCAGAAGGTGGGCATTTCAGGGATGAGCAGCAGGGCGGCTACATAGAAGATTTGCGCAAACAGGATCAACGAGCGCAAGGGAAAGCGTTGTGAGAGCCTGCCGGTAAAGGGCGCCACCAGGGCAGCCCCGGCCGACGAGGCCGTGACCAGCAGACCGATATACCCGGCGCTTTGCCCGAATTCGTGCGCTCCGAGTACCGGCAGGCAGGTGATGATCGGCCCGTAGAGCATGGTGAAGGTCAGCAGGGTCAGAAGCAGGAGCAGGCGAATTTTCGGCTCGGCCACGGCCCGGAACATGCCCGCCACCGGGTGGGAGGCGGCCGCACCCCGCTCCGGCCTGGCCAGGGAGCTGCGCAGGGCCGGCAAGAGTATCGGCAGGGAAGTCAAAGGCAGCAGAAAGGTCAGGCGCGGGTTGATGTCGCCGAGCAGCCCACCGACCAGGGGGAAAAGAGCGGTGCAGACGCTCAGCAGGGTGATGTTCCAGCCGATGGCCCGGGAAAGATCGTTGCCGCGAAAGGTATCGGCCAGAATGGTGTTGTTCAGAGTACCGAAGGAAGAAGCCCCCACCCCCTGTAGAAAGCGCAGGGCGATCAGACTGGGAAAGTCCGGCGCGGCCGCGCAGCCGGCCCCCGCCAGGCAGAACAGGATCAGGGACGGCACGAGCACGGCTTTGCGGCTGTAACGGTCTGCCAGAATACCGCCGACGGGGGTAAAGAAGATGCCCGGCAGGGTGAAGGCCGAGATGACCAGGCCGGCATGGGTCAGACTGACCTCAAAAGTCTTGGCCAGAAAGGGCAGCAACGGCATGACGCTGCTGACCCCGATGATCATGCTGTAGGTGCAGCCGTATGCGAGCAGGGTGGCCCTGCGGGCCGCCGAGGGCCCGGCAAGGGCCTCCTGTCCGTCGGTCACAGCTTTTTGCCCAGCAATTTGTTGACCTGGGCCGGATTGGCCTTGCCTTTGGTCTTCTGCATGATTCGGCCCACAAAGAAGGACAGCAGCTTGGTCTTGCCGCTCCGGTAGGCTTCCACCTCGGCCGGGTTTTCGGCCAGCACAGCATCCACCAGAAACTCCAACTCGGAAGAGTCGGAAACCTGCACCAAGCCGCGTTCCTTGGCCAGGGCCTCAGCCGGGGCGCCGGTTTCAAATAGTTCCGGAAAGATATCGTGGGCGATGCGGATGCTGATCAATCCGTTATCCACGATCTTGGCCAATTCGGCCAACCCGGCCGGGGCCATTTTCGTCTTGCCTGGGGCAAGCCCGCGCGTGCCGCATTCGCGCAGGTATTCCCCAAGCATCAGGGCGGCCAGGCGTTTGGGCGAACCGCCGTCCGCGACCGCCTGCTCAAAAAAGGCCGCGGCCCCGCGGGCGCCCACAAGCACGGCCGCGTCCTCGGCGGTCAGACCGTATTGTTCGGTCAGTCGTGCCTTGCGGGCCTCGGGCAGTTCCGGCATGGCCGCGCGCCACTGCGCCAAATCGGCTTCGGCCACGATCACCGGCGGCAGATCCGGGTTGGGAAAATAGCGGTAGTCGTGGGCATCCTCTTTGGAACGCATGGCCTGGGTCATCTGGCGCACCGAGTCAAAGAGTCTGGTTTCCTGGACAATGGCTTCGCCGTCTTCGAGGCAGGCCTCCTGCCTGGCGATTTCGTAGGCAATGGCCCGCTGGATGTTGCGGAAGGAGTTAAGGTTCTTGGTCTCCGTGCGCGTGCCGAACTCCGTGGAGCCCTTGGGCCGTATGGAAACGTTGGCGTCGCAACGCATGCTGCCTTCTTCCATGTTGCCGTCGGTCACGTCCAACTCCACAAGAATGGCGTGGACCTGGCGCATGAACTCGGCCGCTTCTTCGGCGCTGCGTAGATCCGGCTCGCCGACAATTTCGATCAACGGAGTGCCGGCCCGGTTCAGATCCACCAGGGTGACCCCGCTCCGGCCGTGCACGCACTTGCCGGCGTCGTCTTCCAGGTGGATGCGGGTGATGCCGATGCGCCGGGTTTGGCCGTTCACGCTGACGTCCAGATGCCCTTTGCCGCAGATCGGCGGGTTGAATTGCGAGGTCTGGAAGCCGTTGGGCAGGTCGGGATAGAAGTAGTTCTTGCGGGAAAAAATGGACCTGGCGTTGATTTGGCAGTTCAGGGCCAGCCCTGCCTTGACGGCCAGTTCCACGGCCTTTTCGTTGAGCCGGGGCAGGGCGCCGGGCATGCCGGCGCAAACCTCGCAAACCTGCTCGTTGGGACTGGCCCCGAAAGTGGCGGGGCAGGAACAGAAAAGTTTCGATCGGGTTTTCAGTTGAGCGTGAATTTCCAGGCCGATCACCGCTTCATACGCCGCCATGCGTCCTCCAAAAGTCTGTGCCGGTCGAAGCCGGCAAATGAACGGAAAACTTTAGGATGAACGGCGAGCTTTGGCAAGATACGGCAGGAAAGCCGGCCTGGGTATGAACAGAACGACCTACATCGGCACACTGAAGAGCGATCTACACCAGTGCGCTGACGCCGCTGTAAAAAGCAGCCGACTCGTCCTCGCCGAAGGCCGCGAGCAGGGAAGAGGGAGTAAAGCCGCTCTGCAGCGAGGTGTTGAAAAAGGCTTCCACGGCCGTGGCCTGTATTTCGGCGCGGGCTTTGCTCAGGGAGGTAAGTCCGAAGGATCCGGCCTGCCGGTCGGCGCGCTCAAGGTTGCCCAAGGCCTGGATGTAGCCAAAAGTTTCACAGGTCTTGCGTTTTTTCGCAAGATATTCTTCGATGACCACCTTGGACTCCTCGTTGTCGCACTGCACTTCAATGTTGCCTTTGGTGGTCAGCTTCAAGGTGAACACCGTGCCCTTGGGCAGACCGGCCTTTTCCAGGCCTGCGCGCAGATCCTTGGTAAAGGCGTCTTCCAGTTCCTGGCGGTAGGAGGCAATTTTCGTGAAGGTGATCTGGCCTTCTTTTTCTGAAAGCTCTTTCACGGCGCGCTGCAGGGCCGCCTGGACGATTTCGGCCGAGGCGCCGGCGCTTTCCGTTGTGGACGAACTATAGCTGTTACGGGCGCTCAAGCGCTCGAAATAGGAGGTGATGGAGCTTTTTTTGCTTTCTTCGTTGAGCACGTCGGCCAAGGATATGGTGACGCCATAGCCGCCGATGGAACTGATACCGGACATGGGCGTTCTCCTTTCGGGCAAATTCTTCCGTTCTCGTCTCTCACGGTTCTCTTGCATGGATTGTGCCGGCGTGAACAATGAGTTGTGCCCGCTTGAACAAGGGAAAGCAGCGCCGGTCCGCCGGGAAGAGTTTTTATTATATTTCTGCAAAATAATTCAATTAATAATAGTTGGACGAGGGCAGGCTTTACAGTTATGGTCGTCACAGTGCGACCGTGCGAGGAGGAAGAGCTTCGGCTGCATGAGTAAGGAATCTGGTCTTACCCTGAATTTTGATGACCCGGCTTTAAGCAACCTGCTGTTCGGCCCCCAGGACGAGCACTTACGGGTGCTTTCCGGGCTTTCCGGCTTGAGGCTTTCCGGGCGTGGCAACAGTGTGGCGGTGATTGGCGAGGCCGAAGCGGCTTCGCGCATGGGCCGGCTGCTCACCCAGTTGTACTCGGTGCTCAAGGAAGGCGGTCGTTTTTACCCTAGAGATCTGGCCCACGCCTACGCCATGGTCGACAACGACCCGGACGCCGACGTACGCACCGTGTTCAACGAAGCAGTGTTCACCACGGCCCGGCGCCGCACGGTCAGCCCCAAGACTGTGCACCAGCGCGAATACGTGGCCGCTCTGAAAAACTCCGAGATGATTTTCGCCGTGGGGCCGGCAGGCACGGGCAAAACCTATCTGGCTGTGGCTGCGGCCTTGGCTTTGCTCCTTGCCAAAAAGGTACAGCGCCTTATCTTGACCCGGCCGGCCGTGGAGGCCGGGGAACGCCTCGGGTTCCTGCCCGGGGACATGGCCCAGAAGGTCAACCCCTATCTGCGGCCACTGTACGATGCCCTGCACGATATGCTTGATTTCGACCGTGTGGCCGAAATGATGGAAACCGGCGTCATTGAGGTGGCCCCCTTGGCCTTTATGCGAGGCCGCACCTTAAGCGATGCGTTTGTCATTCTGGACGAAGCGCAGAACACCACCCCCGAACAAATGAAGATGTTTCTCACCCGCATGGGCTTTGGCTCGCGCATGGTGATCACCGGCGACGTCACCCAGATCGACCTGCCCCTCGAAAACGGCCGGGAGCGTTCCGGCCTGATCCAGGCCCTGAAGATCTTGGACGGAGTCAAAGGCATTCATATCCAACATTTCACCGAAGAAGACGTGGTGCGCCACCCCCTGGTGAGCCGCATCGTGACAGCCTATGGCAACGGTTAAACACATTCCCGACAAGGCCAGATCGGATTTTTCCCTCTGGCTCGACGCTCAGCGTAAGCATTTGCCCGATTCCTCCTATGCGGTGCTGATTGCGGCCATTTTGCTGCTCTCCGCCCTGGCCTGCATCGACTTTTCTCCCAACGTGCCGCTGGTCACGGCCGGCGAGCCGGCCTCGGAAGACATTATTGCCGACCGCAGTCTACTTTTTGAGGACGCCGGACGTACCGAAGAGCGCCGCGCCCAAGTGCGCAGCCTGCAGCCGGTGATCTGCGATCTCGACCTGGACTCGGTGGATCGGCTTTATGTCGAGATCCAAAACACCTTCACCGCCATCAACCAGGCCCAGACCCAGGAGGAGAAGGATCAGATCCGTCGCTCCCTCATGGGTACGGGCGGGACGGAAATCTCTTCGGCCGACTTGAATGCCTTGTCGTCCACCCAGGTCCAGACCGTGGCGCTGGAGCAGGCCCTGCCCGCTGTGCAGAAGATGTTGCGCGTAGGAGTGCTGGAAGATTTACGCTCGGTTTTCGCCTACAAGGGCGGCATTGTTGTGCGTAACTCGCAGACCGGCGAAGAGACCCTGCACCCCGAACTCCAGGGAGTCCAGGATCTGAAAAGCGTGGAAACCCAGCTTTCCGGGTTGCTCAAGAGCGTGCCCATTTCCAACCAGGCCAGGGTAGCCCTGGTGCGCCTGTTCACCATCCTCACTCCCTACAGTCTGACACCCAATTTTGAAGAAACCGCCCTGCGCGCCCAAGCCCTGACCCAGGCAGTGGAGCCCATCCGACACCGGGTGCAGCGGGGTGAGTTGCTGGTGCGCAAGGGCGAGCGCGTGAGCCACGAACAGCAGCAAAAGGTCTTCGCCCTTTGGAAGCGCAAGGCCGACCGTTTTGACTCCTCGCGCTTTTTTGGCGTTGCCGTGTGCGGCATACTGCTTTCCACCGGCCTGCTGTTTTCGCCCAGCGGCCGCCCGGCCAGCAGACCCGGCCGGCGCGACTATGTGTTCATTGCCACGCTGTTGCTGCTTTTTGCCTTTCTGGGCAAAGGCATCTTTTTGCTCGCCGAGCAGTTGGCGGCCTCTTCAGTGGGCTTTTCGCCGGACAGCGCGGCCTTTCTCGTGCCCGTGGCCGGGGCGGCCTCCATCGCTTCGTTGATTTTTTCCACTCGGCGCTATCTGGTCACCGGGTTGCTCCTGGCTTTTTTTTGCACCCTGATGACCCGCGGCGGTTTGGGGTACTTTTTGTTTTTCTTTATGAGCGCCATGTGGAGCACCTGGCTGACCGTGCGCACCCAAAGCCGACAGGACGTGGTCTGGAGCCTGCCGCCGCTGTTGTTGGGCCAACTGGCCATGTGGCTGGGAGCCACCTTCATGTTCGGCGGCATTCATACTCGCTATCTCTTTGAGTCCCTGGCCGTTGCCGGCTCGGCCGTGGTCTCCATGCTGCTGACCTTCGCCCTGGCCCCGGTGGTGGAAATGGTTTTCGGCTACACCACGCGCTTTCGACTTATGGAACTGCTCAACTTGGAGCAGCCGTTGCTGCGTGATCTTATGCTTAACGCCCCGGGCACCTACCATCACTCGCTGATTGTTTCCAACATGGTGGAGGCAGGGGCCAAGGCCGTGGGGGCCAACGGCCTGCTCTGCAAAGTGGCGGCCCTGTATCACGACATCGGCAAAACGGCCAAGGCCGGCTATTACATCGAGAACCAGATTACCGACGACAACCCGCACAACCGCCTTACCCCCTCCATGAGCGCGCTGATTCTCATTTCCCACACCAAACAGGGCACGGAAATGGGCGAAAAGCATCGCCTGGGCAAGGAAGTGACCGACATCATCCGCCAACACCACGGCACCGGGTTGATACGCTATTTCTATGAAAAGGCCCGGCAGCAGGCCGAGGGTCCGCCCCCGAAGATCGAGGATTTCAGCTATCCCGGCCCCAAGCCGCAGAGCCGGGAGGCGGCCATTGTGCTGCTGGCCGACGCGGTGGAGGCCTCCAGCCGGACTCTGAAGGATCCCTCCCCGGCCCTGTTGCAGCGCCATATCGACAGCATCATCAAAGGCATTTATTCCGATGGACAGTTGGACGAGGCGGATCTGACCTTTAAGGATCTCTCCCTTCTGGCCGAGAACTTTCACCGCGTGTTGCGGGGCATTTTCCACCACCGCATCGCCTATCCGGCGCGCAAGGATAAAGGAACGGACGCCTCGGCCGGGCCACCTGAAGAGCAGGCCGCCCTTTCCGCCAAGCACCCCCATTCACCTTTGCCGCAATAATTATGGCTCCGGTTGTGGCTGTTATCAGGGAATCGCCGGTCTCCCGGCTGTTCCCTTTTTCGCGCGGCGAGTTGCGCACCCTGGTCCGAGCCATGCTCATGGCCGCCGGCGTGGAGGAGGGGGTCTTGGAAATCGCCCTGCTGGACGACGCCGAAATGGCCGCGCTGAATGCTTCTGCCTTGGGATTGACCGGGCCGACCAACGTGCTTTCTTTCCCTGAGGGTGGGGCGGGCGCTCCCGGTTCGTCGGCGGACGACGGTCCAAGTGCTTTTGGTCGGCCTTTCTGCCGTGAGCGGCAGAAGCTGTATGTCGGCCCTTCTCTCGGCCGCCTGGCCGTTGCCCCGGAAACTTTGTTGCGCGAATGTTTGCTCTATGGCCAGGAGCCGGAAGAACACGCCGTGCGTCTTTTGGCCCACGGCTTGGCCCATCTGCTCGGGCACGATCACGGCCCGGCCATGGACGCTCTCTGTCGCAAGCTTGAGACGGCCGCCACGTCGCTGTTTGCGGAGGCCGTTTGAAATTGCCGCTTCACCCCGGCCGGCCGCCAGATTGCGCTTAAGGCTTACGGCCGCTCGATCGCACCTTATTGTGACGGGTTCTCCCGATCCCGCTTGAGAAAGTCCAGTAAAACCCGTTCACGTGCCGCGCGTCGTTCGGCCGCGTGTTCCGGCGGCCACTTGTAAACACCATGGCCGGTTTTTAGGCCCAGATTGCCCTGTTCGACGGCCTGCCTCATGAGCGGGCCAGGGCCGGTACGTTTTCCCAAGTCGGGGCAGAGTTGGGCCAGAACGGCGGAAAACACATCCAGCCCGCCCATGTCGGCGCTCTCGATGGGACCGGTCACGGCATAGCGTCGGCCAAGGCTGAGGGCCACGGCGGCGTCCACGGTAGCGGCGTCTGCCCAGCCCTGCTCCACGATATGCAGGGCCTCGCGCAGGCAGGCGCTCTGGATGCGGTTGACGATGAAGCCGGGCACTTCTTGGCGCAAGGTCACAGGCACGTTGCCCAGAGACTCCACCCAGCGGGCGGCCAGAGCGCATGCTTCGGGCCGGGTGGCGTCGGTCGGGCAGATTTCCACCAGCGGCATCAAATGCGACGGGTTGAAGAAGTGGATCGACAAAAAGCGTTCCGGTCGTTGCAGGGCTTGGCCGATGGCGCTCGGGCTCAGGCTGGAGGTGTTGGTGCCGATGAGCGCTCCCGGCCGGCAGCGGCTTTCGGCTTCGGCCAGTACCCGATGTTTGGTAGCCAGGTCTTCGGCCACGGACTCGATGATCAGGTCGGCCCCGTCGGCAGCCTCGCCGATGTCGGTCACGCCCTGGACACGGCCGAGAATATCGGCGATTGGCTCCTGGGCCGGCAGACCGTTGTCCTCAAAAAAGTCCGCCAGCCGCTCCACGCCGGCCAATGCGATCGTGAGGCTGCGGTTCGAGCGGGCGAACAGGCGTATGGTATAACCGACTTTGGCAGCGAGAAAGGCGATGCCATGCCCCATTGTGCCCGCGCCCAGGCAGGCCACGGTTTTGATTTCCGGTATGCGCATGTCTCCGCCTTGGTTGGAGTTGCTGTACTGATTATCGCCGAAAAAGGACGAGTTTGCGAGCCTGAGAAGGTGCTCGCCTGTGGATACTCCTACCCGGTCGCGGGCGCAAGGTGAACCAGAAAAAGGCGGCCCTATCACCTGTGGAATACGCTTGCGGAAGTAATAAACGCCGCCGTTTCTCCTTTGAATATGCAGACTTAAGGACATAAAAGAATCCTCTTGTGTAACACCTGAGTGTTATACAAGAGGATTTTTGGTGAATTTATCGAATAAATTCAAAGATTTATAAATTCAAAGACTTGGTGGGATGAGGGGATTGTGTATTTATGTTAAAATATGTTATTATTATATAAATTACTGATATCCGCATTAATAATTAAGAACTTATCCATAAATAATTCCGACTTTTCTTAACGCGATGATCGCGGCTGCCAGATGTGTCAAAGCCAAATGCGTTGCATGCAGTTTTTCATATCGAATCGTCAGCTTTCGAAACCGGTTAAACCATGAGTGACAAAC
>JAVBLS010000041.1:0-71331 GCA_031553235.1 Desulfovibrio sp.
CCCTGGACGAACTCTCGCATGCTGAACGCGATTTCCTTACCAGTATCAAAACCACCCAGAAAAAACTGGAAAGAAAACCTCGCCGGAAAAAGAATGACGACGAGGCGTGAAAAGAGGGCCACCAGGAGTTGAGGGGTTAGCGAGGGGGTTAGTTCGGGGTGCGTCAGAATGTCTTTCGACGTATCTGCATGCATCTCAACACTTTGAAATAATTGAATTTACTGACTGAGATTATGCCCTTTCACGCCGTCGACAGGGGTTGCATCCACTCTTTTTGTGGGTATATCTGTGGGTATCAATGTGCTATACGGATGTCGATACCCACACGCCTAACACAGTAAAATTAAAAGATTTTTTGTGCACATGGGTATCTTCTCGTCCACGGAAGAACAAGGAGTACCCATGCCTCTCACCGATACCCACATCCGGAACGTAAAGTACGCCGGGAAGCCCAAAAAGTATTTCGACGGCGGCGGGCTGTTTCTGTTCGTGACCGCCAACGGCAGCAAACTCTGGCGTATGGCTTACCGCTTTGAGCATAAGGAAAAACTCCTCGACTTTGACCGCTCTGAATGGACGATTCCTGCCGAAGAAATGAAAGGCCGCTTGGGCGGCGTTTTCTTTCAGCAGACTTCCTCTTTGGCAACAAAGCGTGCCACAGCCCAGGTCAAAGCCAGCAGATAGAGCCCGGCGAACACGCAGATCCCCGCGCCGATGTGGTGCGGCGAGCCGATGGCGATGCGCATGAGCAGGGTGCTCACGGCATAGCCGGAATTGCGGAAAGTGACCTGGAAGGCGGGTATGAAGTATTGGCTCACCAGCACCATCAGGATATCCGTGAAAATCAGGGCCGAATAGAACCATTGGAAAAACATGGTTTTTTCGCCCCGCACGAAGATGCCGTACAGGTCGTGGCCGCCGGCCACCAGAAACAGCGCCAGCAGGGCCAGCGAAACGCACTTCTTGGCGTTGATGTACCCCCGAATGTCGCCGCACCCCAAAGACTTGTGCAGACGGGCAAACATGGCCCGAAAAATGAACAGCAGCAGACCGGCCACGGCCGTTGCCGCCACCTGGATCAGCAGCAGACCGTCATGGTCCAAACCGCCGGTCGGGTTGAGCAGGCTGATGTCGGTAAATGCCTCCCGCAGCAGGAGCAGGGCCATGATCTCCAACTGCTTGCCCACAGCCAGGGAGACCGAATCGGCTATGGCGAAAATAAGCTCCAGGACTTCAAGGATTAGGATCAGCGAAAAGGCCAGTCGGATGGCATAAAAAGGATTGTCCGGCAGCAGGCCGGCCAAGGTCGGCGGCAACAGGCCCAGGAAGTTCAGGATCACGCACAAGCCTACGCCGAGAAAAACCACCAGGAGCACGACCGAAAGCCGGCGGGCCACGCACGGCCGTTCCCAGATTCCCCGAATGCGATCGTGAAATTTTGCCGTTCTCTCGAGCATACTTCTCTCCTGTCGCGCATGTTGCAACACGTCCTGCGACGGTTGCGCCTTTCACCTTTCATAAGCGCAGCCTGATTTTTTGCAAGCTGTCGACAATGCCGCTTGCAACTTGGAACAATTTCACTTTGAAATTGTCGCTTGACGGCGCGTGGGCCGGCCGCGTTTCGGCCGCAGCCGCGCACCCGTGACCCCACGGAAATTGCCCTGTTTCGCAACGGTTTTCGGCGTATTTTACGCCAACTGTCAATAGATTGCGCGTAATTTGCCGGCACGCGGCCGGCTTTGAAGTTGGATAAAAAAGTCGGGCTGATCACCGACGGCCGCTTTTCCGGCTTCAACCGCGGGCCCATCGGCGGCCATATGGTCCCGGAAGCGGCCGTGGGCGGGAGTATCGCCCTCGTAGTCGAAGGGGCTCTTTCGGAAATCGACGTGCCCGGCCGTAAGCCGACCCTTCACGTAGCCAAGGAGGAACTGGCCCGGCGCCGTGCATCCCGACCGGATTCATGCGCACCTGTGCGGACAACTGCCTGCCGGCGGATCTCGGCGCGGCCATGCAGAAGTGGAAGACGGCCGGTGCCCTGCGCGAATGCACCAGTTGAAGCGGGCCGGGGAACCAATCCCCGGCCCGCCCGTCCGTTCACGGCGCACCAGACGGATCCCTCATGCCTCGCGCCGGAACTTTTCCGGATAGTCCAGCACCAGCAAATCCTTGTCCACAGGCAGGGAGGCCCGGAAGTCTCCGAACAAGGCCTCGTACAGGTATTCCGACGGGCCCACGCGGGTATAGCGCTGGTCCACCGGTGAAACGACCATCTCCGGCAGATCGATGTAGGCCGCCCGGATGCGGGCTGACTCCCCGGGTTGCAGAGCAAGTCGACCCAAGGCCAGAGAGTTGGTGAAGGGCGTGATCGAGATATCCACCTCGCGACAGCCAGCCAGTTGGGAAATTTCCCTGCCGTGACCGTCTTTCCAACGACCGGACTCATCCAGAAACAGTTCCAGAGAACAGTGGATGCCGGAGTCCACCAACAACTCCAGGCTGCGGAAACGCATGGCCGCGTCACAAAGGATCAGGTAGTTGATGCGCAGGGCCATGCCCGCAAGCTCACGCACAATGAGGCCGTCGGCACGCACAAAGTCGTCGCCCCGGCTCAGTCGGAGATGCTCCAGGCCCACCTCTTCGAGGGAACGCCAAAAAAAGTCGCGATGCAGGTTCTTTTCCATCCGACTCCTCCAGCGCCGGCCGCCTCAACAGCCGGGAGTCTCTTCTCCGTCCGGCCGGAACTGCCGGCCCTCCGAGGTCGGTAGAATCTGCCCATGCGGCACAACGGTGTAGCGCCCTGCCGACCGTTCAGGCAACAAGGCGTATAGGCGTTGCCGGCACAGACACACGCCGGGGACACCGGCCCGGTGCTCGGCCCGGATGCCGTCCCTGAGCCTCTTTACTTCCTCAATCAATTCTCCTCGGGTCAAGAAAACCAGATCACCATCCATAATCACCTCTCAAAAATGGGCAAAACCGTCAACGCTGATTCAATACTCACCAAAGCAGGCTGAAAGGTAAAGTATTATATGTTGTATAGCATAATAAATTCAGATCGTGACCGGATAATCATGAACAGCTTTATCCATTGCAGGATAAAGAAAGAAACGCGAAGGGGTCCGCTCGACGCGGTATTTGGCGAAAGACGTATGCGGTGTTTGGCGGAAGATCTATTTGGAGGCCGCCGCCAGAGCCTCGACCACAATTTCGGCCGCCGCCAAGGCGCCACCGGTGCGCGGGGCCAGCCATTCCGCAAAGCGCCGGCGCGTTGCTTCCGCAGCCTGCTCCCGACCTTCGGCCACGCGCCTGATCGCGGCAGCGGCCAGAGCCCCGGCCAAGCTTTGGTCGTCGAGCACCCGTTGCACCAGGCCGGCGGCAAAAATTTCGTCACCCACCCAAAGGAAATTGTCCAGGTGCGGCCCGACCAGAGTTGCCGCCCCTCGGGCAGAAGCTTCAAGAAAATTCTGGCCGCCCAAAGGAGCCAAGGAGCCGCCCACAAAAGCGGCGTCGCAATGGGCGTACAACAGAGGCAGATCTCCGAAGGTGTCCCAGATCAGCAACCGTTCCTCCGGGGCCGGCACGCCGCCACGCAGTTGCGAGCGCAAGACCGGCTTGTGTGCGGCCAGGGCCTTATGCCAAAATTCCACCCGATGCATGTGGCGCGGGGCGACAGCCAGGGCCGCGCCCTGCAGAAGCCGGGGCACGATGCCGAGCAGGGCCTCTTCCTCTTCCTGCCGCACCGAGGCCAAGGCCTGCCTGGGCAGGGCCGGGTCCAGGCGGGAAAAGGGATCTTCCCCTTCCGGCGGCCGAACGCCTGCGCCGTCGAACTTGATGTTGGGCATAATCGAGGCGCCCTCGGGGCCAAAGATCTCGGCAAAACGCGCGGCATCGGCCTCGGACACTGCCGCAATGCGTGCCGGGCGGATTTCCCGCAAAAGCGGGCGGAGCAGCCGGTAGCCGTTCAGACTCTTGGCGGTCATGCGGGCGTTGAGCACCAGCAAGGGCACGCCGGCCTCGCTGCAGGCGCTCATCAGGCCGGGCCAGATTTCCGTTTCAAGCAAAACCACGCAGGCGGGCCGGGCCAGGGCCACGGCCCGGCGCATGAGCTCCGGATTGTCCAGGGGAAAGTAGCGGACCGCAATGGAACTGCCGGTCGGCACGGGAATGCGACGCAAGACCTCCAGGCCCTGGGCCGTCCAGGTAGTGCAAAAGAAGCGGGAAGACGGGCCGAGAAGGGGCGCGGCCTCACGAATCAGCGTCCGGGCCAGGGCCGCTTCGCCGCCCGAGGCGGCCTGCACCCAGACAAGCGGGCCGCGCGGCTCGTTGCCGCGCGGCTCAAAAGGCGGACCGCTCAAGGTCTCCCGCTCCGCAAAACCCTCGGCCAGGCGCCTGTTTCGGCGCAGAACCGGCCCGGCCGCAACCCACAGGCCTTGGTAAACGCCGAGAATGGAGCGGGAGAAAAGGGTCATCAGAGCATTTTCACTTTAAAAAGTTGAAGCGCTCTAGTGCAGAATCGTGCCTATGCGGCTCCAGTTGATGTTCACCCAGTCGGTGCTCGACCAGTAAATGATCCAGGCCTTGCCGATAATGGTGTCTTTGTCCACAAAGCCCCAGAAGCGGGAGTCTTGCGACTGATCGCGGTTGTCGCCCATGACAAAGACCTTGCCGGCCGGCACGGTCACCGGCTGCATGTTGTCGCGCCGGCCCATGAGCATGGCGTCGGTGTGCTTTATGTAGCTTTCCTGCACGGCCTCGCCGTTGCGGTACAATTGCTTGTCCCGAACTTCGATGACGTCGCCGGGAATGCCTACCACCCGCTTGATGTAGTCCTGGCTGGGGTTTTCCGGATAAGGAAAGACGATGATGTCCCCGCGCTTCGGCTCGCCCGTGGAGGCAATCTCCTTGGAGATGAAGGGCAGATGGATGCCGTAGCTGAACTTGGTCACAAACAGTCGGTCGCCGATGTGCAGGGTATCGAGCATGGAGCCCGAGGGGATGATGAAAGGCTGAATGAGGAAGGTACGGATGACCAGGGCGATGAACAGCGCCACCACCACGATTTTGGCGAGTTCGCCGAGGCTTTGCAGGGGAGTCTGATACAAATTGCTCATGAGTCGTCTCCCGCCTGAAGGGCGGCCAGAAAGGCTTCTTGGGGCAGCTCGATGTTGCCCATGCGCTTCATGCGCTTTTTGCCTTCCTTCTGCTTTTCAAGCAGCTTGCGTTTGCGGGTGATGTCCCCGCCGTAGCACTTGGCGGTGACGTTCTTGCCGAGCGGCGCATTGCGCTCGCGGGCGATGACCTTGTTGCCCACGGCGGCCTGGATGACCACCTCGAAAAGCTGCCGGGGAATGGTGCGCTTGAGTTTCAAGGCAACAGCCCGGCCGTGGTGGTAGGCCTTGTCGCGGTGCACGATGACAGCGAGAGCGTCCACGGGATCGCCGTTGATCAGCATATCCAGCTTGACCAGGTCGGCCTCGCGGTAGTCGATGAACTCGTAGTCCATAGAAGCGTAACCCTTGGTCGTGGACTTCAGGCGGTCGAAAAAGTCGTAGACAATCTCGGCAAAGGGCAGTTCGTAAGTGATGATTACCCGCCCGGCCGTGAGGTAGCGCATGTCTTTCTGCCGGCCGCGCTTTTCCTCGCACAGGCGCAGGACGTTGCCCACATAGGCGTCGGGCACGTGGATTTCCATGCGCACATACGGCTCGTAAAAGGCCGCGATCCGCCCGGCATCCGGCAGCTTGGCCGGGTTGTCGATGGCCAGAGTTTTGCCGTCGGTGGTGTCCACCTTGTAGACCACCGAGGGCGCGGTGGCAATGAGTTCCACCTGGAACTCGCGCTCCAGGCGCTCCTGGATGATCTCCATGTGCAAGAGCCCCAGAAAGCCGCAGCGAAAACCGAAGCCCAGGGCCTGCGAGGTCTCGGCTTCGAAGGAAAAGGCCGCGTCGTTGAGTTGGAGCTTTTCCAGGGCATATTTCAGCGATTCGTAGTCGGCGCTGTCCGTGGGGTACAGGCCGCAGAAGACCATGGGCTTGACTTCTTTGAAGCCCGGCACCGGTTCGCCGGCCGGCCGCTCGGCATGGGTGATGGTGTCGCCCACCCGGGCATCGCCCAGTTCCTTGATGTTCGCGCACAGAAACCCGACCTCCCCGGCCGCCAGGCTCGGGATATCCACGGGCTCGGGCGAAAAGGCCCCCAGGCGGAGCACCTCGTATTCCACTCCCGTGGAGAACAGGCGGATCTTTTGTCCCTTCTTCAGAGTGCCGTCCATGATTCTAAACAGCACGATCACCCCCTGGTAGGAATCGTACCAGGAATCAAAAATCAGGGCCTTGAGCGGCGCCGCCGGGTCACCTTCGGGCGCGGGCAGCCGCTGCACGATGGCTTCAAGCACCGCGTCCACACCCTGGCCGGTCTTGGCGCTGATGGGCAGGGCCTCGGAGCAGTCCAGGCCGATGCTTTCCTCAATCTCGGCCTTGACCCGGTCCGGGTCGGCGCTGGGCAGGTCGATCTTGTTCAGGATCGGGATGATCTCATGGTTGTGGTCCAGAGCCAGGTATACGTTGGCCAGGGTCTGGGCCTCCACGCCCTGCGAGGCGTCCACCACCAGCAGGGCGCCGTCGCAGGCGGCCAGGGAGCGTGAGACTTCGTAGTTGAAGTCCACATGGCCGGGGGTGTCGATGAGGTTCAGAATGTATTCTTTGCCGTCTTTGGCCCGATACGGCAGGCGCACGGTCTGAGCTTTGATGGTGATGCCCCGCTCGCGTTCCAGGTCCATGCGGTCCAGGTACTGATCCCGGCGGTCGCGCTCGGACACCGCTCCGGTGACTTCCAGAATACGGTCGGCCAGGGTGGATTTCCCATGGTCGATGTGCGCGATGATGCTGAAATTTCGTATGTGTTCCTGTTTGGACATGCTCTGCTCGGGGGCCCGGCCGGTCGGCCGATTCGGTTGCGGCAAGCGGGTGCGCTTGCCGAAAGCGGAGAAGTATAGTCCAAAGCTCCGGGGAAGTCCATTGTAGTGGGGACGGTTGGATGTGATACGTCGATCAGGCACCGCTTTTTCCTCCGGGGTAGGCCGAAAAGCCCACCCCATCGGAAAAACCTCGGCGCACCCAAGAATGCACCGAGGTTTTCAGTTGGTCGGCTGAACCCGACCGCTGTTATTCTGCATCCTTGTAGACCGCGCCGGTAGCCGCCGAAGTCACCAGCCTGCGGTAGCGGCGCAGGAAGGGCGAGGTCAGGGGCTTTTCCACCGGCTTGAACCCGGCCCGGCGACGCTGCAGTTCCGCCTCGTCCACCAGGAGTTCCAGCTTGCGGTTGGGGATATCGATAAATATCCGGTCACCTTCCAGTACCAGACCGATAACCCCACCTTCGGCCGCCTCGGGCGAAACGTGCCCAATGGCCGCGCCGCGCGAGCCGCCGGAAAACCGGCCGTCGGTGATCAGGGCCACATCGCCATCCAGGCCCATGCCCGCAATGGCCGAGGTGGGCGTGAGCATCTCGCGCATGCCAGGCCCGCCCTTGGGCCCTTCGTAGCGCACGACCACCGCGTCGCCCGGCTTGATGACCCCGCCCAGAATGGCGGCCACGGCTTCTTCTTCCGAATCGTAGACCCGGGCCGAAACCTCGCGGGTCATCATCGAGGGCAGCACCGCGAACTGCTTGACCACGGCGCCCTGCGGGGCCAGGTTGCCCTTGAGGATGGCGATGCCGCCCTCCTTGGAGTGGGGTTTGCCCACGGGCCGGATGACCTCGGGGTCGCGGTTCTTGGCTTTCAGAGTATTGAGGTTTTCCGCCAGGGTCTGACCGGTGACCGTACGCACGTTGCCGTCCACCAGGCCCGCGCCGAACAGCTCGGCCATGACCGCCGGAATGCCCCCGGCCCGGTGCAGGTCTTCAATGTGGTGCGGCCCGGCCGGAGAAAGCTTGCACAGGTTCGGGGTGCTGCGGCTGACTTCGTCAAAGACCTCCAGGGTCAGCGGCAGCCCGGCCTCGGCAAACAGGGCCGGCAGGTGCAACACGGTGTTGGACGAGCCGCCCAGGGCCATGTCCACGGCCACGGCGTTGCGCACCGAGGCCGCCGTGACGATGTCGCGCGGCCGGATGTTCGCGGCGAACAGTTCCATGACCTTCACCCCGGCCTCTTTGGCCAGGCGGATGCGCCCGGCGTGCACGGCCGGCACCGTGCCGTTGCCCGGCAAGGCCAGGCCCACGGCCTCGGAAAGACAGTTCATGGTGTTGGCCGTGAACATGCCCGAGCAGGAGCCGCAACCCGGGCAGGCGTTTTCCACCAGATCCTCCAAACCCTCGTCGGAAATGCCCCCGGTCCGGGCCAAGCCCACTCCCTCAAAGACCGTAATCAGATCCGAGGCCCGGCCGTTGAATTTCTTGCCCGCCAGCATGGGGCCGCCGCTGACCAGTACCGAGGGCACGTTCAGGCGCAGCATGGCCATGAGCATGCCGGGCACGCACTTGTCGCAGTTGGGGATGAAGACCATGGCATCAAACGGGTGGGCCGTGGCCATAATCTCGATGGAGTCCGCGATGATCTCCCGGCTCGGCAGCGAGAAGCGCATGCCCTCGTGATTCATGGCCAGGCCGTCGCAGACCGCGATGGCCGGAAACTCCATGGGCGTGCCCCCGGCCATGCGCACCCCGGCCTTGACCGCCTCGGCCAGCTTGCCCAGATGCATGTGCCCCGGCACTACCTCGTTGGCCGCGTTGACCACGCCCACCAAGGGGCGCTCCATCTCCGCCCGGGTCAACCCCAAAGCGTACAACAACGACCTGTGCGGAGCCTTCTCGGGCCCCTGGGTCATACGTTTGCTGCGTTCCGGCTTCATACCAGTGTCCTTTGTTTATTTCTCCCTTGGGGGAGCGAGGCCCCCCTCAAAAACTAATCCCGCACGGCGGTCCAGGCGGCGGCCACGCCCATGAGGGAGGGGATGACAATCAAGGCCAGGGCCGCCTCCCAGGAGACGAAGCGCATTTCCATGAATAGGGGCGGAAAATTGAGCACGTCGCGCACCTGCATATGGACGAGGCGCAGAAGGACCAGGGCCAGGCCGCCGCCGAGAATGCCCTGTAGGGCGCCGCCCACGGCCAGGGGCAGGCGGATGTACCAGTTGCGCGCGCCCACGAGCTGCAAAATTTCGATTTCGCCGGTGCGGGCCAACAGGGAGAGGCGAATGGTGTTGCCGACCACCAGGCCAAGCACCAGGGCGAGAAAAGCCACGGAAGGCCACATGACGTAACGGCTGATCTTGCGCCAGGCCTGGCCCAGTTCGTCGCGCAGGGGAGTGGCCACGACGTGGTCCACGCCGGGCAGGTTCTGAAAATAGGAAGTGGTTTCGGAAATCCAGCGTTCGATGTCGGTCTCGCGCGGGGCAAAGGTCACCAGGGCCGTGGCCGACAGAGGATTCTTGGCTGCGAGAAAAGGAAAGGCCTGGACCGGGTCTTCTTTGCGGCCCAGGCGCCGGCCGAGCTCGATCAGGGCCTCTTTGGGGGTAAAGGTACGCTGGTAGGCGAAACCGGGCAGGTGATGAAAATCCTTCCACTGCTCCGCGATCATCTCCGGCGAGGCGCCGGTATGCCAGTAAACCTGAAAGGCGGTTTCGCCCCTGGTGGTACCCAGCTGGTAGTTCAGGGTGGTCAGGGCCATGAGAAAAAGGCCGGAAAGAAAGGCCACCAGAGTCACGGCCGCCAAGGTGAATACCTGGGCCCAAGGGTTCAGGCTGAGGTCGCGCAAGCCCTGTCGCATCAGGCGCAAGATGGTGCGGCTCACGGCCGCCTCCCGACCGGGGCTTCGAGGCGCAAGTCCGGCATGGCTTCGCCGTCCGGGTGACGAAAGATGCTCGCTCCCGGCCAGTTGGCATTGGCAATCATCCCGTCTTCCAGGCGCATGACCAAGGCCTCGGGATGCCGATGCATCAATTCGATGCTGTGGGTGGCGAAAATGACCGTAGCGCCATAGGCCTGGAACTGCTTGAACAATTCCACCAGGCGCAAGGAAAGTTCGGGGTCCAGGTTGCCGGTGGGTTCGTCGGCCAGGAGCACCTTGGGGTTCATGACAAAAGCCCGGGCAATGGCCGTGCGTTGCTGCTCACCGCCGGAAATACCGCCGCAGAGCACATCCAGACGGTTTTCCAAGCCCAGGGCGCGAGAAACCGCCCGCACCCGGCGGTCAATCTGACTGCGGCTCAAACCGCGCACCTCCAGGGGCAGGGCAATGTTCTCGGCCACGGTGCGCATGGGCAGAATTTTAAAATCCTGAAAGACCACGCCTACTTGTCTGCGCAACTGGGCCGTGCTTTTGGAGGAAAGTGTACGCAGGTTGGTGCCGGCAACCTCGGCTTCGCCTCGCTGCAGAGAGAGATCCGCATAGAGCAGGCGCAGCAGAGTGGTCTTGCCCGCTCCGGAGGGGCCGGAAAGAAAGAGGAACTCACCTTTTCCCAGGGAAAAGGTGCAGTCCTTCAGGGCCCAGTGCGGGCCGAAGCTGTGGGAGACGTGGAGCAGGCGGATCATGGGAAAGGGACTATACGGAAGCCGGAGCAAGAAAACAAGAGTGAACGGCACCGACTGGAAACATCGCGGCCTGTTTGTTTTCGCGGCCTCTTCGGCGCCTCTGTGGAGCTGCCCCGGCCGCGCGGGCGTTACGCCGATAGAGTAATTTCTAAGTGCAATTACTCCAGGGCCTGTTTCCAAATGCAAGATTTCGCTCCAAAGACGAGAAACGCTGTCCCTTTTCCGCAGGGAGTGGACTTTTGCGGTCCTTGACCGAAGCAAAAAGGGCCGCTTGACGCGGTATTTGGAGGAAAGATTCATTTGGAACAGCCCTTGGTGTATTGTTTTGGCGCACATGACCCGCTGTACTCATTCCGTTGCCGGACCGACACACTCGCATGCGCCGAAACGGCACACTCTGTTGCCGCCGTCGCCGCTGTTTTCCGGAAAATCAGGCAATGCCCGTATCGGCACGCCTTTTGCCTAAAGCAGGGCAACATTGGCCGGCAAGCGGCCATTGCAAGCCTTTCCCCTCTCACGCCAAGCAAAAGGAGCATCTCATGGCGGTCATCGAACAAGTCTTCGGTTTCTTCATGCCCCGGGTCACTCTTATCGGCGTCGGCGCCCACAAAGAAATTCCCGCCAGGATCAAGGCTCTAGGCGCCAATAAGCCCCTGGTCGTCACCGACAAGGGCATCACCGGCTGCGGCATCACCGCTCAGGTGGAGGAGCTGCTGAAGTCCGCCAAGATGGATTACGCCGTGTATGACGAAACCGTGCCCAACCCCACGGACGCCAACGTGGCCCTGGGAGTTGAAGTTTACAAGAGCAACAAGTGCGACGCCCTGATCACGCTGGGCGGCGGCAGCTCCCACGACTGCGGCAAGGCCATCGGTCTGGTGGTCTCCAACGGCGGCACGATCCACGATTATGAAGGCCTGGACAGGTCCACCAAGCCCCTGCCGCCGTATCTGGCCGTCAACACCACGGCGGGCACCGGCTCGGAAATGACCCGTTTCTGCATCATCACCGACCTGAGCCGCAAAGTGAAAATGGCCATCGTGGACTGGCGGGTAACGCCCAACACGGCCATCGACGACCCGCTGCTCATGGTCGGCATGCCCCCGGCCCTGACCGCGGCCACAGGCATGGACGCCCTGACCCACGCCGTTGAAGCCTACGTTTCCATCGCGGCCACGCCCATGACCGACGCCTGCGCCGAAAAGGCCATCACGATCATCGCCAAATACCTGCGGAAGGCCGTGGGCGACGGCCAGAACATGGAGGCCCGCGAGCAGATGGCCTATGCCCAGTATCTGGCGGGCATGGCTTTCAACAACGCCAGCCTGGGCTACGTGCACGCCATGGCCCACCAGCTCGGCGGCTTCTACGATCTGCCGCACGGGGAATGCAACGCCATTCTGCTGCCGCACGTGGCCGAGTTCAACTTCATCGCCCGCATGGGCCGGTACGGAATCATCGCCCGGCTGCTGGACGAGAGCGTCTGCGGCTTGAGCCCGCGCGACACCGCCTTGAGGGCCATCGCCGCCATCCGCACCCTGTCGGCCGACGTGGGCATCCCCAAGGGCCTGATCGAGCTGGGCAAGCGCTACGGCAAGGACGTCCAGGAAAAGGACATCGCGGTCATGACCGCCAACGCCCAAAAGGATGCCTGCATGCTCACCAACCCGCGCAAGGCCAAGGATGCGGAAATAGCGGCCATTTTCAAGGCGGCCTTGTAATTGTAAATCGGACCGTCCTGTGACATAAAAGGGTCGCCGCATTTCCGCGGCGGCCCTTTTGACCCAAGGAGCCGAGGCCGCAGGCCAAGCCCGACCGAATGCGCTCCTGCGGGAGTCCCATGCGCGTCACCAAATTCGCCATTCCGGAAATTCTCTTTGGCCGCGGCGGGGTCGATCATCTGCCCGCCTGCGCTTCAAGCCTCGGCGCCTGCCGGCTGTTTCTGGTCACCGACCCCGGCGTCGAAGCCACCGGCCGACCTTCCAAGGTGCGCACAGCCCTGCGCGAAGCCGGGCTTGCCTGCGTCACGTTCAACGAAATCTCTCCCAACCCGCGCGATTTCCAGGTGCACCTGGGGGTTGAGCGCTACCGCGAGGCCGGGGCCGATGTGATCGTGGCCATGGGCGGCGGCAGCCCCATGGACGCGGCCAAGGGCATCGGCATTCTGGCCGGCAACGGCCGAGACATTGCCGACTACGAGGGGGTCAACCGCATCGAACGGCCCCTGCCGCCGATGATTTTTCTGCCCACCACGGCCGGCAGCGGCTCGGACCTTTCCCAGTTCTGCATCATCACCGACGTGCGCCGTCGGCTGAAGATGTCGATCATCAGCCGGTCGTTGATTCCAAACATCTCGATCATCGACCCGGACTTTCTGACCTCCTGCAGCACAAACCTGATCGTCGACTCGGCCATCGACGCCCTGGCCCACGCCGTGGAATCGTTCATCTCCCTCGGCGCCTCGCCCTTTTCCGAGCACCAGGCCCGTCTGGCTGTTTCCTTGTGGACGGCCGGCATTGACGAGGCCCGCAACCGACGCTCTCCCGCGGCCCTGGAAAACCTCAGCCTGGCCGCGTCGACCGCGGGCATGTCCTTCAGCAACGCCGGGCTCGGTGCGGGCCATGCCCTGGCCCATGCCCTGGGCGGCCGGCTGGACCTGCGCCACGGCATGATGCACGCCGTGCTTCTGCCGGCGGTCATGCGCTACAACCGCCGGAACTGTCAGGAAAAACTTGCGGAAATATTGAGCATTCTCTTTGCCGGAGAGTCCTTTCCCGGCGACGAGGCGATTCTGGAAGGCATTGAGCGTCTGACGACGCGCTTTGCCGGCATGGGCGTGCCGGTGCGCCTGCGCAAGGTGCTGCCGGACAAAAGCAGCCTGCCCGAAGTCTGCGAGGCCGCCTGCAACGACGCCTGCATGCTGACCAACCCCCGGCCGGCCACGGCACAAGACCTGCTGGGCATCTGCGAAGAGGCCTGGTGATGTCCGCCCCCACTCTTGAAGACATTCTGGGCATTGGCCAGACCAAGCTCGGCTTCTTCCACGAGTGGCAGATCAATCTCAAGGAACTGCAGCAGGCCCATGCGGAGTCCGAACACCGCCGCCTGGCCAACGCCGCCATTCTGGAGGCCATCCCCGACGTCATGATGGTGCTGGACGAAGATCTGCGTCTGCTCTTCGTCAACCATGTGTTTGAAAGCGTGTTTCCCGTGGCGCAGGCCCCGGGCAGGCACTGCCACCTGGCTCTGCGGCGGCGAGACACCCCCTGTCCCGACTGCCCGGCCCTGCGCTGTCTGGAACAGCGCCGCGCGGTGCGGCAAAGCTCCATTTTCGGCATCGACGGCGGCAACCTGCACTTCGACATCACGGCCGCGCCCATGCCGCACCCTTCCGGCTCTGGCCGCGCCGTGCTGGTTTTTATGCGTGACGTGACCCCGGAAAAACGGCTTCTGGCCCAGATGTACCAGACGGAAAAAATGGCTTCGGTCGGCCTGCTGGCCGCGGGCGTGGCCCACGAAATCAACAACCCTCTTACGGCCGTGGCCGGCTTTGCCGAAGGCCTGCAGCGCCGCCTGCCCCGCCTGAAAGAACTGCTCGGCCCGATCGCCTCGGCCGAGTCCGAGGACATTCTCGCGGATCTTGCGGAATACAGCCAGACCATTCTGCGGGAAAGCGGCCGCTGCCGCGACATCGTCCAGGCCCTGCTGCAGTTCAGCCGCCCCTTGCCCTCGCGCCAGGCCGTGCGCCTCGACGCTTTGATTGAAGAAACCCTCTCCCTGCTGCGCCACCCGCTGAAGCAACATGCCCGGGTCCTGTTCTGCCTGGATCTGGACCCCTCCCTGCCCGAACTCCATGTGGACGACACCCAGTTGCGCCAGGTGCTGCTCAACCTGGTGGTCAACGCCCTGGACGCACTGCGGGCCGGCGGCGGCAACCGCTCCGGCAACGAGGACGGCGAGGGCACCGTGACCATCCGCACAGGCCGGGAGGACGACCATGTGGTTCTGCAGGTCGAGGACACGGGCTGCGGCGTGCCCGCCGGCCATCTGCACGCGGTTTTCGAGCCGTTTTTCACCACCAAGTCCAAAGGCCTGGGCCTGGGCCTGTCGGTCTGCTACAGCGTGGTCGAGGCCCACAACGGCGAGATTTTTCTGGATTCCAAGTCCGGCGGGCCCACCCGCGTCACCGTGCGGCTGCCCCTCGGCAGGCAGCCGGAACCGCCCGCCCCGGAGTGAGCCCATGTTGCCTCCCTATTCCGTCCTGGTGGTGGACGACGAAGAACCCATCCGCCGGCTGCTGCAAAAAGAATTGAGCGCGCCCCAGCGGCGCATGGCCACGGCCGCCTCGGCCGCCGAGGCCGTGGCCATGTGCCGCAAGGAAAGTTTTGACGTGATCCTTCTGGACATCCGCCTGGGTGACGGCAACGGCCTGGAGATGCTGCCGTTGTTCCGTTCGCGCCAGCCCGACGCCGCCGTGATCATGCTCACCGGGCATGCCGACGTGGCAGGAGCGGTCGAGGCCATGCGCAACGGGGCCTATGATTTCGTGCCCAAGCCCTTTCGGCTGGATCAGCTGGAAATGCTTGTGGAACGGGCCTTTGAGCATACCCGCCTGAGCCGCGAAAACCGCAGCCTGCGCCTTTCGGCCGAAGATGCCCGCTCCGATCTGGTCGGCGATTCCCCGGCCGTGCGCCGGCTGCTCTATCTGCTGGAAAAAGTGGCGCCCACGGATGTGCCGGTGCTGATCACCGGCGAGTCGGGCACGGGCAAAAGCGTTGCCGCCGCCGCCCTGCACCGTATGAGCCCCCGCGCCTGCCGGCCCTTTGTGGTCAAAAACTGCGCCGGGCTGCAAAAAGAACTGGCCCGTAGCGAACTTTTCGGCCACGTCAAGGGCGCCTTCACCAACGCCCTGGAGTCGAGCGAAGGCCTGATGACCATTGCCGGCCGGGGCACCCTGTTCCTGGACGAAGTGGGCGAATTGCCTCTGGAGGTACAGGGCCAGCTTTTGCGCGTGCTGGAAAGCGGCCGTTACCGCCGTGTGGGCGAAAAGGAAGAGCGTCACGCCGACGTCCGCTTTGTCTTCGCCACCAACCGGGATCTGCAGGAAGAAGTGCGGCGCGGCACCTTTCACCCGGCCCTGTTCCACCGCATCAACGTTTTTCCCATTGTCATGCCCGCCCTACGGGAACGCCGCGGCGACATTCCCCTGCTGGTGACGCACTTTCTTGCCCCGGCGGGCGTGCCCGCGGCCCGCGTGGCTCCGGAAACCATGCGGCTGCTGACGGCCTATGACTGGCCCGGCAACGTGCGCGAGTTGCGCAACGTCATCGAGCGGGGCGTGATCCTGGCGGAAAACGGCCTACTCAGCGAGCACGCCCTGCCCCTGGAAGCGGCGCGCCGGCCCGCGTCGGCGCTCAGGCCCGAAACCGGGCAGGTGTGGCGGCCGGAGCCCTCCCCTTCCGCGCCCCCCGCTTCCGAAGCCACACCCCCCTTACGCCTGGACGAGATCGAGCGCGCGCACATAGACCGGGTATTGGCCCTGTGCGGCGGCAACAAGCGCCGAACGGCCGATGCCCTGGGCATAGGCCGCAGAACCCTATATCGCAAGTTGAGCGAAAACGCGGGCGGGGACTGACGCCGACAGCAGCGACCGAGGCCGCCGTCCGTGGTGCGCCGGCCGTTCGGACGATTACCCGCTTAAAGGTTCATAGTGGCGCACGGCAGGTTCGTCGGTGCGCTCGATTTTGAAGACCACCGGACGAATGCCGTCGTTGCAGGTGCATATGGCCACGCCAGGCTTGCGTATCCAACTGTTGAAATAAAACAGATCGTTGTTGGCGCCCGTGCCGTGGGCCAGGGCAAAGACATACTGGTACATGGCTTTCCAGGCTTCGTCGCACATGCCGGCAGGCTTGGTGTAATCGCCGTAAAACACCTCCCCCTCTTTGTGCATGGGGCACAGGCCCACGCCCTCGACCCCGTACTCGGCGGCCAGATCTTCATAAAAAAGTGTGCGCAGCACCGTGATTCTGCATCTATTCATAGGCCACTCCCCTGTTTTCACCTTTCCCACGGGACGTGATGATTTTTTATCTCGCCTTATCTATATATCAAGGCAACTACAAATTCCCCCCTTGACTTTTTTGTTGACCGCGAGTACTTGTGAATTTAAGTACAAAAAAAGCGGATGAACGTCGTGCGAGAGGGTCCTTCTCGCGGGGAAGGAACGCCGAAGGGGCAAGGGGAAACCCGAAACTCTCAGGCCTAAGGAGTACGACGGGACGCGCCTCTGAACCGGGTTTGGCCGCGACAGAGATCCCTTCCTCTTTGGAGGTTGCTGTGATCGGTCGTGCGATGCTTCTGACGAACAACCCGGCATATTCCTTTCTCCCCTTGCCGGCGGGTATTCTGCATACGATTCAAGGGTCCGCCCTTGACGTGTGTCTTGGCGCGCGTGATCGCATTCACCTGGGGGCCGCCCTCCACCACCACCCCCTGTACGGCAACTTTCAACCCCGTCACCAGCCTTACCGCAGCCTGCTCCTTTCCATTGCGGAAGGTCCTTCCCTCGTCGACGACTTTTCATTGCAGCTCCTTGAAGAGGCCCTTCGTTTTTTTGCCAAAGATCGGCCTCTTTTGCCTGAGGATATTCCGGTCCGCATGCGTCGGGACTGCGCCCTGCTCGATTTCGAGTTGATGCGCCGGCCTCTGATCCAGGCGGGCCTGCTCGAAGACGGCGTCGTTGCCCCGGAATACGACGGGGAGTCCGTTTCACTCTGATTCACCCAAGGCCCGCCGGTCCGGCGGCCTTGCATAAGCCCGAAGTACCGGCCCCGGAGTGAGAGGCCGGGGCGTTCGTTTCTTATGGAAACGAACACACAAAACCTTTAGCTGCCATTAATTTATGGAGGTGGCTATGGATTTGGAACTGCACAAGATTGCCGTCAAGAAAATTGAATTCGGGACGGCCACCGGCATCAAGGCCGGCGAGCTCACCGTCAACAAGGACGAGTTGCGCGCCCTGCTGCTCAAGGACGCCCGCCTGGCGAACGTCGACTTCGACATCGCCCACCCGGGCGACTCCGTGCGCATTCTGCCGGTCAAAGACGCGGTTGAGCCCCGCTGCAAACTCACCCCCGGCAACGAAGTCTTCCCCGGCTTCATCGGCGACGTGGACACCGTGGGCGAAGGCCGGACCCTGGTGCTCGAAGGCATGGCCGTGCTGACCGCCGGCCGACTGGTGGCCCCGCAGGAAGGCATCGTGGACATGAGCGGCCCCGGGGCCGACTACACCCCCTTCTCCAAAACCGCCAACCTGGTGGTGCTGCTCACCCCCAGGGACGACGTGAAACTACACCAGGCCGAAGCCGCCTGTCGCATCGCAGGCTTTACGGCCGCCAACTACCTGGCCAAGGCCTGCAAGGACCAGAAGGCCGACAAGGTCGAGAAATATTCCTTCCCGCCACTGGCCGAAGCCATGAAGGCCCATCCCGGCCTGCCCAAAGTGGCCTATGTCTATATGCTTCAGTCCCAGGGCCTGCTGCACGACACCTGGGTGTACGGCATCGACGCCAAGGTCATGCTGCCTACGATGATCAGCCCCACGGAAATCATGGACGGCGCCATTGTTTCGGGCAACTGCGTCTCGGCCTGCGACAAGAACAACACCTACGTGCACCTGAACAACCCGATCATCAAGGGTCTGTACGCCCGCCACGGCAAAGAAATCAACTTTGTCGGCGTGGTCATCACCAATGAAAACGTCACCCTGGCCGACAAGAAACGCAGTTCTTCCTATGCGATCAAGCTGGCGAAAATGCTCGGCGTGGAAGGCGTGGTCATCTCCGAAGAAGGCTTCGGCAACCCCGATGCCGACCTGGTGCTGAACTGCACCAAGGCGGAAAAGGCCGGTATCAAGACCGTGCTGGTGACGGACGAATTCGCCGGTGAAACCGGCGCCGGCCAGTCCCTGGCCGACTCCTGCCCCGAAGGCGATGCCGTGGTTACCGGCGGCAACGCCAACGCCATGATTGTGCTGCCCGCCATGCCCAAGGTCATCGGCCAGACGCCCGACGCAGACGTCATCGCCGGCGGCTTCTTCGGCTCGGTCCGGCCCGACGGCTCCCTGGAAGTGGAAATTCAGGCCATTCTCGGCGCCACCAACGAACTGGGCTTCAACCGCCTGGGCGCATACACCATCTAGGAGGTTACCATGGCCTTTCGTGTCGTTCATTATATCAACCAGTTCTTCGGCGGCATCGGCGGCGAAGAAAAAGCCGACATCGCCCCTGAAGCCCGCGATGGCGTGGTCGGCCCCGGCGCCGCGCTCAAAATGGCCTTCAAGGACGAAGCCGAGATCGTGGCCACGGTGATCTGCGGCGACAACTACTACGCGGCCAATGCCGATAAAGTTGCCGAGTTCGTGCTGGACGTGGTAAAAAAATACAAAGCCGACGGCGTGATCACCGGCCCGGCCTTCAACGCCGGCCGTTACGGCATGGCCGCCGGCGGCGTGGCCGCAGCCGTGGCCAAAACCGGCCTGCCCACCGTTTCGGCCATGTTCCCGGAAAACCCGGGCGTGGAACTCTTCAAGTCCGGCACCTACATCATCCCGACCTCGGACAGCGCGGCCGGCATGAAGAACGCCGTGCCGCCCATGGCCGCCCTGTTCCTCAAGCTGCTGAAAAAGACCCCCCTGTGCACGGCCGAGGTTGAGGGCTACATTGAGCGCGGCGTGCGCATCAACACGTTCTACGACGAGGTGGGCGCCGAGCGGGCGGTGGCCATGCTGGTGGCCAAGCTGCAGGGCAAACCCTTCACCACCGAATACAAGATGCCGGTATTCGACCGCGTCGAGCCCCGTCCGGCCGTGCTGGACATCACCAAGGCCAAGATTGCCCTGGTGACCTCCGGCGGCATCGTGCCCAAGGGCAACCCGGACCATATCGCGGCCTCCAGCGCCAAGAACTACGGCGAATACGACATCGCCGGGATCATGGACCTGACCACCGACACCTACCAGACCGCCCACGGCGGCTACGACCAGACTTACGCCAACCAGGACGCCGACCGGGTGCTGCCCGTGGACGTGCTGCGTGACCTGGAAAAAGAACACAAAATCGGCTCGCTGCACCACCTTTATTACTCCACGGTGGGCAACGGCACGGCCGTGACCAGCGCCAAAAAGTGGGGCACAGAAATAGGCGCCAAGCTGCGCGCCGCCGGGGTACAGGCGGTTATCCTCACATCTACCTGAGGAACCTGCACGCGTTGCGGTGCAACGCTCGCAAAGGCTATTGAAGACGCGGCCGACGTTCCGGTGGTCCACATGGCTTCTATTGTTCCCATTTCCGTCAGCGTGGGTGCCAACCGGATCATCCCCACGGTAGCCATCCCCTATCCCCTCGGCTCCCCCTCCCTGGCTCCGGCCGAAGAAAAAACCATCCGCCGCAAGCTGGTGGAACGCGCCCTGGCGGCTCTTTCCACCAACGTGTCCGGCCAGACCGTGTTTGAGGAAACCAAGTAGGGCCACGCCCGCTTGCCGTCTGAAATTGTGACCGCCGGCGGCGGTGAACCGCCGCCGGCAAGGAAATCCTTCCTATGGAAAAGAAAGAACTGGTGATCATCGGTTCCGGCCCGGCGGGCATGAGCGCCGCCGTGTACGGCAAACGCGCCGGCATCGATCTGGTGGTCCTGGAAAAGGGCCAGCCGGGCGGGCAGATCCTGATCACCAACGAAGTGGAAAACTGGCCCGGCACCATTGAGACCACCGGCCAGGCCCTGGCCGACTCCTTTCGGGCCCACGCCGAGCACCTGGATACGGAAATCCGCCGTACCACCGTGCAGGGCGTCGTGCCCGGCGCCAAAGCCCACGTGGTCAAAACCGCCGACGGCGACATTGAGGCCCGGACGGTGATCATCGCCACCGGTGCTTCGTTCCGCCGCCTGGGCTGCCCGGGCGAGGCCGAACTCACCGGCGCAGGCGTGAGCTATTGCGCCGTGTGCGACGGAGCCTTTTTCACCGACGTGGAAGTGGCGGTCATCGGCGGCGGCAACACCGCCGTTGAAGAGGCCGAATACCTCACCCGCTTTGCCTCCAAGGTGCACATCGTCCACCGCCGCAACGAGTTCCGCGCGGACAAGCTGGTGGTCGAGCGGGCTCTGGCCAACCCCAAGATCGTGCCGGTCTGGGATTCCGTGGTGGAAGCGATCAACGGCAAGGATCTAGTGGAAAGCGTCACCCTGAAAAACGTCAAGACCGGCGAAAAGTCCGAACTGGCCGTTGAAGGCGTGTTCATGTTCGTGGGCACCCTGCCCAACGTGACCTTCCTCGACGGCATTCTGGACCGCGTCGACGGCGGCTGGATCAAGGCGGATTGCAGCATGGCCACCTCCGTGCCCGGCATCTTCGCCGCCGGCGACGTGCGCGACACGCCGCTGCGCCAGGTGGTTACCGCGGCCTCGGACGGCGCCGTCGCCGCCATGGCCGCCTACCATTATCTGGTGGCGCATCCTTAGAGCAAAGTAACTTTGCTCTGACGGCCGCGCAAACGGACGTCCGCTTGCGGGCTCGTTCAAAAGTCCGTCGGCAATATGGTTTCAGAGGCAATTCCAGAATGAAATTACTCTAGAGCTTGAAGGGGCTCCGCCCCCCTCAAGCTCCCCCGGCGGGGGACCGTGTCCCCTGCACTCCCCTTTGTCGGTGAATCCGCGCTACGCGCGAATTCACCGATGAGACGGGGCACAAAAAACGTCGCCCCCTTGGGGGATTTGAGGCCTGGACACAACGCGCGATGCGTGGAATTTAAACGGAAAACCCGGGAACGCCGGAATGCCTGCGGGGGAAATGATTTCCTCGACGCTTCGACGGCCGCGAGCCCTTGCCTGCAAGGGGCGCGGCAATCAAGGGGTCCGGGGAGAATCATTCCCCCCGGCGGGGTCCGGGGCGGAGCCCCGGTCAGGAGACCGACATGGCCAAAGTCGCCGTCAAGGCAAGCGCTTATTGCCTCAATTACGCTCCGGAGCTGGGCCTTCATTACGGCAGCACGCCGCACATGGAGCATGTGGCCCACCCGGACTCGGAATTTCTCAAGGGCCTGGCCGCGTCCGTGCAGACCTATGATCAGGCCTGCGGGTATGCGCCCAACCTCACCTATATCGGGGCCATGAGCACCGACGAGCTTGCGGCCCACGCCCAGCCGTGGGTGGACAACTATGGCAAACCTCAGCGCTTCGGCGCCTTTGGCGAAATCATGCCCGAGGACGAATTCCTGGGCCTGATGGACATCTGCGACGTCTTCGACCTGATCTGGCTGGAAAAGGGCTTTGCCGCCACGGTGCGGGCCGCTCTGGCCAAGAACCCGGTCATCGGCGAAGAGCAGATGAAACGCCTGGAAGAAGGCCATGAGGCCGGGGAAATCGAGGCCGAAGTCGCCGGCAACGGCGCCCTGCCCCTGAGCTTTGGGGGCAAGGTGGTGGGCTGCTGCCGCAAAGGGCACGCCATCGACGAAAACCTCTCGGCCCATGTGCTCATGGAAAACCTGGCCTCCAAGGCCGGCGGCACCCTGGCCCTGCTGCACCTGATCGAGAATGCCGGTATTTCACCCAACGACGTCGACTTCATTGTCGAATGCTCGGAAGAAGCGGCCGGCGACATGAACCAGCGCGGCGGCGGCAACATCGCCAAAGCCATCGGCGAAAGCGCCGGCTGCATGAACGCCAGCGGCCTGGACGTGCGCGGCTTCTGCGCCGGCCCGGTCAACGCGATCATTGCCGGGGCCTCCATGGTGGCCGCCGGAGCGCGCAAGAACGTGGTCGTGGTCAGCGGCGGGGCCGTGCCCAAGCTGTACATGAACGCCCGCGAGCACGTGAAGAAAGGCGTGCCGCCCCTGGAAAACTGCCTGGGCTGCTTTGCCATGCTCATCGTGCCCGACGACGGCACCATGCCGGTGATCCGTCTGGACGCGCTCGGCAAGCATACCATAGGCGCCGGCGCGGCCCCGCAGGCCGTGACCTCGGCCCTGGTCTGGGAACCCCTGGAAAAGGCCGGCATCGGCTTCAAGGACGTGGACAAATACGCCCCCGAGCTGCATATTCCTGAAATCACCCTGCCCGCCGGGGCCGGCAACGTGCCCGAAGCCAACTACAAGATGATCGCCGCCCTGGCCGTGATGAAAGGCCAGTGCGACCGGGCCGACATCCCGGCCTTTGTGGGCAAACACGGCCTGCCCGGTTTTGCCCACACCCAGGGGCACATCCCCTCGGGCATTCCCTACATCGGCCATGCCGTGAATGAAATCGCCGCCGGCAAAATCAAGCGCGCCCTGATCATCGGCAAGGGCAGCCTGTTCCTGGCCCGCCTGACCAACCTGGCCGACGGCGCCTCGTTCCTGATCGAGGCTCCCACCCCGACGGCGGCGGCCGTGGACAAGGGCGACATCAAAAAAGCCCTGCTGGAAGTGCTCACGGAACTGGCCGGAGACATGAAGGGCGGGAGGTAGTCATGTCCGATTCCCGTAAGCTTATCGCCGATGCCCTGCTGGAAATCGTCGAGCAGGCGCAGAGCGGCGGCCCCGTCGTCCGGGTGGGCCTCATGGCCCACGGTTCGGAGCTCGGGGACCACGAGCTGCTGCGCGGCGCGATGATCGCCCAGGAACGGAACCCCGGCCTGAAAGTCGTGGCCATCGGCCCCAAGCAAAGTTGCTGGGCCGGCCTGGAGTGGATTGACACCCCGGCCTGCGAGGCCGACATTGCCGCGGCCCTGGAAAAGGCCCTGGCCGACGGGGTCATCGGCGGCGCCGTGGCCCTGCACTACCCCTTCCCTGTGGGTGTGACCACCATCGGCCGCATCGTCACGCCGGGCAAGGGCAAGCCCATGTTCATCGCCTCGACCACCGGCACCTCTTCCCCCCACCGCAACGAGGCCATGCTGCGCAACGCGGTCTACGGCAACGCCGTGGCCAAGGCCATGGGCATTCTCGAACCCGCCCTGGCCCTGCTGAACATCGACGGTGCCGGCCCGGTGCTGCGCGCGCTCGGCAAAATGCAGGAGGCCGGCTACGGCGTCTCCTTCGGCGCCAGTGAACGCAAAGACGGCGGCTCATTGCTGCGCGGCAACGATATCGTGGCCGGCGGCGTGGATGTGCTGGTCTGCGACACCCTGACCGGCAACGTGCTGATCAAAGTGTTTTCCACCTTCACCACCGGCGGCTACTACGAGAGCACCGGCTTCGGCTACGGCCCGTCCGTGGGCGAAGGCTGGGGCCGGGTGGTTTCGATCATCTCGCGCAGCTCCGGCGCGCCGGTCATTGCCGACGCCCTGGGCTACACGGCCCGGGCCGTCAAAGCCTGCCTGCCCAAGGTCGTGGCCGAAGAAATCGTCGCGGCCAAAGCCGCCGGTTTCGACAAGCTCTGTGAAGACATGCGGCCCAAGGCCGTTTGCGACGACGCCCCGGCCAAGCCGCCGGTGGTGCCCGTGGATGCGGAAATCACCGGGGTGGACGTGCTCGATATGGAACGCGCCGCTCAGGCGCTGTGGAAAGAAGGCATCTATGCCGAAACCGCCATGGGCTGCACCGGACCGGTTGTCCGGGTGCAGGCGGCGGTCAAGGACAAGGCCGCGGGCATCCTCCGCACCGCCGGGTTTATTTGATAAATGGGAAAAGGGCATCGGGGCTCAGCCCCGGACCCCGCCGGGGGGAATGATCCTCCCGGACCGCCTCGATAAGTACAGCGATCCCGGCCTGCCGCCGGCCCCTAAAAAGGAGAAGAAACAATGTTGGTTATCGACAAAGACAACTACGAAGCGGAAGTGCAGCAAAACACCGCCCCCATCGTTCTGGATTTCTGGGGCCCGCAGTGCGGCCCGTGCCTGGCGCTCATGCCGGACGTGGAAAAACTGGCCGGGGAATTTGAAGGCAAAGTCCGTTTCGGCAAGGTCAACGTGGCCGAAAACCGCCGGCTGTGCATTTCGCTCAAGGTCATGAGCGTACCCTCCTTCCTGTTCTTCAAGGGCGGGGAATGCGTGGACCGCCTCTCCGGCGACGACGTGAAGCTTGAGAATATCAAGGCCAAAGCGGCCGCGTTGTAATATATTTGGGTTTTGCCGCCGTTCTTCCGTCCGACGGCGGCACTGGCGACACGGTTCCATTTTATGGAGCCGTGTCCGGCCGGGGGCGACCGGCTCGCTCCCCCCGACCGGTTTCTATCAACCACCTTTGCAAAGGAGGAATACATGGGCAAATTGAATGGCAAGAAACTGGTCTTGCTGGGAGAGCGCGACGGCGTGCCCAGCCCGGCCATGGAAAGTGTCTTTGCCGGCTGCGGAGCGGAGGTGGTTTTTGCGGCCACCGAATGCTTTGTCTGAACCGCGGCCGGGGCCATGGACCTGCAAAACCAGCAGCGCGTGAAAGACGCTGCGGAGAAGTACGGCAAGGAAAACGTGATCGTCGTGCTCGGCGCTTCCGATAAGGAAGGCTCCGGAATCTACGCCGAAACCGTAACCGCCGGCGACCCCACCTTTGCGGGCCCCCTGGCCGGAGTCTCGTTGGGACTCCCCGTTTACCACATTCTGGATCCGAAGCTGAAAGCCGAAGCCGACCCCGCCAAGTGGGAAGAGCAAATCGGCATGATGGAAATGGTGCTCGACGGCGACGGCCTTGCCGCCGCGGTCGGCGAAATGCGCGACCAGCACGGCCTGAACGTCCTGTAGCCGCGCGGAGGAAGGCGCAACCTCCCCCTTCCAAGGGAGTTACCCCCTTGGACCCCTTTTCGGCCCGTGTTTTCCGTTTTGCGGAAACACGGGCCGAATCTATTGGGAGATTTCTGCTCTCCGCTACTTCTTCACCAGCTTGCCAAGCATCTCCGGCAAAGCGGCGGCAAGGCCGTCGTTGTCGGCGCGGCGTTGGATCGTGCCTTGCCAAATGGGGCTGGGCTTGTCCGAAAGATTTTTCAGATCGTAGCACTCCATCTCCAAGGCGTAGCCGGTGACCCCGCCCGGCGCCGCGGGCAGGAAGATAGGCTCGCCGGACAGGGCCGGGTTGCCCGGGTCCACGCCGCTGGACACGCGCCCGGCCGACGACGGGCCAGCCGGAGTCTGGGGCGGGGTGGCGTACTGCGGCTGCGGCCCATACTTGGTCATATAGTCGCGGGCCAGCATGTCGGTCTGGCGGTTCCAGGTGTCGTGGGGGTTGCCGGCCTCGTAGCCGCGGGCGTAGTCGCCGGGCGTGCCGCCATAAACGGGCGCGGGCGGCGCGGACGGAGCGGGCGCGCCGTAGCCCATGGTCGGAACGCCGCCGATGGTCCCGGCGGCCGTGAGCCCGCCGCCAAAGCCGGAGGCATGCAGCGACTGCGGCCGGACCAGGGTCAGGCGCACCACCAGGGTATAGTCGGCCAGGCCGGCGTCGGCAGCCATCTCGGGTGGAATACGGCCGGGAATACGGCCGCTGCGGCGCAGCAGGGGCATGCCGTCAAGCTGCGAGCGGGCGAACAGAACGGTTATGGGGTCCATGGGAGCAATGCCGAGCACCGAGGCGGGCAACTTGGTGTCTTCGGCAGGCACGCTGTAGCCGGAGAGCTTCAGGGGCTTGTGTTGGGCCTGTTTGGCCGCGGCGTCGGCCGCCGCCTGGTCGCCGGCGGCGGCATCGGGCTGGGGCGATACTCCCGTGGGCGCGTCGGCGGTCGAGCCGGAGGCGGGCAGGCCGGGCAGGGGTGCGGGGGTGGAGGGCGGGGCCTCGACCACAGTCAGTCCACGCGCCTGCAGCAAGGGCACGAGAGAGGCTTTGACGACGCGGAACAACGGGGCCTGTTCGTTCATCCAGGCCAGGCCGCTGCGGATGACCACCCGTCCGGAAGCGGGCAGGGTGCCACCGCCCTCGACGTGGCTTGGAGCTTCTTTGGCGGCGCAGGCTGTGACGGAGAAGAGAATGGACAGAACAAGAGCGGTCGGACTGAGGGCACGCCGAAAAACCGCCGGGAAGACGGAACGGAACATGGGGGCCTCCTTTGTGCCGGATGGGCCGGCGCGGACGCCTCCGTCACCCGGCGGAGGCCGTCAAGACTTACGACAGACCGTAACTCTGGCGGGGCGCAGCAGACGGTTGCTCAACAGATAACCCGGCGAGAGCAAAGCGCATACGGCCCCGTCGGGCACTTCGGCCACGTCGGCCATGCCCACGGCCTCGTGTCGGGCCGGGTCAAAGGGCTCACCCACGGCGCCGATCTTTTCCAGACCATGCCTTTTCAGAGTCTCAAGCAAAAGCTTGAGGGTCATGTCGACGCCGGTGACGAAGCTTTTGCAGGCGTCACTGGCGGAAGCGTGCTGCAGGGCCAGATCCAGGTTGTCCAGCGAAGGCAGAAGATCGGCCAGCACATTTTCGGCCGCGAAACGCACCGACTCTTCTTTTTCGCGCTTCAGACGTTTCTGGGCGTTGTCCAACTCGGCCAGGGCGCGCAACCGGGCGTTGTCCGCCTCTTTTTTCTGCGGACAGTCGACGCACAAGCGCGGCAGGCATAGAGCATACAACTCCTCGTCGCTCAATTCGGGAACATTCTTTTCAGCGTCCGGGGCTTCGGGAGCGGGCTCCGCTTCGGGAAAAAGACCCCCTGTGGGGCCGGCGGCCGAAGGGTTGAAGGGAGGGAGCCGATCATCGTTGCCGGCCGTGTTTTCCGGCTTACCGTGCTTCATATAGGGCTCGTAAGGATTCTTTTTGCTGTGCATGTCGGCCGCGTTCTCCTCTTTACCATAAGGTAGCCTGAGAGTAAGCACCGCGGCAAGAGGCGTCAAGGCCGCACCGGTCTCGTCGCAATGGGCCTGAAGGCGGCGAAGCTTCGGGGCAGATCGACGGGGGCGTTGTTCTTTCTTGCACCATCATGATAATAATCACGTCCGCCAACGTTTCTTGATAAATTACCCATTCCAGACTATAGTTACTCCCTTGTCGTCGCCGCCCCGGGCATCGACGGCATGCAAGGCTTTCTTTCCCATACCCCCGGTCCGCCGGGCTTTACCCACTTGGAAGGAATCTGTATGTCCAAGCCGTCAAACACCATACGCCTTTTCTCCGGTATCCTGTGCCTGGCCGCCCTGCTGCTGGCGGGCTGCGGCGACAAACCGGCACCCGGCAAGGCGAGGGTGCCCGTCACCTATATGGAGCTGAAACCCCATTCCGTCATCCTGACCACGGAACTCTCCGGCCGGGCTTCGGCTTACAAGGTGGCCGAGGTGCGCCCGCAGGTCACCGGCATTATTCAGGCCCGCCTTTTTGACGAAGGCTCCATCGTGCACGAAGGCCAGGTGCTCTATCAAATTGATCCGTCCCTGTACCAGGCCACCTACGACAGCGCCAAGGCCAGCCTGATGCGCGCCGAGGCCAACCTCAAGGCCGCCGCCCTGCTGGCCCAGCGTTACGGCGCCGTGGTCGGCACCAAGGCCATCAGCCGGCAGGACTACGACAACGCCGTGGCCTCTTACGGCCAGGCCCAGGCCGAAGTGGCCGCAGCCAAGGCTTCGCTGGAAACCGCCCGGATCAACCTGGACTACACCAAGGTCACTTCGCCGATCACCGGCTACATCAGCCCCTCCAAGGTCACCCAGGGCGCCCTGGTCACCCAGAACCAGTCCGACGCCCTGACCACGGTGCAGCAGATCGACAAGATGTATGTGGACGTCACCCAGGCCAGTACCGAGATGCTGCGCCTGAACCGCTCCCTGGCCGAAGGCCGGTTGAGTTCCGGCGGCGAAACGGCCCTGAAGGCCCAGCTCAAGCTCCAGGACGACTCCATGTACACGACCATGGCGTCCAAGCCTGACGCGACCGGCAAACCCACGATCGGTCCGGACGGCAAGCCCGTGCTTGCAAAGCAGCCCGTGCTCGGCGACGTACAGTTGCGCGACGTGACTGTTGATGAAAGCACCGGTTCCGTGACCATCCGAATTCTGTTCAGCAACCCGGATCAGGTGCTCAAGCCCGGTATGTACGTGCGCGCCATTCTGGAAGAAGGCGTGATGCAACACGCCCTGCTCATTCCGCAGCAGGCGGTTTCGCGCGACAACGCCGGCCGTCCCGTGGCCCGGGTGCTGACCAAGACCATGCCGCCGAAAAAAGAAGGCATGGACGCGGCCGCCTCGGCCGCCTATGACAAAGAGGCTGAAGACCTGAAGCAGGACGGAGTCTACCGCGTGGAACCGCGCCTGCTCGGCCTTGACCGGGTCATCGACAACAACTGGCTGGTTCTAAGCGGCCTGAAGCCGGGCGACCTGCTGGTGGTCAACGGCCTGGCCCGCCCTGGCGACCTGGCCCAGGCCACCCCGGCAAGCGCCAAAGAACAGGTGGGGGAAAAAATGGAAACCCTGCGCCGCTCGCCGGCACCGAAAAAGAGCGGCTCCATCCTGCCCGACGGTGAAAAGTAAGGCGGCGGCACAATGGCATCATTTTTTATCGACCGTCCCATTTTTGCCTGGGTCATCGCCATCCTGATCATGATGGCGGGCTCTCTGGCCCTCTCTACCTTACCCATCGCCCAATACCCGAACATCGCGCCGCCCGAAATCTCGGTGACCTCCACCTTCCCGGGTGCTTCGGCCAAGACCCTGGAGGACACGGTCACCCAGGTCATCGAACAGCAGATGAAGGGCATCGACAACCTCAACTACATGTATTCCACCTCCGACTCCACGGGGCAGTCGGTGGTCACCCTGTCTTTCACCGCCGGCACCAACGTGGACATCGCCCAGGTGCAGGTGCAGAACAAACTGCAACTGGCCATGCCCAAGCTGCCCCAGGAAGTGCAGCGCCAGGGCGTGACCGTGGCCAAGGCCACGAAGAACTTCTTGCTGGTCATCGGTTTTGTCTCCGAGGACAACAGCATGACCGGCGCGGACATCGGCGACTATATCGCCTCCAACGTCCAGGATCCCATCAGCCGGGTTCCGGGTGTGGGCGACATCAACCTCTTCGGCGCCCAATATGCCATGCGCATCTGGTGTGATCCGGCCAAGTTCGAGCAATACAAGGTCACGCCCAGCGATGTGTCCCAAGCCATCCAGGCCCAGAACGCCCAGGTGGCCGGCGGTTCGCTCGGCGCGGCCCCGGCCGTGCCCGGGCAGCAGGAAACCATGACCGTGATCGCGGCCACCCGCCTGGAGCGGGCCGAAGATTTCGGCAACATCCTGATCCGTACCAACCCGGACGGCTCGGCCGTGTACCTCAAAGACGTGGCCCGGGTGGAGCTCAACGGCGAAAGCTTCAACACCATCGCCCGTTACGGTAGTACCGCTTCAGGCACGGGCATCGGGGCCACTGCCTCGGGCCTGGCCATCAAACTGGCCACCGGGGCCAACGCCCTGGCCACAGCCGACGCGGTCAAAGCCGAGATTCAGGAACTCTCCAAATACTTCCCCCCCGGGCTCAAGGCTGTTTATCCTTACGACACCACGCCTTTTGTGCGCATCTCCATCCACGAGGTGTTCAAAACCCTGGGCGAAGCCATTGTTCTGGTCTTCCTGGTCATGTACCTGTTCTTGCAGGATTTCCGGGCCACACTCATCCCGACCATCGCCGTGCCCGTGGTCTTGCTCGGCACCTTCGGGGTCATGTCGGCCGCGGGCTTTTCCATCAACACCCTGACCATGTTCGGCATGGTCCTGGCCATCGGCCTATTGGTCGACGACGCCATCGTGGTGGTGGAAAACGTCGAGCGGGTCATGCGTGAGGAGGGCTTACCACCAAAAGAAGCGGCCAAACGATCCATGGGCCAGATCACCGGGGCTCTGGTGGGCATCGCCATGGTGCTCTCGGCGGTGTTTATTCCCATGGCCTTTTTCGGCGGCTCCACCGGGGTCATTTACCGGCAGTTCTCCATCACCATCGTGGCTTCCATGGCCCTATCGGTGCTGGTGGCCCTGATCCTGACCCCGGCGTTGTGCGCCACCATGCTCAAGCCGCACGTCCACAAAGCCTCACACGGCTTTTTCGGCGGCTTCAACCGCTGGTTCGATTCCGTCTCGCTCAAGTACCAGGGCCTGGTGCACTCGATGGTCCTCAAGCCCATCCGTTGGCTGCTGATCTACGGCGGCGCGGTGGCCCTGATGGTGTTCCTGTTCTTTCGCCTGCCCACGGCCTTTCTGCCCGACGAAGACCAGGGGATCATGTTCGTCATGGTCCAGTTGCCGCCCGGCGCCACTTTTGAGCGTACTTCCCGCGTGCTCAAAGAAGTGGAGCACTATTTCCTGGTGGATGAAAAGAAGGCCGTGGACGGTCTCATGACCGTTGCAGGCTATAGTTACGCGGGCAACGGGCAAAACTCCGGCATGGCCTTTGTCCGCCTGAAGGACTGGGAGGAGCGCGACAGCAAAGATCTGCGCGTGCCGGCCATCCAGGCCCGGGCTTTGGCCCACTTCGCTCGAACCCAGGAAGGTGTCGTTCTGGCCTTTGCCCCGCCGGCGGTTATGGAGCTGGGCAACGCCACAGGCTTCGACTTTGAACTCATCGATCAGGGCGGCATGGGGCACGAGGCTCTGATGCAGGCCCGCGACAAACTCTTGGCCATGGGCCGCACCGACCCGAACATTAACGGACCAACCCTGCGCCACAACGGTTTGAACGACGTCGGCCAATACTATCTGGACATCGATCTGGCCAAGGCCGGGGCTCTTTCCGTGCCCCTGAGCGATATCAACTCGAACATCTCGGCATATTGGGGCAGCCTGTACGTCAACGATTTCACCGACAAGGGCCGGACCAAAAAGGTCATGCTCCAGGCCGACGCGCCCTTCCGCATGCAGGCCGAGGACTTCAAGCGCTATTATGTGCGCAACACCAAGGGCGACATGGTTTCACTGGCGGCCTTTGTCAGCGGCCGCAACGCCACCGGCTCGCCGCGCCTGGAACGCTACAACGGCCTGCCTTCGGTGGAAATTCTCGGCCAGCCTGCGCCGGGCAAAAGCTCCGGCCAGGCCATGGCTTCCATGGATCAAATCGCCGCGAAACTCGGTAGCGGTTTTGGCGGCAGTTGGACGGGCCTTTCTTTACAGGAGCGAATGTCCGGCAACCAGGCTCCGGCCCTCTACGCCATTTCCATGGCCGTAGTTTTCCTTTGTCTGGCCGCTCTGTACGAGAGTTGGAGCATTCCCTTCTCGGTGCTTCTGGTGGTGCCGCTGGGCGTCATCGGCGCCCTGGGCGGGGCGTTGTTGCGCGGTTTGAACAACGACGTCTACTTCCAGGTGGGCTTGCTGACCATCATCGGCCTGTCGGCTAAAAACGCCATTCTGATCGTCGAGTTCGCCAAAGAGCTGGAAGAAGAAGGCCAAGACCTGATTGAGGCCACGGTGCACGCAGTGCGCCTGCGCCTGCGACCAATCATCATGACATCGCTGGCCTTCATCCTTGGGGTGTTGCCCCTGGCCATCAGCACCGGCGCGGGTTCGGGCAGCCAGAACGCCATCGGCACGGGCGTCATGTGCGGCATGATGACCGCGACGGGGCTCGGCATTTACTATACGCCCATATTCTTTGTGGTGGTAAGCAAGCTTTTTGGGGTGAAGATCGAAAAGCATACCGCCAAGGGAGAAGGACATGTCTAACGATGAAAGAACGAGGCCTCCGGTCGTCCGACCGTCCAGGGCGCTGCTCCTGCCTGCCTGCCTGGCCCTTCTGGCGCTCCTGGCGGCTGCGGGTTGCACCATGGCCCCCAAATACGTACGGCCGGACGCTCCCATTCCCAACACCTATGGAGAGGGGGCCTCGGGCAAGAGCGGCGATCTGCCCGCCTGGAAGACCTACTTCCGTGATCCGAACATGCAGCGGGTCATTGAGCTGGCCCTGGTCAACAACCGGGACCTGCGCATCAGCATGCTGAACATTGCAAAAACCCGGGCCATGTATCGCATCCAGCGGGCCGATCTGCTGCCTACCATTGCCGCCGGAGGCGAGGCCGCCAACCAGCGCCTGCCCGCCGACGTCTCCAGTTCCGGGCAGGCCGGGGTGTTCCGCCAGTATACGGCCAGCCTGGGCTTTTCCTCCTATGAGCTGGACCTTTTCGGCCGCGTCCGCAGCCTCACGGAACAGGCCCTGGAAACCTTCCACTCCGTCGAGGAAGACGCCCGCACGGCGCAGATCTCGCTCATCTCCGAAACCGCCGGCATGTACCTGCAGTTGGTGGCCGACCGCGAACTGCTGGACATCACCCGCGACACCTACAAAAACCGCAAAAACCAGTACGAGTTGATCCGTCGCAAGCTGCAGGCCGAGGTTTCGTCCGAGCTTGAGGTCAGCCAGACCCGCAGCCTGATGGAAGAGGCCCGCGCCCAATTGGCCCGCTATGAAGCCCAGGTGGGGCAGGACGCCAACTACCTGGCCCTGCTGGTGGGCGCGCCCCTGCCGACGGATCTGCCCGACGTGCGCAAGCTGAAGGATATCGCTCCCCTGGACGATCTGCCTGAGGGGCTGCCGTCCACTCTGCTGGAGCGCCGGCCCGACATCCGCTCGGCCGAGCATCAGTTGATGGCGGCCAACGCCAATATCGGGGCCGCCCGGGCCGCCTTCTTTCCGACCATCACTCTGACCGGCGCCTTCGGCACCACCAGCGCCGACTACGACAATCTCTTTACCGGCCCGCAAAAGGCCTGGAGCTTCCTGCCCCAGGTTTCTCTGCCGATCTTCGACACCGGCCGGAACGTCGCCCAGTTGAGGGTTTCGCAGGCGAACCGCGATATTGCCGTGGCCACGTATGAGAAGACCATTCAGGCGGCCTTCCGTGAGGTGGGCGACGCCTTGGTGCAGCGGACCTACATCGGCGATCAACTCGACGCCGAGCGCTCACTGGTGGAATCCACGGCCACCAGCTACAAGCTGGCCATGGCCCGCTATGACGTGGGGGTGGACAGCTACCTGAACGTGCTTGATTCGCAACGGTCACTGTTCTCGGCCCAACAAAACCTGATCGGCACCCTGCTGCTGCGCGAGTCCAACGCCCTGACCCTGTACAAGGCCCTGGGCGGCGGCGTGCAATAACGCAAAGCAGCTTTTTGAAATTCTTCCAGGTTCATTGAAATCTGCGCCACTGTCGCTTTTTCACGGTGGCGCAGATTTTTTCGCCCCACCCTGTGCAGACATCGACAACCGCAGCTGCCGCGGCATTTTCCCCAATTGCTTTTCATGATGCCGGCAATCTTCTTTCACGCCGTCGCAACGCCGTACCCGGTTGCCGGCGTTGCCCGCAACGTCGCGACCGTCACGCTGAAAGCCAAACAAAGAAGTTCCGAGTCGAAGCCGTATTGAGCCTATTATGTACGGAAGCGGGCCTATTTGATCCGACTAAACGGCTTTGGCTGTGAAGCAGCCCGGCACCCAAGAAAATATCTGGCATTCTCTTTATCAAAGTGATAGTATGCAGTAAAACATCGCATTTGTGTCGATGGATTTGACGTCCACCATGTTTTTTTTCACTTATACCGCCTAATACGGTAAGGAGCACGATTTATGGATGATCACATCAAGCAGGCCCTCGATATCGTGAAGGCACAAGCAGGCTTTCGCACCATGAGCGAGGAGGAAATGGCTTCCATGGTCCGCGCCCTGGCAGCCGTGGTTCGAGAACTGTCCCAGGGTGGAACCGAGCCCCCTTCCCCGGCTGTTGACCGGCAAGACCGCCGAATTACCGAGAAAGCCGTCACTTGCCTTGAGTGCGGAAAAAGTTTTAAGTTGCTGACCCGCCGACACCTTTTGGGGCATGGTTTAAACCCCGAAGACTATCGGGAGAAATGGGATCTGCCCAAGGATCTTCCTCTGGTCTGCAAAGCTCTGCAACGTGAGCGGCGCAAAAAAATGAAAGATATGAAGCTGTGGGAAAAGCGTCGCAAGAACAAATAGGTCTTTCTTCCAGCCCTCCGGCGGGCGCCCCCCCCAAAACGGCGGCGCCCGCCGGAGAGGCCGATTCCGCCGCCCGCCGCCGTGTCCTGGCCTACTTGGCCCTGGGCGCGGCCATGATTCTCTGGAGTTCCACTTTTATTCTGATCAAGGTGGTTCTCACGGCGTATCACCCCTTCACCATGACTTTCGTGCGCATGGGTGTCAGCGTCGCGGCCATGGCTCCCTTCGGTTTACGCCTGTTGCGCCAGATCCGTTACTCACCGGGCGACTGGAAGCCCCTGCTCCTGCTGGTTTTGGCCGAGCCCTGCCTGTACTTCATTTTTGAAGGCTTTGCCTTGCGTTATACCAGCGCTTCCGAGGCGGCCATGGTCATCTCGCTGCTGCCGCTTTGCGTCGGCGTGGGCGCCTTCTTCTTTTTGCGCGAGCGCCTGAGCCGTATGGTCTGGTGGGGTTTTTTCACGGCTGTTGCCGGGGTGGCGGTGCTGACCTTTTCCGGCGAGGCGACAACCGCATCGCCCGACCCCCTGCTCGGCAACATGCTCGAAGCCGGGGCCGTGCTCATGGCCACCGCCTATATTTTGTGCGTGCGCAGGCTCACGGGCTTTCCGGCTTTTTGCATCGTGGCCTTCCAGTCCCTGGCCGGGCTGATCTTTTTCGGCGCGCTCACCTTTGCCGTGCCCGGGGCGGGCCTGCCGGCCTCGCCGGGCCTGTTGCCCACGATCATGCTGGTGGCCCTGGGCTTCATCTCCATTTTCGGGTACGGTCTGTTCAACGTGGGCGTGGCCATGCTCTCGGCCGGGCAGGCTACGGCCTGGAACAATCTGATTCCAGGCATCACTCTGATCATGGGCATGCTCTTTCTGGGCGAGCGCTTTACCACGCTCCAGTACCTTTCGCTGATTCCCATCTTTCTCGGTGTAGCCATCAGCCAATGCGGCAAAGTCGGGACGGGCGAATGTGGCTGATTCTCTGCGGTGCGGCACAAGCGACATGAGACTTGGTGCGCAGGAGCTTGATTTTCCCTTGACAACACCGCATACTGCCGTTTTTCAAAGGATACGCCGCGCATGATTCCGTCTTTTCGTACGCAGATCGTCCAGGGGCTGCGCCCCTGCCTGCCCCTCATGCTGGGCTATCTTCCCGTGGGTTTTGCCTTCGGCATTCTGGCCGTGCAGGCGGGCATGACTCCCCTGACGGTCGCGCTCATGTCCTACCTGGTTTACGCCGGGTCGGCCCAGCTTATCGCCGTGGGCCTGCTCGGCGGCGGCGTGGGCGCGGCCTCGATTATTCTGACCACCTTCGTGGTCAATCTGCGCCATCTGCTCATGTCCGCGGCCGTGGCCCCGCACCTGCGCGACTGGAGCCGCCCTCTGCAGGCCTGGTTTGCTTACGGCATGACCGACGAAACCTTCGCCCTGCACATGAGCCGTTTCGCCAAGGGTCCGGCAGGACCGGTGCCGGTGCTGGCCCTGAACACGGCCGCGCACCTGTGCTGGACTTGCAGCGGCCTGGCGGGCGCCCTGTTCGGCGATCTCATCGGCGACATCAGGCCCTACGGCCTGGACTTCGCGCTGCCCGGCATGTTCATCGCCCTGCTCCTGCCCCATGTGCGCATGCCCCGCAAGTGCCTGGCCGTGTGCCTGGGAGCGTTGTTCTGCATCACCGCCCATCTGATTGGAGCAGGACAGTGGAGCGTCATGTCGGCCACGCCCCTGGCGGCGGCTCTGGCGGCCTTCATGCCTCTGCCCGGCGGCCGTGCCCGTCTGGAGACCGCATGAGTCTCACCGGGCAAATCCTGTTGATCCTGGGCATGGCCGTGGTCACCTACATCCCGCGCGTGGCCCCGTTGCTCATGCTGGCCTCACGCAGCCCGCATCCCGGCCTGCTGCGCTTTCTCGAGATGATCCCGCCGGCCGTTCTGGCCGCGCTGCTCGCCCCGGAGCTTTTGTTGCGCAACACCGCAACGGCGCCGGAATTGTTTCTTTCTTCAGACAATCTCTTTCTTCTGGCCGCCGTGCCCACCCTGCTGGTGGGCATGTTCTGGCGCAACTTTTTCGGCACCGTGGCCACGGGTATGGTCGCCCTTGCCCTGCTGCGGCTGATCGCGGCCTAACCCCCGCCGGCCGTCGAATTCCCAAAGGAGCCCCCATGTTTTCACGCATTTTTCTCATTTGCACCCTGCTCATACTGCTCTGCCTCGGCCGTGTCGTCCCCGCCCCGGCAGCCGAGAGCGCCGCGGCGCCCGTCGATAAAACTGAGCTGCGCAATGCCCTGCGCGAGCTTTTGCGCCAGGAGCCGGAACTGGTCCTGGACGTATTGCGCGACAATGGCGAAGTCGTCCTGGAAGCGGCCCAACAGGGCAGTGTGGCCCGGCGCAAAAAGGCCGCTCTGGCCCAATGGGAGCAGGACGCCAAAACTCCCAAGAAAGTCTCCGCCGATACCTCGGCCCAGCGCGGTTCGGCCAAGGCCCCGGTGACCATCGTGGTCTATTCCGACTTCACCTGCCCCTACTGCCGGCAGGCCGATGCCGTGCTGGAAGATCTGTACCCGGCCTACAAGGATAAAGTCCGGATCATCTTCAAGCCCCTGCCCAAGGGCGAGGTGCCCCTTTCTCTGAGCGCGGCCAAATATTCCCTGGCCGCCTTCATGCAGGACAAAGACAAGGGTTGGAGCTACTACCGCGCCCTGTTCGCCGGCGTGGACGATCTGGAGCGCGACGGCGATACCTTTCTCAAGGCCGCGGCCGTGCGCGAAGGCCTGGACATGAAACGCCTCGCCGCCGATGTGGCCGGGCCCAAGGTCAAGGCCCAACTTGAAGCCGACTCGGCCGAGGCCGACACCCTGAACGTGCCCGGCACCCCCTACTTCCTGGTCAACGACATGGTCATTCGCGGCTATGTGCCCAAGGAAATCTTCGAACTGGCCATCGACACCGCCCTCAAGCAGAAAGGCGTGCAGTAAGGGTATTTTGACTGTTGCGAGCGAGAGCGCCGGTTGTCCGGCGCTCTCGCTTTTTTGGTATGGGAAAAATCGCGTGCCTGACCCTAAACTTTTACTACGGTTTTCCGATAATGCGAAGGACCGGTAAAATCAGGAGGTAAAAGGCCATGGCAAACACCGGAACCATCGTCGACGCCGCGCTCGCCGCGAGCAAGGCGGAACTCGACTCGCAAATCGTCACCCAGACCCTCGACAATCTGAACAGCCCCATGTACTCCGGCTCGTCCAAGTGCAACAGCGCGCGGCAGGGCATGAGCGACACCTACGACCTCAGCAAATCCGTGCTCTCGGCCTACTATCTGGGCAAAGGCACGGCCATCGACGGCAAAAGCTGAGCTGCCCCCGCTGTGGAGCCGCGCCGGGCGGAAGGGCATCGCCATGCTCCTTCCGCCGCTCCAAGGGAAGCGGGTTTTCAAACCGCCCAATGCAAGAACGGCAGATGAGGATACCCATCTGCCGTTCTTGCATTGGTTGCAGCGGCCGATTGGGACCGTGCCGCCCGGTGCCCCCGTCAATGCCCCTGTCGCAAGGTGTCGATGTGCTCCAGGAACCAGGCATAGGTCTGCGCCAGCCCTTCGCGTAAAGGGATGGACGGCCGCCAGCCAAGAGCGGTCAGGCGCGAGACGTCCAGCAGCTTGCGCGGCGTGCCGTCCGGCTTGGCCGGGTCGGTGCGGATTGCACCCGTGTAGCCCACGGCCTCGGCCACCAGGCCGGCCAGTGCGCGAATGCTCAGGTCTTCCCCACAGCCCACGTTGATGTGGGACTCCTCACTGTAGCGATTCATGAGAAAAACCAGGGCATCGGCCAGATCGTCCACGTGCAGAAACTCCCGCAGGGCCGCGCCCGTGCCCCAGATGGTCACGGCCGGAGCCCCGGCCTCTTTGGCTTCGTGGAAACGGCGAATCAACGCCGGAAGCACGTGGCTGTGCTCGGGGTGAAAGTTGTCGCCCGGCCCATAGAGATTGGTCGGCATGGCCGAGACGGCGTCAAAGCCGTATTGCCGGCGGTAGGCCCGGCACATCTGGATGCCGGCGATCTTGGCCGTGGCATACCATTCGTTGGTCGGCTCCAGGGGGCCGGTCAGCAGGTAATCCTCGTGGATGGGCTGCGGGCAGAGCTTGGGATAAATGCAGGACGAGCCGAGAAAGAGCAGCTTCTTCGCGCCGTTGTGATAAGCGGCATCAATGATGTTGGTCTGGATCTGCAGGTTGTCGCGGATGAAGTCTGCCGGAAAGATGTCGTTGGCGTGAATGCCCCCGACCTTGGCCGCGGCCAGAAAAATGTACTCCGGCCGCTCATCGGCAAAAAAACGGCGGACGGCGGCCTGATCCCGCAGGTCCAGTTCGCCGCTGCTTCGGGTGAGGATGTTCGTCGCGCCCCCGGCCCGCAGGCGCCGCACCAGGGCGGAACCCACCAAACCACGGTGCCCGGCCACAAAGATGCGTGCTCCCGGCTGCATCGTTCCGCTCCTATTCCTGCTGCGGAGCATAAGTGCTGAAACCGCCGGCCTCACAGTGGGCGTCGCGCCGGGCCAGTTCCACATCGGCCCGGACCATTTCCGCAACCATCTCCTCAAGGGTGATGCGCGGTTTCCAGCCAAGCTTTTCCGCCGCCTTGGCCGGGTTGCCCAGCAAGGTTTCCACTTCCGTGGGCCGGAAATAGCGCTCGTTGACTTCGACTATGACGTCGCCGGGTTTGACCGCGCAGGCGCACCCCGCGGTGGCCGCGGCAAAGCGTGCCGCGTCCACGGCATCCACAAGGCCTTTTTCATCCTTGCCGGCGCCGCGCCAGGCCAGGCGCAGCCCCAACTCGGCCGCGGCCGCGTTGACGAAATCGCGCACGGAATATTGCCTGCCCGTGGCAATGACGAAATCTTCGGGCTTCTCCTGCTGCAGCATCAGCCACTGCATTTCCACATAGTCCTTGGCGTGGCCCCAATCGCGCAGGGCGCTCAGATTGCCGAGCTGCAGCACCCGGTTCAGGCCCAGAACAATGCGGGCCAAGGCCCGGGTAATCTTGCGGGTGACAAAGGTTTCGCCGCGCAGGGGCGACTCGTGGTTGAAGAGAATACCGTTGCAGGCATACATATCGTAAGCTTCACGATAATTGACCGTTATCCAGTAGGCATACAGCTTGGCGCAGGCATAAGGCGAACGGGGATAAAACGGGGTCTTTTCCGATTGCGGCACTTCCTGCACCAAACCGTACAGCTCGGAGGTGGAGGCCTGGTAGAAACGGCTGACCTTCTCCAGCCCCAAAATGCGGATGGCCTCAAGCAGGCGCAAGGCGCCCAGGCCAACCACGTCGCCGGTGTATTCCGGAGCCTCGAAAGAAACCTTCACGTGGCTCTGGGCCGCCAGGTTGTAAACCTCGTCCGGCCGGACCTCCTGCATGATCCGGATCAACCCGCCGGCGTCCGACAGATCGCCATAGTGCAAAATAAAACGCCGGTTGCTTTCGGATGGGCCCTGGTATAAGTGATCGATACGTCCCGTGTTGAACGATGAGGCCCGCCGCTTGATGCCGTGGACCTCGTAGCCTTTGCCGAGAAGGAACTCCGCCAGATAGGCGCCGTCCTGGCCGGTGATGCCGGTGATGAGTGCTTTTCTCATAAGGTGGAAGCTCCCTAAGACACTGCTTTGAAAGGATTAAGCCTATCCTAATGCAAAGCAGGAGGCAAGACCGACGTCCCAAGTTTTTGAGATATTGCCATGTAGATACACGGAGCGTCTTTTCCCCCGGCTCACCCACATCTACAATCGTACGTCAGGTTTTGTCCGCCCCCCAGAAGATGGAAAAAAATCAGCAAAAATTTGAGGAGCCCCTCATGGGTTTAAAGCATGTTCCTGTACAAATCGAGAATTTCCCCTTCAAATTGGGTAAACAATTCATACAATACGGATATACACATTTCATTGAAACAGGAACATATTTAGGCGACACTTCCTTGGAAGCCTCTAAACACTTCACGCAAGTTTATACGATAGAGGCTGCTGAATATTTCTTCAAACAAGCAAAAGAAAAATGCAAAGAGAAGCATAATGTTACCCTTTGCTTAGGCGATAGTCGTGAATGGCTCCCCCAAATTCTCATAGAGAAGCAAAACAAGGTAATATTTTGGCTGGACGCTCACTACAGCGGAGGGGAGACATTTAACAGCACGAACCCTCTACTAAAAGAGCTTGAAATTATTAATATAAATACAGTGAACGCAATCATACTCATAGATGATGCAAGATTTTTCCACGGAATGTACGCCGGGGAACGCTATTGCGAGTATGGCCCCCTCTTTGAGGCTCTGCTTTGTGATGATCGTTATGTATCTTGTATTGACGACTTTTTTATCGCCGTACCACGTGAATTCAAATCGATTGTAGACAGCTATTCCAATGAAATATCCATCAACTCCTGGACGACGTTCGAGAGGCAAAAGGAGGTCAATAAAAGAATGTCTTTAAATGAAAAGATTCGTAAATTGCTCTGCCTTTCGAAATGAAAACGATCCATCCTTAAAAGTATTCCACAACATGCACTATTTATTGTCAATCGTCGCTAAAGAAGCAGCATGAAATTTCTTCTTCAAATAAAGCGTGTGCGCAAACTTCTCCATGAGGATCGAAAGAAGCAGGCACAAACGGCCTCTTTTAAGAGCAGCTTTCAGCTTCGAGAGAACGCACTACGCGACGGACGTTTTTCCTGCACATGGGAGGACCGGCTGCCCTGCCTTAGTGACGCCACTCAAACAACATCTTTCGATGCACACTATGTATACCACACAGCGTGGGCGGCACGTATGTTGGCGAAAAATCGACCGACTCACCATGTCGATATAGGCTCATGTCTCCGCTTCGCGACGCTGGTATCCGCCTTTATACCATTCGAGTTTTATGACTACCGCCCCGCAACGGTAACGCTATCCGACCTCAAATCCCACCACGCGGATCTGCTTCAATTGCCGTTTGGCGACAACTCGTTACCCTCCCTTTCCTGTATGCATGTTGTCGAGCACATTGGCCTGGAGCGCTACGGTGATCCTTTCGATCCCAAAGGAGACCTCAAGGCCATGGGGGAACTATCCCGGGTTCTCGCCCGGGGAGGATGCCTCCTCTTTGTTGTCCCAATAGGAGGTGAAGCGCGCATCCAATATAACGCTCATAGGATTTACACATATCAAATGATTACAAATTATTTTGATAAGCTCACACTATGTAGTTTTTCTTTAATTACAGATTGCGGTTGCTATATAGAAAATGCAACAGATGAAGATACCATGAGGCAAAAATATGGCTGTGGCTGCTTTGTGTTTATCAAGAAATGAACATAAAATTTTCTCCTGCATACATAGAGATATCAAACATAGACAACAATATATCTACAAGACACCATGCCTCCCCGACGCACATCCAAGATCACTCTTAAAAATCGACGCAGCCTCCGAAAAACTTTTGCTACACGGGAGACAGGAGTCTCCGGCGAGGACGAGGTCGTAGGCTATGGTTGAATATCAAATATTGGATTTTACCGTCAGAGGTGACAGCAGAGGTTCTCTGGTCGCCATTGAGGCGAAGCAAGATATCCCCTTTACCATCGAGCGCGTTTACTACGTTTTTAACACCGCCAGAGCGGCAGTGCGGGGGAAACACGCGCATCGCAATCTGCAGCAAGTCATCATCTGTACCAGCGGCTCATGCGACTTCATTCTTGACAACGGTAAAGAACGCGAAATCGTGCGGCTGGACACGCCAAATCGTGGGTTATATATTAAAGAAAACATCTGGCGAGAGTTTACTAATTTTTCACCCGACTGCGTGGTCATGGTGCTGGCCTCCGAGCCTTACAAGCCCCTGGACTATATCAAGTCATACGAGGACTTTCTTAAGGAAGTATCAAAATGACTTTCATTCATTCCCTTGCAGAGGTTCAAAGTGAATCTATTGGTGCCGGAACGAAGATCTGGCAGTTTTGTGTCGTGCTACGGCGCGCTGTCATAGGGAAAAACTGTAATATATGCTCACATATATTTATTGAAAATGATGTTACCATAGGGAATAACGTCACCATCAAATGCGGTGTACAACTTTGGGACGGAATCACCATAGAAGACAACGTTTTTATTGGGCCAAACGTAACTTTCTCCAACGATAAATATCCTCGCTCAAAACAATATCCTGAATCATTTTTGCGAACCACAGTCAAAAAAAATGCGGGTATAGGCGCAAACGCCACAATCCTACCTGGCATTACCATTGGAGAAGGAGCCATGATCGGAGCCGGTGCTGTTGTGACAAAAGATGTCCCCGCAGGGGCAGTTGTAGTTGGTAATCCTGCAAGGATACAGGAAAAATAAATGACAAACAATTTTTCTGTAATTGTATTCACAAAAGATCGCCCTTTGCAATTGCATGCCTACCTGGAAAGCTTGTTCAGGTATTCTCCGACAAAGCAAAGTGATGTCACCATAATATATAAAAAAAATGAATTAATCGATTACCACAACGTTATAAATCATTTTAGGAGCGTCAAATTCATTGAAGAAGATATTTTTCACGCTGACCTCATTTATACCATAGAAAATTCCCGAGACTATATTATTTTTGGATGTGATGATGTTGTGTTCACAAAAAAATTTGACCTTAATGATGCGACAACATACCTAGCCAGCAACAGCAATATATTCGGTTTCAGCTTAAGGCTTGGTACAAATATCTTGCCCATGCCGAAAAAGGTAAATATAAAATCGGAAGTCATTGAATGGGAATGGATAAATACACAAGCACAACATTATAATTATCCATGGGAGTTAACTGCTACATTATATAGAAAAATAGATATAAAAAATATTATCAAATCCCACGAAAACCCATTCACCAGCCCGAATTTCTTGGAAGGAGATATCGCCTCAAATCCTTCAAAGTACATCAATCGCACTGGGCTAATGTGCTACAATAGCGAAAGTCACGCTCTTATTATAACTGTTAATGTGGTACAAAATACACATAGCAATCCAGTAGATGAATCTTTACCAACCGACATACTCACACTCAATTCACTTTACAACAGCGACGGCAACACCCTCGATATCGAAAAAATTGTAAAGCTAAAAAATAATACTATTCACGTAGACTCCCGCCATTTTATCCTACGAAAGAAAAATGCCAGCTTTGTTTTCCCTAAAAAATCCAAGGTGAACAAGCTTGCAATGTTCTATAAAAACTTGCGATACCTAACAAAGTTCAGCATAAAAAAAATTGCGAATGATCCTCGAAGACTTTCCGAAGAGGAAATTAATCTTTTAAAATTCAGGATATTAAGGAAAATTTTCACCTATAATCCACCACATATTCTAGACTACGACTGCGCGATAAAGCGCTTATCGCAAACAGAAATTTCGCTGTGCCGCTTCGGAGATGGCGAAATGGAACTGATCGGGGGCCACTCCATCCGGTTCCAAGTAGCATCCGAGGCATTATCCAAACGACTGAAAGAAGTATTGTGCTCGAACATTCCGTCGGTGCAGATTGGTATTGGGAAAATCTATTACGATTTTTCGCTGAAAAATTTATTTCCCTTTGTCGAGCAATTTATCGACAACTACCTATCTAAGAATGAAGATTTATTTCACAGTTTTATCATTCCAGAAAAAGAATACTTCCCAACGGAAATTACACAACTTTACCATATATATGAAAAATACGATTTTGATGGCTATTTCAAAAAAATACAGACAATATGGAAAAATAAAGACACTACAATTATCTGTGGTGAAACAGTATTCAAAAAAATCGATAACAATATATTTAATTGCGCCCGAAGTGTTGAATACCAATACGCACCATCGCTAAACGCATTTGAAGCCTACGATACAATTCTTTCTGAAGCGCTGGCAATCAACAAGGACAGACTTATCATCATCATCCTGGGACCGACGGCAACGGTGCTGGCTTACGACTTGGCGAAGCATGGTTACCGTGCATTGGACTTCGGCCATATTGCCAAAGATTACGATGCATATCAAAAGAAAACCGCTCGTACACCTCAGCGCATAGCGCAGTTTTTTGCTCCAGACTAGCGGGTCGGCTGCGTTCGCTCGTGGTAGAAAACCGACTAAAACTATCAGAGAAATTCAACAATGGCTGTTCCAAAGATTTCTTTTATCTGCTCAAGCTATAATCATGAAAAATATGTGGGCTATTTTCTTGAAAGCTTGCTGTCTCAAACTGTTTCTGACTGGGAACTGGTCATTATAGATGACAATTCCACAGATAAAACTGCTGCTGCAATAAAGCGAATCGATGATGTAAGAATTCGCTTCTTCCAGCACTCATACAACAAAGGGTTAACGTTCGGGGTATCTGAAGGCTGCGGTTTGGCCTCCGCCGCCATCGTTGCCTGGATGGCTTCAGATGACGCTCTGCTGCCCGACTATGTGGAAAGAGTACTGCGTGAATTTGATGACCCCCAAATATCCGCTGTCTACACTCCGCTGCAATGCATGGATGAAGAAAGCAGATTGGTCGAAAAAATGATTTGGCTGAATCCGAAAACACCCGCAGAAACTTTCTTCAGCGAGGCATTTTTACACGGAAATCCACTGACGTCTCCCGGCATGGCGTTTCGCAAGTCGGCTCTTTCACCGTATCTCCCTCTGGACATTGGTATGATTCAGTATGCGGACTGGCAGATGCATTTTTTTCTGCTTTTTGAACATACCATAAAAATCCTGGAATACCCGGTTGTTCTTTACCGTATTTCCGCAGGCAGTCTCTCTGCCAGAAGCCCGGATGCCATCATGCGTGAGGATCTGGAAACTCAGAAACTGATGAATACAGTTGTCGACTTGATTGGACAAGATATAGATGCCTTCCAAAAGTATTTTGGCAACCACCCGTTGGTTGTCGATCAAGATATAAGACCGGAAACTGTTCCATATTGGTTGGGACGCCTTGCCCTGACGTCTTCCATTTTTGCAAAGCAAAAATGGGGAGTGCAAACAATTATGAACTTTATTTCGACATCTGAAAATATGGAACTCCTCAATAATCTTTACGATTTTACATATGGTCATTACATGCATCTGTGTAATATCACTATTACTGACATCATGAATCCCATTTGGAAAAAAGAAGCTAAACTTAAAAAATATAGACGACGCAGCAAAATACTGATGTTTCTTGCCGTAACACTTGGGGGATCTCTTGCCGTATCTCTTTTATTGAGGGTTTTATGATCAAATTTCTAGATTTACGCAAAATAAATGAGCAATATCGTACTGCGATTGATGCCCGCATCAAAGAAGTTCTCGATTCAGGTTGGTATTTGCAAGGCAACCAGAACGAGCGCTTTACAGAAAACTTCGCAACGTTCTGCGGTGTGAGATATTGCGTCGGTGTAGCGAATGGGCTGGATGCCCTCAGTATAATCATCAAGGCCTATGGCTTTGGCCTTGGTGATGAGATCATCGCCCCGGCAAATACGTATATTGCCAGCATTCTGGCGATATCTGCCAACGGCTGTACGCCTGTGCTGGTTGAGCCGGATATTGCAACATACAATATTGACCCTGATTTGATTGAAGCAAATATAACCTCAAAAACCAAAGCAATAATGGCTGTCCATTTATACGGCCAAGCAGCTCAAATGAATGCCATCCAGTCTTTGGCCCTAAAGTATAATCTGAAAGTTATTGAAGATGCGGCTCAGGCCCACGGGGCCGCGTATCGGGGAAAAAGAGTCGGCAATCTGGGTGATGCTGCGGGATTTTCTTTTTATCCAGGAAAAAACCTTGGTGCGCTTGGGGATGCTGGCGCGATAACCACCAACGATAAAAAGCTTTTCCACAAAATAGCCGCTCTTCGGAATTATGGCTCCCATAAAAAATATGAAAATTTGTTTAAGGGAGTCAATTCTCGCCTAGATGAGTTGCAGGCTGCAGTTTTAGACGTCAAACTCATGCATTTAACGCGGGAAAATGAACATCGGCGCAGTATTGCCGACTACTATAGAACCCACATTAATAATAAACAAATAACCTTACCGCAGACATACGATGATGCGGCACATGTATGGCATGTGTTTGCCGTCCGCACAAAACATCGGAATGACCTTCAAAAATATCTGACGGACAACGGTATACAAACAATTATACATTACCCCACTCCACCGCATCAGCAGCCTGCCTACGTGGAATGGAACCACCTTACCTATCCGATAACCGAGCAAATCCATCGAGAAATAATCAGTTTGCCGATCAGCCCTGTGCTGACCTTTGAAGAAGCCGCTCAGATAGCGGATGTCGTCAACAGGTGGCACTGCCCCTCAAACCGGTAACCCGTGCAATTGTGGAATATTTATTCGATTCGACATTTGGAGTCAGCATGGCATCCCCTCGCGTATCCGTCATCATTCAATGCGAAAGACGGCAATGCCGTAACTACACCTCGCCTGCCACCTTGTGCCCGATGCGACTGAAGCGGTTCTTGCTTTCATGAATCTTGTGCGAGGTGGGCTACAAGGTCAGCCATGCTCTGTGATGCTGCACCCCATGAAACTGATGTTCCATTATTGGTGACAACGAAAACCGCTGATCAAAAAGCAGCGACGGAAAGTAGCCTGGACGGCATTATAAAGCTTCAAGCTGCATTTCCTTTTTCTTTTCATCGAAATTACTTTTTGAGATCCTGATGAAATTTATAAAATTTCTATTTTCATTCCTCTTTCACCTGACGACACGGCGAGACTGGCACGTCTACCGTCAAGAAAAACGCCGATGGAAAAATTTTTTCCTTAAAAAACATGGCTTTAGCGTGTTACTTGTCCTACACGATCTGACTGTGACAGGCGCTCCCATAGCCTGCCTTCAATTGGCGAAAGCTATTCAGAATAAAGGGGGAAGCGTCTCTCTGGTAGCCTTTGCAGGAGGTGCTTTGAAAGAAGGCTTCGAAGCAATTAATATTACACCAATATACGGCAATAACTATATTAAAAATAAATTTATTATAAGAAATTTATGCGAAAATTTTGACTTTATCATACTTAATACGATAATTTGCTACACCTGGGCAATGCATATCGGGAAAAACAAAAAAGCGTACTGGTGGATCCATGAATCTGGCTTTATAGATACATATATTCAATCCTTGAACGAAGAATCTAATACTTGTATCGATTCTATAAAACACTTCAAGAATATATTCAGTGTAAGCGAGTACGCACGTGAATATCTCAGTAAATACACCAAGAATATAAAAATTTTAAATCTAGGCATTGGCGATGCATACGAACAAACAGCGAAAACTATTGGCGGGAAAGTAATATTCTCCGTCATTGGAACATACGATACAAATAAAGGCCAGCAGATTATGCTGGAGGCCATCTTGGCTCTTGAGAAAACATATCGGCGGCAGGCCGAATTTCGTTTTATCGGCAAACAGCAAGGAGCAGTGTACTCCGAGTTTGCCGCTAAAGCGAAAAACGAAAACTCTGTCTATCTTTTTGATGAAATTGCAGATCAAAAATCGAAGTGGCTTATGTACGCAGAAACAGATGTCGTTTGTGTACCATCTTTTGCTGAATCCTGCTCATTGGTCGTTCTCGAAGCCTGCATGATGGGGAAACCTGTGGTACTAACGCACACAAATGGTGCAAAATATATGATCAGCAACTTTGATAACGGCATAATTATTAATCCTGGTAATGTTAATGAATTGGCATATTGTCTACGATGGTGCATTGATAATAAAGAAAAACTTTTATGCATGGGAGAGAAATCTCGAAAGAAGTATTTAGAATATGCATCTTTGGAACATCTGAGCAATCAAATTATGAATATTTTTCATAAAAATACATAAATTATGCATATTGCTCCTACCCACCCACAAATGCTTAATCTCTGCGGGAACTTCCCTCAACGGATGCTGACCCGGATCCGACTGATGACAGCGAATGCGGAATTCAAAAAAAATCCGGGAAAATTGATTGAAACCGGGATTGTTCTTTACAGCGACAATACACCTCTCGCGGGCAGACGTGTGTGCTGTTTCGCCCATTACGATCCACAGTCAACGCTTGATCCTACGGTGTTTCATTATCTCCAGGCCATTACTGAACAGGGTTTTTACATTATTTTTATCTCCACATCTCCCACTCTGCCATCGAATCTTGTTGCATCACTTGCACGAATATGTTCAAGAATACTGATACGCCCCAATGAAGGGCTTGATTTTGCCTCCTGGAAATGCGGCTTTATCACCGTACCAGAAATATTGCAAGCCAAAGAGTTGCTTCTTGCCAATGACAGCGTCTGGCTGGTCAGAGACCTTGCCCCTGTGATGGGGAAGATGGAACAGACCTCCTGTGACTTTTGGGGCATGACGGCATCACGAAAACTGCTGCCGCATCTGCAAAGCTATTTCTTACTTTTTCGAAAAACCGCTCTACAAAGCAAGGCCTTTGGCTCTTTCTGGGATTCCGTACGGGTGCACTCAGAAAAACAGTCCATTATCGGGCAGTATGAGGTCACCCTGACTCTGCGCCTAGCCTTGGCCAAATTGACTCCGGCGGCTTGGATACCCACCCTGGAGATCTGCAACCCAAGCCTGCGCCATGGCCTTGAGCTTACCCGGAATTATGGCATGCCCTTACTCAAGCGAGAGCTTCTCAGAAGCAATCCGTGCGAGGTGGATCTGCACACTTTGCCGCTGCTTCCGGACGGTTCGGCCTGTTCGCTTGAAGAAATAAAGGCACATCTTTTTCGGCTGGGGACATCCGGATGCTTTGCCCCAAAAACCGCTACCGCACTCCCTACCCCGCCGTTGCATGTACAGGTGCCTCCTCCAGAAATTGATGTCTTGCTGCCATTGACCAAGAATGCGGCAGCCCCGGGCTCACTACCATACTCTCTGGACAGCCCCGAAGGACCGCGGATTCGCATTCTTGTCGACGGGCATAGGGATGATGAGTCGGCCTGTATTGCGCCGGGCGAACAAACCCGGCACGATACAAACGTACGTGGATCTGATACCAATGCTCTTGAGACATCGGAAAGCCTGAATTATTTGCTGCATTGCTCCACCGCACCGTATTTCCTTATTGCGGATCAGGGATGCACCCATCAACAGGATAGAGCCGCCAGAATGCTCGCCAAGATGCGTGAGCTGGAAAGCATTTATGGAACCGGCTATCCGTTATTGGTATTTTCCGATGTCATCCTCACAGATGAGCATGGAACTGCGAAATGGTCGCTTCAAAAAGAAGCGGGACTGCCGCCGCTCTGGGGGAATTCTTTGCACCAGACACTTATTTGCGCTTCGGTGCCGGGATTCGCAATGGTGGGCAATGCAGCCCTGCGCAAGGCGATACTCCCGCTGCCCGAGCGGTATGTTTCACCTGCCTACGCTTGGTGGATTTTACTGACGGCCAAAACCCTGGGAATTGTCGATCATGTTGCGTACGCCCCGGTATTCTATAAAAAAGCTGCTTTACAGCCGGATCATGGCGGCAGACGTGAATTTTCTCTGAAGTACTTCAGCAGAGGTATCGGCCGCCTGAAGCGGGATCTGCAAGCATCTTCGCGCCTTGTAGCTGCGTTGCTTCTACGGCACGGTTCACATATGGCTCCAAAGACCAGAACACTGTGTGAAGTAATGGCCGGCATGCTCTGTTTGAGTAAGCGCGAACAAATTTGGCAGCATCTGCGTTTTGGTTTTCTCAGGCACGAGCTGCCCTTGCTCTGCACTATGTATGGAAATATATTGTGTCAGACCGGAGTGTTGACCAAACAGCGCATTATCGAAAAATCATCAGACAGCATGAAGTATTGTACTTTTTATCTCGGTAAAAAAATCCTGTCGATATTTTATACGGCCAAGACATACGTAACTCCATCAAAAAAAATTGTATACGCGCAACGTTGTGCAGCAAAAATACAAAGATGGCGTTGCCGCCTCTTCGGGCCTGAGCCGAACGATACGACCTGCGAATCCGCACAGAGTTTTTCAGGCCACATGACCGACATCAGAGCCTTGGCTTTCTATCTTCCTCAATTTCATACCATTCCAGAAAACGACGAATGGTGGGGAAAAGAATTCACCGAATGGACCAATGTCCGAGCCGGCAGGCCGCGTTTTTTCGGCCACGATCAACCCCGCGTGCCGCATCCGGACATTGGGTACTACGATCTATCCAACCCTGAAACGCTACGCCGGCAGGCCGCCCTGGCCAAACGGCACGGCATATATGGATTCTGTTTCTATCATTACTGGTTTTCCGGCCGGAGACTGTTGGAAAAACCCCTGGATCTGCTGCTGGCAAACCCCGACATTGATTTGCCCTTCTGTCTCTGCTGGGCCAATGAAAGCTGGGGGAGAAACTGGGACGGTGAAGACCATAAAATTCTTATGGAGCAGCCATATAATCCCGGCGATCCTGAACTGTTCATCGACGACAACAAAAAATACCTGCTTGACCCCAGATACATCACCATCGACGGCCGCCCCTTGCTGCTTATCTATCGAGAGCCGTTGATCCCGAATGCCAACGATTTTTTCCGCCGCATGAAAGCCCGTGCCGCCGAAATACACCTTCCGGAACCCCTTATTTACGTCATTCTGAGCTATGACCTGCAGCACCCGGAAACCATCACCGCCGACGGGTTGGTCGAGTTTGTTCCCCACCGCCCCGTATTCGCCGAAAAAAGCTTCCTTTCCTTTTCCTACAAGGGAGGAAGAATTTTCAACTATGCAGACACAATGGACACCTACCTTGAGGCTATCCCGGTAGAAGAGGCCTTTCCGCTGCCTGTCCACAAGTCCGTATGCCTCGCCTGGGACAACAGCGCCCGCAGAAAAGACGGGTGGCGACTGTGGACGGGGTTCTCTCAGAAAAAATACTATTCTTGGCTGGAGCAGATCGTCGCGTATACGCGGCGCAATTTTCCCGACGACAGGCGCTTTGTGTTTATCAACGCCTGGAACGAATGGGGGGAAGGCACCTACCTTGAACCCGACGCGCGCACCGGTTACGCTTCCTTGAATACAACCTCCAAGGCGTTGTACGACATGCCTTTTGCCAACGCCGACCCTGATAAAACACGGACGCCTCCCGACTGATTTCCTGAAAATTTCACACCCCTCCGCCGTTGTCGTTTCATTCAATTTGACGTAAGCAGCCCACAGGAGATCCTCATGTTCCCCAACAAGCGCATTCTCGTCACCGGCGGGGCCGGCTTTCTTGGTTCGCATCTGTGCGAGCGCCTTTTGGAGCGCGGGGCCGAGGTGCTCTGTGTGGACAACTACTACTGCAGTACCAAAGGCAACGTCGAGCACCTGCTGGCGCATCCGCGCTTTGAGCTGATGCGCCACGACGTGACCTTCCCGCTTTATGTGGAGGTGGACGAAATCTACAACCTGGCCTGCCCGGCCTCGCCCATCCACTACCAGCGCGACCCGGTGCAGACCCTGAAAACCTCGGTGCACGGAGCCATCAACATGCTCGGCCTGGCCAAGCGGCTCAAGGCCAAGGTCTTGCAGACCTCCACCTCCGAAGTCTACGGCGACCCCGGCGTGCACCCGCAACCGGAGAGTTACTGGGGCAACGTCAACCCCATCGGCATCCGTTCCTGCTACGACGAGGGCAAACGCGCGGCCGAGTCCCTGTTCATGGACTACCGCCGGCAACACGGCCTGACCATCAAAATCGCCCGCCTGTTCAACACCTACGGCCCGCGCATGCACCCCAACGACGGCCGGGTGGTCTCCAACTTCATCATGCAGGCCCTGCAGAACAAGCCGATTACCGTTTACGGCGACGGTTCGCAGACCCGTTCCTTCTGCTATGTGGATGATCTGGTGGAAGCTTTGATCCGGCTTATGGAAAACACGCCGGATGGGTTTACCGGCCCGGTAAACCTGGGCAATCCCGGCGAATTCACCATTCGGGAACTGGCCGAAACCGTGATTGAGATGACCGGTTCGGCCTCGGCCAGCGACTATCGCCCCCTGCCCAAGGACGATCCCAGCCGCCGCCGGCCGGACATTTCCCTGGCCAAGCAGATGCTGGATTGGGAACCCAAAGTGGCCCTGCGCGACGGCCTGAAGCCGACCGTCGACTATTTTGCCTCAGAGCTGCGCAAAGGCTCTACGGCGGCCCATAAGTAAGCTGGTCTGCCACTATGTCCCCATTGCTGGACATCGTTATCTGTACATACAACCGGGCCGAGGTTCTGGAAAAGAACCTGGAAAGGCTCATGCCTTTGGTGGAGCGGGAGTCCGGCGTCTTCGTACTGGTGGTGGACAACAGCTCTACCGATGGTACGGCCCGGATGATCCAAATGCTTCAAGAGCGTTTTCCTCTTCTTTTGCGCTATGTGCTCGAACCGGCCCAAGGGGTAGCCAACGCCCGTAATCGGGGATTTCGTGAAGCCACGGCAGAGTGGGTCGGATATCTGGACGACGACACCTACCCGCACGACAATTGGATTACCCGCGCTCTGGAAGTCATCCGTTCCAGCGACTTCGACGCCTTCGGCGGCGGATATCTTCCTTGGCATCTCTATTCCGGCAGACCTGACTGGTTCCCAGAGGCGACCTCCTCTCTCAACATGGAGGGAAAGCAGTACGGGATCATGCCGGCAGACGAAAGCCCCTGGGGAGGGAACTTTTTTTGCCGACGCGACCTGATGGAACGGGCCGGCGGCTTTGACCCGGCCGCAGGTATGCAGGGTGACGCACCCGGCTATGGTGAAGAAAATCTCTTCTGCCATGCCTTGCGGGCGAACGGAGCACGTATCGGCCAGGTACCGGACTTATTGGTCGATCACTGCGTTATGCCGATCAAGTACACCATGGGCTGGCATTTTGCCTCAGGCTTTGCCAAAGGAAAAATATCCTGGAAAATTAACGGCAAACATCCAACGCCCGGCAAGGCTGTGGCCCTGGCAATTTCTTTACCGTTCATTGTCCTGCGCGATGCCGTGCGCGGGATAGTCCATCTTGGCCGGGAAGGGAAACTGACCCCTCAGTCCTGGCTCTTTTTCGTCGGTTACCGGGCGGCCATACGCCTGGGCCGCACAGTCGGATGTTTTCTGAAAGACTGACTCCAGAACTTATATGAAAAAATACACTTCGTGGCGCTACTGGCGCGGAAAAATGCAAAAATTACGCTTGGCCGTACAGCCAAGGCCCCGTTTGAACGTGCTTGTACCTGATGACAGACATTTTCCACTCTTGTCGGCTGAAGAGCTTACAAAGGCTTATGGTATTGCATCTGAAAACGTTGCGGATGAAAAAAAATATTTTGATTATACCGTATACGCCAATACAGAAATCCGGACAGAGCGGGTGCTCAACAACCCACCGTGCCATCTGACGCTGCTGTGTCTGCACAATGTTCTTTGCCTGCGCAACGGTGGATTGATCACTGAGGATGGTTCTTTGACAGACGTTGCCACCACAGGCAACCACGGTATTGATATTTCCATGGAAAGTGACGGAACTGCCGTCATTTCCAGCAAAATATTACCGCAAGGTCCCATTGAGGTTATTGAAACGCCCTGCCTGCACATGGACGTTACATACTTTGAAAACTTTGGGCATATGCTGGTGGATGGACTGCCCCGGCTGTGGGCTTTGCCCCATATTCCAGAAAAACGCTTCGGCCTTTTTATCTCAGCCGGGTGGAGGCGCCTATACGCGGATGAGCTGCTTGATGCCGCTTCCGGAGGCACTCGAATTATCCGGGGGCACGCCGCAACCGTGTGCCGAAAGCTCTATATTGCGATACAGCCGCATATGCTCGGGCAGTATGTTTGTGCGCAGGCCCAGGCCGTTTGGCGACGGACGGGCGCCGAGCTATGTCGCAAGAAAGAAAGCAGCGGCCCTCGCCGGGTCTATTTCTCCCGCCGTCGGTATGCCCAGCGCCCCATGTCGGATGAGGCCAAAGTGGAAGACCTGTTCCGTTCACGAGGCTTCGCCGTGATTCACCCGGAGCTGCACCCTCTTGCGGAGCAGGCGGCCTTTATCCGGCGGGCGGAGGTCTTGGCGGGTCCCTATGGCTCGGCCCTGCATGGTTCGATTTTCGGTCGACCGGAACTACGGGTTTTCTCTCTGTGCCCATATCCCCTTGGCTCTCCACAACTTGTTCCGTATCCACTTCTTGACCGTGCCGCCGGGCGCTCTTTTGCCTATTATCTTGGCACTCGCCTCAGTGAAGAAAGCCGCCACGGCGGAGTCGATTTTCCTTGGGAAGCCGGCAACATTACGGCTGTGGAGCACGCCTTGGATCACTTTTTAACATAACACCCGCAGGGCGACCCCCATTTTCGACAGTTGCGCAAACATTCCCCCACCGTTGACGCCTTCCCCGCAACAATGTAACAGCTCCGGCACAATCCTTTGCGGAGACTGCATGAAACTTCTCCTCCTCGGCAACCAGGCCCGGGCCATGAGCAACTTCTGGAGCGTATTGATTGCCCGCGCCGTTGCCGACGGCCATGAAGTGGTCTGCGCCGTGCCTCCGTTGCAGCCTTCGGACGCCCCGGTCTGGGAGGCAGCCCTGACCGGCCTGGGGGCGCGTCTGGTCCATTACCCCCTGGATCGCAAAGGCCTGAATCCTTTCCATGACATCAACACTATCCTGGCCCTGCGCCGGCTGATCCAGGCCGAGCGGCCCGACCGTCTCTTCACTTACACCATCAAGCCGGTGCTTTACGGCGCCTATGCCGCCGCCCTGGCCGGAACGCCCGCCCGGGCCCATCGCACCCTGATGATTGCCGGCCTGGGCTATGCCTTTGAGGCCGACTCCCCGGCCAAGCGCATGCTGCGCCGGATCACCGGCAAGCTCTACCGCCTGGCCTTTGCCCTTTCCGGCACGGTGTATTTCCAGAACCGTGACGATCGGAAACTGTTCGAACGGCGTTCGATCATCCCTCCTTCCATTGAGGTGCGCATGTGCCGGGGTACGGGTGTGGACGTGGAACGTTTCGCTCCGGCCCCCTTGCCGCCGCTGCCGCCCGACGGGCCGGCCGTGTTCCTTTTTGTGGGCCGGCTGCTCGAGGCCAAAGGCCTGCGCGAGCTTTGCCGGGCCGCCTCCCTGCTCAAGGAGCGCAATGCTCCGGTCGTGATACGCATCCTCGGCCCGGCCGAAACCGGCCTGGGCGCGGTACCCCTTGAAGAAATCACTGCCTTGCGGGATAATGGCATTATCGAGTACCTGGGAGAAACTACCGACGTGCGCCCGTTCATCGCCCAGGCACATGCCCTGGTTTTACCTTCCTGGCGCGAGGGCACGCCCTGCTCGCTGATGGAAGGCATGAGCATGGGCCGGGCCGTGGTCGCGGCCGACGCCCCGGGCTCGCGCGAGGTGGTGCACCACGGCGATAACGGGCTGCTCGTGCCCCTGCGCGATCCCGAGGCCCTGGCCGACGCCATGGCGACTCTGGCCGGCGACCCCGAGCGCCTGCGTCTCATGGGCCAAGCCGGCAGACGGTTGGCTTTGGAAGAATTTGACGCTCAGACCGTGGCCGCCGGTCTTTTGGCCGGCATGAACCTTGAAGGCGGGGAGGCAGCGCGGTGAACAAACGGAAAGACAATCTTTTCATTGCGACGGATCTGATCTGCTTTCTCGCCGCCCTGCAGATCTGTTCCTGGCTGGTGCTGCCGCCGGAATTGGCCATTTTCGCCGACTACACCGGGGCTTCGACCTTCACGGTGTTTTCTCTGCTGGCCTCCTTTTACATGCTCGACTGCCGCAAGGTGGGGCGTGAAGACTTTCGCGACACGGCCGTGCGCGTTTTTCTGGCCGTGCTCATCGGCTGCGTGGCCGCAGGCTTCATCTTTTACAGCTTCGACAAGTGGCGCTTCCCGCGCCTGATGTTCGTACTGCAGCTGTTCATCACCTTTGGCCTGACCCTGGGCTGGCGCGTCCTGTATTACGCCTTTTTCCGGCGCTTTACCGCCCTGCCCGAGCGGGTGCTTCTGCTCGGCGGCGCCGGGGCCGGCCGAGCCCGGGCCGTCCTGGCCGAATACATGCCCGAGGCCGTGGTTGTCGGTTACCTGGGCGAACCCGGGGCCGATCCCGAAGAAGCCGGCCCCTGGCTGGGCGACGCCTCCATGACCCTGCCGGTGCTTGAGGCCAAGAAGGCCGACCGGCTGATCGTCATCGACTCCTTTTACCTGGACTCCGATCTGGCCCGCGACCTCTTCGCCCGCAAGCTCGAAGGCCTGAAGGTCCACGACATGCGCGGCCTGTACGAGCGTCTGGCCGCCCGCCTGCCCGTGGACCTGATTGAAGACGACTGGCTGTTGCTTGAGGACGGCTTTACCATCGGCCCCATGCGCCAGATCAAACGCACCATGGACCTCTGCCTCTGCCTGCCCATGCTCATCGCGCTTTCGCCGATTATTCTGCTGACGGCCTTGTGCGTGCGCCTGGAATCCAAAGGCGCGGCTTTTTATACCCAAAAGCGCGTCGGCCTGAACGGCAAGGAATTCATCGTCTACAAAATCCGCTCCATGCGCTCCGACGCCGAGAAAGACGGCGCCCAGTGGGCCCAGGCCCGCGACCCCCGCGTCACCCGCATCGGCCGCTTCATCCGCAAAACCCGCATCGACGAGCTGCCCCAGTTGCTCAACGTGATCAAGGGCGACATGAGCCTGATCGGCCCCCGGCCCGAGCGCCGCGAATTCGTCGACGATCTGGCCGCCAAGCTGCCCTACTACAACGTGCGCCACGCCGTGAAACCCGGCATCACCGGCTGGGCCCAGGTCTGCCATCCCTACGGCGCCTCCCTTGACGATTCCCGCTACAAGCTGGAATACGATCTCTTCTACATCAAGCACCTCTCCGTGCTTCTGGACGTCAAAATCCTGCTCAAAACCATCGGCGTCGTACTCTTCCCCAAAGGCGCCCGGTAGGGACTGTTTCCAGATAAATCTTTTGTCCAATTGCTGCGTCAAACGAGCCTTTTTCCTCCGGTCGAGTACCAGAAGAGTACACTCCCTTCGCAAAAAGGCTCGTTTTCCTTGCTCTTGGCGCAAAATCTTTGATTTGGAAACAGCCCCTGGGGCAGATCAATTCACTCCCCCAAACACCTCAAAGGCGCTTCAGTTCTTATTGAAGCGGCTTTGCAAGATCACGCGCCGGGGCCCGATCACGAAAACAACGAATCAAAGAAGCTCTGGAACTTCTGGTAATAGCCCACAATGAAGATCAGGATCATGATTGCGGGCAGTACATAGGTGAAGTACGGCCGCAGCAAGGCGGGAAACTTCAGGCCCGTGCCCTGGTCGGCCTCGGCAATGAACTTGTCCCAGCCCCAACCGTAGCGGGTGGTGCAAAAGAGCAGAAAAACCAGCGAGCCTAGGGGCAACAGGTTGTTGCTCAGAATGAAGTCTTCCAGATCCAGGACCACGGAGCCCTCGCCCATGGGGGCGAAACCGCTCCAGACGTTGAAGCCCAAAGCGCAGGGCACGGAGAGCAGCGCCACCAGAAAGAAGTTGATCAACACCGAGCGGCCGCGGCTCAGCTTGAGCACGTCCATGCCGAAAGCCACGATGTTCTCGAACACGGCAATGACCGTGGACAGAGCGGCAAAAGCCATGAACACGAAAAAGAGCGTGCCCCAGAGGGTGCCTGCGGGCATCTGGTTGAAGATGTTCGGCAAGGTAACAAAGATCAGCCCCGGCCCGGCGTCGGGCTGCACACCAAAGGCGAAACAGGCCGGGAAAATGATCAGCCCGGACATCAGGGCCGCAAAGGTGTCCAGGGCCACGATGTTCAGCGATTCTCCGGTCAGGCTGCGTTCCTTGTCCAGATAGCTGCCGAAAATGGCCATGCTGCCTATGCCGATGCTCAAAGTGAAAAAGGCCTGGCCCAGGGCCGCATACAGGCTCACACCCAGCCCCTTTTCCGTGAGCTTGGAAAAGTCGGGCATGAGGTAAAACTTCAGCCCCTCGGCCGCGCCGTCCAGGGTGACGGAGCGCAGGGCCAGGATGATCACCAGCAGGAAGAGGCCGCTCATCATGACTTTGGTAACCCGCTCCACCCCGGCGCGCAGCCCCATGGCGCACACTCCGAAACCAATGGCCACGGTGGCCAGCATCCAGCCGATCTGGGCATAGGGATCGGCCAGGGTGTTGCCGAAAAACTCGCCCACTTTGGCCGGCTCCAGACCGGTGAGCTGCCCGGAGGCCAGATACCAGCAATAGGCCAGCATCCAACCGGAAACCGTGGTGTAGAACATCATCAGCAGGTAGTTGCCGAACACGCCGATATAGCCGTAAACGTGCCAGGGCTTGTGCTCCGGCCGCAGCGCCTTGAAGGCCGCTCCCACACTCAGCCGGGCAGCCCGGCCCACGGCGAACTCCATGATCAGCACCGGCATGGCCAGGGCCAGCAGAAAAAACAGATACACCAGGACAAAAGCAGCGCCGCCGTATTGTCCTGCGATGAAGGGAAAACGCCAGACGTTGCCCAGGCCGATGGCACACCCGGCGGCGATGAAGATAAAGCCGAGCCGGCTGCCCAAGGTTTCTCGCTGCGCACCCTCTTTCATGAACACGCCTCCTCTCTTTTACATATCATGTAAATAGTACATTACAGCGCGTATCCTGAAAGTTGCCGCGCTGTCAAAGGGATAGAGCATTTCACACTTGAAATGCTCGCAAGGATTTGTCGGCAAATCCTTGCCGCCAAATAGGCGTAGGCGGTCTTTGCCCGCCGTTAAGCGACTATTTGAAGCGTAAACTGCTCTAGAGGAAACGAACTGTTGCCAATCCGGGCGGAAGAATCGGCGTGGCACGCGGGCTTTTGCGTGAATGCCCTATGAGAGCAGGCAAAAAACGGTGATTTACCTTGGCGCTTCACTGTTGTATGGAATTTTGGAAAAATCTTGCGTTGTTCTGAAAACGGCGGAGGAGGGTTTTCCGGCCGCCCGGCGCCCAAACAGGGAGGTAGGCCATGAAAGTATTGATTGTTTTCAACCATGAGCCGTACGACGGCACGGACGTGACCTGGAACGGCCTGCGTCTTGCCGAAAAACTTATGGAATCCGGCACGGAGGTGCGGATTTTCTTGATGAACGACGCCGTGGATCTGGCTCGTGAGGCCTGCCTGCGCCCGGATAATTATGATCAGGATCTGGTGGACATGCTCAAGGATCTGGTTTCCATGGGCGTGGAGGTCAAGGTATGCGGCACCTGTATGGCCCGTTGCGGCATCCACAAGAACAAACCCTATTTTGAGGGCGCGCAAACATCCACCATGCCGGAACTGGCGGCGTGGGTTTTGGACTCCGACAAGCTGCTGACCTTTTAGGAGGCGGGCCGGTTGGGCGTGATACGACGCCCGACAGCAACTCCTAACGTCACTGAAGAAGCCGAACCGCTTCGGCCAGGGCTTCGGGGTCTTCCACTTCGCGCATCTGCCGGCCGATGTACTGCATCTGCCGGCGCCGGGCTTCGTGGGTTTTCATTCGGGGCAATTCCGCCAGGGCGGAGCGCAGATCTTCAGGCAGTTCCAAACCACGCAACAACTGGGGCGAAAGACGGGCCAGTTCCTCGCCGAGCTTCTGCAGGGCCGTGCTTTCCCGCTTTTTTTGCGAGCGGCTTTTATACTCGTCGTCCGGGTAGAAATCAGATGCCAAGCAACACTCCGATGAAGATCAGAATCGACACCGGCCCGTTGGCCGCAAAGGCCGTGCGCAGCCGGGAAAGATCCGAGGGTTGAACGATGCTGTGCTCCCAGTAAAGAACGCCCGCGGCCGCCCCCAGGCAGATGTACCAGCCGAAGCCCAGGCCCTCGGCAATGCCCGCAAGCAGCAAAAAAAGCACCGCAATGGCGTGGCAGAAAGCCGAGGTTGCCAGCGAGATTGCCGCGCCGAAACGGGCCGGGAACGACTGCAGGCCGCTCTGGTGGTCAAAGGCCAGATCCTGGCAGGCATACAGAATGTCGAAGCCGGCAATCCAGAAGAGCACGGCCGCGCCCAAGAGCAACTGGGTCATGGAAAAATACGGCGACACGGCCAGCATGCCCGCAATGGGCGCCAGCGCGATGACCGCGCCCAGCACGAAGTGGCAGAGCCAGGTGAAGCGCTTGGTGTAGCTGTAGGCCGCGGCCAGAACCAGGGTCGGAATGGACAGAATCAGGCAGGCCTCGTTCAAAGCCAGGCACGAGAGCACGAAAACCACGGCCATGACCGCGCAGAACTGCCGGGTCTGCCAGATCGAAATCTCCCCCGTGACCAGCGGCCGATCGGAAGTGCGCGGGTTCTGCCGATCAAAGGGTAAATCCGCTATCCGGTTGAAGGCCATGGCAAACGAACGAATGGCCACCATGGCCACGGTCAGCACGACCAGGGTCATGAACGTCGGCGTTCCATTCCGCACCAGAAAAGCCCCGCTGTAAGCAAACGGCAAGGCGAAAATGGAGTGCTCAATCTTGATCATCCGACAAATGGAGCCGAAACCGCCGAGCAAACGCATGTTGCACCTCCCGCGCCTTTGTCGCGCTGTTGCACAAAACCTATCAGCAAACCCGCCGGCGGGCAACCGTGGCCGTGCTCCGGGTCTGGGGTACCGCACCCGCAGCCGCGGGCGACATCTTTATGTTTCGGACGCCTCGCCGGCCGACGGCCTTGCCGGCGCTTTTTTAAGCGCGCCTTACGGCAGCACCAGCATGGCATCGCCGTATGAAAAGAAGCGGAATCCAGCCTCAAGGGCCTGCCGATAGGCCTTGAGCACGGTTTCTCGTCCGGCCAGGGCCGAGACGAGCATGAGCAGGGAAGAACCGGGCAGGTGGAAGTTGGTGATCAGAGCATCAATGACCTGGAAGGGCCTGCCGGGGTAGAGGAACAGGTTGATCCAGCCGGCAAAGGGACGCAAGGGCCGAAACCCGGCGGCTTCGCCGTGCAGGGCGGCATGAACGCCCTCAAGCAGGCGCACGGAGGTGGTGCCCACAGCCGCGATTGCCCGGCCCTCGGCTTTGGCCCGGTTCACGGCCTCGGCCGTTTCCGAAGAAATTTCCACGTATTCGGCGTGCATGCGATGCTCGCGGATATCCTTGCAGCGCACCGGGCTGAAGGTGCCGTAGCCCACATACAGGGTGCCCTCGGCCCAGAAGCGGCCGGAATCGAGCAGGGCTTGGCGCAGGGCCGGGGTGAAGTGCAGGCCGGCCGTGGGCGCGGCCACCGAACCGGCTTTGTCCGCCCTGGCGTAGGTGGTCTGATAGCGCTCGGCATCCTGGGGAGAGAGCCCTTCGGGCCGATGGATATACGGCGGCAGGGGCAATTGCCCGAGGCGCCGCAGGATCGCGTCCAGATCCCCGCGTTTGCGTAGCAGTACCAGACAACGGCCAAACTCGCCACGCTCCAGCACCTGTAAAGAAAAATCAGGAGCCAGGACAAGCTCGGCACCGGGCGGAAACTTTTTGGCCGGACGGAGCAGGGCCTCGGCTTCGGCTGCTTCCCGATCGCCGTCGACACGGAATTCAAGCACGGGCGGAGGAGTGAGCAGCAACATTTCGGCCCGACCGCCACCCTGGCCGTCCTGGGTCTTGGGCAGGCGGGCCTCGATCCGGGCGGGCACCACTCTGGAGTTGTTGGCCACCAACAGGCAACCGGCGGGCAGCCGGCCCGGAAGATCCGCGAATTTGCCCAAGGCGGCCGGGCCTTTTCCGGCCTTAAGCACCAGCAGACGCGAATCTTCGCGCCGGGCCGCCGGGCTCTGGGCAATACGGTCTTCGGGCAGATCAAATTGATAGGAAGAAAGCAAAAAATCTGGATTCATAGCGTTTCGGTTGAAGTTTCCGGGCAGACCGAGGTCGGAGCGATTTTGTTGCGCCCAAACCCGGTCCGACCCTATGTACGGGCGTCGGTGACCCGCCGCGACTTGCCGAATGATCGCGGCAAGGAGCCGTGGTCGGCAATTTCGACCTTGGCGGAGACAAGCACGTGGGAATGCAGGCGTTTGGCCAGGCCGGCGGCCAGGTGGGCGTCGGCGCCGGAGCCGGCGCCTTCGGCCCGCTCCACCTGCAGAGTCATGCAGTCACGGCCTTCGGAGCGGGACAAGGCAATGTGATATTCCGAGCCAAGGTCCGGGAACTCCTGAAGCACGGCGGCAATCTGGCCGGGGTAAACGTTGACGCCCCGGAAAATGATCATGTCGTCGGAGCGGCCCAGCAAATGGTCGTGGCGGGGCATGGAGCAGCCGCAGGGACAGGGCGCGGGCAGCAGTCGGGTGAGATCGCGGGTACGGTAGCGAATCAGCGGCGCGGCCTCCTTGCACAAAGAGGTGACCACCATCTCGCCCACCTCGCCGGGCGCGACCGGCTCCAGGGTTTCAGGGTTGAGCACCTCGATGACGAAAAGGTCGGCCCAGTAGTGCAGGCCTTCGTGGGCGCGACACTCAAGGGCCGTGCCCGGCCCGTACATCTCGGTCATGCCGCCGATGTCGAAGCTTTCGCGCACCCCCAGGGCGGCTTCGAAGGCCCGGCGCATCTTCAGGTTGTGGCCTTCGGCCCCGAAGATGACCTTTTGCAGACGCACCCGGTCGGACAGACCGTGGCGCAGCACCTCCTCGCCCATGAGCAGGGCCATGGAGGCCGTGCTGCACAGGCAGGTGGTACCGAGATCCGTAAGCATCTGCAGATGGATCTCCAGGTTGCCCGCGCCCACCGGCACGGTCAGGGCGCCGAACTGCTCGCAGCCGAGCTGGAAGCCGGCCCCGGCGGTCCACAGACCATAGCCCACGGCAATCTGCACCCGGTCCTGGGGGGTCAGGCCGGCCAGGTCGAAGCACCGGGCCATCTGCAGGGCAAAGGTATCCACATCTTTCTGGGTATAGGCCAGCACCTTGCGTTTGCCCGTGGTGCCCGAAGAGGCGTGTACCCGGACCACCCGAGATTCCGGCACGGCCAGCAGGGGCAGAGGATAGCCTTCGCGCAGGTCGTCGGCCGTGGTCATGGGCAGGTGTCTGAGATCGGCCAGGGTGCGCACATCCGTGGGGTTGATGCCGGCGACGTCAAACTTGGCCCGATACTGGGCGCTGCCGGCATAGCCGTGCAGGACGGTCCAGCGCAGGCCGTTCTCCTGGATGCGCAGCAGCTCTTCAGGGGTGTAACGGGGAATGAAACGGGACATGGCGGCTCCTGGGTTGTACGGCTGGGAAGCGGACAAAAAAATCGCGGCCGGTGCCCCCGCCGCGATCGCATGTGCTTACAGTCAAAATCCGATTATGCGCACCATGCCGCGCGGCCCTGTCTCCACGGCCGCCACCACAAAAAAGAAAAAATAACGGTATGTATGCTCATGGGACGGCATTACCTCAGCCTCGGCGGCAGTGTCAAGAGAAGGAGAAGATCCGGCGACATTACCGGAAACCAAGACCCGCGGCCTTTGCCAACGGGGGATTTTTCCGCTAGGATTCGCCCGTTGTCCAAGGGTCCGACCTGCCGGCTCGGTCGGGCAAAACCCCAAGCTTACTGGAGAAGAGCGTGCGAATTCTGATTATCGGTTCCGGCGGACGTGAACACGCCCTAGCCTGGAAATTGGCCCAAAGCCCCAAAAAACCGCAGCTTTTCATTGCACCCGGCAACGGCGGCACAGCCCGCCTCGGCGAAAACATCCCCATCGCCACGGACGACATTCCCGGTCTGATGCGATGCATCCGGGAGCAGGCCATAGACTTCGTCATCCCCGGGCCGGAACTGCCCCTGGTACACGGCATTGTGGACGCCTGCGAAAAGGCCGGGGTGCCGTGCTTCGGCCCCAATGCCGCAGCCGCCCGCCTGGAAGGTTCCAAGGCCTTTGCCAAGCGGATCATGCAGGAATCCGGCGTGCCCACGGCCGATTTTGCCGTGTTCCACGGTTTTGATGAAGCGGTTTCTTATGTACGCGGCAAGGGTACGCCCTTGGTGATCAAGGCCGACGGTCTGGCCGCCGGCAAGGGTGTGGTCGTGGCCAAAACCGTGGCTGAAGCCGAGGCCGCCCTGGAAGACATGCTGATCAAAAAGGTCTTCGGTCCGGCCGGAGAAACCGTGGTCATTGAAGAGACCCTGGTGGGCGAAGAAGTTTCCTTCATGGCCCTGTGCGCGGGCGACACGGTCATTCCCCTGCCTTCGGCCCAGGACCACAAGGCAGTGTTCGACGGCGACACCGGCCCGAACACCGGCGGCATGGGCGCCTACAGCCCGGCGCCGATCCTCCCGGACAAGCGCTTTGCCGAGATGATCGACCTGGTGATCCGGCCGATCCTCAAGACCATGGAAAAGCAGAACTGCCCCTTCTCCGGCGTGCTCTATGCGGGCCTGATGATGACCTCGCGCGGCCCCAAGGTGCTGGAATACAACGTGCGCTTCGGCGACCCCGAGTGCCAGCCCCTGTTGATGCGCCTGGACGGCGATCTGCTGGAGGTGCTCCTGGGCTGCGCCAAGGGCGAACTGGATAAGGTCACCCTGGTGCCCCGCCCGGAAACCGCCCTGTGCGTGGTTGTGGCCGCCAAGGGTTACCCCGGCTCCTACCCCAGGGGTATGAATATTTCCGGCCTGCGCGAAGCCGAGGCCGTGCACCCCGGCAAGGTCATGGTCTTCCAGGCCGGCACCCGGGCCGTGGGCCAAAACACCCACGCCGACGGCGGCCGGGTTCTTGGGGTCACGGCCTTGGGCGCGGACCTGGCCGAAGCCCAGCAGAACGCCTACGATGCCGTGGGCAAAATCCGCATGCAGGATATACACTTCCGTCGCGATATCGGCAGCAAGGGGCTACGCACCTGCTTCGCCTGTAAGTAGCCTTTTCAGGAGAATTCATGCCCCAAGTTGCCGTATTCATTGGAAGCATCTCGGACGAAGAAACCGTGCGCCCTTGTGTGGACGTGCTGACAGGCCTGGGCATTTCCCACCGATTCACCGTTTCCTCGGCCCACCGCACCCCGGAGCGCACCGAAACCCTGGTCCGCGAACTGGAAACCGACGGCTGCCAAGTGTTCATCTGCGCCGCCGGCATGGCCGCGCACCTGGCCGGGGCCGTGGCCGCCCGCACCCTGAAGCCGGTGATCGGCATTCCGGTCACGGCCTCGCCCTTGGGCGGCATGGACGCTTTGTTGGCCACCGTGCAGATGCCTCCCGGATTCCCCGTGGCCACCGTGGCCCTGGACAAAGCCGGGGCGCGCAACGCCGCTTGGCTGGCCGCCCAGATCCTGGCCCTGGCCGACTCGGCCCTGGCCGACCGGCTGACAACGGCCAGGGCCAAGTTTGCCGCAGATGTCGAAGCCGCGGCCCACAGGCTGGAACAGATTTCATGACTTGCCGCGCCCCGGCCTTCGCTCTCCTGGCCGTCTGCCTGGGCGCGGGCTGCGCCAAGACCCCGCCCACCCCCGGGTTTGTTCTGGACGGGCCGCCTTTATCCGTGGCTGCCGAATATGACGGCGTCCCCCTGGAAGGCACCATGGAGCGCACCGCCATGGTCGGTCTGGGCGAGATGTTTTTGGTTTCGCCCGACAAATCCCTGGACTGCCGGGCCGAATTCAACGCTGAGCCCAGTGAAAAGGGCCGCATCCGCGGCGTGCTCATCTGCACCGATAAACACCGTTTTTCCGTGGCCTTGCGCAATCTCGGCCCGGACCAGGGCGTGGGCCTGGGCCTGGAACCAGGCAACGACAAACTCCTGGTGCTTTTCTACCACCCCAGCCCGGACGAGGCCCTCCGACGGCTGCCGCAGGCCATCGAGGACATGCGCAAAGCCCGACAAGCCGCCGGCAACTGATTTCCTCTGGTCCCCGGGCTTAGAGCATTTCACACTTGAAATGCTCGCAAGGATTTGTCGGCAAATCCTTGCCGTCAAATAGGCGTAGGCGGGCTTTGCCCGCCGTTAAGCGACTATTTGAAGCGTAAACTGCTCTAGAAATTGTAGGATTTTCCCGGCAACGAAAAAACCCGCGGAACGCGGGTTTTTTCGTGTTTGCGCGGTTTTTTCCCGCCGGACGTGAGCGCTTCCTTAATCGTAGATGTCTCCCTGATCCACGGGAGCATCGGTCTTGGTAACATCCAAGGGATAAACCAGCACCACGGTCTTACGCGCATCCACGCCCAGGGCGCCGGGGTGGGTGTTGATGCAGACCACCAGATCGCGGGTGCCGTCGTTGTCGACATCGGTGATTGCATAATCCACCACCGAACCCTTGATCCGACGGGTCTTCCAGACCAGATTCAGGCCGGTGCCGTCCCATTGCACGCTGTGGATTTCCGACTGCGGGAAGAAGCGGTAACGCTCGAAAAGCTGCGAGGCCGTGGAAATGGGACGGTTGACGATAAGTTCCCAGTTGCCGTCGCCGTCCAGGTCTACGGCGGGCATGCGCATGGGGATGTAGAAGACGTCGCGCTGGGTCTCGGTGTCATTGCCGAGGCCGGGCATGCGCGGGTCTACCTCAACGCCCACGGCCGCGCCGGAATACTGCTCTTCACTCTGGGCCAGACGGGCGCCCTTGGCCGTATAGGTCACCAGGCGCTCGTTGGAGTTCAGCATCACGAGCTTTTCGGCGTTGTCCTCACCCTTGCCGCCGGGCAGGTAGGCAAAGTTGAAGACGTTGGCGCCTTCGGGCAGATCCAGCCGGCGGCCGGTGGAAAGGCCGCCGCCCGAGTTGACCATCTCACTCACGCCGGGGCGGAAGAGCTTGGGAGGCTGGGCCGCCTGGCCAATCAGGGTAGGCCGGTAATCCGGCGGCAACTTGACCACATTCAGGAAGTACTTGACGTTTTTGGCTTCCTGCTTGAAGTTGCGGCCGTCAAAGGTAAAGATGGCCGAAGCAGGTATGCCGGTGCGATCGACCATGGACACCACCAACTTGGCCCGGCCGCCGGCATGGGGCAGGGCACGCAGGCACAGCGGCTTGTCCGTAGCCGGCAACTTGAATTCGCCCAAGGGGGCCAGCTTGGCGCCCTCTTCCATACGGTAGGCGTACAGATTGGTGTCGGAAAGCAGGATGACCTCGTTCTTGCCGTCGCCGTCGGCGTCCACCACTTCCATACCAATGGCGGTAAACTTCAGGGTCTGGGAACGCAGGCGCGAACCGTCGCCGGCGGCGGAGCCGGAGTAACGGAATTGCGGGTTGAGGTACACATCCTTGGGCCTGTCTTCATTGACCACCAGATCGGGGTTCATCCGGTTGACCCGCTCGGGTTCGGCCGGACGCGCCGTGGCGGTCGTGGCCTCGGGATTTCTGCCGAACAGGTCGCGGTTGATGTTGTCGCTCACGCCCTTGATCACCGCGATGAGTTGGGTGGTCTTGGCCGAACGCGAGTAAGGGGTGACCTTGCCGGAACGGTCCCGCACCAGCACATCCAGACTGCAGTCGTCACCGGCCACAGTCACACTGCCCCAGACCACATAGTCGGCCTTGTACCTGCCGGCCGCGGCCGCGGCTTCGCTTTCCGTAGCGGCCGGTTTCTGGGCGGCCGGGGTTTCATTCACGGCCGGTTCGACTCGGTCCTTCCAATACAGCCGGGAGGTCAGCATCTGGGGAATGGAGCGCTCAAGATAGCTGAACCCCTGCGGCCCTTGCACAGTAAAGGGCAGGACCACATAGGCGGCTTTCGATGCGCCCTGGGCCGCGGCCGGAAAAAGTATGGCCAGACCGATTAGACACAGGACGTTGCGGAAAAATCGCTTCATAGTTCCTCGCTTGGGTAGTGGGGAAGGCCGCGGCGCGGCCCAACCGCTCAAGGTTGCGCCCCACCTCCGGGGCGCCGTGCTCTGGACCCCGGTGGAAAGGCGGGTTTGATCCGGAGCGGGATTACGTATATCTTCTCTTTTTGGGCAACGCAACAACCCCGGCCTTTTCGAGCGCCTTTGATGACCGCACTCTCTTTACGATCATTCCGATGCAACTGCAAGGACGCCGAGCTCCCGGCGGTTGAGGATCTTCTTGCCGCCCAGGAATTTTCCCTGCAGGCAGACCCCTTCTACCCCAAGGCCCGCCGGCTGCTTTCCGGGCCCTTTTCCCTCGGTGCCTCGGCCGCGGCCCGCTTCGGCTACATCTATATCCAAGACCGCGCCTCCATGCTGCCGCCTCTGGCGCTGGCGCCCGAAGCCGGGGCCGTGGTTCTGGATATGTGCGCCGCGCCCGGCGGTAAAACCTCCCTGGCCGCCGACCTGGCCGGACCGACCGGCTTTGTCCTGGGCTGCGAACCCAATGCCTCACGCCTGGCCACCCTGCGCCGCAACCTCTCCTTGCTCAACCTGCCGCAGTGCGCCACCCTGGGAGCCCCGGCCGAATCCCTGCCCCTGCCCTCCGGCGAGGCCTCGGGCCTGGGCCGCATCCTTCTGGACCCGCCCTGCAGCGGCTGGGGCACGGTGGAGAAAAACCCCCAGGTGCTGCGCCTATGGAAGGGGGACAAGGTCAAGCCGCTGGTTTCCCTGCAGCGCAAGCTGCTGCGTGAGGCCGCCCGCCTGCTCGCCCCCGGTGGCCGGCTGGTTTACTCCACCTGCACAACCAATGTCGAAGAAAACGAGGCCCAGCTGCTTTTTGCCCGCGACGATCTCGGCTTGAGCTTTTGCCCTCTGTCCGCCCCGCCGGGCTTCAGCTTTAGGCCCGCCGCCCTGCCGGAGTTCGCAGGCGTGCTGCGCACCGCGCCCGGCCCGGACGCCCAGGGCTTTTTCGTGGCCCTGCTGGAAAAGCCCTGGGCCGCGCCCGCCTGCCGGCCGGCCGAAACCCGTTCCCGCCCCGGCAAACGCCCGGCCGTCTGGCAGGCCGTTGCCCGCGCCTCCCTGGAAAGTCCCTGCGCCGACCCTGCCCTGCTCCCGCCCGGTGAACTGCGCGCGTATGGCGAGGTCGTCCATTTCCTCCCGGAACACTTCCCGGCCCTGCTGCCCGAAGGCACGGCCTGGAAGGGATTTCCCTTGGGCAAAATCGGGCCCGACGGTCGCATCCGGCTTTCACCCGGCCTGCGCTTTCTCATGCCCCCGGTCGACGAAGCCCAAAAACGCGGCGCCATCGTGCTCAACCTGGAAGAAACCGCCCCCCTTGAGGCCCTGCTGCGCGGCGAAAGCCTGCCCGTTGCCCCCACGGTCCGCGAGGCCGGGCTCTATTTTCGCGGCCTGCCCCTTTGCCGGCTCGCGATCAAAGGCCGTCGCGCCTTACTACCGGCGCTTTTTTGAGATTTGCCGGGTGGCGGCAGGAGCGGCGGCAACTCCTTGAAAAAATCATCGCCTGAAAAATTTTTTTCTTGCATACAGAGAAGTGTTCGGTTATGGGTATCTTCTTTGTCGACTGGAGACCAACCGCTGCTGCAAGACGGGCTGCAATTTGCTTCTGACCCTTGCCACATACGCCTGAAAGGTTGGCCATGCCGAGAGCGGCGTTTCGGCCCCGCTCCGCATGGCCTTTTGTTGTTTGTGGGGAAGTAAGCATACGCCCGGCCGGGGAGACCCGACTGGCCCCTACCACACGGCGCGACGGATATCGCAATCGGCGCCTTTCCGCCTCGTTCGGGCGGGTGGGCGCATCGTCTTGACGGCCCCAGACCTTTGAGGTGAAAACATGGCCCAACTCAACAAGCAATTCGGCAAGATCGCCGTGGCACTGCCCACGCCGCACCTGCTCAACCTGCAGGTGGATTCCTACAAAAAATTCCTCCAGGAGGGCGCAACCGAGCGCGACCCCGGCGAGGGCCTGGAGGGCGTGTTTCGTTCGGTTTTTCCCATAGAAGATTTCAACCGCACAGCCAGCCTGGAGTTCGTGGGCTACGAAATCGGCGAACCCAAGTACGATCAGGCCGAGTGCCTGGGCAAGGGTCTGACCTATGAGGCCCCCATCCGGATCAAGGTGCGCCTGGTGGTTTTTGATGTGGACGAAGATTCGGGCAACCGAACCATTCGCGACATCAAGGAACAGGACATCTACTTCGGCACCCTGCCGTTGATGACCGAAAAAGGCACCTTCATCATCAACGGCACCGAGCGGGTCATCGTCAACCAGTTGCAGCGCTCGCCCGGCATCATCTTCGAGCACGACTCGGGCAAGACCCACTCCAGCCGCAAAGTGCTGTATTCCTGCCGGGTCATCCCCATGCGCGGCTCCTGGCTGGATTTCGACTTCGACCACAAAGACATCCTCTACGTGCGCATCGACCGTCGCCGCAAGATGCCGGCCACGGTGCTCTTCCGGGCCATGGGCATGAGCCGCGAAGACATTCTGCGCACCTTTTATAAATTCGAATACTACAACCTGGAAAAGGGCGGCAAAATCACCCGCGACGTGGACAAGGACCTGTACCGCAAGGAAAATGCCCATGCGGACATCCCCGGTCCCGATGGCTCTGTCCTGATCAAGGCCGGCCGGCCCATCACCAAGAAGGCCTGGCGCACCCTGTGCGAAGGCGGCGTGGCCTGCGTCGAGGTGGCCCCGGAGTCTCTTGAGGGCCTGTATCTGGCCGAAGACATCGTCAACGAGGGAACGGGCGAAATCCTGGCCGAAGCCACGGACGAAATTTCCGCCGCCTTGGTCGACACCCTGCGTGAAGCCGGGGTCAAGCGCATCAGTGTGCTGCACACCAAGGGCATGGACACCTCGTCCTCGATTCGCGACACCCTGGTGCTCGACAAAACCACCGACAAAGAAAGCGCCCAGGTGGAAATTTACCGCCGCCTGCGCCCCAGCTCGCCGCCCACCCCTGAAATCGCGGCGGGCTTTTTCGACAACCTATTCCGCTCGCCCGACTACTACGACCTCTCGCCGGTGGGCCGCTACAAGCTCAACCAGCGCCTGGGACTTTCCACACAGCTGAATGTGCGGGTGCTGACCGACGAAGATATCATCAAAGCCATTCAGGTGCTCAACCACTTGAAAGACTCCCATGGTCCGGCCGACGACATCGACCACTTGGGCAACCGCCGGGTGCGTCCGGTGGGCGAACTGGTGGAAAACCAGTACCGCATCGGCCTGGTGCGCATGGA
>JAVBLS010000014.1:0-97632 GCA_031553235.1 Desulfovibrio sp.
GATGATGTCATTGTCCGCCCAGGCGATGCCGGCGGCGCGCAGGGCTTCCAGGCTGGCGTATTGTTTGCCCGGCCCGATTTCATAGGTGGCGGCATGCAGCGGTCCGGAAAAGAACACAAACAAAGCGCACCCGATGGGCGATACGGCGGCAAGACTGGACGTGCACTGAAACCCCCTTGGCATGCGGAACGGGCGGCGTGGCCCGGTTGGCGGTATGTCCGGTTTCCGGCGTGCGCGATCCGGGGAGTCCCGGCGCGCATTCTGATACAGCGACTAGTATATTTTAAATGATTCTTTCATATATTGAACGATAAAACAAGGTGCCGCGGAGGAATTTGGACATGCGTCCCTATATCGCATTTACTTATTTGAGCAATTTTGCATTGAAGATTGTCGCTAGTGTTACGTCCTTAAAATAAGTATGCATTTATACAGTGAGCGGCTCACCCGTGTACGTCCAGCGAAAAGGCTTTGCCCAAAGCTGGTTGTAGTTCTTGATATAGCTCATGATCTGGTTCACCAACGCCTGTTTGCTGGGCCAGATGCCACCGCGTAGCACGGTCCCGAGTGAAAATGTTGAACCATATCTCGATCTGATTCAGCCATGAGGCGTACGTCGGGGTAAAATGCATGTGGACGCGTTTGGTTTTGCTCACCCACGCGGCCACGTCAGCTTGCTTATGAGTGGCCAGATTGTCCGCAATAATGTGAAGTTCCTTGCCGGGATATTGTCTGTATAGCCGCTTCAGAAATTTGAGAAACTCCCGACTGTTCGCGCTGTCCACGCATTTCCCCGTGATTTCCCCCTGGTGCACCGCCAACGCGGCCAACAAGCATGTAGTCCCGTTGCGCTTGTAAGTCGCCGTAAGTCTGGCCGGAGCATCCGGGCGCATGGGCAAAAGCGGCTGTGTCCGGTCCAAGGCTTGGAGCTGTGATTTCTCATCAACGCACAAAACCAGGGCATTCTCCGGCGGAGACAGGTACAACCCAACTATCGCCGCCCGTTTTTCCGCGAACTCCGGATCGGGACTTTTGCCGCACCAATAGTCGGTTTTGTGCGGCTTGAGCCTGTCGGCCGTCAGAATAGTGTGGACTGTCGACTTGCTTTGACCGGTGACCTCCGCCAGCTTACGCACACTCCACCTTGCCGAGCCGTCCACGGGCGTTGTGCAGGCCAGCGCCAACACGTCCACGCGGCTTTCCGCATCGTAAACTTTGGGTCTTCCCCGGCCAGGCATATCAGACAGGCCCGCTATGCCCATTTCAGCAAACCGCTTACGCCATTTGCTGCAAATTTTTCGGGTCAGCCCGGTTCGTTCCGAGATCTCCGCCAAGGACACCTTTTCATCGCTCAACAAAATAACCCTGGCCCGCTTGGCCAGGCGCTGCTCGGTTCGGCCAGCATTTGCCCACATGCTCAATGTCGCTCTGTCTTCAGCCGAAAGTTCAATGCGCACCCAAACCGGCATATTGCCTCCAAGTTGTTGGAGCCAATATAACTTACTTATTTTAAGGACGCAATACTAGAATCTCTTTCTGTTCAGCATATCAATGAAATCATACAACGTGAAGGGAAGAAGTGGGTACGAGCAAACAGCAAATTCCTGCTGAATGATATAGAAACATGGGTCAATTTTTAGGCTTTCCGCAGAGGCTTCCGGGGTCTTCTACGCCGCGTCCGGTGCCTGTCCGCGATGACTGAAATGTGAATCTGCCGGCATCGAGAGTCTCCCCGGTCGTGTGGGGGTGCTCCCCCACCCCGGAGGGGGAATGAGCGATTCAGATAGTATCGAATTGGGCTCTCGCAATTTTTGGCCAAAATCCTCCCGGTTCCCTGTCCGCCCACTCCCCAATTTTTCTTTTTCCCTCGACGCCACAACCCGGTTCCGCTCCCAGGATCGACGTTTTTTATCCGGCCTGACCCAATGCCCACCTTGGATGAAATCGGGCCTTACAATCGACAAAACGGCCTGTGGTACGCTCGACTTGGGGTAAATTTCCGGAATCCTCGTTGAGGGGAAATTCCTCTTCACCGCAAGCCGGAAAGCGGGAGGAAAACCTCCGCAATCCCGGCTTTGAGGTAAAGGGAAATTGCCTTGTGACACAATGGAATTGCGGATTGCAGGAGGTATAGAGTAAAGCAAGCCGCAAGAATCGCAGCCCAGAGGGAGCGCAAAAGCCGCTCATGATGGCTCCAATTTTCGTCAGAGGGGCGAATTAGAAGTCATCCCCAGCTACTGCCACAAAGTTTTTATCGTTGCCAACCTCCATAGCCGCTTTCTTCGCCTCTCCCCCCCGACGGAGGCACTCCACCCATTGCCCTTGGGAAGTCAGGCCCAAAGCAAAGGCTCTCGCCTTCAATCGCCGAGAAAAGTACGTTTCCGACACACCTCCGCCGGGCATGGCGGCGGCAAGCTCTTTCTGCGTGGCATAATTCCCGCTCCTGAGCAGGGCCAGCATGATTTCCACCTGCTGGTCTTCCCACGGCTCACAAGCCCATTGCCCACCCTTCGACGCCTGAGCACCGTCTTCCGTTCCGAAAAGGCAGGCAGCTCCCAGCTTCACCTTCAGGTCTTGGCCGGTGGAGGCGTAATCTTCCGGGCTGCCGAGCTTTTCCAGCTTGATGATCACCTCGAAGGTGGTGGCGATTTTGCTCGACCCCCGGTAGGACTCGCCGCTCTTGCCGGAGTGGTGCACCAGAAGACAGGCGATGCCCTCCTGCTTCAGCCGGAGCAGGAAGGCCACCGTATCGTTGAAGGCTGAGGCCGAGTTTTCGCCGTCAATGGTGGCGAGGGTGGAGAGGTTGTCGAGGATGACCAAATCGATCTCATGCTTTTTGACATGCCGGACAAGCGCCTCCCGGCTGGCCTCTTCCGCAAGATCGACATAGGCAACCCCCCCGGGTTGATACTGCCGGTTCATGATGTGCAGGTTGGCCGCAATGGCCTCACAATTCCCACCCGCACAAGGCTGCAGCGTGTCCACCCTGGCTTGAATATCGTCCAGGGGCATTTCACCGTCAACAAAGAGCACCCGCCGAGCCTTCGGGGCGTTCCACCAGTCGATGAAGCGGCCGCCACCGGCCACGGCAAGGGCCAGCGACAGGGCAAACAGGGATTTCCCCAAGCCGGTCGGGGCGAAGACCATCGCGCTTTCCCCCTGCCGGAGCCACGGGAGCAGATTTTCCCGCTTCGGCAACTTCAGACCGCGTAAGGCCCCGAGGGTGAGGGGATGCAGCCCTTCACCTGTCGGCCGTGGGAACGGCGCGGGTGTCCGGCGGTGGTCGGTTGCGGCGGTTGGGGTTGTCGTTTTCTCCATGGTCATTTTCCTTTCTGGTTAAAGGGTTAACGGGCAAAAAAGAAGCCGCCCGGAATGGACATCCAGGGCGGCGGGAGGGGACTCTTCTCTCTATATGAGGGATAAATGCAAAATCGTTGGGAAAGAATGGAATAAAGGCTTTCGATTTTGAAGCTTTCGGCAACCTTCTCTCTTTAGGGGCACAAAATATGAATCCGTTGCAGGAGAAGCACACTGCAGGATTTGTTTTGAAGGTTTTACCCCCATCCTCTCTATATGGAGGGAAAATACAAAACCTTTGTACGAGAAGAACTTTATGTGATTATGGCTTGAAAGTATTCTTGCCGTGGGCAGTCGTTGGGCTATGAATTAAATCTGACTTATTTTGACTGAATTGAATATCCATGCTAAATCATCCCGGCTCGATGCAGCACAGTGTATAATTTGGCATCTTTTTTGTTGCAGCAGTGCCAATGTCGTACAGTGAGCATGCAATATGTAAAATCTTACGCTAACGATAAATAAGACAATATGTATAGGCTTATGGCAGTGGCAACAACGGCCGCTATAGCAGTCCTTACGGGCTGTGCAGGCGGTTATACGCATATCGTCCTGCAGAATCCTGAAACCAAGCAAATGGCGAAATGCAAGGGGGATGGCTGGGCCAATTGGCGGCTCGGCGCGGCGGCCGAGGAGTGCGCCAAGGGGTATGAAAAGGTGGGCTTTGTCCGTATGAGTGAGTACTGATTCTATGATGCCACGTATAATCGTAATATTTTGTACATATTGGCTATTTTCATCTTGTGCATCATTTGCTCAAGCTGATGATAGCTATAAACATTGGCCTATCACAATTCGCCATAGTGACACTTTTGACCAGCAGGGTATGAATTTTGTATTAGACTTTCATGGTCATGCATCAAATAGACGAAGTTGTTACAAAGCTATACAGCTGGAAACAAATCTTGGGTTACATGACATTGAAATTGGACAAAATTTTCATCCAATTAGCTTTGGCTGCGATAATGCTTCTTCTTCATGGCAAACTACTATAATAATTTACAATAGAGATCCAAAAGAATTCCCAGATACTTACACAGGAGACCCTCCACAACAAATTGTAATCTATCGAGCCATGGCAAAGACCGTTACTGGCGCAATAGTTGATATTACAAAAGATCTTAAAGAAGAGATCTTTCAACCGCTCCCGATAACTATCCAACTGCGTTTAAGCTCCATCCCCTCGGAAACTGAATTACGTCGCCGGTTGAGTGACACTGAGAAATTTTCTAAGGACTTGGGTTCTTGAATGCCTCTTTTCACCCACTTCACCACAGCCCACGCGGCCATGCTGCTGGGCTATTCAAATACAAAAGCCCTTCCCTGTGCCCGGCAACGTTTTCAGCGCCTTTGACGGCCGCTTTACCCCCGGCTTTCTCCTTTAGAGTAAGAAAATCATCTTCCTCAACAATTTCAAACCAATAAAAAAGCCGGGAGAGATTTTCCCCTCCCGGCAATTTTTCCGCTCTTCTCTCTATATGGCAACTTTATTGCACAAAATGACGATAATATACTAAATTTATTTATATTATACACGATCCATGCCCCTTCCGGCCTTATGGCTTGCCCCCTGACCAGCGCCCTGCCTTCAAGCCTTCAATGTCCAGCAACGACCGGAGATACTCGCCAAAGCCCGCCGCGATGTGCTGATACAGCCTGTGCGCGGTGGCTTCCGGGCTATACCGCCCATAGGTCATGGTGTCGTGGCTGTGCCCCAGGTAGCGGGCGGCGATCTTTTCCGGAACTTCGTTCTGGTCGCACCAGCGGGCCACGGTATGCCGGAAGCTGTGAAAATCCTTCTTGCCGCCGCCTTCCTGCGGCACGACCCCGGCCTTGGCCCGGTATGGGCTGAACCACTTGGAAAGGCTGTGGGCGAAGTTGTCCGCCTCCTTTATCCGGGTCAGTTCAGGGAACAGGCGGCCGTCCCCCGGCACGGTGCGCTTGTCGACGCGGGCCTGCTCGGCATTCTGAAAGACCGAGGCGGCATAGTTGAGGAAGCCGAGGTCATGCTCGGGCACAGGGGAAAGCGGCACATAGCGGCGGGAAGAAACATTTTTCAGCCGTTGATAGGGCTTGCCGGTGTTGATGAAGAGGCACAGGGTTTCCCCCGCTTCTTCCGCTTCCCTGACGGCGGCCGCATCCATGACGGGTTGCCCCGGCGTGAAGACCCTCCGGGCGTCTTCCTGGTGGTTCACCAGCACAATATCGTCGGTGTGGAGTTGGGCGAGTTCTTCTATCCGCGCGCCGGTGAACAGCCCGAGCAAAGGAACCCAGAAGCGCGAGGGTTTGCCGCCGGAGTCGGCTTTTCCTCTCCCGCCACCCGTGAGGAAAAACTCGGGAGCGAAAAGCTTGGAGATTTCACCGTCAGAATATGGATCGCGGAACTCATGGGCTTGTCTGTCCGCCTTCACCTGAAGCAGTTGGGTGATGCCCGGCCTATCGTGGTATTCGTGCCGGGCCGCCCAATTGATGAAAGCCGCCGCCGACTGGCAATAGGTCCGAATCGTGTTGGTCTCCATACGCAGTTCAGCGGGAATATTTCCGGCCTCCACAATATGGAGGAGATCGGGAATGGCCAAATCCCGGTATTCTTTCTTCTTCCCTTTACCGGCGGGCATCAGGTGCAGCACGGCCTTATATCTGGTCAGGTGTTTCGCCCTGACTGCCTGCACCGGCAAAATGCCGTCCGGGTCGATGACGGCCTGGAAGAGCGCGAACTTTTGACGCTCCATCGCCGCCACCTTGGGCTTCCATGAACCGTCGAGGCTTTTTTCCCGGTACATTTCCTCAAAGGCTTCCACAAGCATGATGCCGCTCTCCGCAGAGGGTTCCTCCGGCGTGGTCGTCTTCTTTGGGGAAAGCAGCGCGGTTTCGAGACTGCGGATCGCATCGTCACAAGCAGAAAAGTCGCCCTCATCATGACGATCCTGAAGGCGGTAGAAGGTGATGTGCGCTTTGGCCAGCGCCTCACAAGTCTTGCGGTGCTGCGGAGAATCTTCCCGGTCGGGAGAAAGTTCCACCCCATGCAGACCGAGCAGCCTGTCCGCCTCCGGTCGCATATGGCTGCAATCGCGTTGAGCCAGGGCGTTTGTGTGGATTGCGGCGTGAAGTTACCGTATCCGTTTAGATGTTTCTGTTCGCCTTTGATTTTCGCTGTGCACCTGTTCCGGCGAAAGGCCCCGCATCTGTGGCCGCCGCATTTCCACCATTCGCCGCATCAGGGCATCGTGCCCCTTGAGGGCGGCCAGAAGCCACGAATCGGCAACAGCGCGGATTTCCTCATCCGTCAGAGTATCCAACTCACGGCCTTCAAGGTTTGTGTACACGCCTTCGGGCTTCGCTTTTTCTTGCGTCACGTGGATTTCCTCGCATGAGGGTGGATGAGTTGTGTACATGTCCCCGGACAAACTGCGGGCTTTGAGCACCGCGCGGGCCAGGGTAAAAACTTCATGGGCCGCCGCCGCGAGCCTGAGACTCTTGATTTTTGCTTCATTGGCGTAGCTTGGCCCCAGGCTGCGGCGGTATTCTTTCCGCCCGAGGCAGGGCTGTAAGGCGGTGGGGATGCGGATGCGGAAAGCAAGGATATTTCTCAGCGGAAGAAGGTAGGGAAGATGCCTTGAAGCCCTGCGGCCGGTAATGCCGCCGACGGTGCCGGAAGACGCGGCGGGGGTGGTGGAGCCGGAGCCGGAAAACATAAGCGCCCCTCAAAGAACCCGCCATTGTGTACATCGGTTGTGTACAACGGACTTCCTTGAGGGGCAGAACCAGTGAAAAACTCAGCAACCAGCTGAATTCATTATACTCTGGTAGCAAGGGAGGGATTTGAACCCCCGACACTGCGGGTATGAACCGCATGCTCTAACCAACTGAGCTACCTTGCCGTGAGGCGCACCCACTTTACAGCGGACGCGGATGCCTTCAATACCCAAGACTCGGCTGCTTGGCAAGTGAAATCTTTGCGGGCGCGGGCGGTTTCGCCCCGGTGCCCCGGCCCTGCCGGCTGCAAGTCGAGCGCCACAGGCAGGTTTTTCCCGGCCGCCCAATCTTGGTGGAGCGACGGCCGGCGCCACAGGCCCAAAGCCGGCGCGTCTTCCGGCACAAGCCGAAACGGCCGGCACTGAAATTGCTTTATCCCCTGCGAACAGCGTGAGGGAAATAACTGCCCAAGAGCAGGTACCCAAGGAGTTCCCCAGTGAGTACCGCAGATCTTGTTGACCTGCCCCGCCCCCTTGCCCCGCCCCCGGCCGAGGTCTCCCGCCGACGCGAAGACGAGTTGCGCGAGGTTTTGCATACAGCCGGTTTCGCGGCAGTGGCCCCGGTCTTACGCCGCCTGCTGGACGGCGCGGCCCAGGACGGGAGCGGCGCCCCGGCCCAGATGAGCCGCAACGTCTCTCATCTTCAGGAAGTCTTTGTGGACGCCCTTTATGAGTTGCTCACAACCGAGGCAATCGATACGAGCCACAAGCTGGCCCTGCGCCTGAACAACGCGGGCCTGCTGCACTGCGCCGGTCCCCATCCCGACGCCGAGCGCCTGAACACGGCTCTGGCGGCCAGACCGGCCCTTTCCGCCGTGTTTGCCGAAACCGCGGCCCAGTCGGCCGCCCTGCGCGACCTCTACAACCTGCATCGCCTGCTCGGCTCGCCGCAGCCGGGGCAGGTTGCCGCCTACCAGTTCAGCCTCAGAGGAGAGATGAGCCACTTCCATTTTTGCTGAGGCTTTCATTTTTTTGCCGCGTGGCGTATATACCGGTGATAATGGATTTCCACCACCAAGGACGACGCCATGCAAGACTCTGCTTTTTCTCCCAATCTCCGCCTTCTCGGTTGGGCGCTGTATGGGAAATACCTGACGGCCCAGGCCGGGATTCTGTTTTTGTCGGCCGGAGTCATCTGCTTCTTCGCCTACAACTGGGCGGACATGTCCCATTTCACCAAGTTCGGGCTCATTGCCGGGCTGATGGTGTTCTGCCTCGTGCCGACCCTGCTCAAGGGGCCGGACTCTTTTCTTTCCGGTTCCGCCCTGCTGCTTTGCGGCCTTCTGGCCGGGCCGCTCATGGCCGTGTTCGGGCAGTTCTACCAGACCGGGGCCGACGCCTGGGAACTGTTCCGAGCCTGGGCAGTCTTCCTGCTGCTCCTGGCTCTGCCCGCGCGGCAAGCCGGGCTTTGGGTCGCCTTCGGCCTTGTGGCCCATTGCGCCCTGGGCCTGTATCTGGAACAAAACGGCCTGCTGCGTGACGCCGACCGCTACCTGGGCGATTCGCTCCTTTTCCTGCTCCCCTCGCTGGCCTTTTTCCTGTTCTGGGAAGCGGCCTGCACCCTGGAATACCAGGGGCGCCTGCCGGAAACTTTTGCCCGGTTCCTCTTCGGCCCGGCCGGCCGGCGCTCCCTGCCGGGCACGCTCCTACCCCGCCTGGCCGGGGCCGGGTTGCTGCTGCTGGTGAGCATTTCCTCCAGCACGATGATTCTGGAAGGCGGCCGCCATTACCATTCTTACGGTGATCCCGATGCACCGCAGCACCTCGGGGCGTTATGCCACTTTCTGCTCTTGGGCTTCGGGGCCTTCTGGTACAACCGGATGCGCCCGGACACTCTGATGCAGTCCCTGGGCCTGTTCAGCCTGGCCTGGCTGGTGGCCGTCTTCATCGGCCGATCCATTGGGGACTTCCTCAACGCGGGCGGCCTGCTGATGATTGCCCTGATCGCCGTGGGCGTGGGGGCGGGCATTGTGGCTCTGATCAAGGCTATCCGCAAACGCGGCCTGGAACTGCACCGGACCGCGCGGGGCAGGCTGCCCCACGGGCTGCGCGATTTGCTGCACAGCCCGTGGGTGGTCACGCAGCGCCTGGCCTGGGGTGATCTGCCGGAAGCCGCCGCACCCCGGCCGGCAGCACCCGCCGCGCCGGAGTCAGCAGGAGCCCCGGACCCCGCCGCTCCCGTCGACGCGCAGCCGGCGACCGAGGAGCTTGCCGGCGACGCCACAGCGGCTCCCGCCCAGGTTTGCGCTCCAACGCCTGCAGCGCCGCTGCCGGGGGAGGCGGAAGCCGACGACACCCCCTGGTACGCCAAGGCCTTCGCCGCCCTGGCCGCCTGGATTGCCGCCATCCTGCTGCTTGGGTCCCTGGGCTTTTTGCTCTTCAAATCCATCAACCTGGACAGCCCCATGGCCTTTTTGCCCTTCGGCCTGGCCGGGCTCGGAGCCGCCCGCTTTCTGGAGGCCGAGGGCGGGGTCTTCCGCCGGCAGTTCGCCCTGGCCCTGGGCATTGCCGGCTCGTTGGCCTGCCTGGGCGCCTTTCTTGAAGTTCTGGACCACCTTGAGCCGGCCGGCTTTACCGGTTTCGCCCTGGTTGTCTGCCTGGTGTCGGCCGCGATTTTGCGCAGCCGGTTGTTTCACGCCCTGGCCGCGGCCTCGGCCGTCGGCCTGCTGGCCGCCACCGTCGGCCTGAGCCTGGATTTCGGCCATTACCGCTATGCCTACGATTACAACGAGGTTCGCCCCTTCCTGCCGCCCGGAGCCATGGTGGCCATGCTCGTGGCCGGAATATTTTTTCTCGCCCTGGAATGGTACCGGCCGCAACGCTTCCCCTTTCTCGCCGCATCGGCCCAAGACCCGCCCTTCCCGGCCCACGCGCCCCGGCCCTTCCTGCTCGGCACTCTGGCCGGACTGCTCGGTCTGGCGATTTTTGCCACCCATTTTCACCGGGTCGACCCCCTGCTCATGGGTCTGGGCGTGGGCGCAGGCCTGGGCCTGATTTTTGCCGCCCATCACCTGGTCAAAGCCTTTGCCTTGCCGCCCCTCCGGGCCGTCCTGGCCTATGCCCTGGCCCTGGCCGCCTGCGCGGCCGGGCTCTGGTTCCCCTGGCTGCCCCTGGGCCTGTATGCCGCCCTGTTCGCTCGCGCGGCCGGCCCCTCGGCCCTGAACGCCGCCCCGGTGTTGAGCCTGATCTGGTGCGTCTCGGCCGAATATTACAACACCAACATGCCCCTGCTCTATAAATCCTTCTTGCTGATGGGTACGGGCGGGCTTCTGCTGCTCTGCGCCCTGGCAGCCCACCGGGCGTTGCGCGGCACGCCGCCGGTCGAGTCGCTGCTTGCCCATCCGGAGGCATCCCATGCGTAAGTATCTGATCCTGGCCGTGGCTCTCGGCTTTCTCGGCGTCTTCGCCTTTGGCGTTCATGAAAAAGAGGCCCAGCTTGAGCGCGGTGCCAGGGTGATCCTGGCCCTGGCGCCGGTGGACCCGCGTTCGCTGATGCAGGGCGACTATATGGCGCTGCGCTACGACTTGAGCCGTCGGGCGCAAGATCTGCTGAGCGATCGGGCGGACCGGGAGAACCTGCCGGAACCGCCCCGGCGCGGCACCCTGCTGGTCGGCGTTGATGCGGACGGCATGGCCCACACCCTGGATTTGGACTCCGGCGGCGCGCCTCCGGCCGGGAGCATGCGCCTGGCCTATGTCTGGCGCGACTTCGGCCCGACCTTCGGGGCCGACTCCTTCTTTTTCCAGGAAGGCCACGGCAACGCCTATGCCCGGGCCCGCTTCGCCGCCCTGGTCGTGGACCCCGACGGCACTTCGCTGCTCAAAGAACTTCTAGACGAGAACCTGCAGCCCATCCGGGTTGAGACAGGACAAAAAGAGCCGCCGCAGTTGGAATGAAAAGCCTTTTTGGCACAGGCGGAGGGCAAAAAATCCCTCGTGCCGACACCCCTAAAATGCACAGTCGGAACACCGCCCCTGGCCGATGTTCCGACTGTGCATTTTATCCACGCGTGGTCTAGAGCCGTTTACGCTTCAAATAGTTGCTTAACGGCGGGCAAAGCCCGCCTACGCCTATTTGAAGGATTTACCGACAAATCCTTGCGAGCATTTCAAGTGTGAAATGCTCTAGCCGCGGTCGCGGCGGCCGCGGTCGCCCCTGTCCCCGCGGTCGCCGCGATCACGCGGGGGACGGGCCGGACGGGCGGTTTCTTCCGGGTTCCAGGCAATGCCTTCGGCTTCCTGCAGCACGACCTTGCGCGAGGCGCGCACCCGGTCGCCGTTGACCTCAATGACCTTGACGGTCATCTTGTCGCCGAGCTTGCAGAAGTCGGCAACCTTTTCCACCCGGCTGGTGTCGAGCTGCGAGACGTGCACCAGGGCTTCGAGGTTCGGGGCCAGTTCGACGATGCAGCCGATTTCCAGCACCTTGACCACTTTGGCGTCTTCGTAATTCTTGCCCAGTTCGGCCCGCTGGTCAAAGGCCAGAACCATTTCTTTGGCCTGCGCCAGGGCGTCGAAGGTCGGGGCGAAGATGGCCACCTTGCCGGAGTCGTCGATGTCGATGGAGGCGCCGGTGGCCGCGGTGATGGCCTTGATGTTCTTGCCGCCGGGGCCGATGATCAGGCGGATCACGTCGGGGTTGACCTCAACCTCTTCGTGCTGCGGCGCATACTTGGAGAGCTCGGCGCGCGGCCCGGGCAGGGCCCTGGCCATTTCGCCGAGAATGTGCAGCCGGGCTTCCTTGGCCTGGGCCAGGGCCCGGGACATGATCTCGGTGGAAATGCCGGCCACCTTGATGTCCATCTGCACGGCGGTCAGGCCGTCGGCCGTGCCGGCAATCTTGAAGTCCATGTCGCCCAGGGCGTCTTCGTCACCCAGAATGTCGGTGAGCACGATGAACTCGTCGCCTTCCTTAATCAGGCCCAGGGCGATGCCCGCCACCGGGGCCGAGATGGGCACGCCGGCATCCATCAGGGAGAGGCAGCCGCCGCAGACCGCGGCCATGCTGGACGAGCCGTTGGACTCAAGGGTCTCGGAGACCACCCGGATGGTGAAGGGGAAGGAATCGTCCCGCGGCAGCACCGGGCGCAGGGCCTTTTCGGCCAGGGCGCCGTGGCCGACCTCGCGGCGAGAGACCCGGACCATCTTGACCTCGCCCACGGAGAAGGGCGCAAAGTTATAGTGCAGCATGAATTTCTTGGTCACGTCGCCAAGCAGGGAATCCATGCGCTGCTCGTCGGTGGAGCTGCCCAGGGTGGACACCACCAGCGACTTGGTCTCGCCGCGGGCGAACAGGGCCGAGCCGTGGGCGCGCGGCAGCACGCCGGGCTCAATCAGAATGGGCCGCACGGTCTTGGTGTCGCGGCCGTCGATACGCGTGCCTTCTTCGCGAATGCGTTTACGCACCAGGGTCTTTTCCAGTTCGCCCAGGGCCTCGCCCAACAGGACGGCGGCCGAGGCGTCTTCGGCAAAGGGCGAGCCCTCGGCGATCAGGGCCTCCACGGCCTTGACCTTGACGGCTTTCTTGGCGTCCTTGCGCTGCATCTTTGCGGGCACACGCAGGGCGGCGTCGAGTTCCGCGCCGATGGCCTGCATCAGAAATTCTTTGAGCGGCCCGGTGTCGGGCAGTTCCTTCAAAGGCATCTTGACCTTGCCGGCCAGCTTGACCAGTTCTTCCTGGGCGTCGATCAGCGGCTGTACTTCCTTGTGGGCCCAGGCCAGGGCCTCGGCCACCACAGCCTCGGGCACGAAGCGGGCCTCGCCTTCGACCATGACCACGGCCTCACGGCTCGCGGCGATGACGAAGTTCAGGTCGCTGTCCTTGAGTTCGGCCACCGTGGGGTTGAGCACAAACGCGCCGTTGACCCGGCCGATGCGCGCCCCGGCCACCGGCCCGAGGAAAGGAATGGAAGACAGGCACAGGGCCGCCGAGGCGCCGGTCACGGCCAGGACGTCGGAATCGTTCTCCTGGTCGGAGGAAATGACGTTGGCCAGCACCTGGACCTCGTCGCGGAAGCCCTTGGGGAAGAGCGGGCGCATGGGCCGGTCGATCAGCCGCGAAACCAGGGTCTCGCGCTCGGAGGGCCGGCCGATTTCGCGGCGGAAAAAGCTGCCGGGAATGCGGCCGGCGGCGTACATTTTTTCGGCATACTCCACGGTCAGGGGGAAAAAGCCCATGTCCCGCTCAAGAGTCTGCGAGCAGGCCGTAACCAGCACGACCGTGCCGCCGCACTGGATCCAGATGGAGCCGTCGGCCTGGTTGGCCATGCGGCCGGTTTCCAGAATGATTTCTTTGCCGCCGGCAATGGCGGTCACGCGTGTAGCGGGGAAAACTCCCATAATGAATCTCCTTTCGTCTCGAAGGGGATTCCGGGGAAACGAAGCGCCTTGCCGCGCCTCTTTTGCCCGGACCCCCCTTCACACATTTAGATGTCGGTCGGCCGGCCTTCCCGGCCGGCACTCCCTATCGCGGGCCGTTCGTCGGGCAGGAGCGCGGTCCCTCCCGCCTCACGAAAACCGCCCGCTCCGTTGCACGGGCTCCCACACATCCTGCGCGGGAATGCGACCCTTCGGCGTTTCAGGAAAAAGGCTCCTTTAAACGTCTTTTTACCACCATTAGGCCCACTCTTGTGGGCCTTTTCCCAACGCGGTTTTTCGGCTCGCGTCAGGCCGCCGCTCATGAACAGGTGGATTTTCGCCTCAGGCAAGGAAGAGCGCGTTCCGGCGATGGGGGCTGGGCTCTTCGGCCCTGCTCCCGGAACCGAAACGCGCTCTGACGCCGCATCAGGCGAAAATCCACCTGTCCATTACTTACGCAGGCCCAGACGTTCAATGATGACGCGATAGCGCTGCACGTCGGTCTTACGCAGATAGTTGAGCAGATTACGCCGCCGGCCCACAAGCTTCAATAGGCCCTGGCGGGAGTGGAAGTCTTTTTTGTGGTCCTTGAAGTGCCCGGTCAGTTGGTTGATTCGGGTGGTCAAAAGGGCGACCTGCACTTCAGGGGAACCGGTGTCGCCTTCGTGCTTGGCGTACTCGTCGATAACCGTCTTTTTGTCTTGGGCGGTCATTACCACAGCTGCATCCTCCAATGGTTGCGAGCCTTACGGCTCATTGTGCCACAACCCCCGCAACACGGTCCAGACCGGGCCCCCGGCGCTTTGAGCTGCCAGGACCAGAGCCAGGGGTTTGCCGAAATCGTCCAAAAGCAGGGCTTTGGCGCCTTCACAAAAGGGCGGGCCGGCTTCGGACGCGTGCGGCACCGACATTCCGTTACGCGCTCCGGCGGCCTGGGCGGCGGTTGCCCGCACCTTCGGCCAGTCGGAGAGCACCTCGGCAATGCCCAGCACCTTTTCGGCAAACCGCTCCGGCTCGGTCAAAACAGCCTCAAGATCGTGGGCGTGTTCCAGGCCGAATGGGCGGCTGTGCTCCCGGGTCAATTCTTCAAGACAGGCTCCGCACCCTAAGCGGCTCCCCAAGCTGTGGGCCAGGGACCGTATGTAGGTGCCGGACGAGCATGTCACCCGGAAGAACACACGCGCCGGGCCGACCAATTCGGCCAGGCCACGTGAAATCGTTACAAATTTCTTTTTCACAGGGGTTTCCAGACCCCTGCGCGCCAGAGCGTACAGAGGTTTTCCCAGGTGCTTGGCGGCGGAATAGGCGGGCACTTCCTGTTCATAGGTGCCCACCAGCCCTGCCATGGCCTCGGCCACGACCGCCGGCGAAACCTGCGAGGCGTCGCGCTCTTCAAGGGTTTCGCCTTCGGCGTCCCAAGTGTCGGTGATTCTGCCGAGCCGAATCACGCCGGAATAAATTTTTTCACCGTCTTCCAGAAGGTGCCCGGAAAGCTTGGTGCCCTCGCCCAGAAGCACCGGCAACACCCCCTGGGCCATGGGATCAAGGGTGCCGGCGTGGCCGATCTTCTTTTGCCCCAGCAGGCGCTTGACCTTGGCGATACAGGCCGCCGAGGTTGGCCCCTTGGGTTTATACAGGACCAACACCCCATGCTGCTGCGGGGGCTTCGGCCCCCGGGGCGCGGCCGCGGGGGAAACCGGAGTTTCTTGACACGCCATCATAACGAAGAGAGTCCGTATACGATCAAACAGCCGGAAGATCCAGTGTTTTTTCCCGCGCCGCTGTTCGCGCCAAGCCCGTTGCGACGGCGCACGGGAGAGAGGGAGAAGAAAAATCAAGGGGGGCAAAGGCCCCCCCTTTGTTTAGAGCAATTTCACAATGGTCATCCGCTCTAGGGTCTGTTAACACTATTTAATCGCCAGTACGATGAGAGCAAAAATCACAAAGGCAAGATACATGCGCGCCAGCTTGTCAAATCGAGTAAAAACACGGCGAAACCCTTTCAATTTACGGAAAAGCCGTTCGACCTCATTGCGCCTTTTGTATAGCTCTTTGTCGTACTGCCACGGTTCCAGTCGGTTGGGATTTGGCGGTACTACCGGGGTGAAGCCCAGTTCGCGCCCCAACCGTGTTGTTTCGTTTCCTTCGTATGCGCCGTCCATGAGCAGATTGCACGGTCCAGTCGCCGGCCCCAGCCGGACAAGCAGCTTACGCCCTTCGGGGGCATCGCCTGCATTGCCGGGGGAAAGACTGAATTTCAACGCGCAGTCAGCATTCGCGGCAGCCATATGAAGCTTGGTCGTCCAGCCGCCTCTGGACTTTCCGATGGCTTGAGGTCCTGTTTTTTTAAGGCGCCAGTGCCGTCGGGGTGAACTTTAACAATCGTGCTGTCGAGAGAAACTGCTTCTATTTTTATTCGGAGTATCTGCTCTTGTTGAAGGCGTCCAAATATGCGGTCAAGAACACCGTTCTTGCTCCAGCGATTCATGCGCGTGTAAATGCTGTGCCAGCACCCAAAATGTTGCGGCAGGCCACGCCATTTACACCCATGCTCGGCAACATACAGAATCGCATTCAACACCTGGAGGTTGTCAAAATAAACATTGCCTCTCTGGCGGGGAAAGCAGTCAGCAATTCTCTCATACTGTTCGCGAGTAATTTGCATAAGCTACATTTGCAGAATACTCACATTTTGTCAAATAGTGTTAACAGGACCTAATGCGGGGTGAGCAAAAAGAGCCGACTCGCCAGACGATCCAAGACCAAGGCCGGGTTGACCCCGTAGATCAGGCAGTCCTGGGCCTCGGCCAGTTCTTCGTCCAACATGCGCAGCCGGGCCACGGGCAAGGCGGCCAGGGCTCCGGCCAGGTCCGTGGCCGAGAGCGCAGTCGGGAACGTCCGGTCCGGGCTCTGGCCCGGCGCGGCAAGCACCGCCACCAGGGCCTGCCGGCAGGCATTGATCAGGCCGTGGGCCAAGGGCGCATCCACGGCGCCCTTGCCGGCCGTCTCGCGCACCCAGCCCCGGCCGGTTTTGGCGCAGCCTGCCAAAGCCCGGGCCAAGCGCTCCACCCGCTCGTCCGAAGCGGGCTCCTGGGGCCAGGGCAGGGTCAGGGCAAAGGAACGCGAAACCAGGGTGGGCAGCAGACGCTCGCGTTGCGGGGCCAGAAGCACGAAGATCGTGCCCGGCAAAGGTTCTTCCAGGGATTTGAGCAAGGCGTTGGCCGCGGCCTCGCCCAGGGCCTGGGCTTCGGCCAGGATGACCACGCGCCTGCGGGCTTCGCGCGGCGGCTCGCCCAGCAGCGGGAGCAATTCGCGCACCTGGGCAATCTTGATGCTCTCGGTTCTGCCGTCCAGCAGGATCACGTCGCGGTGCAGACCGGCAATGACCCGGGTGCAGACCGGACAGGCGAGACAGGGAGGATCGTCCGTCGCGGTCTCGGGAGTTGGACCGGGCGCGGCCTCAAGGACCGGGCTCAAAAGCGGGGACTGGGCCGGAGCGGATCCGTCCGGGGCGCCCGCGCCGGCGGGCGCGCAATTGATCAGCGCGGCCCACCACAGCCCGGCCGTGAAACGCTCGGCCTGGGTGCCGCCTTCCAGAAGCAGCACCTGGGGCGGTTTCTGCCGCAAGCGGCGCAGAAAATCGTTGACCCGCCCGTAGCGTCGCTCAAAGCCGAAGGAGCACAGTTCTTCCCTTTGCCGGTCGAACGCGGCCGCCTCCGGAGCGAGATCCTCCGGGGAAACCTTGACGGCGACTATGACTTCGGCCTTGCTCATCCGCCGGCGCTCTAGCGCATCCAATGCCCACGCAAGATGGTCTGCTCCCGATCCGGGCCCACGGAAACAATCCCGGCCGGCACGCCGGTCAGTTCTTCCAACCGGGCTATGTAGTTGCGGGCCGCTTGGGGCAGATCTTCCCAATCGGCGCAATTTTCAATGTATTCCATCCAGCCGGGCATGCTCTCGTACACCGGCTCCGCGCCGGCCATGGCGTTTTCCGCCTGGGGCGGGTAGTCTACGGTCTTGCCGCCCACCTTGTAGGCGGTGCAGATGCGCAGTTCAGGCAGGCCGGAGAGTACATCCAGCTTGGTCAGGGCCATGTCGGTCAGGCCGCAGAGGCGGACCGACTCGCGCAAAACCACGGCGTCAAACCAGCCGCAACGACGCCGGCGCCCGGTGGTGGCCCCGAACTCCGCGCCTTTTTCCTGCATGTGCGCGCCGGTGTCGTCGTCAAGCTCGGTGGGGAACGGGCCGGAGCCAACCCGGGTAGTGTAGGCCTTGACGATGCCGACAATGCGCCCGAGCCGGGAGGGGCCGATGCCCGCGCCGGCCGAGGCGTTGCCCGCCACGGTATTGGAGGAGGTGACAAAGGGGTAGGTGCCGTGGTCGATATCCAGGTGCACGCCCTGGGCGCCCTCGAACATGATCCGCTCGCCCGCGGCCTCGATGCCGGCCAGCTCTTCGGCCACATCGGCCAGATGCGGCACCAGCCGGCGGGCGGCCGGGAGAATTTCCGCCAGCACCTTGTCCGGGTCCAGGGCCTGCCCCTTGTACAGGGTGGTCAGAAGCGCGTTCTTTTCTTCCAGGGCCTTGCGGATTTTTGCCGCCAGCAGGGCTTCGTCGGTCAAGTCGCAGGCCCGCACGCCGATACGCGCGGCCTTGTCCTCATAGCAGGGACCGATGCCCCGGCCGGTGGTGCCGATCTTGCCCTCGGCCTTGTGGGCCTCGCGGGCCTGATCCAGGGCCTTGTGGTAGGGCATGATCAGGTGGGCCTTGCGAGAAACCTTGAGCCGCGCAGCCGAAACGTCCACGCCCTGGCGAGCGATGGCGTCCATTTCCTGCACCAGCACCACCGGATCCACGACCACGCCGTTGCCGATCAGGCAGATCTTGCCCGAATGCAGAATGCCCGAGGGAATGAGGTGCAGCACATATTTTTCCCCACCCACAATGACCGTGTGCCCGGCGTTGTTGCCGCCCTGAAAGCGGACCACGGCGGCAATGCCGCCCGAAAGCAGATCGACGATCTTACCCTTGCCCTCGTCGCCCCATTGGGCGCCTACTATTACTATATTGGACATGCGCACTCCTTATGTCGAAGCAATACAACCGGTAGTTGGAACGGTTTGCCGTGATGCCGTGTCAGGCTCGCTTTGTGCTCCGGGGCGGAACCGGAGAAGAGGCAGGCCCCATCGCCCAAAGCATCGCATTCCTTGTTGACGTCAAACTGTTCCAACTACTCCTTTGGTACAATCGATCCGCAGCCGGAAGTGGACACGGAGGGCTCGGGAGGAACGGCCGGAATCAGCAGCCTTATTCCTCGTTTTTAGGATTTTTTGGGGGAAACGACAGCACATGGGCTTTCTTTTTCTCTTCAGGCACGGCCTTTCTACCGCGCACAACCGGCGTGAACATGGGCGGTTCCGAGATATCCGCAGGGTTCAGTGAAGCCAGGCGACGGTAGTTGAAAAGCTGGTTCTTCCAGCGCACAGCCTGGATCAGACAGAGGCACAAGGTGGCTTCTTCCCAGCGCCGGCCGGGCTCGAATTCGTAAACCCGTTCGGCATAGGTTTCCCACAGGCTCATAAGCGAGGCTTCATCGTACTCGTTGAGCCTGGCGGCCATTTTTTCCAGCATGCGCTGCACGGCTTCCCTCCGGACAAATGAGTGGGGCCGCGCCGAATTTGACGCAACACCGGTTCCTATCTATATCTGATTCTCAGAGAGCCTTCAAGCAGTGGTTTGCTGCTTGGGGCGGCGTGATGCTGCGTCAGGCCCGCTTTGTGCTCCGGGGCAGGGCCGAAGAGCCCGGCCCCGGAGCACAAAGCTTCCCCTTCCTTATCACGATGTCGCAGCTTCTACCGCGTAGAGGCCGGCTTCAGGCAATGACAACCGCGGGACCCCAAAGGCTCTTAACGACGTGACGGCAGATACCGTTGCCTGTCTTTGGAGCGAGATCTTCCATTTGGAAACAGCCCTAAGCATATTCGCCAACTCTGGGTCTGCCCCCTAAACATCCGGCTCCCCGCTTCAGCTGGGGAATTTTTTTACGTCTGGAAACATGGCCGTCGCACAATTCTTCATATTTTTATCTTTATTTTTATATAGTTATATTATTTACACACAAATGTTTCCAAAGCCGGACACTGCCTGTGCACAAAAAAACGCCGTCACTGGGGCGGCGCTCAAAATGGTTTCAGAAACATTTTCGAAGTGAAAATGCTCCCGGCCCGGGCTGCTCAAACAACTTGAAGATAGCCCAGAAAATCTTCGTCCATATGCTTTTGCCGACAATCAATGTAACGGGAGATATATTGCGCGAAGGTCATGGACAGGCCGTAGACGTGGAAACGATGGTCCGGGCCGATGAAACGCAGCTTATGGTGCGCAGCCACCTGCGGGTGGATGGGCAGTTCGCAATTGCCATAGGAAGGAAGCCCCCCGCCCTTGGCCCGGGCCCGCTCATCTGCCGTAAGCGCAGGCAGGCCCAACTCGCGAAGGATGCCGTCCACTACCGTTTCCAGCAGGCGAACGCCAGGACGGTTGGCGGTGTAGAATAAAAACTCGTCCCGCCAGAATTCCGCCATCAGGTCCACCACCTGCATAAAAGCCGAGGCCTCACGCCGGCGTTCCACCCTCAGGGTATGCCGCAGGGCTTCATCCAGGTCCACGTATTTGCCCAGATCGCCGTGCAGGTAGAGACGCAGGATCACGCTTTTTTCCGCGCCCGAGTCGATAAAACGGTCCAGCAGCGAGTCTCCGTAAAGGATCGGCGGCGGGTCGTTCCAGAAAGGCCAATAGCCCCGGAACATCATGTTGGGGATGCACAGGGTCTTGGCCCCGACGGGCAGGCGGGCCAGCAACGAGGCCGAAGCCAGCTCTCCCCAGGCAGCGCCCAGGCTCTGGTATAGGAAGAGCCCGCACTCGGCCAGGGCTTCGGCGGGAATATGTTCGCGGGTATAGTTGGTGAAATGCCGCAGCCGGTAGCAAGCGGAAAAATGCCGGGAAGCCGTGAGCAGGGTTGAGAGCTCTTCACCCTGGCAGTTGGCATGAAGAATACAAAGGGGTCGATGCATGGCCGGAGGATATAGCCCGACTTTTCGCCTCTGACAAGATTGCCGCCGGGTGCCGGCGAAAAAATCATCCGTTGCCGGCGAACTTCCTATACATACTCAAACCCGCCGCGGCACGCGGCGCAAAAGAGGGCGGTATGGCCGTGCCGGCTTCCGCAGCCGAAGCCTCCGCCGCCGCGGCGGTTGGCGGTGTGCTCGGGTCCGGCGCGACTTGTACGGCGCCTGCCGGCGATGCGGCCGACACAGCCTGAACGGCGGGATCGACCGTCGGGGAGATTTGCGCTGCTTCAGCATCCGCTTGCGCCACAGACGCAATCGGGACCGTAGCCGGGGTCTCTGCTACGCCGGGTGGAACAAAGTTCTGCCGGGAATACTGCGAAGCCGCGTGCCGGCCCAGACCGGGCTGTACCGAAGCGGCCGGACGCTCCACGGGCGCGGGCGCGCTCTGGGTCCGGGCGCTTTGCTGCGCGGCCTTGCGCCCGGCCTCCTCGGCTGCCGCCTGGGCTTCCGGATTATCGAGTATCTGGGCATAAGCCCCACGCAACCCGGTCAGCACCTTGAGCACCTCGTCGACAATCTCCGCGCTCTGCTTCAGGTTGGCCATGAGCAGCCGCCGGTTGCAGAAATCATAAAGGGAGTGCAGGTTTTTGGCCAGTTCTCCGCCCTTTTCCATGTTCAGGGTGCTGTCCAGCTCGTTGAGCACATCCATGGCTTTGGAAATAAGAATGCCTTTGCCTGCCGGGTCTTTGGCCGCGATGCGCTCTTTGGCGGAGCTCAGGAACTTGATGGCTCCGTCATAGAGCATGACCAGAATTTCACCCTGGTTGTTGGTGGTGACCTGTGTTTGCAGGTAGGCGAATGCTGCGTTTTGCATGAATGCTCCGTTATGCCGGCATCGGCGTTACTTGCTGCTGCTCAGCTGCTTAATCTGGCTTTCCAACTGGGCCTGCAGGCTCTTATAGCTGCCGAGGGTCGCCTCCAGGCGGGAGAACTTCAGAATCATATTGTTCTCCCAGCGGGTCAGGCGATCGTCCTCTCTTTTGATCTTGTCCTCGATGTTCTTGATGATCGCTTCGTAATTGTTCTCCATGTTTTTGATGGAGCCCTTGTCGCCGAGCATGCCTTCCGCGCCGTCGAGCATGGAAATGAGCTGGTTGACCTTGCCCGAGCGGATGCTCACCGTGCCGCTGCGTTCGGCCCCGGGGGTGAGGTCATAGATGTCGATGAACAGACCGTCGGCCGGGTTGGAAGGCTGATCGGCGCTGGAAAGGCCCATCTGGATCTTGCCGTTTTCCGTGGTGATCTTGGCCTGTTTGCCGTTGATCGTGCCGGTCACGTTGCCGCCGGCGTCCACCTGGTACTTCACGTCGTAGGTGCCGCCCTTGGTGATGGTGTGCACGTGCGAGGCGTAGCCGAAGTATTCCGAGTCGGCCGTTCCCTGTTCCTTGGCCGCGAACAGCGTGGCCACGGCATAGGGGTCTTTGGCCAGGGCGTCTTCAAAGGACATGGAACCCTTGAAGTCGGGAATCGTGTTGATCTCCAGCAAGCCGTACATGGGGTTGCCGACTTCGGAGTTGGTCAGGATGCCGATCTGCCCGAGGGCGTTGAACACGTCGCCGGAAACGAGCACGTCGCCGTTCATGTGCGCATAGTTGAAGCCCGGAGCCGAGTCGGCCACGGCCTGCTTCAAACGTGAAGCCACCAACTGGATGCCGTAGTTGCCGGTGAGTACCGAACCTTTCTGCATTTCGAACTCGGATTCGGCATACTTCAAGTCCACCAGCTTCTTGTTGTCGTCGACCTTGGTCAAAGTGTTGACCAGGTTGCGGAAGGAGTTCATGGCATCGACAAATTCCTGCACGTTCTTGGTGATGGCGTCATTGTCGATGTTCACCGAAACAACGGTCTCGCCCTCGGAATGCAGATTGAAGGTGATGCCTTCGACCATGTCGGAAATGGTGTTCGTCGGCACCTCGATCCAGGAACCTTCCGGAAAGCCGTTCAGGCGCACTTCCGCGTTTTTGGCTTGCTGCACCGTCCAGTTGGTCGAAATGGGGTTAACGGAAAATTCAGGCAACGTGCCGGCACCAATGGCCAGGGCAGCGGTTGCATCTGTGCTGTCCAGGCGGAAAACCACTTTGCCGTTTTCCATCCAAAGACTGGCCGCTGCCCCGCTGGTCGCCGTACCGGCGTTGATTTGCAAAGCCAAATCTTTGAGAGTGGCGCCGGCTGGCACATCAATGGCCGTTTCTTTGCCGCCCACGTTGAAAATGAACTTTTTCGAAGTACCGGTCGGGTTTACCATGTCGTCTACCGACGTGAAATAGCTGCGATGCTCCACAGCGGTCACAGGCTGTTTCCAGTCGGAAGACTCATAGCCCGTCAAGGTGGTATCGGATGAAACCTGCACGTTGTCGGTGGTGGTTGTGCTCTTTATTTTGAGCACGACTTTGCCGTCGACAACGTCGGCCGTGGCCGTGACGCCCGTGCCGGAAGTGTTGACGGCGTCCACCAGGAAATTGGCGTCCGAGCCGGACGGAATGTTCAAGGTGTGCTTTATGCCGTTGACCGCAAAGACAAAGCTCTGGTCGGAACCGCTGGCGTTGATTGCATCGGTCAGCGAAGTCAGCCCGGTGACCAGACTTGTGCTGTTTGTCTTGGCACTATCCTGTACCCAGCGGGAGACCAAACTCACATCCAGGCCGTTTAGGTTTTCGGTCGAGTCGATACTCAGTTGGGCATTCTGGCCCATGTCCATGCCGCGCAACTGGAAGACCACGCTGCTGCCGCTCTGGATCAGGCTGGCCCGCACCCCCGGATTGGTGGAGTCGTTGTTGATCAGGTTCTTCATCATATCCAGGCTGGTGTTCGGAGGGATGTTCACCGAATACTGCTTGCCCTTATATGTATAGGTGATCTTCCCCATGCCGGCGGAAGAGTTCACCACGGCATCTTTTGTCGCCAGACCGGTGTCTTTGCTCCAGGTGGAGTTGGAAGCCATCTGGTTGACCTTCAGGCGATAAGTACCCTCGGCCGCCTCGGCCCCGGTGGAGGCCGTGGCCACGGCAGTGTTGGACGACACCGCGTTCTTGACCAGGAACTTGTCCACGGAATTCATCTTGCCGAGTATGGTCCGCAGGTTGCCCAGTTCGGTGCGGATCTGCTTGAAGGCGTCCAGACGGGTCATCCAGTCCTGGCGCCAACGGGTCAGTTGAACCGCCTGCCGGCTTTCCACCTTATAGAGCTTGTCGATCATCGCCTGGAAGTCGTTACCGCTGCCAAGCCCCTGATCAAGCATTGATATGCTGCCCGCGCCACGTGCCATAACGTTTCTCCTCGGAAATAATTGCCGCCCCGCGGCGGAGACACTTCTTCCACCCTTGCTGAAGCAATTTTGATGCCGGCAACACCATTCCGCACCAATCCTATCGGCCCGGGCCCTGAAAACTTTAGGAAACGCTGAGTAATGGCTCTTTTGCCCGCCGGCGCCGATACCTCCCGGCAAGCGGCTATGTGTGGTCTCACACCGGGAAAACCGGCTTGCCGGCACGGGCCGGGCGGGCTACAAGAACGAAAAATCGACAGAACCCGGAGGTCTGTATGCGCCATTTCTTCTTTCTTGCCTGCCTGGTGATGGCTCTCTGCCTTCCGGGATGTAAAACCGTCGAACCCAGGGCCGATGATGCCGGTTTTGCTTCCGGCCGTCCCTCTTTCGGCCTGCAACTGCCTGAAGGCTTCAGCCTGATCGCCGCCGGCCGGACGACCGCCGAGGTGCCGGCCGACATTCCCCTCCCGCCTCAGGGACGCTTGCGCTACGCCCTGTATGCCGATGAGGGCACGCCCAAGGCCTTTGTCCATGTGCTCGTCACCGAGCTGCCCACGCCGGCTTGGCGTTTCGCCCTGGAATCTTCCCGTGACCCCGAAGACCTAGCCTTTGCCAAAGAAACCCGCGACGGCCGCTTTCTGACCCTGCGCACCCGGGTGGTCCGGGCCGAGGGCGACTGGTTTTGCGCCCTGGCCGGAATCAACGGCCAGAGCAGCCCTGGGTGGCTTCTGGCCCGCCGCGTTTCCTTCACGCCGAACATCTACACCCGAGTGGTTCTGGAATACCGCGAGCCCCTGCCCGACTGCCTGCTGCCCGAAGTGGCCGACACCCCGGCAAACGCCCGTCCCAGACCGGACTACTCGGCGGTACGGGCCACGTGCAGCCGCGAGCTTGACGCCTTTGCCAAGCGTGCCGACGCCGCTCTAACTCTGGGCGATCCGATGCCCTTGCCGGAGGTGGCCGCGGGCGCGGCCAAAACTCCGGAATTCGCCCCGAACCTCCGCCTCCTTTGCGGCATGGCCGAACATGTGGAGCACGACGATCCGGACTACAACCGCTAAGCCCATGGACCTGCTTTGCGCCGACATCGGCGGCACCCACAGCCGCTTCGCCCTGTTCCGGGCCGGGGAGTCCGGCCTGGAACTCCGGGCGTCAAAGTGGCTGGAGACAAAGCACTATGCCGGCTTTCGCGAGCTGACCGAAGCCCTGCTTACGGACCCGCCCCTGTATGACCCGGCCGACCCGCCGGCCAGGGCTGCACTGGCCGTGCCCGGCCCGGTGGAAAACGGGGTTTTCTGCCTGCCGCCCAACATCGGCTGGCCCATTCGCCTGGAAGAAGCCTCCCTGCCGGGTATTCCACAGGCGGCCATGCTCAATGATTTCGAGGCTCAAGCCTGGGCCGCCCTCTGGGGACGGTCTCACCCGGCCGACGTGGATCTGGTGGAGATGATTCCCGGCGCTCCCAAGGCCGGTGCGCCCATCGCCGTCATTGGAGCCGGCACCGGTCTCGGCAAATCTCTGATCCTGCCGTCCACAGCCGGGCACCCGGCCCTGACCCTTCCCAGTGAAGGCGGGCACGGCGAGGTGCCCTTCATTCTTGAAGACGGCGATTTTCCGCGTTTTTTACGTGAAAAGACCGGGCATCTTTCTTTGAGCGGTGACGACGTGCTGGGCGGCGCTGGTCTGGGCCACCTTTTCGCCTACCATACCGGCCTACGGCTGCCGGACAAAGAAGTGCCGGCAAAACTGCCCGATCATCCCGATGTGCTGCGGCACTATGCCGAAATATACGGCAGGGTATGCCGTAACTTTGTGCTCGACACCCTGGCTCTGGGCGGGCTGGTGATCACAGGAGGCATGGCCTGGCGGGTGCCTGTGCTCGCCCACCCGGCCTTTGCGGCATCTTTCCGTTTTTGCCCCAGCCTGCCGGGCCTGCTCGACCAGGTGCCCGTCCACCAGATGCGCGACCCCGCCGCCGGCCTGTACGGCGCGGCCATGTTTGCCCGCAACGCCTTCTCCGTCGCTCCCGGCCGAACCGTATAGAGCAGCTTTACGCAGTCAGCTCTAGCCGCACTCTAACAAAAGCGGATCACGCGACACCAATAAAAATAACCCTCTTTGACAAAGCGTCGAAGCGCCTTATCATCTGCAGAAATCTGAAACTTCCGCCGCCCCGGTGCGCCGTGCGCATCGCCGGGCCAATAAAGAGGTGCTTTCCATGATATATCGTGACGCCGATCAAGATGAAGAGCGGGCAGCCCCTGAGGCCTTCTCCGAACCCCGTGTGCCCGTAGACGAAACGTCCGCGCCGCATCAGGAGGAGCGCCCCGAACTGCCGGATCGCATTCCGGTTCTTCCCGTGCGCGACGTGGTGATTTTCAATTATACCATTCTTCCTCTTTTTGTAGGACGCGAAGCCTCCATGCACGCGGTGGATGCCGCCCTGAACGGTAACCGCTATCTTCTGGTTCTCACCCAAAAAGAGGAACAGGTCGACAATCCCGGCCCGGACGATCTGCACCAGGTGGGCACGGTGGTCATGATCATGCGCATGCTCAAGCTCCCGGACGGCAGGCTGAAATTGCTGGTGCAGGGCGTCAGCCGGGCCAAGGTTCTGGCCTTCGGCCTGGACAAGCCCTATCTGGAAGCGGAAATCCAGGCCCTGCCCGAGCGGGACGAACTGGTCGCGGGCATCGAGGTCGAGGCCATGATGCGCGCCGCCCGCGAGCAGACCGAAAAAATTCTCGGCTTCAGGGGCATGTCCTCGCCGGACATCATGAACGTGCTCATGAGTATCGATCATCCCGGCAGGCTGGCAGATCTGATCGCCTCCAACCTGCGCCTGAAAATCGCCGAGGCCCAGGATCTGCTGGAAACCCTCGACCCGGTGGAACGTCTGCGCCTGGTCAACTCGCACTTGGCCAAGGAAGCCGAAGTGGCCTCCATGCAGGCCCATATCCAGGAAACCGCCCGCGAAGGCATGGACAAGGCCCAACGCGACTACTATCTGCGCGAGCAGCTCAAGGCCATCCGCAAGGAACTGGGCGAAAACGCCCCGAGTGAAGAAGACGATCTGGCCGAGCTGATCGAGGCCCTGAACAAGGCCGAGTTGCCCGATGAAGCCCGCAAGGAGGCCGACAAGCAGATCAAGCGGCTGCAGGCCATGCATGCGGAATCTTCCGAAGCGGGCGTAGTGCGCTCCTACCTGGAATGGCTGGCCGATCTGCCCTGGAGCAAGCTCTCGCGCGACCGCCTGAACATCGTCAAAGCGGCCAAGATCCTCAACAACGACCACTACGGTCTGGAAAAGGTCAAGGACCGCATTCTGGAATTTCTCTCGGTAAAAAAGCTCAACCCCAAATCAAAAGGCCCGATTCTTTGCTTTGTCGGCCCTCCCGGCGTGGGCAAAACCTCGCTGGGCCGCTCCATCGCCTCGGCCCTGGGCCGCAAATTCCAGCGCATGTCCCTGGGCGGCATGCGTGACGAGGCGGAAATTCGGGGTCACCGCCGCACTTACGTGGGCGCCCTGCCCGGCCGGATCATCCAGGGCCTCAAGCAGGCCGGCACCCGCAACCCCGTGTTCATGCTCGACGAAGTGGACAAGCTCGGCGCGGATTTTCGCGGCGACCCGTCTTCGGCTCTCCTGGAAGTTCTCGATCCGGAACAAAACTTCTCCTTCAGCGATCACTATTTAAGTCTGCCCTTTGATCTTTCGAAGGTCATGTTCATCTGCACGGCCAACCACCTGGACACCATCCCGCGGCCGCTCCTGGACCGCATGGAGGTCATCCGCCTGCCCGGCTATACCATGCAGGAAAAGCTCGGCATCGCCGAACGCTACCTGGTGGCCCGCCAGGCCAAAGAAAACGGTATGCGCAAGGATGAGGTGATCTTTCCGGCCGAGGTGCTGCAGAAGATCGTCGAAGAGTACACCCGCGAAGCGGGCGTGCGCAACCTGGAGAGAGAAATAGGCACGGTCTGCCGCAAAATCGCCCGAAAGAAAGCCGAGGGGGCCAAAGGCCCTTTTGCCGTCACCCCGGATCTGGTGGCCGAATTGCTCGGCGCGCCGCGCTTTCAGGATGAGGACATCGACAGCACCCCCCTGCCCGGTCTGGCCGTCGGCCTGGCCTGGACGCCCTCGGGCGGCGAGGTGCTCAACGTCGAAGTCTCCACTATGCAGGGCAAAGGCGGGGTCACCCTCACCGGTCAGCTCGGCGACGTCATGAAGGAAAGCGCCCAGGCGGCCGTAAGTTACGCCCGCAGCCATGCCGAAACCCTGGGCATCGACCCCGAGTTCAGCACCAACCACGATATCCATATTCACGTCCCGGCCGGGGCCACGCCCAAAGACGGTCCCTCGGCCGGCGTCACCCTGGCCACGGCCCTGGTTTCGGCTCTGAGCAACAAGGCCGTGCGGCCCAAACTCTGCATGACCGGCGAGGTGACTTTGCGCGGCCGCGTGCTGCCCGTGGGCGGCATCAAAGAAAAAATCCTGGCCGCCGTGGCCAGGGGCCTGACCGACGTGATTATCCCCAAACGCAACGTCAAAGACCTGGAGGACATCCCGGCCGACTTGCTGGCCCGGATAACCGTCCATCCGGTGGAAACCCTGGACGAGGTGTTCGCCCTGGCCTTTTCCAAGGCCCCCAAGGGGAAAGGAAAGAAAAAGTAACGGGAAATTTCCCGCGAACGCCAATATATAAGCCCCGGGCGCAAGAAGCCCGGGGCTTTTTGTTGTCCACCCGATAAAGGCGGCATGCCATATGTGAATGATACTGGTGTGATGCAAATATGCGAACATGTATCTCTGGTATTATGATAATATCAAACTATATACTTTATAATTGAAAGTAAAAATAAGTATACAATATTTTTAGAATTATAATTTTCTAAATTTATTAAATCCGTCGACATACTTGCTGAAGACGCAAACGCTGTGCTATTTTTCTCTGCAGCGATGGGTTTGTTGCTTGAAACATTTCATCGTGAAGCCCGATCTTTTGAATTCTGCAACAACTTTGTGCATGGAGCACGTCCGGGCTGTCATCTGTCGCTTTTTCCAAGCGCGCCGGAGGATGAGAATGTATTTGCCCGAAGATGCGCGTCCGGTGGCCACGGGCGCTTTTGCCCCGCCACCCGTCGGCGAGGTGAACAATGAGGCCGGGAACGCATTTGACCTCCTCGGCCTGTTCGGCAGACCATTGTTATTGTTGATTCAAGAAACAATCACCAAAGTCACCGGCCTGACCATGGTCGCCCTTGACGCTGCGGGCAACCCGGTGACCGAACTCAGCTCCTCTGCGGCGCCGCTTTGCCGCGGGGTGAACAGGGGCAAAGGTTCTGCCCGAAGAAGATGTAATGCCTCCGATTCCTACGGCGCCGCGGAGGCCCTGGCGCAACGCGGAGTTTTTATCTATTTCTGCCCCTGCGGACTGCTGGAAGCGGCAATTCCCATAATTGCCCGCGATCGCTATCTGGGGAGCCTGCTCGGCGGTCAGGTGCGTTGCGACAATGCGCCTGCCTCGCTGCCCCGATTGGAAAAACTTTTTGAGGAAGAGCGCGGGCAGTGCCTTCTGGAGCAACGCAACAGGGAACTGTACGAACGTATACCAAGCTATGATTTCGCTTATTTCACCTATGTCGCCGGGTTGATTTTCTCGGCAGTGACCATGATCGGCGAAAGGAATGCGGAAGCGCTCGCGCGGGGCCTGGAGGCCGAAGAAACGCGGGTTTCACTGAGTGCCAGGGCCGAATGGCTGGAGCGCGAGCTGCGTCTTAAGGAAAGCGAGCTGAGCCATTGGAAATCCCGCCTGAATCTTGACTTTTTCATCAACTCCCTCAACTCCATCGCCGGCCTGGCCATTATCGAGGGTGCGCCCCGAACGCATGAAATGTGCCTGCTCTTTGCCGAGCACCTGCGCCATTCCCTGGCTTCCGACAAAACGTTTGCTCCTTTGGCGGATGAAGTCGGCAGTGTGCAACGCTACCTGCAGATGCAAAAGATCCGTTTCGGCGATCTTCTGGAATATAGCGTCGATATGCCGAAGGAACTGGCCGCGCGCAATATTCCGGCCCAGATACTTCTGCCCTTTGTGGAGCGTGCGGTCTTTCACGGGCTGGCCACAAAGGAACGGGGCTACCGTTTTTCGCTCTCCATCCGCTGCGGGCGGGACCACTGGCTGTTCCGAATCATCGACAACGCCGAGCATCCCGGAGACGTCTCCCACGGCGCCGTGCCCGTGCAAAGCGGCTTTGACGGTGAAGCCATTGAAAACAGTCTGGCGGCGGCCAAACGCAGGCTTGCCGCCCTGTTTGGCGGACGGCATGAACTACTGACCTTGCGAACGGCCGATGGCGGCACGGAGTACGACATACGCTGCCCGCTGCTCCTGGCGGAAGGGACCGGGAAATAATGTACCGCGTACTCATCGCCGATGGCGAGCCACTGACCCGACAGGCCTTGAGCACCATGATCGGCCGAGTGGACGACTTCACCGCCGCCCATGCCGTGGGCGACGGCAGGCAGGCGGTAAGCATTTGCCGGGATGAGCCTGTGGATATGGTATTCATGTCCACCGTGCTGCCGGCCCTTTCCGGCCTGGAAGCCGCGCGGCGCATCCGTGAACGTGACCCAAACATTGCCCTGGTGCTCATGTCGACTTCACACGCCCCGGAACATACTTCAGAAGCCCTGCACCTGAAGCTTGCAGGGCACATAGTAAAACCTATATCTTTCCATGCTATAAATAATATTTTGATGACCCACAAAGAACAGCATGCCTTTTTGTCCCTGGAGCAACTGGAAGGCCTGCTGCAGAGCATCGCCGCGCGAGACTTTAAACGGGCCTGCCACGCCATAGGCCCAGTGGCCGAAGAGATCCGCGCCCGAGCGGGCGGCGACCCCCGTTGCAGAGAGGAACTGCTGCTCCATGCAGTCCGGAGTTTGCGCGCTTCGCAGGCAAGCTCTCTCTGCGGGCAAGAAGGGGAAGCCCTGCCCCCCCCGGTGAGCGTAGAGCAATTGGCCGTCGACAGCGGCGTGGATCTCCATCTTTTTCAGGTGGTCGACTACATTTTTCAGCGTAACGGCATAAGCGGTCATCCGGTATTGGAACAAATTTTCACCTTTATCGACGGACAGATCAGAAAAAAAATAGGGCTTGAGGACATTGTCCGGTATTGTCCGGCCAGTCAGACCCACGTGAGCAGGATGTTCAAAAAGCATTTCAACGCAAGTGTGATGGACTATTTGCACATGCGCAAGCTGCATCTGGCCAAGATGCACTTTGCCTTTACCGAGCGCAGCGCCGGGGAAGTGGCTTTTATACTGGGTTATAACGAAGCCGGCTATTTCAGCAAGGTGTTCAAGAAATACGAACGCATGACCCTGCAGCAATATAAAACAAAGCAACTCGGAGCTTGTCCATAAATAAGCGTTTTGCGGTCAAATACGTCGCAAAGGCATTTTTTGCTCCGGTCGAGTACCGATGCGTACACGCCCCTGCGCAAAAAATATCTTTTCCTCGTCTTTATCGCACGCTCCACGTATTTATGGACAAGCTCTTCGTACTGTGAAGGCCGTCTTGAAAATTTCGGCGCGGCGGCACGGGGAGTCCCCGGCGCGCGATTTGGTCATTTTTTATTGACTGTGGGCCTGAACGGCTCTATTTGCGGGCATCCCGAATAATGCCCAGGGCGTATTCGTCGGCGGCGGCCGCGGTGCTGATGCCTTTGTCCTTGGCCAGCTGAATGATGTTCAGAGTGGTCTGGTAAATCTGATCCACCTTTCGATTCACGGAGTCCACGTCGTAGACGGGCTCGATGACTTCAGCCCCACAGTTGATAATGCCGCCGGCATTGACGATGTAATCCGGGCAATAGAGGATGCCCAACTGGGCCAGGGCGTCGCCGGCCGCCGCGTCCACAAGCACGTTGTTGGCCGCGCCGCACACTACCTTGCAGCGCAGGTTTTTGACGTTGTCCCGGTTCAGAATGGCGCCCAAAGCGCAGGGAGCGAAGATGTCGCATTCCGTGGCCAGGATGGCTTCGGGGCCCACCACGGTGGCGCCCAACTCTTTGACCGCTTTGTCCATGGCCGCGGTATTGATGTCGAAGACTTTAAGGGAAGCGCCGTCGGCGTGGGCCAACTCGGCGAGACGGTAGCCCACGCTGCCCAGACCCATGAGGGCCACCGTCTTGCCCGAAAGATCGGCGGTTCCGAAGGCGACCGTAGCCCCGGCCTTCATGCCCTGATAAACGCCCCGAGCGGTGAAGGGCGAAGGATCGCCGCTTTTTTCCGGGGTGCCCATCACGTAGTTGGTGACTTCATGCACTTGGGCAATGTCGGTGGTGTTGGTGTTGACGTCTTCGGCGGTATAGTATTCGCCGCCCAAAGACTCAATCACTTCGCCGTAGGCATGAAAGAAATCACGGCTTTTGAGTCTTTTGGGGTCGCCGATGATCACGGCCTTGCCGCCCCCCATCTTCAAATGGGCGCCCGCGTTCTTCAGGGCCATGCCTTTGGAGAGACGCAGCACATCATACAGGGCGTCTTCCTCGGTGGCATAGTTCCAAAAACGCGTACCGCCGCCCGCGGGCCCCAGGGTGGTGTCGTGGATGGCGATGATGGTCTTCAGCCCCACCGTCTTGTTTTGCGCGAAAACGATCTTCTCGTGGCCGTAATCTTCCATTTCCTGCAGAACCAGCATAAAAGCCTCCATAATCCGTTGGGTTGGTTTTTTGGTATATGGTTTGCCGTTTCTTTCTTTCGTTGCGACGTTATGTCATGTTCCGATGAATAAAACGTGAAAAGGAGTTATGCGTTCATTCCAACTTCGATTGCCCGGATATTGTATTCCAATAAATGAGCCTTTTTGGCCGGAACATTTTTTTCCAGAGCTTTCTTGATCGTTTCAAAAGATGTGAAAGCCGTTTCCTTGACCACTTTCCCCAGCAGAATGACATTGGCGATGCCGTCCAACCCCTGTTCACCGGCCATTTGCGTGGCCGGCACGGAAAAGACGCTGACGTCCGTACGCCCGCAGGTTCTGTCGATGAGAGAAGAATCCAGAAACACCGCCCCCCCCGGTTGCACCGAGTCAATGAACTTGTCGTAAGAGGGAGTGTTCATGGCCACCAGCACATTGGGCGCAAGCACCATCGGGGAGCCGATGGGCCTGTCGTTTATGCACACGCTGCAGTTGGCGGTGCCGCCGCGCATTTCAGGGCCGTAGGAAGGGAGCCAGGAGACCTCGTGCTCGTCCAGAAGCCCGGCATAAGCCGCGACCTTTCCGGAAAACAACACACCCTGGCCGCCGAAACCGGCAAAAATCATGCTGCACAATTCCATGTTACCGTTCCTCCTGCGAGGGGATATCTTTGTAGACGCCCAAAGGAAAATACGGGATCATCTTTTCTTTGAGCCAGTCCAGGGCCTGAACGGGAGTGACGCCCCAGTTGGTGGGACAGGTGGAGAGCACCTCCACCAAAGAAAAGCCCTTACGGTCGATCTGGTATTGAAAGGCCTTGCGGATGGCTTTTTTGGCCTTCTTGATGTTGGGGATGGAGTTGACCGCCACCCGTTCGATGTAGGACACTCCGTCCAGGGTGGCGAGCATTTCACTGACCCGGATGGGGAAACCCGCGCTTTCCGTATTGCGGCCGTAAGGCGATGTTTGTGTGATCTGACCGGGCATGGTTGTGGGGGCCATCTGGCCGCCCGTCATGCCGTAGGTGGTGTTGTTGACAAAGATGATGGTGATGTTTTCCCCGCGCGTGGCCGCGTGAATGGTCTCGGCGGTGCCGATGGCGGCGAGATCGCCGTCGCCCTGGTAGGTGAAGACAAAGCTCTCCGGCAAGGCCCGGCGCAGCCCGGTGGCCACTGCCGGAGCGCGCCCGTGAGGGGCCTGGACCATATCAAAGGTAAAGAAATTATAGGCCAGCACCGCGCAACCCACCGGAGCCACGCCCACGGTGCTGCCTTCCAGGCCCATTTCCTCAATATTCTCCGCCACCAGCTTATGGATGACGCCGTGCGTGCAGCCTGGGCAGTAGCTCAGGGGCACATCGCTGAGCACCTTGGATTTTTCGTAAACAACCTGCATGACTACTCTCCTCCGACAATGGCGTCGATCCGGGCCAGCACTTCGGCGGGCGCCGGCACCATGCCGCCGGTACGGCCGCAAAAATGCACGGGAACGGAATATTCCACCGCCGCTTTGACGTCCTGAATCATCTGCCCCATGCTCATTTCGACCACCAGCATGTTGTGAACTTTGCCTGCCAGGGCTTTCAAGGCTTTGCTCGGGAAAGGCCACAGGGTGATGGGCCGGACCAGACCGGCCTTGATGCCCTTGCTCCGGGCTTCGTCCACGGCGCTGCGGGCAATGCGCGCCGAGGCCCCGTAAGCGACCAGAAGGATCTCGGCGTCGTCGGTCAGGTATTCCTCATGCCGCGATTCTTTGGCCTCAATGAGCGCATAGCGCTCAAAACGTTCCAAGACGTACCGCTCCAAAACCGGAGCTTCCAGGAACAGCGAGTTGATGATGTTTTTCGGGCGCATGTTTTTATGCCCGTTGGTGGCCCAAGGCTTTTCATGCTTCGCGGGCACTTCTTCGGGAAAGACGACCGATTCCATCATCTGGCCCAGCAACCCGTCGGCCAGAATCATGGCCGGCACGCGGTAGGTCTCGGCCGTGTCAAAAGCCAGAAAGACGAAATCCACCATTTCCTGCACCGTGGAAGGAGCGAAAACCAGAACATGCAGATCGCCGTGCCCCGGGGCCTTGGTGGCTTGGAAATAATCCGCTTGGGAGGGCTGGATGCCGCCAAGCCCCGGTCCCCCGCGCTGCACGTTCAAAATCAACGCGGGCAGATCGGAGCCGGCCATGTAGGAAATGGCTTCGGTCTTCAGGGAAATGCCCGGAGACGACGAAGAGGTCATGGCCCGCACGCCGGCCGAAGCCGCGCCCAGAACCATATTGGCGGCGGCTATTTCCGACTCCGCCTGCAGGTAGGTGCCCCCCACTCTGGGCATGGCCTTGGCAAGGTAGGCGTTGACTTCGGTTTGCGGGGTGATGGGATACCCGAAAAAGTGCAGACAACCCGCTCGTATGGCGGCCTCCGCCAAGGCTTCATTGCCTTTCAGAAAGAACTTCTCTGCCATGACTCACTCCTTAATGACCCTGATGGCGCTGTCGGGACACATGACCGCGCACATCCCACAGGCGATGCACTGATCTGCGTGCACGACGGTTGAGGGATGGTAGCCTTTGGCGTTCAAACGGCTTGCGGATAATTGCAGGACCGCTTTCGGGCAAACGGATGCACACAGGCCGCAACCCTTGCAGATGTTTTCGTTGATGCTCACATGTTCAGCCATATATGCCTCCATGCATACCGGGCGGGTTGACAAAAGAATTCGGTCGTTGGTGCCTTGCGGCACCGACGCCCTAGGGATAAACGGCGGCCTTTTCCCTGCCCCTGAGCACGCGCAAGACGCCCAAGGCCAATGCCGTCATTTCGTGTTCTCCCGGATAGGTTTTGACCGGAGCTATCTGATCGACCATGTGCTTGATGGCGCCGGTGAAACGCATGGAGTGGGCCAGCCCCCCGGTCAGAATGATCGCGTTGACCCGCCCTTCGAGCACGGCGGCCATGGCGCCTATTTCCTTGGCCACCTGATAGGCCATGGAGTCCATAACCAGCACGGCATGGTCGTCGCCCTGTTTGATCATTCGCTCCACTTCACGCATGTCGTTGGTGTCGAGGTAGGCGGTCATGCCCCCGCGCGCGTGGCACAGGGCCAGAATCTCCGATTCGCTGTACTGGCCGGAAAAGCACATCTGGATGACCGGCTCCAGGGGAACGGTGCCGCAACGCTCGGGTGTGAAGGGCCCCTCGCCGGACAGGGCGTCGTTGACGTCGATCACCCTGCCGTAGCGGTGGGCGCCCACGGAAATGCCGCCGCCCATATGGGCCACAATAAACCGGCCGTCTTCATAGGCAAGGCCCATGTGTTCGGCGCAGAGCCGGGCGATGGCCTTGGTGTTCAGGGCGTGAAAGACACTGCGGCGCTCAATGCCGGGAATGCCGGTCAACCTGGCCCGGGGTTCCATCTCATCCACGACCACGGGGTCGACCACATAGGCCGGGATATTGCACGATTTGCCGATTTCCGCGGCAATGAGCCCCCCCAGTGAAGAAGCATGGGTGACGGCTGTACCGCGGGTCAAATCCCGGACCATGGTGTCGTTGATCAGATAGGTGCCGGAGTCCACAGGGGTGACCAGCCCGCCCCGGCCCACCACCGCGCTCAGATCCTCAAGCATGATGTGGTGCAGGGCGAGGGCATCCAATATATAACGGGTGCGGCCCGCCTTTTGCTCCAGAACACCCGAACAGCCTTCGAATTCGCCCGGCGCATGGCGTACGGTCTGTTCAAAAACAGGGGCATCATCTTTGTAGACCGCAAATTTGGTGGACGTTGACCCGGGGTTGATGACCAGGATCAAGTAGGCCGTATCGTCCATTACATTCCTCCTTCCTTCAGGGCGAGCCCCAGGGCTCCTGCCCTGGTGCAAATCACGTCACGGCTCTGCAGCTTCTTGATCATGGCGTCCACGGCGCAGGGCTCCCCCACGTATTCGGCAAAGGTCATGCCGTCTTCCTCGCGGACCACGCGCATGTCGACGTCGATGAGATCTTTCTGTTCGGCGGTGAAGCGAGCCAGGAGAAGCTCCCTGATAATATGCGTGGCCGGAGTGCATTTTTCCCAATGCCTGACGCTGTTCATCTCGGAGAAACGGTCGCCGAGGGCGTCGAGCCTGACCGGTTCTCCCAGGGAGATGGTGATCTGTGAAGTCCCTTCGGCCACATGGCCGGAGGTTACGGTGTTTATATTCACTCCGTGGCGGCGTATCAGGCCGGTTATGCGATCCAGCACTCCGGGCCGGTCATAGACCCACATACGAATGATGTTTGCCATTTATGATCTCCTTAAATATGATGCGGCTCCATGTCCGCATCCTGGATTTCTCCCAAATCCACCCTTTGACCGGTTTTGACGAAGGCGCCGACGAGCCCGCAGAGCACGGCGGGAATGACCCATCCGAAGCCGGATTTATCAAAGGGCAGCGAGTCGACAAAATGGAAGATTGAGGGAAAATACCAGCCCATGACCTCGCAAAAGCTCACGAGCACGGCGCCTGCGGCGGTGAACCTGAAGACGTTGTCGTTCTTGATCCGGTTGTCGAAGAGAGAAAGAAGCATGACCGCCAGAGAGCCGGGGTAAATAATGGTCAGAATGGGAGCGGCAAAATCGATGATGTTGTTGAGCCCGAAGTTGGCCACAACCGCGCTGAAGACGCAGACGACCACGACCACGGCCTTGTAGGGCCATTTGCCGTTCGTGACCGTGCTGAAAAAGGTGCCCGTCGCCCCGACCAGAGCCACGCTCGTGGTCAGGCAGGCCAGGCCCACCACCACGCCGAGCACTATGGAGCCGGTGCCGCCAAAGATACGGCCGGCTATATCCAGAACCATCTGGCCTTTATCCACGCTTTGCGGATAGAGGGTGGACACCGTGGCCCCCAGGTAGCACAGGCCGCCGTAAACAATCAGCAGGAACAAGCCGGCTATGCCTCCGGCCAAGCCCACGGAAAGAAATTTCATCTTGTTGCTGGTATAGCCTTTGGCCTTCAGGGCATTGACCACGATCAGCCCGAAGATGAAGGCCGCCAACACATCCATTGTCTGGTAGCCGGAGCTGATGCTCATCCAGGCCACGTTGTCTATTTTCGGCGCATCGGCGACAGGACCGATGGGGTGCCAGACGCCTATGGCGATCATCAGCAAAAGACCGATGACCAAAAGCGGGGTCAGATAGCGCCCCACGATGTCCACCAAGGCGGATTCCTTAATGGAACAGGCCAGAGTGATGCCGAAGAAAAAAACCGCGAACAGCACAGAGGACCACAGGGACGTGCCGCCAAGAAAGGGGGCGACGGTCATGGAAAAGGTGGTGGCGCAGGTTCTGGGCACCGCCAGCAGAGGGCCGAGACAGAGCACAATGGCGGCCATCATGATTTTAGCGGGGATATCGCCCAGGCGGAACATGATGCCCTCGACCCTGTCGATGCAATTGGCGCGCAGCATGGCGAAAATGGCCACCAACGCCAGCCCCACGTCGGCGATGTAATAGCAGACGTAGGCCATGAACCAGTGGGGCCCGCTGGTCATTCCGACATAGGGCGGAAAAATGATGTTGCCGGCGCCGAAAAACATGGCGAAAAGCGCAAAACCGACCACGACGGAGTTCATCCAGAGATTTTTCATCGGTTGTTCCTTTACGGGGTTCGGGTGCAAGCGGGTTGTCGCTGAAAGCGCTCATCTGCTCCCACAGCCGCGCGGCGGACGCTTGAAGGCTCGTTCGGAAGCCCGCCGGCAACCTGGCTTCAGAGACAACTTCAAAACGAAATTGCTCTAATTAACGGCGCTTTGCACGCCTTCCTGCCGCCGAGGGGAGGCATCCACAGGCTCGACATGGATCTCCCGTATGGCCGACGTGGTCTCCGTAAGGGCGGCGGCGCAGGCGATGGAATAGAGTTTGGCGTGATCCGAGTCGGAACGGGAGGCAACCACCACCGGCGCCCTGGCTCCCACCAGCAGGCCGCCGAAAAGACAACCGCCGCCGAAAACAAAGCCTTTCAGGGTGCTGTTGGCGGCCTCAATGTTGTGGAACAAAAAGATATCGGCCCTACCGGCCACTTCGCTGCGAATACCCTTGTGCTGCACGGCTTCGGCCGATACGGCCAAATCCAGAGCCAGGGGCCCGTCGACGATACAGTCCTTGATCTGGCCGCGCCGGTTCATGATGGTCAGGGCGGCGGCATCAATGGTGGCCTGCATGTCGGGGTTGACCACCTCCACCGCGGCAAGGGCCGCAACCTTGGGGGTATGTATGCCCAACCCCCGGGCCACATGCACCGCGTTGCGGATGAGTTCCGCCTTGGTCTTGAGATCGGGATACGGAACCATGGCTGCGTCGGTCAGGAGCAGGGTCCTGTCCAGCATCGGGGAATGCAGCACTCCGACATGGGAGAGGATTCCGGGGCCGCGTAACCCGTTTTCCTTGTCCAGAACGGCCCGAAGGAATTCGGCCGTAGGCAGGATGCCCTTCATAAGAATTTCACCATGCCCCCGGCGTACCAGCGACACGGCCGTACGGGCCGCTTCCGCTCGCGAGGCGGCGGGCACGACCTCCATATGGGAAATGTCCACAGCCCATTGCCGGGCAAGCTTTTCAATGGCAACCGGGTCACCGCAGAGAATGGGGTCGACCAACTCCCGCTGTTGCGCCGCGGCAACCGCCTTCAGGACCATGTCGTCCTCGGCGGCGGCCACCACAAGCCTCTGCTTCAGCGGGGGCCTCAGTTGAGCCATGATTTTTTCAAAATCCATTATGGCAACCTCCAGGCGGGTGGAAACCCGCGTCGTTAACATGCGTCCTTGTCTTCTTCGCGGCTGAGCATAAGGAAGAGAAATCGGATGGCGTTAATAGGATTCAGGTCAATATGGGGTAAAATTCAGCCCTCCAGACGGCAGGCCGATGTGCTTAATGCGCTTGAAACCCACGCGGGTGTTGGAAATCGGCGTTGCGAGGGGGAAGATAGTCCCCTCGTGTATAGAGGAAAATTATTCCTTAACAGTTAATCTGAAATAAAAGACTTCCCGCAAGAACGGGCAGGCCGAAGTTGCGCTTTCGCCCGCCCGGCTGAGCAGCGCGGGCGGCTTGTAGGCCTGGAACCGGTGAGAAGCCTTCTCGGACGCCAAAACGAAAGCCCAGGAAGTAAAATGTCCGGGGCTTTTATTTGGATCTTGTAAAAATGAAAATATTTTATGTATCTATCTGAAAGATATTTTTATTTAGCTATTTATATGTAGAAAATCGCTTCTTATCGTAAATACGTTCCCCCCCCCAAAAAAAAACTGTTCCCGGCTTCATTATGCGCAAACATCACACGGCAACCTTGCTTATGCCTTCACCTTCAAACACCGCCAAGGCGGCCTGCAGCAAAGAACCGAAGATTCCTCGCCTGCCTTCGCCAACGGCAACGGCGGCGTGATATATATAGCCTCTGCGGCCGTCATGGCCTGAAACGACAGCCCCGACAATGCGCTCGTCTTTCACGGCGACAAAGCACGTATTCGGGTTGCGGCTCAGATACTTTTCAATCCCTTGCCGGGAGTCGCCCAGATTGTTCAAACCCATGCCCGGCGGGCTCACCCAAAGCTCATGAACGCCGGCATAGTCCTGGATGGACATCTTTCTGACTTTCATGTCGTTCCTTCCCCCGACTCCTCTTCCTCCGGCCTTTCCCCTTCCCCCGGGGGGCGGGTTTTCCAACGCTTATGCATCCAGAACCACTGTTCCGGATACTGCCTGACCATGCGCTCCACAGCTTCGGTATAGTGGCGGGCGATGGCCTCGACCTTTTCCTGCACGCTGCCGGTCAACTCGCCGGTGCGGATGGGATCATGGATATGCAAAATATGCCCGCCCTTGCCGTCGCGCAGCATGAAGGCCGGGTACAGGGCCGCGCGGGCCCGCAGGGCGACCATGGCCGGCCCGGCGTTGACTGCGGCGATTTCGCCGAGAAAGGGCAAAAAAACGGCTTCCTTGCGGGCGCAGTTGTGGTCCACGAGAAAAGCCACAAAACCGTTTTTACGCAGGCGCGGCAACACCACGGAAGAGGCGTGGCGGTGATCGATGGCGCTCATGCCGCGCGCGCCGCGAAGGTCGGCCATCAGTCGGTTCAGGGCCTGGTCACGCTGTTTGCGCACCACCACCATGCGGTCGCGTTCGGGGTAAAAGTCCGTGGCCAGAGAAGCCATAAGCTCCCAGGAACCGATATGGGCCGTGGCCACCACCACCGGGCCGGTCTCGGCCGAAAGGGTCGCACGGTTACGCGGAGCGGCGTCCCGACTGACAAACGAGTCCGTGCGAAACTTGTCCACATGGAAGATTTCCAGGAAGGAAAAGAAATTTTCGACAAACGAGGCCTGGGCGATGCGCCGGGCCTCTTGGCGGGAAACAGGCAGGTGTCGCTGCACCGCGCCCACGGCTTCGGCCAGGCGTTTGCTCATGAAAGGCCGGCAGCAGAAAGCGGCGGCCCCGGCCAACCGGCGGGTGGCCTTTAGGCTGAGCAGCCCCATGAAGCGGGCAATGCTCCGGTAAATGCGGTACTTCAAGGCACCCTTCTCATGCGCCGGCGGTTGCAGGGCCGCCAAACGCTCTTCCAGGCGGGCGGCCTCGGCCCGACGCACCTCGTCGGTCAACTCGCCGGCCTCAATGCGGTAAGGCTCGCCCAGGGCGATGTGCACACGGCTGAAAGGCAGCGGCAGGCGAAAGCGGTCCCAGGAGCCGAAAACCTTGGCCTTGGGCATGAAGGCGCGCAGGGGCACCACCCAGGCCGGGGTAATCGCGGCCAAAAAGACGGCCCCGTCCTTGACCTTGTGGCGCGGGCCGCGCGGCCCGTCCAGGGTGATGCAGACGTGCCGGCCGCTCTCACGCATATCCTTGGCCGCCCCGTGCAGGGCCTCGACCCCGCCGCGCGAACTGGAACCCCGGTAAGTGGCAAAGCCCAGACACTCCAGCACCCGGGCCACAAATTCACCGTCTTTGCTGCGGCTCACCGGCACACCCATACGGATCTGCCGGCGGGCATACATCATGGGGAAAAATTCGCCGTGCCACAGGCCAAAAACCATGGGCTCGCCGCGCGCATCCAGGTCATCCACCCGTTCCCGTCCCGACTCGGAAAAACGCAGGGTGGAACACCAGATCCGGTAAAAAAAATGGATGGTCCGGGCGACCGGACGCGGCGCAATTTTCATGGCCGCACCATTTCCACCGAAAGCGCAAAGACGCGGCCCGTCCGCATCATACGGTTGCCCGCGGCCCGAGAAAGGGATATGAACTTTTGCCTGTTGTATACCAAGGAGAATATCATGCCTGAATCCCTGCTGGACTGCCGCGGTCTTTCCTGTCCGGACCCGTTGATCCGCACCCGCGATCTCCTGGCCGCCGGCCGGCCCGAAACTCTGACGGTGCTCGTGGACAACCCGGCTTCAAACGAAAACGTGAACCGTTTTCTTACATCACAAGGCTTTGTCGTGGCAACCGTTGAGACCGGCGGCGCCTTTCGCCTGACCGCCGTGGCCGGGGACGCTCCCGCGCAGGCGCCTGAAGAGGAACGGCGCTCCGGGGAAAAGATCCTGGTGCTGATCGCTTCCGCAACCTTCGGCGTGGGCTCCGACGAACTGGGCGCGGCCCTGATGAAAAATTTCCTGAGCACCTTGCCGGAAATGGGCGATTCACTCTGGCGCATCGTGCTCCTGAACGGCGGCGTGACCCTGGCGGCCGAGCCCGGCCCCTGTCTGGAGCATCTGCAAAAGCTTGAAGCTGCCGGCGTGGGCGTTTTCGTCTGCGGCGCCTGCCTGGAGCACTATAAGCTGATGGACAAAAAGGCCGTGGGCCAGACCACCAACATGCTTGATGTGATCACCGGCCTGCAACTGGCCGACAAGGTCCTGCGGATATGAGCGGGGTGCGCCTGAACAAGGCCTTGGCCGACGCCGGGGTTTGTTCGCGGCGCAAGGCCGACGAGCTGATCTTTTCCGGCGCCGTCGGCCTCAACGGCGAAGTGATCACCGAGCCCGGCCGGCGAATCGACCCGGCCCGCGACCGCCTGACCGTGCACGACCGCGAGGTGCGCCCGCCCCTGCCGGACGAGCGCTGCTTTACCTATGTGCTCCTGAACAAGCCGGTGCGGGTGGTGACCACGGCCGCCGACCCCGAGGGCCGGACCACCGTGCTTGATCTGCTGCCCGAAAACCTGAAAAATTCCCGCCTCTTTCCCGTGGGCCGCCTGGACTACTTTTCCGAAGGCCTGTTGCTGATCACCGACGACGGCGCCCTGGCCCACCGTCTGACCCACCCCCGGCATCACCTGCCCAAGGTCTATGAGGTTCGGTTGCGCGAACTGCCCACAGAAGAACACCTGGAACGCATGCGCCGGGGCATGACCCTGTCCGACGGCGAGCGTCTGGCGCCCATGCAGGCCCGCCTGCGTTCCCGCAAGCCTTCACTGCTCGAGATCACTCTGTGTCAGGGGGTCAACCGACAAATCCGCCGGCTCTGCCGGGATCTCGACCTAACCATCTTGCGCCTGCGCCGCGTCTCCTTGGGACCGTTGCTCCTGGGTGACCTGCCCGAGGGGCGCTGCCGGATGCTGAGCCCTGAAGAAGCCCGGGCCCTGAAAGCAGCGGCGGGCCTGGAGACGGAATGAACGCCCTTGCGGCCATGGCCCTGGTGGCCGAGGAAAAAATCTTTGAAGCCCAGCGCCGGGGAGAGTTCGACAACCTGCCCGGCGCCGGCAAACCCCTGCCGTGACCCGGCTCACGCCGACGGGGAGGCGAAAAAGCGCGCCCGCAGCCGGCTCTTGCGCTTCGACCTGCGCAGGGGCAAGGCACGCGCCGCCCGGGGCAAAGGGTCGGCAGGCGTTCTGCAGACCGGCTTTGAGCAGACCCCCTACCTGGAATGTCTGCTTGAACGCCTGACCGATTAATCATCCTGCCGACATCCCCATACAGCCGCAAAATTTTGCTGGTATTCCCTCCCAGGGCCGCATGGCCCGGCAAGTTGACGCCCTTCTCTCTCAAAGATATCATAAATTCAGCCTTTGCGATACCGCCCGATACCTCAACCAAAAGGAGAGGACGCCATGTCTGTGGATACCTGCTCGGAATCCAACCTTTCGGATTACGCGGCCATCGGCTGCAAGGTTCTGGACGACTACCTGGAGGCCTTCAACAGTGGAGACGCCCGGCAGTGGGCCAAGATCCTGCACTATCCGCATGTGCGCATCGCCGGAGATCGGGTACGCGTCTGGCAGAATGCCGAGGAATTCGCCAAAGACAACGATCTGACCAAGCTGGTGAAGCGGGTCAACTGGGGTTACAACAAGTGGGACTGGCGCCGGCTGGTGCAGTTCGGTCCCGGCAAAATGCACTACACCGTGCAGATTTCCCGCTTCACGGTGAACGACGTGCCCATCTCTTCTTTTGAAAGCTTGTACATCATCACCCGTGTAGGCGACCGCTGGGCCGTTCAGGGCCGCTCCAGCTACGGCGGGGTGTTTGCCGAAAACACCGGCTACTAGAACAATTGCATTCCAGCTATGGCGCGCTCCGCCCGGAAGCCGGCTTCCCGGCGGAGCGGTTCTTGAGGCTGCTCGGCGGCATAATGCAGGCAATATGTTTTGTTTGTGCAGGCGGCGCGAGGTGTGTGCTGAAACAATTTATGCAACCCGTGAGCCGGAGATCTTCGTGAACAAAGCCGCTCTGTTGGTACTCCCGCTTCTCTTGTCCGCGTGCCTTTTCGGCTGCGCCTTCCTCAATGAGGACCCGAGCGATGGTTTGTCGGTTGCAGCCTGCAAAGACGCTTCCGTGGTACTGACGTATCGCGGCCCCAAGGTAATCCGCAAACAGTCGCAAGTGGCCTGTCTTGTGGTGGCCCCCATGAAAAACTATGCCCTGAGCGTGGACGGCATTTCCATCAAACCCCTGGGGGCAAACTTCAACCCGAATTTGTGGGTATCCAGAACGGACAACGACCAGGTCTTCGTTCTGGACATGCTTCCCGGCCCGCATTCGTTGCTGGCGATCTACGACAATACCGGCTCGCCGGGCACTTCCGGCTCCGCCCAAAGCTCCAAACAGCCCATCCACACGGAGCCCACGGAGATCATCCATGCGTTCACGGGTGGAGAAATCGCCTGCCTCCGCCTGTCGGACGACTCGCTTTCAGCCTCGGTTGAGATTACGGCGTTGCCCGAGAAATATAGGAGCCTGATCGCCGACAGCAGGGACAAGGCGCGATTTTAGATCTTAGGGCAGATTAACATTGAAGTGTTCATCCGCTCTACTCCCGTTGTCCCGAGGGTAAGCGCCTCAGCCCTCGGCGTCGGTCAGGGCGGTGAGGTCGTAGGTGGAGGCCTCGATGATCTCGGCCTCGATCAATGCGCCCGGGGCCGTGCCCGGACCGCTGATGTAGGTGACCCCGTCCACTTCCGGGGCCTGGAACCAGGCGCGGCCGGTGAACAGACCCGGCCATTCCGGGTGCGGGGCATTCACCAGAATATTTTCCCGGTTGCCTACGTACCCGGCCAGAATCTCCTCGCTGATCTCCGCCTGCATTTCCATGATCACGTCGCGGCGCCACTCTTTTTCCCGGTCCGGCACCTGATCGGGCATGGCCGCGGCCAAGGTGCCCTCCTCGGGCCGATAGGCGAATACGCCCAAATGGTGGAAACGGGCCTGGCGCACAAAGTCGCAGAGTTCTTCAAAGTCCTTTTCGCTCTCGCCGGGGTGGCCGACGATCAGGCTGGTGCGCAGGGCGGCCTCGGGAAAATGGCGGCGCACCTGCTCCAGCACCTTATAGGGATTGCGGGCAAAGGGCCGGCCCATGCGTGCCAGCACCCCGGCGGCGGCGTGCTGCAAGGGGATGTCGAAATAAGGCACAAAGGGCGGCCCGAAGTCGCGCAAAAAGCCCAGCAGACCGTCAGTGAGCCCGGCCGGGTACAGGTACATCAGGCGCAGACGGTCCAGGCCGGACAGAGGCAGCAGCCGCTCCAGCAGATACTTCAGGTTGCGCCCCTTGTCCTTGCCCCAGGCGGAAACGTCCTGGGCGGCCAGAACGATCTCCTTAACCCCGGCCTGCAGAAGCAGCCGGGCTTCTTCCACCAGCACCCCGGCCGGGGTGCTGCGCAGAGGGCCGCGGATGGACGGTATGGTGCAGAAGGCGCAGGAGTGCCGGCAGCCGTCGCTGATCTTCAGCCAGGCGTAAGACGGCCCGGTGGAAAGCAGCCGGCCGGCCGGGGCGGAGGCGGCATGGCCGCGCCAGGACGGCGCCCGCAGGATGCGGCCGGGCCAGGAGGCGACATCGGCGACATCGAGCCAGAGATCCACCTCGGGCAGATCCTCGGCCAGGGTTTCGGCCGAAAAGCGCCCCACCAGGCAGCCGGCCACAGCCAGAAAAGGTTTGCGGGGCAAGCGGGAAATTTCGTCCACCAGCGAAACCAGGGTCCGCACCGATTCTTCCACCGCCGGGGCAATAAAGGCACAGGTGTTGACAAAAACCAGATCCGCTTCTTCAAGCGTGTCCACAGGGCGCACCGGGCCGAGGCCGCCCAGAGCGTGTTCCGTATCCACCCGGTTTTTCGGGCAACCCAGACTGACAGAATAGGTACTTATCATTCGTTGCGAATCCATGTATGCTTTGACCACGGTGGAGATTTGCGGCGTGGTCCGTCGGATGTACCCTTCGGCACCCCTGCCCGCAAGTCTTTTGTCGTGCTCCGGCAAAGGAGGTAGTTATGGCCGGGACAATCGTTCTTGGTTCCGCAGTTCCAAGGGCTCGGCGTTTTCGCATCGGTCTGGTGGGAGCCGGCCCGGCCGCGGAGCGGGTCGCCCGCATCTTGGGACGTCCGGACTTCCATCGCGCTTTTCCCGCGGTCAAGCCCGCCTGCCGCTGCCTGGCCCCGACCGCATCCGCCCCGTCAGAGGGCTGTCCGCCCAAAACTTTCGCGGGCATCAAGGAAATGTTCGCCTTTTACCCCGGCCTGCATCTGGTGCTTGATCTCTCGCCCACGGCCGAACACATGGAGGAACTGCGCCGCCATGCCCCGGTCGGGGTCACTCTGGCTTCGCACACGGCTATTCTGAATTTCTGCGACGCGGCCGAGGAAGGCAGGCTGTCCATCGCGGGCGGGGAGAACCTGCAAAAGGCCCAGAGCCTGCTCTCCCTGTTGGTGGACCAGTTTGAAGACGACATCGTGGTTCTCGACGAAGCCGGGCTCATTTTGGACGTCAACCGCCATACCCTGAAACGCCTGGATCTGCGCCGCGAAGATGTCGTCGGCCGGCCCTGCGACACGCTGGACTTCTTTCAACCGGAATGCGAAGAGCACGGGGCCAAGGTCTTTCTCGAATCGCGCACCGGCGGCAGACGGGCCGAGTACGCCTTTACCCGAATGATGCCGGACGGCAAAGTGCGCCATCTGCAGACTTTCTGTTTCCCCATTCTGGATCCGACCTGCGGCAGAGCCACACGCTTTCTCTATATCCGTCGCGATGTGACGGAAAAACAGCACCTGGAACAGCGCCTGCAACAGACGGAAAAAATGGCCGCCATCGGCGAGCTTTCCACCTACATCGCCCACGAGATCCGCAACCCCATCTTTGCCATCGGCGGCTTCGCCAACGCTCTGCTGCGCAACTCGTCGATCAACGCCGACGCGCGTGAAAAAGCCCGAATCATTTTTGAAGAGTCGCGCCGCCTGGACGAAATTCTCAAGAACATTCTCAATTTTGCCCGACCCACGGAACAGAAGATGGGCATCTTCGATCCCGGCACCGTAGCCCGGCAGACCATAGAGCTGATGACCATCGGTTGTCGGGAACGCGGTATCAACGCCCTCACCGATATTGCCTCAAATCTGCCCAAGATCACCGGCAATGCAGAAAACCTGAAGCAGTGCCTGATCAATCTGGTGAAAAACGCCCTGGAGGCCATGCCCGACGGCGGCGACCTGAGTTTGTGGGCTTACCGCGACGACGGGCATGTGGTGATCATGGTCCAGGATACCGGCGTGGGCATTCCGGCTGAACTGCACGAGCAGGTTTTCAGTCCGTTCTTTTCCACCAAGCACGGCGGCGCGGGCCTCGGCTTGGCCATGACCCGCAAGGTGGTGGAAGAAATGGGCGGCAAGGTGCACTTACGCAGCGTGCCGAACCAGGGCACCTCGGTGATCCTGCGTTTGCCGGCCGCCCTGGACGTGGAAGACCCTTCCCTGCCGGAAGCTCCCTAGAACAATTTCGCGTTGAAATTGTCTATGAAACCACATTGCCGACGGACTTCTGAACGAGCCCGCAAGCAAATAAGGGCTGGGAAGGCCGGCGGGCCGGCGGCACTGCCGGGGAATCGAGAGTATACTCCGTGTGGTCGCGGGCCGCGGTCCGCTTGCGCGTCCGCCGGAGCAGATGAACATCTTCAAATGTTAATCTGCTCCAGGGGACGTTCCCAAATGAATCTTTCGCTCCAAAGACAAGCCTAAAAGGATTCTCCATGCCGCACGCCTCCATCGTTCTCGCTTCCACCAACCGGAAAAAGCTCGGCGAGCTGGCCGTTCTTCTGGCCCCGGCCGGGCTGGAGGTGCTCGGGCTGGACGCCTTCCCCGGCCTGCCCGAAGTGGAGGAAACCGGTGAGACCTTTGAGCAAAACGCCCTGCTGAAAGCCTGCATCACGGCCAAGGCCACCGGTCTCATTGCCGTGGCCGACGACTCGGGTCTGGCCGTGGATGCCCTGGACGGCGCTCCCGGCGTCTATTCCGCCCGCTACAGCGCCGACGACCACAGTATTGCCGGGGACACGCGCGACGAGCGCAACGTCAACAAGCTGTTGGCGGCCCTGGCCGATGTTCCTCCGGAAAGGCGCGCGGCCCGCTTTGTCTGCGTCATGGCCGCCTGTTCGCCCGACGGACGCCGCCTGGTCCGGCGCGGCGAATGGGGGGGCTTCATTGCCCGGGCTCCGGCCGGATACAACGGCTTCGGCTACGACCCGGTCTTCTTTGACACGGAAATGGGTTGCACCGCCGCTCAGATGGCCCCGGAAGAAAAAAACGCCCGCAGCCACCGGGGCAAGGCAGTGCGCGCTTTTCTTGAGGGGCTGTCCTCTTTTGTCCGGGCCTGAGGGCGTTTCCAAGTGCGTCTTTTGTCCAATTGCTGCGTCAAACGGGCCCTTTTCCTCAGGTCGAGCACCAGAAGAGTACACTCCCTTCGCAAAACGGCCCGTTTTTCTTGCCCTTGGCGCAAAATCCGCTATTTGGAAACAGCCCCTGGAACAGTTTCATTTTGAAATCGTCGATGAAACCCCTATCGCCTTGATGTCGCCACATGAAAGGCGCACAATCACATATTCCCTCTTCAACCAACCGCAAGGAGAACCGCATGAGCGCCAAAAAAATCCTGCTTCTGGCCGGAGATTACGTCGAAGATTACGAAATCATGGTGCCCTATCAAGCCCTGCTGGCCGTCGGCCATCAGGTGCACGCCGTCTGCCCCGGCAAAAAGCCCGGCGACGTGGTGCGCACCGCCATCCACGACTTTGAGGGCGACCAGACCTATTCGGAAAAACGCGGCCACAACTTCATGATTACCCACGACTTCGAGGCGACCAAAAGCGCCGACTACGACGCCCTGCTCATTCCCGGCGGCCGCGCCCCCGAATATCTGCGCCTGAACGAAAAACTCCTGGCCCTGGTGCGCGAATTCGACCGCGATAAAAAACCCATCGCCGCCATCTGCCACGGGCCGCAGATTCTCGTCGCCGCCGGCGTGCTCAAGGGCCGCGGCTGCACCGCCTACATCGCCGTCAAACCCGACGTTGAAATGGCCGGCGGCAAATGGTGCGACATCAACGAGACCTTCTCCAACGCCCATGTGGACGGAAACCTGGTCACCGCGTCGGCCTGGCCCGCCCACCCCGCCTGGATTGCCGCCTTCCTCAAAGTCCTCGGCACCAAGATTGAATTGTGATCTTTCCGAGGGGCGGAATCCCCCGGCCCATTACGTGAAAATCCGCGCTGTGCGCGGATTTTCACGTATATACGGACAGACTTGATCGTCTCACGTCTTGGACCGGGGTTTGCCTTCGATGGTTTGGCCAAGTTCGGCGCGGAGCCAGGCCTTGATTTCGTCTGTAGGGGCGTAAATGCCTTTATTGCGCCCGTTTTCGGCGTAAAAACCGGGCAAAAGCCGCTCGGGCAAAGGCATGACCAGCAGATCGTCGGCACGTTCCGAATTGCGTTGCACAAGGCGCAGCATGGGAGTCTGCTCCCAGGTATCGACGACAAAGTAGGTGGAGACGTCGGTTTTCGAACGCACCGGCGGGTATTCCGACTGCCAATCGTTATTGCCCCATTCCAGATACATGGTGACGGCATGTTCCGGGGTCAGGTTCCAATCAATAATATGATGGGTGAAATCCTTGAGCTCGGCCATGGTGCTGGTCCTTCTACGCAGGTTTGATGTCCACGACCTTGATGTCAAAGCGCAAAGTCTTGCCGGCCAGAGGGTGGTTGCCGTCCAACTCCACTTCGTTTTCATCCACGCGGCTGACCACCACGTTGAGCGCCCCCTCTTGAAGGGAAAGCTGCAGGCCCAGGCCCACCTCGGGCGAAATATGGGGCGGAATCTCACGACGCGGCACAACCAGGACCATTTCGTCGGAGACCTCGCCGTAGGCGTCTTCGGGCGGCAGAACGACATTGAAAGAGTCGCCCTTTTCCCGGCCGGAAACGGCCCGTTCAAAACCGGGAATCATCATGCTCCGGCCGAGAACAAATTCCAGCGGCTCGCGGTCGCGGGAAGAATCAAACTCGGTCCCGTCTTCCAGGGTCCCGGTGTAGTGAACAAAAACTGTGTCGCCATCTTTTGCCGGCATGATTTCTCCTATGGGTGCGGCCCGGTTTTCCGCGCTCACAAGAGTGAAGGCGGCTATGTATAGAGAATGGAGGTGATTCTCCCGAAAGTCAATCAGGAATTATTCCTGAAGTATTAAAATATCCGGCACAAAACGGCCAAACACAGGGCGGCCAATACCCCGGCCGCGGCATCGTCGGCCATAATCCCCAGGCCGCCGGGTAGGCTCTCCAGATAGCGTACCGGCGGCGGCTTGGTGACGTCGAAAAGCCGAAACAGGGCAAACCCGGCCGCGTAGCCCCAAAAGCCGAGCGTTGCAAACGGCGCATAGGTGATCCACTGCCCGAGCAGCTCGTCGACGACCACGTCTTTGGGATCTTTTTCATCCAGCAGGTGGGCTGCTCTGTCGGCCGCCAGGGTGCCGAGCGCCGCCACCAGCAGCAGGACCACGAGCCGACCCCAGAAAGGCAGGGGCATGAACAAAAACGGCGCCAGCACGGCTGCGAACAGCGAGCCGCAGGTGCCCGGCGCAACCGGGCTCAAACCGGACGGCCAAAGCCGGGCAAAGGCAAGAACGTAGCGGTCGCGCATAATGTACCTTTCAGATGGAAAAAAGGGGAAAGCCGGAAGGATACGCAAAAAGACCGGAGGCTGATTCCAAATGAAAGATTTCGTTCCAAAGACAAGGAAAGCGGCCCTTTTTGTGAAGGGAGCGTGCTCTTGCGGTACTCGACCGGAACAAAAGGGGCAGCTTGACGCAGTATTTGGGCGAAAGATTCATTTGGAAACAGCCTCTACGCAAAGCGGGCAGCCAGATCCAGACCAAGCACACGGGCGCCCGTGGCGGCGTCAAAAGCGCGGCAGGAATTGGCGCTGACCTCGTCGATGAGCAGAAAGGCGCCGGTTTCCGCATCCTTGCCCCACTCGATCTTGATGTCCCACAGGTCCAGGCCGCGCTCGCGGAAGATCTCATGAATCAGGGCCATGGTTTTGGTGTTTAAGGCAATGAGATCGCTCAGGCGTTCGGCCGTAATGATCCCCAAAGCCGCCACGGCCGAGGGCACGATCAGCGGGTCGCCGGTCGCATCGTCCTTGATGGTGATTTCCATGACCGGCTCGACAAAGCGCATGCCGTCCTTCACGCCGGGAACGTTGCGATAACGGCGGATAAAGCTGCCCGTGCCCACCCAGCGGCAGACCCATTCCAGGCCGGAGCCGAAAACCTTGGCCTTGCGCGCCACCATGGACAGATCGCTCAGATCGAAAGAAACCATATGGGTGGGAATGCCGTTTTCGGCAAGGCGCTTGAAAATGGTCGTGGTCATGGTCAGACAGGCCCACCCCTGACCGGGAGCGCCGTCTTCAGAGACAAAGTTGCCGCCGGGGTCGACCTCGCCGGCCTCGTTCTTGGTCACCCGATCCGTGAACACCAGGCGCAGGGTATACTCGCCATGCGCGTGCACATCCTTGGTTTTTCCTTTCTGCAGCAACGTCACTGTTCGCTCCTTGCGACCGGTCCCGGCCGGCCGGTTGATGAAATGAGGGGAACACCCCCAAAGGCTATGCTAATTTTTGCCGAAACCGCACAGGGGAAACCGGCAATCCGGGCAGGAGTCGCAAAAGCCTCCATGCCCAAGGTCGGCGATGTCGTCACCGGTCACGGGCACCCCGGCCAAAATGCGCGGCATGACCAGATCAAAGACGCTGGCCCGATGGTACATGACACAGCCCGGCAAGCCCATCAGCGGCGCGTCGTCCTTGTAGGCCAGCATGAACATGGCGCCGGGGAACACCGGCGAGCCGTAAGAAACCACCCGATCGGCCAATCGGCGGATGGCCGCCGGGGTTTTATCGTCCGGGTCCACGCTCATGCCGCCGGTGAACAGCAAAAGATCCGAGCCGGCCTCAAGGGCGTTGCGCCCGGCCTTGACCGTCTCCTCGATCACATCGGGCACGGTCTGGTGGAAATGAAAGGCGCAGCCCCAGGCTTCGAGCTTTTTTTGCAGCACCGGGGTAAAGGCGTCTTTGATCCGACCGTGAAACACTTCGCCTCCGGTGGTGATCACGCCCACCCGGCGAGGGGTGAAGGGCAACACCGAAAATACCTGGCCGTGTTCGCGGCACAGGGTTTCGACGGCCTCGGGCACCTCGGCGGGCACCACCAGAGGAATTACCCGGGTGCCGGCCACGGCCCGGCTCTTGGCCACTTCCTGCAGACTGTGGATGGTGGCCAGGGCGACGTCGGGCACGCGGTTGATCCGCCGGAGCAGTTCCACATTGACCTGGAACAGGCCCTGATGGGCGGCCTGAAAGTTGATTCGCCCCTCTCGGGGCTCGGTCAGAGAAAGGCCCGGCCCGGCCGCCACAGCCGCGATGCGCCGGGCCGCGTCGTCCTCATGGATCAGATCACCGTTGCGGGTGTCCCAGACGTAGAGATGTTCTTTGCCCAGGCGCAGCAGATGCCCGATATCTTCTTCGCGGATAATATGGCCGCGCCGGAAGGCCGGGCCTTTACGGCCGCCGGGAACGATTTCGGTGATGTCGTGGCACAGGGTCAGGCCCACAGCCTCTTGAACGGGTATGGCTTTCATCTGGATAAACCTCATGCGGCCGCGCGGCCCGCGGAAAAAGCCCGCCTGCCGCGCGGCCGTTACATTGCCGCGAAAACGGTCAAAGAGCAAGAGACGTTAGAAACCCTTGGTCAAGGTCAAGGTGGTGATATTGCCCTCTGGTCGGTTTCTGTTCTCAAATTCCCACAAAGAACGTAGGGAGACCTGCAGGCCGTAGCTTGGGAAAGCCACGGCAATCTCCGGCCCGGCGGCATAGGCCTCTTCGCGATCGTCCGTGCTGCCGCGGCCCGAGTCGTCGGTCACCTGCCAGTGACAATACCCGGCAATGCCGACATCCACAACCTGCCACAGGGTCTTGGCCGCGCCCCACTCGAAGTGAAAATGGTTGCCCGGGGTGATGTTGGTGTGCTCCTGCTCCGTGTGGAACTCGTAGCGGGAAAGAACCGAGGCGCTCCAGGTTTTTTCTTTGTCGAAATACAGGGTGCCGCCGGCCGTGAGCATCACGGTCCAGAAACCCATGCCGGGGTTGACGGCGCGGTCGGCGTCAAAGGAGCCGGTGGGCATATACAGGCCCGCGGCAACAGCCGCATCGTACCAGGCCCCGTGCCAGGCCAAAACGAAGGGCTCCACCAGAATGTCGCCCAAGCCGGTTTTGTCGCCGTCCAGGGCCGTCATCCCACCGATTTTGTAGGAAAGATCCTGGTAGGTCAGAGGGACGACCACATCCATAATCAGGTTGCCGCCGAGGAACTCCACATTGGTGGACCAGATCAGCCGGTTGACCCAGGCAAAAACGTCAAGGTCAAAGCTGCCGGGAGCTTTTTTGCCGTTGTCCATACGCATGGAATCGGCGCTGTAAAAAACGTTGTACATGCGCCAGTAAACGCCCGGCGGGGGGAGGGTGGCCGCTTTGATGCCCTCGACGCCGTTGGTGTAGTGGCCCGAAGCGCCAAAGGCCGAATCGACCCCGGTCAACCAGAAACACAGCAGCAGGGAGACAAAAAACTTCCTCATACACAGCCTCTCTTGTTGTCGTGTGGCGATATGAAAAAAAACCGCCGGCCGACCAAAGCAATTGCGCTGTGAAATGCCCGCCCGACGGCGGGCAAGGTCCGCCTATTGCAGGCATCCCGCGGCAAGGATTTGACGTTAAACCCCTGCCGCGCAATGAGGATTTTCCAAAGCGCACATATTCTAACCGGCGGGAACCTCGGAGAAATGGGCGCACACGGCCTCCAACACCGCGCCGCCCAAAGCTCTGGCCTTTTCTGAAACCGTAAAACAATATTCCCGTCTGCCGCGCGGGTCCACGTCGCCGAGCTTGAACCCCTCGGTTACGGGCAGCCCGTCGCGCACCAGGCCACGCAACATGCCGTCGATACCCGCACGCACCGGCGTGCCGCCTACCCGGCAAATCTCGTCGCCGGCGCAAACCGGCGTGCCTACGGCCAGGCCTGCCTCGACAATGCCCGCCACCGGCGCACGCAGCACCCGCTCAATGGTTTTACCGGCAATCTCGCCGGGAATGCCCGTATCGGGCTCGGCACAGCCTGTAAAAAACAGCCGGCCAAGATTGTGGCCGCGCTGGGTTTCCACCACCACCCGGCAGTCCTTGCCGGCCGTGAAACCCGGCCCCAGCCCCACGGTCAGGGGCGCATCATCTTTTTGCAGCCCCAGATTGGTCTTGGCCAGTATGGCGTCCACCACCACCTCCGGGGCAAGCGCCGCCCGGCTCGTGTGTCCGGGGTCCGTCAGCACGGCGATGCGCCCGCCGGCCCAGACCCCGGGAACGGCGGCCGTATCGGCGGCAAGTCCGGCCTCCACGCCTTCCACCGCCACCCGGCCGTCGTGCACGGCTTCGCAAAAACTCACCGGCCTGCGCACCGCCGTGGGGCTTGCCACCTCCAACATGACCAAGCGGCGAAAACCTGCCCGAAAAAGCCTTACCGCCACGCCCGAGGCCATTTCTCCGGCCCCGTAAATCATGATCGTTTTCTCCGTCATCGTCCGCATTCCCTCTGTTGCCATTCATGCCGCGGGCCGCTAGACTCGCAGCATGAAAACCGTTCGCGCCGATTTGGCGCTTCTGCTGCGCCCGTATCTGCCGGGCATCGTCTGCCTCACGGGCGGGGGCGGCAAAACCACCCTGCTCTATGCCCTGGGCCGAGCCCTGGGCACTTTGGCGGCTCCGGCCGTGTGCACCACGACCACCCGCATCTTCCCGCCCGCGCCGGAACAATGCCCCACGCTGCTTTTGGGCGCAAGCTTGGAAGAAATGGAACCTGTGGAGAAAACAAACTTCTTCTGCGCCGGCAGACCCTCCCCGACCGTTTTGCCCAAACTTTTGGGCTTTGCCCCGGAAGCTGTCGACGCCTACGCCGGGCTCCGGCCCGAACGCGCCATCCTGGTCGAGGCCGACGGCGCGGCCTGCCGGCCGATCAAAGCCCCCGAAGCCTATGAGCCGGTCATTCCGGCTTCGACCAAAGCGGTCGTGGCCGTGCTCGGGCTTTCGGCCCTGAATCGCCCCTTCAACGAAACCACGGTCTTCCGCTCGGAACGCACGGCCGAAATCACCGGCCTGCAGCCCGGCGAGACCCTTGCGCCGGCACCCCTGGCCCGGCTGTTCAGCGAGCCGCACGGCCTGTTCCAATACGCTCCGCCAGGGGCGGCCCGCTTCGCCTTTCTCAACCAGGCCGACCGCCCGGGCGCGCGCGAGGCCGGAGTGCTTCTGGCCCGGGCAATTCTGCGCGCCGCTCCAGAAGTACGCGTGTTGCTCGGCGCCGCCGGCAAGGAGGGCCTGTGCTGCACGCAGATTCTTCTTTAGATCGGGGCCTATGTTCATCTGCTCCGGCCGGTATCCTTTTGGCGGCGGGCCTGGGCAGCCGGCTGGGCGGCGGCAAAATGCTGCTCCCCTTCCGGAGCGCCCCCCTGCCCGCCCATGTTCTGAAAGCCGTGCTCGCGGCCGGAAACTTGAGCCGGCTGGTCCTGGTGCTGGGCCGCGACGCCGAGGCCCTGACCCGAGCCCTGAAACAATCTCTGCCCGGCTACCCGCCCGCCCGCCTGGAAACCGTCGTCAACCCGCATCCCGAGGAAGGCATGAGTTCTTCGCTGCGCCTGGGCCTGGAAACCCTGCTGCGCGGACCACAGGGAAAAAGCATCCAATCCGTGGCGGTCTTTCTGGGCGACCAGCCGCTGATCCGCCCGGAAACCCTGCGCGCCCTCTACGCCGCCCATTCCGGCGCCCTGGCCGGCAACCCGGAGCATCCGGCCACGGCCCCGGAATACCAGGGCCGGCGAGGCAACCCGGTGATCCTCTCTCGCGTCCTTTTTCCCCGCATCGTGCGTCTGAGCGGCGATGTGGGCGCCCGGGAGATCCTGGCCGGGATCGGTCCGGACCTGCTGCGCCTGCCCGTGAACGATCCCGGTGTCATCCACGATGTGGATACGCCCGAGGACTACGAGACTCTACAGGCGTACCCGTGAATACGGTCTGGCCCCAGGGGCTGTTTCCAAATAACGAATTTTGCGCCAATGGCAAGGAAAGCGGGCCTTTTTGCGAAGGGAGTGTACTCTTTTGGTACTCGACCGTAGAAAAAAGGCCCGCTTGACGCCGCAATTGGACAAAAGGCGTATTTGAAACATTGCACCTAGATCTTGCCGAGCAACTGCAACACCCTCTCCGGGGTCATGGGCAACTGCTTGACCCGCACGCCCAGAGCGTTGCCCACGGCATTGGCAATGGCCGAGCCGGGGCAGATCAGCCCGCACTCGCCCGCGCCCTTGGCTCCAAAGGGCCCCTGCGGGTCGCTGCTTTCCACGATGATCGCCTGCACCTCCGGAATATCGTTGAAGGTCGGCACCATATAGGTGTGCATGCTTTCGTTGTTCTGCCGCCCGCCTTTGGAATAGGTGATCTCCTCGGTCAGGGCGTAACCGATGCCCTGCACGGCGCCGCCTTCAATCTGGCCCTCGACGATCATCGGGTTCACGGCATAGCCCACGTCATGGGCGGCCACCAGCTTGTTCACGGTGATCTGGCCGGTGTCGGTGTCCACGGAAACGTCCGCGAAGCAGGCCATCCAGGGCGGCGAGTTGGGCGGAACAATCCGGCCCACGCCGATGAACTGCTTGTTGCGGATGTGCGCGTGGTAGCAGAGATCCGCCAGCATAACCGCGTTGTCTTCTTTCTCGGCGAACTTTTCCGGATCCACCGGCTTGGGCGTTTTGCCTTTGAGAAAGACCATGCGCTCGGCCAGATCCAGCTTATCGGGCGCCACTTTGAAAATCTGCTCGGCCGCGTATGCCAGCACCTGGGTGCGGGCGTCCTCGGCCGCGGCCTTGACGGCCGTGCCCATGGCGTACAGACCGCGGCTGGCGTGGCAGCCGATGGTAAAGGGCGTGGTGGCCGTGTCGGCATAGATGAAATGGATGTCGTCGTAAGACGAGCCAAAGGCCTCGGCCGCCACCTGCGGCAGGCTGGTGCTGGTGCCCGTGCCCATATCCGGCACGCCCGCGGCCACGTGGAGCGAGCCGTCCACCTGCACGGTGGCGTAGGCATTGTCGTAGTCCACGCAGAACGGCCAGGCGTTGGACACCCAGGCCGCGATGGAGCAGCCGATGCCGCGCTTGATCGGACCGGAGTTGTCGAAGGTGCCGCGCTTTTTCCAGTTGACGGCTTTGGAACCCTGGGCCATGCAGGCCTCGACCTCGTTGGAGGAACAGGGGAAGGGCAGGAACCAGGGTTCGTTGGCCTTTTGCACGTTTTTGCGGCGCAGGGCAATGGGATCCATGCCGAGCTTCTCGGCCAGCAGATCCACTGTGCCTTCCACGGCAAAGTTGCTCTGGGGATTGCCGAAGCCGCGCATGGCCCCGGCCGTGGTCTGATTGGTGTAGACCGAGTGGCCGATGTAGCGTTTTTTCGGAATGTTGTAGATGGCCAAGGCCATGGCCCCGGACACGGCCGGCAGTTCCACGCCGAAGGTGCAGTAGCCGCCGGTGCCCAGCACAATATTCAGATCCAGCACCTCCATGGCGCCGTTCTTCATGGCGCCCAGGCGCACCCGGACATAGCCGCCGTGGCGCGTATCGGAAGCCGTGAAGTCTTCTTCGCGGGTAAACTGAAAACGTACCGGCCGGCCGGTCATCTTGGCCAACAGGGCGGCTATGGGCTCGGCCTTGGCCGACAAACCGATGCGCACGCCGAAACCGCCGCCCAAGTGGGGCGGGTTGAGCACGCGAATTTTACTGGCCGGCATGCCGAAGGCCGAGGCAAGAATGAAGCGCGTGGGATGTGGGGTCTGGGTGGTGCTCCAGACGGTGAGGCCGCCGTCGCCGTCGAATTTGGCCACGGCGCACATGGTTTCCATCTGCACCTGCTTGACGATGGGCACCCGGTAGGTCTCGTCGAGCACGATGTCGCACTTCTTGAACGCGGCGTCGAGCTCATCGTCGGCCGCCGGGCCGGAAATGCCCCAGGGAATACGGATTATCTCGCCGGGAACGTTTTTGGCTTCCGGAGTCACGTGCTTTTTGTCGCCGTGAATGGCCGGGGCCTCCGGCTTCATGGCTTCAATGGGATCGAGCACAAAGGGCAGAATCTCATACTCCACCTTGATCAGCTTCACGGCTTCGGCCGCGATTTCCGGAGTGTCGGCGGCCACAGCGGCCACCTCGTCGCCCACGTAGCGAACTGTGGATTCCAGAATGTACTGGTCGAGCACCCGCTCGCTGCCCGGCACGGTGGTGAACATGGGGGCCGAGGCGTTGTAGAGATTTTTCGGGCAGTCTTTGTGCGTGGCCACGGCGCGCACGCCTTTGAGGGCTTCGGCGGCCGAGGTATCGATGTGCTTAATCTTGGCGTGCGGGTGCGGGCTGCGCAGCACCTTGGTGTGCAGCATCCCAGGCAGAGAAATATCGGACGCGAACAGGCCGGCGCCGGTGACCTTGTCCACCCCGTCGCGGCGGGGCATGCTCTTGCCGATGTACTTGCGCTCGCTCATCGGGCACCTCCTTTGCAACGGCAGCCGGATTCGGCGCCGTCCCGCAGGGTCTTGGCCGCCTCTTCCACGGCCTTTTCAATCTTCACGTAGCCCGTACAACGACAGATGTTGCCGGACATGGCTTCGCGAATTTCCTCTTTGGCCGGGGTGCAGTTCTTGTCCAGCAGGGCCTTGGCCGACATGATCATGCCCGGCGTACACAGGCCGCACTGGATGGCCCCATGGTCGATGAAAGCCTGCTGCAACGGATGCAGCCCGTCTTTGCAGGCCACACCCTCAATGGTGGCGATCGAAGCGCCCTGGACCTTGCCCACGGGGATGAGGCAGGAGTTCACCGCCTTGCCGTTCATGATCACCGTGCAGGCACCGCAGTCGCCCGCTTTGCAGCCTATTTTCGTGCCGGTGAGCCGCAGCTTGTCGCGCAGCACGTCCACCAGGAGTTCTCCCGGTTCGGCATAGACCTCCACGGTTTCGCCGTTCAGCAGAAAAGAAATGTTTTTGGCCATAATCCGGGAACCTCCTTAACGCGCGCCGGCGCGGGCGGCCGCTTCCTCAAGGGCGCGGACGATGAAGACGGGCAGAACGGCGTGGCGGAATTCCTTGGAACCCCGCACCGAACTGCTGCGAAAGGTCGCGTTCTTGTCGGCCAGGGCCGCGGCTTTGGCGAAGGCGGTTTGGCCGGCCTCTTGCCCGATCAGAAAGGCCTCGGCTTCGACCGCGCGTTGCGGGCCGGGCCCCACCGGGGCCATGGCGATGGCGGCGGACGTGATCACCCCGCCCTTGAGGCCGAGCTTGGCGGCCACGCAAAGCATGGGCAACGAAAGGGCCTTGCGCTGTTCCATGCGCTGATAGGAAGAAGCCTCACCGGACTTGTCGGCCGGAATGCGGATGCCGGCGACAATCTCAGCGCAGCAGTCCACAGAGCTTTCGCAGACGCCGGTGTACATCTGGGCCATGGGCACCTCGCGCACCGCACCGTCGCAGGTGTGCACCGTGCACATGGCGTCCAGGGCGGTCAGGGCCACGGCGGCATCACCGGCGGGCTGGCCGGAAACGATGTTGCCCACCAAGGTACCCATATTGCGGATCTGCCTGCCGCCGACTTTGCCGCAGGCCGTAGCCAGGGCCTCGGCCTTGGCTTTGAGGAGGGGGGAAAACGAGGCTTCGGCGTGCGTGACGCAGGCCCCGATCACGATATCCCCATTACACTCGCAGATGCCGTGCAGTTCGGGGATATGCGACAGGTCCACCAACACCGTGCTTTTCTCTTTCCTGCGAGATTCCTGCAGAATGAGATCCGTCCCGCCGGCGATGATCCGGGCCTTTCCCTTGTGCTCCTTGAGCAGGGCCAGGGCGGATTCCACCGTAGTCGCAAAAATGTACTCCTGTGACACTCGGCATCCCTCCGTGTAAACGGTTGCGCCGGTGAAATCGACCGCCGGCCTTTTCACCCGGTCATATGGCCCCCACAAGTTATAGATGTCCTACATCTTGGCCGGAAGCCTGTAAACCAATTCTGCTGCAATGTAATCGATTACTCATTGTGCTGCTTTTCACTTAGATGATATGACACAAGAAAAAAATTCAGATACTTTAATTAAAAAAGCATTATATCATAAAGCGTTATTGTTTTACATACATAGCGATGGACTTCGAACGGGCACGCCTCTTGACATCACAACCATGAGAGGTGAACCTTCTCCGGAGGTCCGCATGTATACCCCCTGTCGCCTTATTCTCGATGAACTTCGCGCCGGCCGACCCGTGGTCGAGGCCGTGCTCCTGGCGAGCAAAGGTTCCACCCCGCGTACCGCCGGGGCGCGGCTTTTGGCCTTTGCCGACGGTCGCAGCGCCGGCAGCGTCGGCGGCGGCCGTTCGGAAGCCGAGACCCTGGAGGCCGCGCGACGTCTGGCGGCCGAACCGGAAGCCCTGGCCCTGGAACTGCACTTTTCTCTGGTCGGGGTCACCGACATGGATATGATCTGCGGCGGCGAGCTTTCCGTGCTCCTGCATCGCATCGATCCCACGCCGGAAGTTTTGGCGACCCACGCCCGGGCGGCCGAGCTTGAAGAGCGCGGCAAAGCCTTCAACCTGCTCACCCGCCTGGAAGAGGCAGGCTCCGGCAGGCTGCGCGTCCTCGGCCGGACAGCGACCCCGGCGTTGCCCCAAAGACCGGGGCCCCAATCGTTATTCCCCACTCTGGAGCGCACGACCGGCGGGCTTACGCTGGTTTCTCCCTTTGCCGGGGCGCGCCGGATCTTTCTCTTCGGCGGCGGGCACGTCTCCTTGGCCCTGGCCGGCCTGGCCCACACCCTGGGTTATCGTGTCGTCGTTCTGGAAGACCGGGCGGAATTTCTCGCCGGCGACCGCTTTCCCCATGCCTCGCGTCTGGTCCTGTCGGATCAGGCCACTCCCACCCTGACGAACGCCCTGGTCGAGCATGAGCCCGGCCGGAGCGACGCGGCCGTGATCCTCACCCGGGGGCACAGCCACGACCGCGAGGCCCTGCGCGCCGTCCTGGGCTTCCCCTTCGGCTATATCGGGATGATCGGCAGCCGTTCCAAGCGCGATGCCGTGTATGCCCTTTTGCGCAAAGAAGGTGTGGCCGACGAGGCCCTGGCCGCGGTGCACTGCCCGGTGGGCTTGAATATCGGCGCCCAGACGCCCGAAGAAATCGCCGTGAGCATCACGGCCGAACTCATTGCCTGCCGGGGCGAAATTGGTTGAAAAAAGCAACGACTCCGGGTATGACGACCGGATGCTTGCCCGGCGAATCCTTTTTCTGGCGCCGGCCCAACTGGTGACCCGTGTCTTTCCGCAACTGCGTGATGCCGGGGTTGAAGTGGGCATCGCCGAAAACCTTAAAGGGGCTTCTGCTTTCCTGCGCAAGGGAACGCCGGGGCTGATCCTTTCGCGTTCCTCCATGCCCGGCTTCCGGGTGGAGGATCTGCTGGCCGTGGGCAAAGAAGATCCCGATTTTCCGCCGGTGATCGTCTTTTCCGACCGCCCTACCCCTGAAGAAGCTCAAAAGGTGCTGGAAGCCGGTGCCCGCGACTATTGGGCCGAGCCTCTGACTTTTGAAAAAATCCAGGCCGTCCTGCCCGATTCGGCCCCGAAGATTGCCCCGGAGCGCCCGGTTGTCCGGCCGGAACGCGGCTTTGCCATTGTGGGCGAGCATCCGGCCTTGCGTCGGGTGCTCGGCCTGGCCCGTCAGGTGGCCAAATCCAAGGCCACAGTGCTCATTTCCGGCGACTCGGGCACGGGCAAAGAAATGTTCGCCCGCTTCATCCACGCCGAGGGTGATCGCCCGGCCGGGCCTTTTGTGGCCGTCAACTGCGCCGCCCTGCCCGAGCACTTGCTGGAAAGCGAACTCTTCGGTCACGAGAAAGGCGCTTTCACCGGGGCCATTTCCCGCAAGCTCGGCAAGTTTGAGTTGGCCGACGGCGGCACTCTGCTGCTGGACGAAATTTCCGAAATGGAGTTGGGGCTGCAGGCCAAACTGCTGCGCGTGCTCCAGGAGGGCGAGATCGACCGGGTGGGCGGCACGGAAACCGTCAAGGTGGACGTGCGCGTTCTGGCCACTACCAACCGCGATCTGGAGAGTTGGGTTAAAGAAGGCAAATTCCGCCAGGATCTGTTCTTCCGCCTGAACGTCATCCCCCTGCGCCTGCCCTCGTTGCGCGAGCGTGGCGACGACGTGCCCAAGCTGGCCCGCTTCTTCATCAACCGCTACCTGCGCGAGTACGGGCTGGCGGCGGTGGATCTTTCGCCCGAAGCCGAAGCCTGGCTCGCCGGCCATGACTTTCCCGGCAACGTCCGGGAGCTGCAAAACCTCATGGAACGAGCCGTGTTGCTTTCGGGCGGGAAGCCCATCCGACCGGAACACTTCCTGTTGGAAGGCGAAGACTGGCCGCTCTTCCAGGAAGACGCCGGGCCGGATGAAGAGGCGGCCACGCCGCAAGATGCGCCCGAAGCCGGCCCGGCCGTTCCGGACGCGACCTCTCCTTTTGCCGGCGGGGTTATGCCCCTGCATGAGGTGGAGCGGCTGATGATCAAGAAAGGATTGGAACAGACCGGGGGCAACCGCACCCAGGCGGCGGAGCTTCTGGGCATTTCCGTCCGCACCCTGCGCAACAAGCTCAATGAATACCGAATGGCCGGAACGGACGTGGAAGCTTAAGCCGGCCCGCACCCTTTTGGAGACAACCGCATGCTGGACATCATCAGACAAGGCGCCCGCTCCCTGGCCGTCAAGGTCATTTTCGGGATCATCATTCTGGTTTTCATTTTCTGGGGAGTGGGAAACTTCAATAAAGCGCCCCAACACACGGCGGCCGAGGTCAACGGCGAAAACATCAGTCTGAACGACGTCATGCGCGAAGTCAGGGCGAACATCGACAATTACCGCCGCAGCGTGCCGGATTTTTCCTCCAACGTTGAAGCCCAGAAACGCTTCAAAGAACTGATCGTGCGCGAACTTGTCTTTTCGGCCCTGCGCCGGCAAGAGGCCAAGCGCCTGGGCATCTTTGTCTCGCGCGTGGAGCTGGGCGCGGTGATCTCGCGCATCGGCATGTTTCATGACGACCAGGGCAAGTTCGATCCCGAGCGCTACAAGCTGGCGCTTAAAAACCGCGGCTTGACCGTGGCTGAATTCCAGGACGGCTACCGCAACACCCTGCTCGAGGAAAAGCTCATGGCCCTGGTCACAGCCGGGGTGCAGGTGTCCGAGGCCGAGGCCCGCACGGCCTTCAACTTCGGCCTGACCCAGCGCACGGCCCAGTACGTGCTCTTTGACGCCGCCGCGTACATGGACAAGGCTGAAGTCTCCGACGCCGACATTTCCGCCTGGTACGAAACCAACAAAGACTCCCTGCGCCTGCCCGCCCGGGTCAACCTCGATTACATCGAGCTGACCCCGACGGCCCTGGCCGCCTCACAGACGGTTGCGGACGCAGAAATTGCCGCCGAGTATGCCAAAAAAGCCGACGAATACAGCGAGCCCGCCGGCTACCGCAGCCGGCAGATTTTCCTGCGCCTGCCCAGGGCCGATGCGTCGGAATACAAAGCCGCCAAGGCCAAAGCCGACGCCAAGATGGCCGAGATTCAGAAAAAGCTGGCCGGCGGCGCCGACTTTGCCGATCTGGCCAAAGAATACTCCGACGACACGCTGACCGCGCCCACGGGCGGCGAAATGGGCTTTCTCGACCTCGGCGTATTGCCCCACAACGTGGATGCCGCGGCCATGGCCCTGAACCCCGGCCAGGTGAGCGCGCCCGTGGACAGCGAATACGGTCTGCACCTGATCAAGCTGGAAGAAAAGCGCGCGGCCACGCAAAAGCCTCTGGCCGAGGTGCATGACGAAATCAAGGCCACGCTGGCGCAGGAAAAGGCCCAGGCCCAAATTCCCGCCATGCAGGAAAAGGCTGAAGACGCCCTGCGCCTGGGCACGTCCTTTGACAAGATTGCCGCCGCTCTCGGCGTGCCGCTGCAGCATTCCGGCCTGATCCCCCGGGTGGAGGCCGTCGCCCTGCTCAAGCTGCATAAAGACGCCGTGGCCGCCCTCAACGGCGTGCCCACCGGCCGGGCCGCGCCCTCGCCCCTGGCCGCGGAAGACGGCGTTGCTCTGGTCTTCGTCAAAGACGCCAAGCCGGAAGAAGTCCCGGCCCTGGACAGCGTGAAGGCCGAAATCATCGCCAAGCTGAAGAACGTGCGCGCCGCCGCCCTGGCCAAAGAAGCCGCCGACAAGGCTCTGCCGGAGTTTAAGGACGGCGATCTGCCCGCAGTCTATGCGGCCCGGGCCAAGGTCAGCGAAAAGTTCAGCATTGCCGCGCCCATTGTTCGTCCCCTGGAAGGCGCCGACGCCTTGGCCCAGGCCCTGCTCACAGCCCCGGAAGGCAAATGGCTGCCCCAGGTCTATCAGGTTGCCGAGGGAGCGGTCGTTGCCCGGCCGCTCAGCTCCACCCCGCCCACGGATCAAGAGTGGCAGGGGCTGAAGAGCATCTTCATGCAAAATCTGCTGCAGCGCAAACGTGAGGACGTGGCCACGGCCTTCATGCGCAACCTGGTGGACAAGGCGGAGATCGTCTCTCACCCCGATGCCTTGGAACAGATTCGCCTGAACTAACCACACCACCTGCCCGTGAGAGCGCCCATGGAAGCCGAAAGCCGTTACGTCCGCAATGAAACCGTCACCTGGGAGCGGGTCCAGCGCGATACCCGTGAACTGGCCTTGAGGCTCCTGGAACAGCCCGCCTTCAAGGGCATCATCGCCGTCACCCGGGGCGGCCTGGTGCCCACGGCAATCATCGCCCGCGAGCTGGACATTCACCTGATCGACACCCTGTGCATCGTCAGCTACGACTGGAAGCAGCAGAGCGACGCCGGCTGCTGCGTGCTTAAAGGCGTGAAGGGCGACGGCGAGGGTTGGCTGGTGGTGGATGACCTGGTGGACACCGGCAAGACCGCTCGCGAGGTGCGCCGGCTGCTGCCCCGGGCGTATTTCGCCTGCATCTACGCCAAGCCGGCCGGCGCACCGCACGTGGATCTGTATATCCGCGAGTTTGCCCAGGACTCCTGGGTGCTTTTTCCCTGGGATTCGGCCACGCAGTTCGTCAAACCGCTGGCCGCCGAACGCGCGCAGGACAAATAATCAACCGGCCGCGGGTGCACGCCGAACAAGCAAGCCAACCGGACGCCAAACATGCGCCGGACAAACAACCGAACGGGCGGCACCGCCCGACCCACAGTGAGGGAGCCCACATGCGCCGCCTGATCTTCCTGTGTGCCGTCCTGCTTTCAGCCTTCGTCCTTGCCCTCCCGGCCGGAGCCGCCGATAAAGAGTTGAAAATCGGTTTTGTCTATGTCTCGCCCATCGGCGACACGGGCTGGTCCTACACCCACGACCAGGCCCGCCTTGAGTTGGCCAAGATGCCCGGCGTGGTCACCTACTACGCCGAAAACGTGGCCGAAGGACCGGACGCGGAACGGGTCATTCTGAACATGGCCCGCAAAGGCTACGACATCATCTTCACCACCAGCTTCGGCTACATGGATCCGACCCTGAACGTGGCCAAACAGTTTCCCAAGACCATCTTCCTGCACTGCTCGGGCTACAAAACCGCGCCGAACATGGGCAACTACTTCGGCCGCGCCTATCAGGCCCGCTTCCTCACCGGCATGGTGGCCGGCCGCATGACCAAGAGCAACACTCTGGGCTTCGTGGCCGCCTTTCCTATCCCTGAGGTGATTCGGGGCATCAACGCCTTCACTCTGGGTGCACGCTCGGTCAACCCCAAAGTCGAGGTCCGGGTGGTCTGGACCAAGACCTGGTATGACCCGGTGACGGAAAAAGACTCGGCCAAGAGTCTGCTCGACCTGGGTGCCGACGTCATTGCCGAGCACCAGGATTCCGCCGGCCCGCAGGAAGCCGCCCAGGAAAGGGGCGCCTACTCCATCGGCTACAACAACGATATGTCCAAGTCGGCGCCCGCCGCCCATCTCTGCGCCGCCATATGGAACTGGGCCCCCTTCTATAAGGAAGTGGTGGAAAAGGTCCGCAAGGGCGAATGGAAGGGCGACAACTCGGTCTGGCCCGGCCTCGAATCCGGCATTGTGGATATCTCGCCCTTCGGCCCCATGGTGCCCCAGAACGTGCGCGACGAAGTCCTGGCCCGCAAGGCCGAAATCATCAAGGGCGACTTCGTGGTCTTCAAGGGCCCGGTCAAGGACCAGGAAGGCAAGGTACGCATCGCCGACGGCGTCGTGCCCGCGGACAAAGACCTGCTCTCCATGGACTGGTTTGTGGAGGGCGTGGTCGGCTCTGTGAAATAGAACAAGTCGGCTTTTCAAAAACGTGTTCACACGACACATCACCCGCAGACCGGAGCCCCTTGCCTGGGGCTGTTTCCCGCTTTTCGGGGCGGCTCTGCTTCTTTCCCTGGGTATCAGCGCCCTGATGCTCGAAGTTCAGGGCAAGCCCGGGCTCGAGGGCATCCGTCTGCTCCTGGAGGGCGGCTTCGGCCACGTCTGGAGCCTGGAAGATACCTTGCTCAAGACTATCCCGATCTTTCTTTGCGCGGCCGGCGTGGCCGTATGTTTCCGCATGCAAATCTGGAACATCGGGGCCGAAGGCCAGTTCGTCATGGGCGCCATCGGGGCCGCGGGCGTGGTCCTGGCCTTTCCCCAGGCTCCGGCCTGGGCTCTGCTGCCCGGCATGGCCCTGGGCGCCGCCGCCCTGGGCGCCCTGTGGGCCTTCATCCCCGCCTTGCTGCGCTGCAAATTCGCCATGAACGAGATCATCTCCTCGCTCATGCTCAACTATGTGGCCGTGTGCATCCTCAATCGCCTGCTGCACGATGCCTGGAAAGACCCGTCCGGCTCCGGCATGCCCGTGACCTTCCTTTTTCCCGAAGCGGCCCGCGTACCCGAACTGTTCGGCCGCATCCACTGGGGCCTGGCCTGCTGTCTGGCCGTCGGCCCGGGTCTGGCCCTGTTCTTCAAGCACACCCGCCTGGGTTTTGAAATCCGGGCCGCCGGAGAAAACCCTCGAGCCGCCCTGTACGCCGGCATGCCCTACGCCTTTCTCACCGCCTTTGTGCTCTGCCTGTGCGGCGCTCTGGCCGGCCTGGCCGGCGGGCTGGAAACCTCGGCCTTGGTGGGCCGGTTGCAGACCTCGGCCCCGGCGGGCTACGGCTACACGGCCATTGTCGTGGCCTGGCTTGCCCGGCTGCGCGTGGGCCGCATCGCCCTCTTCGCCTTTTTCCTGGCGGGCATACGGGTCGGCGTGGAAAACCTGCAGGTGGAGCTTTCCATACCCGCGGCCTTCGGCTCGATGATCGAGGGCTGCATCCTGCTGATCATGCTGGCCGGGCAATTCTTTGAGACCTACCGCTTCGAGTCGGTCGTTCCAACCTGCCGGCCAACCGGGGGAGGCGCGGCATGACCCCCGACTTTGTGATCCTCACTCTGCAGGCCACGGTGCAGTCCGGCATCCCCATCCTCTTGGCCACCTTGGGAGCGATTCTGAACGAGCGCGCCGGGGTGATCAACCTGGGCGTGGAAGGCATGATGATTGTCGGCGCCTTTGCCGGCTTTCTGGCCGCCCACTTAAGCGGCGACCCTTGGCTCGGCGCCCTGGCCGCCGGCGCGGCCGCAGCCCTTCTGGCCGGGCTGCATGGCCTGGTCTGCCTGGTCTTTCGGGGCAGCCAGGTGGTATCCGGCCTGGCCCTGACCATTCTCGGCACAGGTCTGGCCAACTTCCTGGGCAACCCCTTCAACCAGACCCGCATCGCCTACGTGCCCGAGAAAATTGCCGCCTTTGCCCCGCTCTCGGTGCCGCTCTTGCGGGACATCCCGGCCGTCGGACGGATCTTTTTCCAACAAGACGCCCTGGTCTACCTCGCCTATGTATTGGTGCCCGGCATCTGGTTTGTGCTCATGCGCACCCGCTTCGGTCTGGCCCTGCGGGCGGCCGGTGAAAACCCCGAAGCCGTAAGCGCGGCCGGTCTCTCGCCCCTGGCCCTGCGCTGGGCCGGGGTGCTGGCCGGCGGCTTTTTCGCCGGCCTGGGCGGGGCCTATCTCTCGCTCGTGGTCATGCGCCAGTGGGTACCGGACATCACGGCCGGACGAGGCTGGATCGCCGTGGCTCTGGTGATCTTCGCCTTCTGGCGGCCGGGCCGGGCCATGATCGGAGCCTTTCTCTTCGGCGGGGCCTGGGCCATGCAGTCACGCCTGCAGGCCCTGGACCTGGGCATTCCTTCGGACTACCTGGCCATGCTGCCCTTCATCCTGACCCTGCTGGTCCTGCTGCTCTCCTCTCTGGGGGGGCGCGGCTGCCGCTCGCCCAGGGCCCTCGGGGTCAACCTGGAACCGGGGGAGTAAATGGCCGGCGCTCCCGTGATCCGCCTGCAGGGCATCTGCAAAAACTTTGGTCCGGTGGCGGCCTGCCGGGATATCTCCCTGACCTTTGTCCCGGGCAGGATTAAGGCGCTGCTGGGGGAAAACGGCGCGGGCAAAAGCACCCTCATGTCCATCCTGGCCGGCAGGCTGCAGCCCGACGCCGGTCGCATCTACCTGGACGAAACATCCGCGCGTTTCCCCTCGCCCAGAGAGGCCTTTGCGGCCGGCATCGGCATGGTTTATCAACACTTCATGCTGGTGGATTCCATGAGCGTGGCCGAAAACGTGCTTCTCGGCCAGGAGAACGGCTTTTTCATTTCCCCGCGCAGCGCGAAACGCCGCGTGGCCGAACTGGCAAAAAGCTATGCCCTGGAACTGGACCCGGCCGCCGAAGTGGGCACGCTTTCCATGGGCGAGCGTCAGCGGGTGGAAATTCTCAAGCTGTTGCAGCGCGACTGTTCCCTGCTGATCTTTGACGAGCCCACGGCCGTGCTGACGCCCAAAGAAACCGAGCACCTGTTCACGGCCTTCAAGCGCATGGCCGCCCTGGGCAGGTCGGTGGTTTTCATCAGCCACAAGCTGCGGGAGGTCATGGACACGGCCGATGAAATCGCCATTCTTCGCCGGGGCGAGGTTGTCGGCGAGTTTCCGCGCGAAGATCTGCCGGACCCGGATTCTCTGGCCGCCCGGATGATCGGCCGAGCCCTGTCGCCCGACCTGACCCCGCCTCCACTCGCCCTTGGCGCCGAGGTGCTGCGGGTGCGGCATCTGAGCTCGGATCGCCTGCATGATATTTCGTTTTCTCTGCGCCAGGGTGAAATTCTGGCCATAGCCGGGGTGGCCGGCAACGGCCAGAAGGATCTGGTCGAGATCTTGGCCGGGTTGGCGCGGCCGGGAACAGGCGAGGTGGAAATTCTCGGCCAATCATGGAACGCCTTTTATCCCACGCCGCCGCGCCGGGGCGGTCTGGCCTACATTCCCGAGGATCGACGCGGCCTGGCCACCTGTCCCGGTCTTTCGCTGGTGGACAACCTGCTGCTCACGGCACGCGAAACCTTCACAGACGGCCTGCGGCTCTCCCGCTCGGCCGCCCTGGCCGCCACTTTGCAGTTGATCGCAGGCTACGACATCCGTCCGGCCGACCCACTGGCCCCGGGGCGCTCGCTCTCGGGCGGGAATTTACAGAAGCTGGTCATCGGCCGCGAACTCATGCGGCAGCCGACGGTGATCCTCGCCGAAAACCCCACCCAGGGTCTGGATGTGGCCGCCGCCGAAGAGGTCCGCCGTCGGTTGTCCGACGCCCGCGAACAGGCGGGGGTGCTGCTGATTACCGGCGACATGGTCGAAGGCCTGCTTCTGGCCGACCGCATCGCGGTCATGTATCGGGGCAAAATACTCGACTGTTTCCCCAAAACGGATATACGCAAGCTGGAGGCCGTGGGCCTGATGATGGCGGGCATCCTGCCCGAAAATATACCGACTGGAGCAGATGAACATTGAAAATGTTCATCTGCTCCGACGAACGCGTAAGCGGGCGTCCGCTTGCGGGCTCGTTCAGAAGTCCGTCCGATGATATGGTTACATAGGCAATTTCATTCTGAAATTGCTTCAAGGAGGCTTAAGGTCATGCCCCGTCCCCTTTCCACACAGCAGGACCCGGCCAAGCTCAAAGGCATCACCCGGGTCACCTGGGTAGGCCTGTGGGTCAATCTGATCCTGAGCATTTTCAAAGTCCTGGCCGGCGTTCTGGGGCACAGCCGGGCCGTGCTGGCCGACGGTCTGCACAGTTTTACCGACTTGCTCACCGACGCGGTCATTCTGGTGGGCGTGCGCTTCTGGCCCGTCCCCCCGGACGCCGACCACCCTTACGGACACCGTCGGCTGGAATCGCTCATTGCTCTCGGCGTGGGCGCGGGCCTGGGCCTGACCGGCATCGGCATCGGCTGGGAGGCCGCCAACAGCCTTTTCGGCCCCAAACAACCGGCCGGCAGCCTGCTGGCCTTATCGGCGGCAATCGTCTCGGCGATTTCCAAAGAGTGGCTCTTTCGCTGGACCCTGAAGCGCGGCCGCGAACTGGGCTCCGAAGCCGTCATGGCCAACGCCTGGGAACACCGCTCCGACGTCTTCTCATCCCTGCCGGTGATCCCCGCCGTGGCCGTAAGCTGGTGGTTCCCTTCCCTGTGGTTCCTGGATATGGCGGCCGCGCTGCTGGTGTCTTTGTTCATCATCCGCGCCGCCTGGAAAATCTGCGCCCCGGCCGCCAACACGCTTTTGGACAAGGGCGCGACCCCGGCCGTCTGCCAAGCCATTATGGATGTGGTCACCGAACAGCCCGAAGTCTTTGAGGTGCACAACCTGCGTACCCGCTTCCTGGGCGGGCAGTTGATCGTGGACATGCATGTGGGCGTGGACCCGACCCTGACCGTGGCCGAAGTCGACGTTATTGCCCACCGCATCGAATTCCTGCTCTACGAGCCGGAAACCGCCAGACGGGTGGGCCTGGAAATCTGTGACGCACTGATCCACATCGATCCCCGACGGGATCGCCTGCCCGACTCCCCCCAGGCCTGAGACGGCAGAGCTACACCCCGGGCGCCGTCTCCACCACCCGAATCTTCCGCCATTTGCCCAGGCGGAAACGCAGCCAGACACACCCGGCCAGGCCCATGATGTAGGCTGTCAGAGCCCACCAATACGTATGCAGGTTCGCCAGGCCCATGGCTTTCAGGGTCAGCAGCGGCACCACCAGAAAGGTGGTCCCGGCCGTAACCAGAATCAACAGCACCCCGACGGTGTCGCCCGCGCCTTTCAGGGCGCCGAAATACACGATGTTCCCCGCGTCCACCACGGAATAGACCGCGATGTAGTACAGCAAAACAACCCCGGCCGCCCGCACCGGGGCGAATTGTGCGGGAGTCAGGTCGCCTGGGGCGAACAGGGAGATCAGCGGGCCGGCGAACAGGGCGATGCCGAAGCCCACCGGCACCATATAGGCCAAAGCCAGATGCAGGGTATTGCGGGCAACGAGCGCGGCCTCGTCCGGCCTGCCCCGGCCCATGGCCTGGCCCACCAGCGAAGACACGGCCGTGTTCAGGCCGAGCATGGGCACAAACACCAGCGAATTGATGGAAAAAGCGATGTTGGAAGCGGCCAGGGGAGCCGTGCCCAGAGTGCCGACCTCAAAGACAAACCAAGCCACGGCGGCCAGTTCCACAAAGAAGTTGACCCCCCCGGGCAAGCCGAAACGCAGCAGCCTGCGCATCATCTCCAGGTCCGGCAGAAAATCGCGCCGCACACCGAAGCGCCGGTCATGCCTGCGGGTGAAAATCAGGCGGCTGAGAATCAAAAAACCGACCATCCAGCCCATGGCCGTGGCCAGGGCCGCCCCGAAAGCCCCCAAGGGCGGGATACCGAGGCCGCCGAAGATCAGCAGATAGTCCAGGGGAATGTTGACGACGGCCGCAATGATATTGGCGACCATTACCGGCCGGGTAATGCCCCGTCCGGAATAGAAAGACCCCACGGTGGTGTTGAGCAGAAAAAACACCGTACCGGCCGAGAGTACCTGGAAATACTCGACCTCTATGGCCAGAACATGCGCCTCGTGTCCGATGAAGCGGAAAAAGGGTTCGGCAACGAAACAGGCGGCCAGGCTGATCCCTCCGCCGGCCAGAGCGCACCAGATGCCCTGCCACAGGGCCGCGCCCACGCGGCGCTCCGCCCCGGAGCCCACATATTGGGCCACCAGGACCGAGGCATAGCCGCACACGCCCATGAGGGTCAGGGAAACAGTCAGCCAGGCCATGGTCGCGGGCATAACCGCGGCAATGGCATCTACGGAATAGTGGCTCAAAAACAGGCGGTCGGTAAACTCCATGACCGTGGTCGAGCACATGCCGGCCACCAGGGGCAGACCCACACGAAGAATTTCGGCATAGCCGAAGGGAGCGCGCCAGCGACGCCGCAAAAAGGCAGCAAAGCTCATGACAAAGGGAGCGGACGGCCAAAGCCGGTTTCGGGCACGACCCGAGTCGGGCCGGGTGCGTTGAATCAGTCATTATAGAGGCATTTACCCAAAAGAGTAAAGGTGGCGGAGGGGCGGTTCGGCGCCCCTCAAGTTCTCACGCCTCAGGAGCGAGCCTTACGGGAAAATCTCCGGCTCTTTGCGGCCGGCGCAGAGCGGCGTCAGCCCGGCCTTGATCCCGGCCAGGGAGGCACGCGGGAAATGCCGGCTTTTTCCGGGTAAAAGACGGCGTTGAGGCCGTCGCTTACCTATGCTATACATCACGGCCACACGGGTTTCCGGCCTCAACTCCCCCGAATCCCCACACCTTTACGGCGCCTTGCGGCGCACGCCATACACCATGCCCGATTTTGTCCATCTGCATTGTCATACGGAATACAGCCTCCTTGACGGCGCCATCCGCATCCGGGATCTCTGCCGCAAAGCCAAAGACTTCGGCCTGCCCGCCGCGGCCGTCACCGATCACGGCAACCTTTACGGGGCCATGCACTTCTATCTGGAAGCCAAAAAGGTCGGGATCAAGCCGATCATCGGCTGTGAAGTCTATGTCTGCGACAACCACACCGACAAGACCCCGGAAAAACGCCGCGACCGGCACCACCTGGTGCTCCTGGCCCAGAACCGCGAGGGCTACCACAACCTGGTCCGCCTGGTTTCGCACGGAGCCCTTTTCGGTTTCTACGACAAGCCTCGGGTGGACAAAAACTTGCTGCGCCAATACTCGGGCGGGATCATCGCCCTATCGGCCTGCATCGGCGGAGAAATTCCCAAGAAGCTGCGCAAACAGGGCTTTGAAGCCGCTCTGGAAGCAGCCAAGGAATATGCCGCCATCTACCCCGGCCGTTTCTATCTGGAACTGCAATCCAACGGCCTGAAGGAGCAGGTGGAGGCCAACGCCGGGTTGTTGCGCATTGCCGAACAGACCGGCCTGCCCCTGGTGGCCACCAACGACTGCCACTACCTGAACGCCGACGACGTGGACGCCCACGACGTGCTGCTCTGCATCCAGACCCAGGCCCAGGTGGACGACCCGAACCGGATGCGCTTCGAGACCCGCGAGTTGTACTACAAGAGCCCGGAGGAGATGGAGCGCGACTTCGCCGACGTGCCCGAGGCCGTGGCCAATGCCGGGCGCATTGCCGAGATGGTCGAGGACTATGACTTTGATCTGAAAACCCCGCACTTTCCCTGCTACGAGTTGCCCGAGGGCATGACCCTGGACGAGGAATTCCGTCGCCTGGCCCGCGAGGGTCTGGTGCGCCGGCTGGAAAAGATGCCTCCGGACACGAACCGCAAGCTCTACGAAGAGCGCCTGGAGCATGAGCTTGAGGTCATCTGCGACATGGGTTTTCCCGGTTATTTCCTGATCGTTCAGGACTTCATCAACTGGGCCAAGAACAACGGCGTCCCCGTGGGGCCGGGCCGAGGCTCGGCGGCCGGCTCGCTGGTGGCCTATGCCCTGCGCATCACCAACCTGGACCCCATTCCCTACAACCTGCTCTTCGAGCGCTTTCTGAACAGCGAGCGAGTCAGTCTGCCCGATATCGACGTGGACTTCTGCGAAGCCAACCGTCACCGGGTCATCGACTACATGGTGCGCAAATACGGCGCCGACTCGGTTTCGCAGATCACCACCTTCGGCAAGATGCTGGCCAAGGGCGTGGTGCGCGACGTGGGCCGGGCCATGGGCATGAGCTTTCAGGAAACCGACCGCATCGCCAAGCTCATTCCGGCGGACCTCAAGATGACCGTGAAGAAGGCCCTGGAACTGGAGCCGGATCTCGCGGAAATGTACAAGAAAGAGCCCCGGATCAAAAGCCTGCTCGACACTTCCATGCGCCTGGAAGGGCTCTCGCGCCACGCCTCCATCCACGCGGCCGGCCTGGTGGTTTCCGACAAGCCCATGCAGGAATACCTGCCGCTCTATCGGGGCAAGCAGGAAAACGACATCGTCACCCAGTTCGACATGAAGATGGTCGAAAAAATCGGCCTGGTGAAATTCGACTTTCTCGGCCTGCGCAACATGACGGTCATTGCCGACGCTCTGGCCTTGATCGAACAATCGGGCAAAACCCCGCCGGATCTCGACTTCCTGCCCTTCAACGATCAGGCCACCTACCGCTTGTATTCGGCGGGCGACACCGACGGCATCTTCCAGGTGGAAAGTTCGGGCATGCGCCGCTATCTGCGCCGCTTGAAGCCCTCGGTCTTTGAAGACATCATCGCCATGCTGGCCCTGTACCGCCCGGGGCCGTTGAAATCGGGCATGGTCGACGAATTCATCAAACGCAAGCAGGGCGTGGTGCCCGTGGAATACCCTCTGGAAAGCCTGCGCGACTGCCTGAAAGACACCTACGGGGTCATCGTCTACCAGGAACAGGTCATGCAGATCGCCCGGGTTGTGGCGGGCTATTCCTTGGGCGGAGCCGACCTGCTGCGTCGGGCCATGGGCAAGAAGGACCCGGAAGCCATGGCCAAGGAGCGCTCCAAGTTTGTGGAAGGCGCCTTGGAGCGCGGGGTGGACCGCAAAAAGGCCGACGAAATCTTCGACTTGATGGAAAAATTCGCCGAATACGGTTTCAACAAGTCGCACTCGGCCGCCTATGCCCTGATCTCCTACCACACGGCCTATTTGAAGGCGCACTACAAGACCGAATTCATGGCCGCCCTGCTTTCATCGGAAATGGGCAACCAGGACAAACTGCTCAAATACATCGCCTCCTGCGGCGACATGGGCATCGCGGTGCTCGCGCCCAGCGTCAACGACAGCGACTGGACTTTTGGGGTCAAAGACGGGGCGGTGATCTTCGGCCTGGGCGGGATCAAGAATGTGGGCCGCGAGGCCGTGCGTGAAATGGTCGAAAGCCGGAAAAAAGACGGCCCCTTTGTCTCTCTGCTGGATCTTTGCCGGCGGATAAACTCGCGTAAAATGACCAAACGCGCCCTGGAAAGCCTGATCAAGGCCGGGGCCTGCGACTGTCTGGGGGTGAGCCGGGCCGGTCTGTTTGCCGCCCTGGACGCGGTCGTGGCCCGAGCCCAGAAAATGGCCAAGATGGAAGACTCCAACCAGATTTCCCTCTTTTCCCTGGTGCCGGAAGAAGCCCGGCCGCAGAGCCCGGGCATCGGCTTTGACTGCCCCGAGGGCTCCATACCAGAATGGGACAGCGGCCTGCTCTCCAAGCATGAAAAAGAGGCTTTCGGCTTTTTCTTCAAAAACCATCCGCTCATGCCCCACATCAAAGAAATACAGCGTCTCGGGCTCCTTCCCCTGGAAGAATGCCGCGAACTGCCCACGAATGCGACGGTGAAGTGCGCCGTGCTGCTCACCGAGGTGACCACCCGCTTCAACGCCAAGGGCGAACGCTGGGCCTTGTGCGCCGGAGAAGATCTCACGGCCAAGGGCACCCTCTTTTTCTTTTCCAAGGCCTTTGAAGCTCACCGCGAACTGATCCAGCCGGACCTGCCCCTGGTTGTTTTCGGCCGGGTGAAAAAAGACCAGGACGCGGTCGAAGGCGACGACGCCGACGACGCCCCGCCGCCGGAGATAAAGATTCTCTGCGACCGGGTCATGACCTTGGAAGAAGTTTCCGAAAGCCACACCGGGGCCGTCTGTATCGAGCCTCCGGTCGAGCCGGAGCTGACCCCGGACCGCCTGAAAGCCCTGAAGGAGCTGCTGCGCCGGCATCCCGGCCGGGCTCCGGTGCAGTTGCACCTGAACCTGGGCGGATTCTGGTGCCGCCTGCAACTGCCCGAAACCTGCCGGGTGCGGCCGGGTGCGGCCTTTGAGCGCGATCTGGCCGATTGGTCGAGCGCGGCCGCCTCAGCTTAGAGCAGTTTACGCTTTAAATAGTCGCTTAACGGCGGGCGAAGCCCGCCTACACCTATTTGGCGGCAAGGATTTGTCGGCAAATCCTTGCGAGCATTTCAAGTGTGAAATACTCTGGAGTGAAATAAAATCGCTCTTTGCCGGCGCGGCGATTGCGTGTTTACCCGCCGCAATCGGCTGTTGGATACAAGTTTTTAAACCCATTCTCTTTTTGTGGATAAATTTTCCGAACTGGGATACCGTGCATCCCTTGACGGCCGGAATGTTCCTCAATGGAACTCCCCCGGCACCCAGTAGGGTGGCCGGGCTTTATGACGTTGCGCGTCTTCGCGCGCTTCGCAAACACTCACACGACAAGGTCGATACACAACATGTCCAAACTCTGGAATGCGTTTCTCGGTCTTTTTTCCAGCGATCTCGCCATCGATCTGGGCACCGCCAATACCTGTGTCTATTTGAAGGGCAAAGGGATTATTTTGCGTGAGCCCTCGGTGGTGGCGGTGAAAAAAGATTTTCGCGGCAACAACCAAGTGCTTGCCGTGGGCCAGGACGCCAAGCGCATGCTCGGTAGAACCCCCGGCAACATCCAGGCCATCCGCCCCATGAAAGACGGCGTCATCGCGGATTTCGAGATCACCGAAGCGATGCTGCGCCACTTCATCTCCAAGGTCCACAACTCGCGTCGGCCGGTACGCCCGCGGATCATGATCTGCGTGCCCACGGGCATCACCCAGGTGGAGAAGCGTGCGGTCAAGGAATCGGCCCAGAGCGCGGGCGCGCGCGAAGTCTACCTGATCGAGGAGCCCATGGCCGCGGCCATCGGGGCCAACCTGCCCATCCAGGAACCCACCTCGAACATGGTGGTCGACATCGGCGGCGGCACCACCGAGGTGGCGGTCATCTCCCTTTCGGGCATCGTTTACTCCAAGTCGGTGCGCGTGGGCGGCGACAAAATGGACGAAGCCATCATGACCCACGTCAAGCGCAAGTACAACATGCTCATCGGCGAATCGAGCGCCGAAGAAATCAAGATGTCCATCGCCTCGGCCTATCCTCTTGAGCCGGAGCAGGAGATGGAGGTCAAGGGCCGCGACCTGGTCTCGGGCATTCCGCAGAACATCATCATCACCTCCGAAGAGGTGCGCAAGGCCATTTCCGAGCAGGTGGACGCCATTGTCCTGGCCGTGCGCGTCGCCCTGGAGCAGACCCCCCCGGAACTGGCCGCCGACATCGTGGACCGCGGCATTGTGCTCACCGGCGGCGGCGCTTTGCTCAAGGGGCTGGATCAGCTCCTGCGCGAAGAAACTTCCCTGCCGATTACCGTGGTGGACGATCCCCTTTCCACCGTGGTGCTCGGCACCGGCCGGGCGCTGGACAACATTCACATCATGAAGGAGGTCTGCGTCGATTAACGCGCCCTCCGCCAACCGCCTTATCCTGCTGCTGGTCGTTGTTCTGTTTCTGTATCTCGGCCTTTTCGCCTGGAACGCCCGCACCGGGTATCTCGATAAGCTGGCGGAAAGCTCCGGTTTGGAGATAGTCGGAATGGTCCTCTCACCCGTCGAATGGGTGGTGGATTCAAGCGCCGAAGCCTGGAACGACTATGTGGCGCTTATCGGCGTGGCCGAAGAGAACACCCGGCTGCGCACTGAATTGACACGTCTTGAGCGCCGTTTGCGCGACACGGCCGAAGATCGCGCCGAGCTGACCCGGTTGCGCCTATTGTTGGGCATCGAACCCCTGCAGGAATCGCCGGGCTTCGGGGCCAGAGTCATCGGCGGCCGTATCGGGCCGCAAGCCGTGTTGCAGACCATCATCATCGACAGGGGCCATGCCGACGGCGCTCTGACCGGCGCCCCGGTGCTCGCCCCCGCCGGGGTGGTGGGCCGGATTATCCGTACCGCACCCCACAGTTCCATCGTCTTGCTGCTCACCGACCCGGACTTTCGTCTGGCCGTGGTCAGCAGCGTCAGTCGCACCCCCGGGGTGCTGGCCGGCTCATCCTCCAGCCCCTTGGGGCTGGAGATGCTGTACGTGGCCCAGAACGCCGGCATCGCCGAAGGCGAACTGCTGGTCACATCCGGGGCCGACCCCGCCTTTCCCAAGGGAATTCCCGTGGGCATGGTCACCAGCGTGCAGCCCGGACATGAGACCCTGTTCAAACAGGTTCACGCCCAACCCCTGGTGCCCACCGATCACCTGGAAGAAGTCGTGGTGCTCGGCCCGTCGGGTGGGCCGCCCCTTCTTTCCAAGCCCAGACCGCCCTTTGTCGGTCCCCTGCCCCAGGGGAAGCCCGCGGCTGAAGACGGGGCCCGGGACAGGCCATGAAAATTCTCGAAGCCCTGTGGTGGGTCGGCTTCATTATCTGCGGCCTGTGCATCCAGCTTGCCTTTCCGGGCATGGACGCCCTGGCCCCCGGCCTGCTTCTGGCTCTGCAGGAACGTCGGCGCCGGCTGTTCCCCTGGCTGTTGCTGATCTTTCTGCTTATTCAGGAAGGCGCGGGCTCCATGCATTTCGGCGCCGGCATCCTCTGGTATGCCGGGCTGGTGGCCCTGTTCCGTTTCAGCGCCCGGCTCTTCGTGGCCGACAACCTGCTGTTTGTGGCGGGCCTGTCGGCCGGCCTCGGCGCCTGGCGGGCCGCAGTGATCTGGTTTATGTGCGCGGTGCAGGACATCCCTTTGGACCATGCCCGCCTGCTTTCCGAAAGCCTGTTCCAGGCGGCGCTCATTCCTGTGGTCTGGGGCCTGGCCATCGCCTTGCGCCCCAAGAGAATACGACATGTCCATTGAAGTTCAGAGCGAAGTTACAGGCTCGCCGCGCCACGGCATCTTTCTGCTCTGCGGGCTGGTGGTCTTTCTTTTTGTGCTTTTTGTCCTGCGCTTCTGGTACCTGCAGATTCTGCACGGCGACGAATACGCGGAAATGTCCAATGCCACCCGCACCCGACACGAGCCAGTCTATGCCACCCGGGGGCTGATCCTCGACGACAAGGGCCGGCTGCTGGCCGAAAACCGGCCTGCTTACTGTATTGCCCTGGTCCGGGAAGACTGCCCGGACATTCCGGCCACCCTGGCCCAGGTGGGCCGTTGGACCGACACCCCCCTGCCCCTGCTGCGGGCCAAGTACGAGCAGGACGCCAAGCAATCCCTGCCTTTCCAGCAGCAACTCCTGGTCACGGACCTCACTTTGGATCAGGTCACGGCCATTGAGAAAGACCTCTACAACTGGCCCGGGCTGTCCATTTTCATCCGGCAGCGCCGCTGGTATCCCGAAGGGCCGTTGTTCGCCCATATCCTGGGCTACGTGGCCGAGGCGGGCAAAAAAGAGATGGAGGAAGACCCCGGCCTGGCCTTGGGCGACGTGGTGGGCAAATCCGGCCTCGAACTGGTCAAGGAATCCACCTTGCGCGGGGTCAAAGGCATGAACCTGGTGGAGCTCGAAGCCCACGGCAGACAGCTCGGCAAGGTGCAGGAAAGCCCGCCTCAAGCCGGCGGCGACCTGGTGCTTTCCCTGGACATCGATCTGCAGCAGGCCTGTTCCGACGCCCTGGGCGACGAATCCGGCTGCATCGTGGTCATGGAGCCGGACACGGGCAAACTGCGCGCCCTGGTCACGCATCCCTCCTACGACAACAACCTGTTCACGGCCAAACTCTCGCAAAAGGATTGGGACGCCCTGGCCAAAGACCCGCGCCACCCGTTGCAGAACCGGGCCATCCAGAGCGTCTACCCGCCCGGCTCGGTCTGGAAGCTGATGATGGCCGGGTTGATTCTGGAGCAAAAGATCCTGCCCACGGCCACGGTCCACTGCGCCGGCTCGGTGACCCTGGGCAACCACACCTTCCGCTGCTGGAAGGCGGGCGGGCATGGTTCGGTGGACCTGATGAGCGCCCTGGTGGCCTCCTGCGACGTCTATTTTTATGAAATGGGCCAGAAAGTGGGCATAGACAACATTACCCGCTTTGCCGAGGCCTGCGGCTTCGGCCATAAAACCGGCATCGATCTGCCCAACGAACGTTCCGGTCTGGTGCCCTCGCGGGCCTGGAAGCGGGCCCGCTTCGGCGAGGAATGGCAGCGCGGCGAAACTCTGAACACCTCCATCGGCCAAGGCTTCACCCTGGTCACGCCGGTCCAGATGGCCGTGTTTGAAAGCGCCCTGCTCAACGGCGGCAAACTGCTCAAGCCCAGCCTGATCGAAAACGAGCCGCCGGTGGTCATGGGCGATCTGCCCATACCCGCCGCCCACCGTGATTTTATCCTCGAAGCCATGCGGGTAACCGCCACGTCGGGCACAGCCCGGCGCGTCAACCGGCCGGACGCGATCATGGGCGGCAAGACCGGCACCGCCCAGGTGGTGCGCATTGGCGAGCGCCGGCTGAAAAAACACGAAATGGTCTACAAGCATCGCGACCACGCCTGGCTGACCGCCTGGGGCCGCAAAGACGGCAAGACCTATGCCGTGGTGGTCATGGTGGAACACGGCGGCGGCGGTTCGGCGGCGGCCGGCCCGGTGACCGCCAAGGTTTTCGACGCCCTGTTCGGCCCGGTACCCGGCAGGACTCGGGAACCCCAGGCGCAGCCCCAAACGCAGCCTCGGGCGCAGCCCCAAACCGCGCCCGAGGAAGGAACCGAGGTGCCGCAATGAGCGCCATAGACAGACGCCTGATCACCCACGCCAACTGGCCCCTGCTCATCTGCACGGCCCTGCTCTTCGCCATCGGCGTGGCCAACCTGTATTCCGCCAGCGCCGTGCGCATTGAAGACGGGCTGCGCGTCGCCTCCTTCTATGAAAAGCAACTGGTCTGGGGCGGCATCGGCCTGTTCGCCATGCTGCTTATAGTTTGCCTCGACTACCGCCACCTGCGTATTCTGGCCCAGCCCGTCTTTCTGCTGGCCGTGGTGCTGTTGGCGCTGGTGCCGTTGATCGGAGTAACCAAAAACGGCTCCACCCGCTGGCTGGACTTCGGGGTTACGGAATTCCAGCCCAGCGAGCTGGCCAAGATCGCCGTGCTGCTGCTGGGCGCGGCCATGCTCTCACGCCGCAAGAGCAGCCTGGGCTGGCTGGACCTGTTCCAGATTCTCGGGGTCTGCGCCATCCCCTGCGTGCTCATTTTTATGCAGCCGGATCTCGGCACGGCCCTGAACCTGCTGCTCCTGTTGGGCGGGCTGATGCTGTACCAGGGCATTCAGCCCAGAGTCTTCAAAATTCTCTGCTGTATCGTGCCGCTTTCCCTGCCCCTGGCCTGGTTCGGCATTCTGGCCGACTATCACAAACAACGCATCCTGACCTTTCTCGACCCCCTGCAGGACATCAAGGGCGCCGGCTACCAGATCTACCACTCACAAATCGCCATCGGTTCCGGCAGGCTGTGGGGCAAGGGCTTTCAGGGCGGCACCCACCACCTCTTCAAATTTCTGCCGGAAAAGCACAGCGACTTCGCCGTGGCTGTGTTCAGCGAGGAATGGGGCTTTGTGGGCTGCGTCGTGCTCATGGCCCTGTTCTGCATCTTTCTGCTCTGCATTGTGAACACTGCCAGAGATGCCAAAGATCGCTTCGGCAGCATGCTTTGCGCCGGGGTGTTCTTCTATTTCTTCTGGCAAATTCTCATCAATACCGGTATGGTGGTCGGGTTGATGCCGGTTGTGGGTATTCCTCTGCCGTTCATCAGCTACGGCGGCACGGCCATGCTGGTGAACTTCATCATGCTGGGTCTGGTGCTGAATGTGTCCATGCGCCGCTTCATGTTCAAGTCTCACTAAAATTGCTTTACCTCCACGCCTTACATCGGCCTCCCCACAGAAACATGGACGTCGCTGCAATCAGCCGCATACGCTCCATGAAAGGACAATGTCATGAGCAAAGACAACTTCACTACCCTTTTGGGTCCGGGAACGGAATACCAGGGAAAGTTGACCTTCAAGGGCCAGGTTCGCATTGAGGGGCGTTTCAGCGGCGAGATAGAGTCCGACGGCAAACTGGTACTCGGTAGAAACGCCGAAGTCGACGCCGTGATACGGGTGAGCGAGCTGGAAGTGCAGGGTGTCTTGCGCGGCGATATTATGGTCGGAAAGCGCACGGTGCTCTACCGTACGGCCAAACTGTACGCCGGTTTGACCACGCCGTTGCTGACCATGGAAGAAGGAGCCCTGTTGCAGGGAGCGCTGCAGATGGGCGCTGAAGACATTCGATCGAAAAATGAAAAAAGGCAAAACGCCTTACAGCAACAGGAAAAACACGCTCTCCCCCTGCCCGATTCCCTTGTGGCGCAGTAAACGTTTTCATTTTTTGTGCCACGCCGTCAACCCTTTGGCGCATGGGCATTGAAACAAGACAGAGCGATACAGTCTGCATTAAGTTCCAAGACTAGGCGAACTTAAAAACGCTTTGACAAACCAAGCCGCCTCGGCTACGTTGCGCCCACGTTGAGTAATAATTCACAACCTCAGACGGAGAGAGCGGTACATGGGCAATCTCATTTCTTTTGACCAAACGTTCTTTATCCAACTGGTGAACTTCCTTATCACCCTTGTTGTTCTGAACTTCCTGCTGATCAGGCCGGTCCGCAACCAGATCGCGGCCCGCAAGACCCTTACCGAGGGGTATGCCGCCGACGCGGCCCGTTTCGCACAGGAAGCCGACGTCAAATTGCGCAGCTATGAGGAAGCCCTCTCCGCGGCTCGGGTTGAAGCCGGCAAATCACGCGAACTCGCCAAAAAAGAAGGCCTCCGTGAAGAGCAAGACCTGCTCGCCGCGGCCCAGGCCGACGCCCAGCGCTTTCTGCAGTCATCGCGAAGCGATGTCGCCCGGCAGATGAAAGAAGCGGGCGACGCCCTCGCGGCCCGAGTCGACTCCCTCGCGGCTTCCGCCGTTTCCAAAATTCTCGGTCACCAATAGACCGCCGTTTGGCGGACCAACGAAGGAGGGTTTCGCGTGCACCGAAGAACCATTTTCATCGCCGCCTGTCTTCTGCTGCTTTCCGCGGGCGCGGCCTTTGCCTCCGAAGCCGGGGGGGGACATGAGCTTCCCTGGGGCAACCTTGCGTACCGAATCATCAACTTCGTCCTCTTCATAGGCCTGATCACCTACTTTTTCGGTAAAAAGATCAAAGGGTTCTTCCAAGGCCGTACCCAAGAAATAGCCAACGAGATTTCCAGCCTCGAACAGCGCAAGGCCGAAACCGCCGCCTCTCTCGCCGGGGTTGAGGAACGCATCAAAAACCTCGAACAGGAGCGCAAAGCCATCCTGGCCGAGTATCAGGCCCAAGGCGAAGCAGCCAAAGCCGCAATCATCGCCAAAGCCCACGCCGCCGCCGAGCGCTTGCAGGAACAGGCCAAGCGCAGCGCGCAAAACGAAATTGATCAGGCCCTGGAAGCCGTGCGCGCCGACATTGCCGAAAAAATCGTCCACGCGGCCGAGCGGCTGTTGGCCGAGCGCCTCACCGCCAAAGAGCATGCCGAACTCATTGATCAATATCTAACAAAGGTGGTGCTCAATTGACCGGTAACATCGCAGCGCGCAGGTATGCCCGGGCCTTGTTCGCCTTGGGCAAAAGTTCCGGCATGCCGGAACTGGAGACCTGCTCCACCAATTTGGCGGCGCTCCAAGAAGCAATAGCTCTGTCGCCCGACCTTTTGCGGGTGTTCAAAAACCCCATTTTCAGCACCGACGAAAAAAAGAAGGTGTTGCAAAAACTGGCCTCCAAACTGGGCATCAAAGGCATCGTCCTGAATTTCTGTCTGCTTCTTGCGGACAAAGGCCGGCTTGGCGATATCGAGTCCATCATTTTCGCCTTCGACTCGTTGCTTGACGAAGAAAAAGGCATTATGCGCGGCGAGCTGTACACCGCCGTCAGTCTGGAACCGGAGCGTCAGACCGAGATCACCGCTCGACTGGAGGCGCAACTCAAACGCTCCCTGGTTCTCAAGTTCGGCGTCATGCCCGAGATTCTCGGCGGTTTTGTGCTCAAAGTCGGCGACCTCATGCAGGATGCCGGCTTAAGAACACAGCTTTCCATCCTCAAAGACACCATCAAGCGGGGTGAGTAGGGCCATGCAGATTAAAGCGGAAGAAATCAGCAAGATCATTGAGGGGCAGATCCAGCACTACCAACAGCGCGTGGAAATGAGCGAAACCGGCACCGTGCTCTACGTCGGTGACGGCATCGCCCGGGTCTACGGCGTGCGCAACGCCATGGCCATGGAGCTGCTTGAGTTCCCCGGCGGCCTTATGGGCATGGTGCTGAACCTGGAAGAAGACAACGTGGGCGTGGCCCTGCTCGGCGACGACACCGGCATCAAAGAAGGCGACCCGGTCAAACGTACCGGCCGCATCTTCTCCGTGCCCGTGGGCGACGCGGTCATGGGCCGGGTGCTCAACCCTCTCGGCCAGCCCATCGACGGCCTTGGCCCGGTCAACGCCGAAAAGATGATGCCCGTGGAAATCAAGGCCCCCGGCATTATCGCCCGCAAATCCGTGCATGAGCCCATGCCTACCGGCATCAAGGCAGTCGATGCCATGACGCCCATCGGGCGCGGTCAGCGCGAACTGATCATCGGCGACCGCCAGACCGGCAAGACCGCGGTCTGCATCGACGCCATCCTGGCTCAGAAAGACACCGACATCCACTGCTTCTACGTGGCCATCGGCCAGAAAAAGGCCACCGTGGCCCTGGTGGCCGACACTTTGCGCCGCCATGGAGCCATGGAATACACCACAATCATCTCGGCCACGGCTTCCGAGCCCGCCCCGCTGCAATACATCGCCGCCTACTCCGGCTGCGCCATGGCGGAGTTCTACCGCAACAACGGCAAGCACGCCCTGATCATTTACGACGACCTTTCCAAGCAGGCCGTGGCCTACCGCCAGATGTCCCTGCTGCTGCGCCGTCCTCCGGGGCGCGAAGCTTTCCCCGGCGACGTGTTCTACCTGCACTCCCGTCTGCTGGAGCGCGCGGCCAAAATGTCCGATTCCCAAGGCGCCGGTTCCATGACCGCCCTGCCCATTATTGAAACCCAGGCCGGCGACGTGTCCGCCTACATCCCCACGAACGTGATCTCGATCACCGACGGGCAGGTGTACCTTGAGCCGAACCTGTTCAACGCCGGCATCCGCCCGGCCATCAACGTGGGTCTTTCGGTATCCCGCGTGGGCGGCGCGGCCCAGATCAAGGCCATGAAACAGGTCGCGGGCACCCTGCGTCTGGATCTCGCCCAGTATCGCGAACTGGCGGCCTTTGCCCAGTTCGGTTCCGACCTGGACAAAGCCACCCAGCAAAAGCTCAACCGCGGCGCGCGTCTGGTGGAACTGCTCAAGCAGCCCCAATACCAGCCCATGGCCGCCCACGAGCAGGTCATCTCCATTTATGCCGCCACCAAGGGCTTTATGGACGATGTTCCCCTTGAAGCAGTCCAGAGCTTTGAGAAAGGCCTGCTGGACTTCATGAACACCGCCAAGGCCGACCTGGTGAAAACGGTGAAAGACAAAAAGGCCCTGGACGCGACCATCGAAGAAGGGCTGCAGGCGGCCATTACGGCATTCAAGAAGGACTTCAAAGCCTAACCTTGGGAGGCCGGAATGGCGTCGTTAAAAGATGTAAAAGTCAAGATCGGCGGGGTCAAAAAGACCAAGCAGATCACCAAGGCCATGAACATGGTGGCCTCGGCCAAACTGCGCGGCGCCCAGCAGCGCATAGAACGCTTTCGCCCGTATGCGGAAAAGTTCCACGACATGTTGGGTGATCTCGCGGGCAAGACCGATGAAGCCGCCCATCCGCTGCTGGCCGCGCGCGACGTGATCAAAACCACCGGGATTATCCTGGTTACCTCGGATCGAGGCCTGTGCGGCAGCTTCAACGTCAACCTGATCAACAACGCCCTGAAGTTGGCCAAGGCAAAACAGGCCGAAGGCAAAACCGTGCGTTTCTACTGCGTGGGCAAAAAAGGCCGTGACGCGGTGCGCAAGGAGGGCTTTGAGATGCCGCAGGCCCTGGTGGGCAGGATGAACAGCTTCGACTTCCAGTTGGCGGTCGAGCTCGGCAACGAGATTATGGAAGCCTTTCTGAAGGGCGACCTGGACGAAGTCATTGTGCTGTATGGCGAGTTCGTCAGTCTGTCCAGGCAGCACCCCGCCTCCGCGCAGCTTCTGCCCATCGCCGCGGCCGGCGACAAGGGAGAAGCCGCGGCCGGCGGCGCCAAAGAGTATATCTACGAGCCTGCGGTGGAGGGCCTGTTGGCCGAGCTTCTGCCCCGGTTCATCAAAGTACAGGTCTATCGGGGGCTGCTGGACACTTCGGCCGGCGAACATGCCGCGCGCATGACGGCCATGGACAACGCCACCCGGAACTGCGACGACATGACCAAGGCCCTGACCTTGCTGTACAACAAGACCCGACAGGCGGCCATCACCAAAGACCTTATGGATATCGTCGGCGGCGCGGAAGCGATCAAAGGCTAACAAGGGAGCGTGACGGAAATGAGTGCAAACATCGGTAAAATCGTGCAGGTCATCGGCGCGGTGGTAGACGTGGAGTTCGCTTCCGGGAAGCTGCCGAACATCCTCACCGCGCTTGAGATCAACAACACCAACAATGAAAACGCCCCGGATCTGATCTGCGAAGTGGCCCAGCACCTGGGTGACAACGTGGTCCGTACCATCGCCATGGACGCCACCGAAGGTTTGGTGCGCGGCATGGACGTGGTCGACACCGGCAAGCCTATCATGGCGCCCGTCGGCAAAGGGTCGCTCGGCCGGATCATCAACGTGGTCGGCCGTCCTGTGGACGAACTCGGCCCGGTCAAAGTCGACCAATATCTGCCCATTCACCGCCCGGCTCCGGAGTTCACAGACCAGAACACCAAGGTTGAGCTGCTGGAAACCGGCATCAAGGTCGTGGACCTGCTCATCCCCTTCCCCAAGGGCGGCAAGATGGGCCTGTTCGGCGGCGCCGGCGTGGGCAAGACCGTTATTCTCATGGAGATGATCAACAACATCGCCAAGCAGCACGGCGGTCTCTCCGTGTTCGCCGGCGTGGGCGAGCGCACCCGTGAAGGCAACGATCTGTACCACGAGTTCAAAGATGCCGGCATTCTGGAGAAAGCCTCACTTGTGTACGGCCAGATGAACGAGCCCCCGGGAGCCCGCGCCCGCGTGGCCCTGACCGCCCTAACCTGCGCGGAATACTTCCGCGACGCCGAGGGCCAGGACGTGCTGCTCTTCATCGACAACATCTTCCGCTTCACCCAGGCGGGTTCGGAAGTGTCGGCCCTGCTCGGGCGCATGCCCTCGGCCGTGGGTTACCAGCCTACCCTGGGGACCGACCTGGGCGGCCTGCAAGAACGCATCACCTCCACCACCAAGGGTTCGATCACCTCGGTGCAGGCGGTGTACGTGCCTGCGGACGACCTCACCGACCCGGCCCCGGCCACGACCTTCTCGCACCTGGACGGCACTCTGGTGCTCTCGCGCCAGATCGCCGAGTTGGGCATCTACCCGGCCGTGGACCCGCTGGACTCCACCTCGCGCATTCTCGATCCGCAGGTGGTGGGCGAAGAGCACTACGCCGTGGCCCGCGGCGTGCAGCAGATTCTGCAGAAATACAAAGATCTGCAGGACATCATCGCCATTCTGGGCATGGACGAACTCTCGGACGAGGACAAACTGGTGGTCGCGCGCGCGCGGCGCATCCAGCGTTTCCTCTCCCAGCCCTTCCACGTGGCTGAAGTGTTCACCGGCACCCCCGGCCAATATGTGAAGCTGGAAGACACCATCAAGGCCTTCCACGCCATTCTCGACGGCAAGTACGACCAAATGAGCGAAGCCGACTTCTACATGGTCGGCGGCATCGAAATGGTGGAAGAGAAGTATAAGAAGCGCGTAGCGGAACAATAGGAGGGATCATGGCATCGCTCCATCTGGAAATAGTCACGCCGGACAGCCGCGTGCTCAGCGCCGAAGTCGAGTATGTGGGCGCGCCGGGTATTGAGGGACAATTCGGCGTCATGGCCGGGCACATTCCCTTTCTGACGGCTCTGGCCATCGGCCCGCTGCATTACAAAACAGTCACTCAAACCCGCTACGTTTTTGTCTCGGGCGGGTTTGCCGAAGTGTCCGACAACAGGGTGACCATTCTGGCCGAAAGCGCGGAAGAAGCGGAAAACATCGACTACGCCCGGGCCGAAGAAGCCCGCAAGCGGGCCGAGGCGCGCCTGTCTGCGCGCGCGGACAACATCAGCATCACCCGCGCTGAAGCATCCCTGCATCGCGCCACCTGTCGCCTGTCCCTGAAGGGCCACTGCCTGTAACAGGTGAAGACAAATACCGAAAAGACCGGAAGGGAAATCTTCCGGTCTTTTTCTTTTGAAATCCTTGAAAAAAAGCGGAACTCCGGTTGCACATATACGACAAAATGCTTATCACCACTTGTATATCATCTGGGTGCAGCACTCTAAACTCTGCTGCGGTCGTCGAGTGACGTTTATTTTCAGAGCGCACCGCCGACTGATAAGGTCGTGACCATGGGCATCCGCAAATTACGCGAAGCAGATCTGCAGGCTCTGTTGGACAACCTTTGGGACGGCATATACATTGTTGATGCAAACCGCAAAATCACTCACTGGAGCAAAGGCGCCGAAGAAATCACCGGTTACGCCGCCCGTGAGACGGTCGGCAGGGAGTGCGGCAGGCATTTGCTCGCGCACCACACCGACAACGATCTGCTCTGTGAAATGGGCTGTCCTCTGGACGCAACCCTGCAGGACGGCGAACGGCGTGAGGCCCGCTTCTTTCTCCGTCATAAAAACGGCTTCTCCGTCCCCATCTTTGTGCGTCTGCTGCCATATCACGACAAGGACGGCAAAATAGCCGGCGCGGTTGAAATTTTCCGTCGGGTCGACGGCGGCAAAGAAACCGCCGACCTCCTGTCGGCCATGGAAAGAGACGCCCAGACCGATCGCCTGACCGGCGCCTCACGCCGTGAATTCGGCGAAAGGGTTCTCGAAGGCGCTCTCACTGCGGCCGAGCGGCGCAGCCTGCGCTTCGGCATCATGCTGCTCGACTTCGACAGATTCAAACCCATCAACGACACGTACGGACACGCCGCCGGCGATCTGGTGCTGCGCGAAGCCGTGGCCGACATCCGCCGCCACCTGCGCAGCACAGACTTGCTGGTGCGCTGGGGCGGCGACGAATTTCTGGTCATCGCACCGCATCTCGATCTCGACGGACTGCGTTTCTGCGCCGAAAAAATCCGTCGGGTCATCCAAGAGGCCTGTTACCTGTACAACGGTATTCCCCTTTCCCTGACCATCTCCGGCGGCATCGTTCTGCCCGAGCCCGGCGACACCATGCAGAGCCTGCTTGAGCGCGCCGACGCCCGCCTTTACAAGGCCAAGCAATCGGGCAAAAACCGCATCATCTATGAATGATTTTTTTGCTCCGCACCGGTTGACCTTCGGGCCGACCTGCCCTATCTTTGGACCACTGGAATGATCCGTAGTGACTATTCCACAAAGGATACACCATGAAACCGCAACACAGAAGCACCCGCCCCCTTGTCCGCGTCGCCGCCCGGGAATTCCCGGTTCAGGCCGTCGTGGGTATTTTCAGCATTGTTTGCGCCCTGCTGCTATACGCTCTGCTATAGCTCCAGCGCGTTCCCGTTTTGATCCCGTTTTTCACGGCCGAACGCGCCGACCCGCAAGGGTCGGCCGCTTCGTTTTAGACCCCCAGAAGGAGAAATCCATGTCCAGCCCCCGACACATCCTGATTTTTGACACCACTCTGCGCGACGGCGAACAAAGCCCCGGCGCGACCATGAACCTGTCGGAAAAAATCCGCATGGCCCACCAGCTTGAGCTTTTGGGTGTGGACATCATCGAAGCCGGCTTTCCGGCTTCCAGTCCCGGCGACTTCGAGTCCGTGGCCGCCATTGCCAAGGCCGTGGACAAACCGATCATCGCAGGCCTGGCCCGGGCTGTGGAAAGCGACATCGACCGAGTGGCCGAAGCCGTCCGCCATGCTAAAAAACGGCGCATCCACATCTTTCTGGCCACCTCGCCCCTGCACATGGAATACAAGCTGAAAAAAACGCCGGATCAGGTGCTCGCGATGATCGACAAGTCCGTGCGCCATGCGGTCGCGGCCGTACAGGATGTGGAGTTCTCTTGCGAAGACGCCTCCCGTTCGGATCTCGACTTCATGGTCCAGGCCTGCAATGTGGCTGTTGCGGCCGGAGCCGAAACCCTGAACATTCCGGACACCGTGGGCTACGCCCAGCCTGAGGAATTCGCCAAACGCATCGCCTACCTGAAAGAACGCATTCCCGCGCACATCGCCATCAGCGTGCACTGTCACAACGATCTCGGCCTGGCTGTCGCCAACTCCCTGGCGGCAATCCAGGCCGGAGCGACCCAGGCGGAAGTCACCGTAGGCGGCATCGGCGAACGGGCCGGCAACGCCGCCCTCGAAGAGCTGGTCATGGCTCTGAATGTACGCAAGCACCACTACAACTGCAAAACCAACATCGCCACCGAGCAAATCTATCCCACGGCCCGCCTGCTCTCGCGCATCATCGGCGCGCCCATTGCCCGCAACAAACCCATTGTCGGCGGCAACGCCTTTGCCCACGAATCGGGCATCCATCAGGCAGGCGTTCTGGCCAACCCGGAAACCTATGAAATCATGACCCCCAAGTCCATCGGCCTGGCCGAAAGCGCCATCGTCATGGGCAAGCATTCCGGCCGCAACGCCCTCAAGGCCAAGCTGGAGAGCATGGGATATCAGCTTGACGCCGACCGCCTTGATGTGGTTTTTGAAGCCATGAAGCGCCTCGCCGACAAGAAGAAGGAAATCTTCGACGAGGACGTCGAAGCGTTGGTGGTGGAAGAGGTTTACCGCATCCCCGACAAGTATCGCTTGGTGCATCTGGCCGTGCACAGCTCCGACACCGGCGTGCCGCCTTCGGCCATGCTGGTCATGAACATGGACGGCACCGAGCACCGCACCGCCGCCTTTGGCGTCGGCCCGGTGGATGCCGTGTTCAAAGCCATCGACCAGCTCACCGGCAAAAACCCCGAGTTGGAACAATATTCGGTGAACGCCATCACCGGCGGCACCGACGCCCAGGGCGAAGTTACCGTGCGTCTTAAAGCCGGCGGCAGACACGCCGTGGGCAGAGGCTCCGATCCCGACGTGATCATCGCCGGCGCCAGAGCCTACCTGAACGCCCTGAACCGCCTCTACGCCAAACTTTAAACCTTTAATGAGGAAACCGGCCGAGTTTTTGGGGGGACGCCGTCTCCCCCAAAAGCTTGCCATACCAAAAGGATTCATTCATGGCACTGACACTCGCGCAGAAAATTCTGGCGGCCCATTCCACTGTCCCTGTGGACGAAGCGGAGGTTGCGACCGGCCGCATCGTCAATTGCCGGCTGGACATGGTGCTGGCCAACGACATCACCGCCCCTCTGGCCATCAAGGCTTTCCGGAAAATGGGCGCCAAACGGGTGTTTGACCGCTCCAAGGTGGCCCTGGTCATGGACCACTTCACCCCGCAAAAGGACATCGCCTCGGCCGAACAGGTCAAAGGCGTGCGGGAGTTTGCGGCCGAACAGCAGATCGTCCACTACTACGAGGCCGGCGACGCCGGTGTGGAACACGCCCTGCTGCCCGAACTGGGCATGGTGGGCCCCGGTGATCTGGTCATCGGCGCCGACTCGCACACCTGCACCTATGGCGGCATCGGAGCCTTTGCCACAGGCATGGGCTCCACGGACGTGGCCGGGGGTATGGCCCTGGGCGAAAGCTGGTTCAAGGTGCCGGAAACCATCCGGGTGAGCATGAGCGGCAAGCTGCCCGAGTTTGTGGGCGGCAAAGACCTGATCCTCTGGACCATCGGCCAAACCGGGGTGGACGGCGCCCGTTACAAGGCCTTGGAATTCGACGGCCCGGCCGTAGAGGCGCTTTCGGTTGAAGGCCGCATGACCATGGCCAACATGGCCATTGAGGCCGGCGGCAAAGCCGGGCTCTTTGCCGTGGACGACAAGACACTCGCTTACACCAAGGCCGCCGGTCGGACCCGCGACCAGCTTCTGGCCGCCGACCCCGGCGCGACCTACGAGCGGCACCTGACCCTGAATGTCTCCGGCCTGGAACCTCTGGTGGCCTGCCCGCACCTGCCGGAAAACGTCAAGCCGGTCTCGCAGGTGAAAAACGTGGCCGTGGAGCAGGTGATCATCGGTTCGTGCACCAACGGCCGCATTGAAGACATGCGCCTTGCCGCCGCGATTCTGAAGGGCCGCAAAGTCAAAAAAGGCCTGCGCTGCATCGTGCTGCCGGCCACGCCCGGCATCTGGAAGCAGGCCCTGAAAGAAGGCCTGATCGAAACCTTCATGGAATCCGGCTGTGTGGTCGGCCCGGCCTCTTGCGGGCCGTGCCTGGGCGGCCACCTGGGCATCCTCGCCGCCGGCGAGCGCGCTCTGGCCACCACCAACCGGAACTTCAAAGGCCGCATGGGCAGCCTGGAATCCGAAGTCTATCTCGCCAACCCGGCCGTGGCGGCCGCGACGGCCGTGGCCGGCGTCATTGCCGGTCCCGGGTCTTTGTAGGAGCAAACGATGAAATACACAGGCAAAGCCCTTGTTGTGGGCGATCATATCGATACGGACGCGATCATCCCGGCCCGCTTTCTGGTGACCACCGATCCCAAGGAACTCGGCAGCCACTGCATGGAAGGCCTGGACCCGGCCTGGATCAAAAAGGTCGTGCCCGGCGCCTCGGTCATGGTGGCCGGCCGCAACTTCGGCTGCGGCTCCTCGCGCGAGCATGCGCCCATCTCCATGACCGGCGCCGGCATTCCCGTGGTCATCGCCCACAGCTTCGCCCGCATCTTCTACCGCAACGCCTTCAATATGGGCCTCATCCCCATTGAAGTCGGCGACGCCTATGCCGAGTTCAAAGAAGGCGACGAGTTGGAAGTAGACCTCGATGCCGGCAAGATTACCGACAAGACCAGCGGCAAGGTCGTGACCTTCCCTCCCCTGCCCAAGGACATGCGGGCCATCCTCGACGCGGGCGGTCTGGCCGAGTTCGTCAAGAAACGGCTCAACGGATAATTCTCGAACGACATACCTCCACCTCCTCATCCCCGGCCCATCATTTCAACGGGCCGGGGATATTCCTTTTTTCCTTGCCTGCGCTTTCACCGATGCATCTTCCGCAAAGAAATCGCAGCCCTGCACGGCGGCGGCGTGCGGCTTTCCCCGGCTCGCCTCCGGCCTCGCGGCGCACCTGGAACTGCTCGATGAATAAAACGCCATAGGCCGGCATCTGGACGGCTCCGGGCCTTATGACCCAGGTGGAAACCCACCGCGATTTTTGCTATAGGCATCCCAACGCGTGGGCGGGTTTGAAGCTTCAGGCCCGGTGCGCCGCCACTTTTCTGCAACCAAAAGGATTGTCATGAACAAACATATCGTGCTCCTGCCCGGCGACGGCATCGGCCCGGAAGTGGTTTCCGGAGCGGTTTCCGTGCTCAAGGCCGTGGAAAAAAAATTCGGCGTGGGCTTCAGCTTTGAAGAAAAACTCATGGGCGGCGCGGCCATCGACGCTACCGGTTCACCGCTGCCGCAAGAAACCACGGCGGCCTGCAAAAAGGCCGATGCCGTGCTTTTGGGCGCCGTGGGCGGCCCCAAGTGGGACAACCTGCCCAACAAGCAGCGGCCCGAGGCGGGCCTGCTGGGCATCCGCAAAGAGCTGAATCTGTTCGCCAACCTGCGCCCGGCCGTGGTTTTTTCCGAACTGGCCTCCCTCTCCTGCCTGCGCCCGGACCTGGTGGAAAAAGGGCTGGACATTCTGGTGGTGCGCGAACTGACCGGTGACGTCTACTTCGGGCAACCGGCCGGGGAAGAGGTGCGCGACGGCAAGCGTTGCGCCTTCAACAACATGATTTATGACGAGGACGAAATTCGTCGCATCGCCATGGTGGCCTTTGAGGCCGCCCGGGCGCGGGATAAAAAGCTCTGCTCCGTGGACAAAGCCAACGTCCTGGTGGTGGGCCGACTGTGGCGGACCGTGGTGGAAGAGGTGCACAAGGATTACCCCGACGTGGCCCTGTCGCACATGTACGTGGACAACTGCGCCATGCAGCTGATCCTCAATCCGGCCCAGTTTGACGTCATCGTCACCGGCAACATTTTCGGCGACATCCTTTCGGACGAGGCCGCGGCCGTGTGCGGCTCGCTGGGCATGCTGCCGTCGGCCTCCATGAGCGGCACAGGCGAGGCCGGCATCGGCCTGTTCGAGCCGGTGCACGGTTCGGCCCCGGACATCGCCGGCCAAGACAAGGCCAACCCCTTGGCCACCATCCTTTCCGTCGCCCTGATGCTGCGCCTTTCCTTCGGCTTGGGCGACGCGGCCGACGCCGTGGAAAACGCGGTCAAGGCCGTATTGCGCGAAGGTTTTCGCACCGGCGACATCATGCGCTCCGGCGGCAGGCTTGTGGGCGGCAAAGAAATGGCCCGTTTAGTTGCCGAGCGGGTGTAAAAAAGAGCGGTTGTCCCATGTTCAAACCCATTGTTCGCATCTGCGGCCTCCTGGCCTGTGTGCTCTGCGCCGCTCCGGCCGAGGCCGAAGAAAAGTCCCCGGCCGCTTCCCTGGCCTCAGCCGTGGACGCCGTCCTGGACAACTCTCTGACCCAGGGCCGTCTGGTGGGCGCGGTGGTGCTGGTGGCCCGCGACGGGCAGATCCTCTACCACCGGGCGGTTGGTTTTGCCGATCGCGAAGCCGGCACGCCCATGCGCGAAGACACCATCTTCCGCCTGGCTTCGGCGAGCAAAGTGTACACGACCATGGCCACCGCCGCCCTGGTGGAGCAGGGCAAACTCCACCTGGACGATCGGGTCGACAAATGGCTGCCCTACTTCACCCCGTCCCTGCCGGACGGCGGCAAGGCCACAATCACCATACGGCAACTGCTTTCGCACACCGCCGGGCTGGATTATGGTTTTGCCCTGAAGCCGGACGACACATACACCAAGGCCGGGATCGCGGATGGGCTGAGCCCCTCCGACCTGAGCCTGGAAGAAAACGTGCGGCGTATCGCCTCCGTGCCGCTGCTGTATAAGCCGGGAACGTCCTGGCGTTACTCCCTGGCCACGGACGTGCTCGGCGCGGTGATCGAAAAGGCGCACGGCGCCCCCCTGCCGCAGGCCATGCACAACCTGGTGATCGGCCCCCTGGGCATGAAGGACACCGGCTTTGTCGTCACGGACGCGCCCAGGTTCGCGGCTCCTTACTACAACGCCACCCCGCACCCCCTGCGCATGCATGACGACGTGCAGGACGTCGACTTCGGAAGCGGAATGACCATCCGCTTTTCCCCGAAGCGCGCCTTTGCTCCCAAGGCCTTTCCTTCGGGCGGCGCCGGCATGGTGGGCACAGCCCCGAACCTGCTGCGCCTGTTGGAAACCATCCGCAGCGGCGGCGCGCCCCTGGCCGGCTCTGCACTCATGAACGACATGTGCCGCAACCAAATCGGCAGCCTCCTTGTCCAGCCGGGAGTGGGGTTCGGCCTGGGCTGGGCCGTGCTCGTCGATCCGGCGGCGGCGCAAACGCCCCAATCGCCGGGCACCATGAGCTGGGGCGGCGTTTACGGCAACACCTGGTTCATCGACCCGGCCAAAAAGCTTAGTGTCGTCATTCTCACCAATACCGTCCCCGAAGGCCTGTGGGGCCGGACGGTCACGGATGTGCGCAACGCCGTGTACCGAAACCTGCCGCAATAAAAGACAGCAGAGCAACAAAAACACGGCAAAGGGCCGAGCTGCCTGGTGGAACGGCGAGGCAAAAACAAAACAGATGTGGCTCCGGCCGATAAAACCGCCAGAACCGTCCGGAACGTGTTGGCCAAGAAGAATATCGGGCGCGGTATAAAAAACGCGCTTGTCATGCCGCCTGCAACACGCCCGCGATCTTTACGGGTCGCTCACAAGCGGCCGGCCAAGCGCTTACGACTTACGGCTCAAGTCAGACGCCGCATATATGTCTGCATCCGAACAAATGCCCAAAGTCGTTTCCCTTGACGGGGCGGGGCCATATATGGCCCCAAACTGTTCCAACCACCAAATTGCTTTTTTGATTTTGGAATTCACCTGGCCGACACGGGGATGGCGATTTCCAGCTCGCCGGTTTGCAGAAAGCGCCGGTCGTAGTGTTCAAAGCAGGGCGCGGCCGGGTTCGGGGCATGGTTGTTTTGGCCGGGCAGCCAGACGGAGTACAGGTAATGATAGGCGTCGCCGATCTGGGCTAGGCCGGAAAGCTGGGTGAAGGCATAGAGCCCGGCCGGCAGGGTGAAGAACTCCAGGCCACTGTGTGTTTCCATGTTCGGCTTGGCGGGCACGGCCGCCGCGTAGTCAAAGGCGCCCGAGGCCGGGTCGGTGAGGAAGGACAGCCCGAACGATTCACCCAGGCAGGTTTCCTGCTGCGGCTCGACGGGGTCGGCGGTGCGGCAGAGAAGATTCTCCGCGAGCGGCATGAAGCGTTGCCACACGGCCGGGCAGTCCTTGGCGCATTTTTGCATATCGGTGGCGATGCGCAGGCCGATGAGATGCACTTCGGCGTGGGGGGCAACGGTGACGGTAAAGGGAGCGTTTGACATGACGCCTCCAGGGGGACGGCCGCGTCGCTCGGCGCGGGGATATGGGTGGGATGGCGATGCCGGCCGGAATGCCGGGATACTTGGGCCGCTTGTGAAAAAGCCCCGGAAACCGGGGCTTGCGGATCATTTGGAGCGGGAGACGGGATTTGAACCCGCGACTTCAACCTTGGCAAGGTTGCACTCTACCACTGAGTTACTCCCGCGTGGAGGCGGCATCCAGATTTGAACTGGAGAATGGAGGTTTTGCAGACCTCTGCCTTACCA
>JAVBLS010000055.1:0-46564 GCA_031553235.1 Desulfovibrio sp.
GCACGCAGGAACTTGGCGCACATATCAAGGCGTTTCAGAAAGCATACAACGAAAAGGCCCGGCCTTTTGTTTGGAAAAAACGAGAAATAAAAGGCGCGCAGTTATCAAATTCTGTTAAAAATTTTTGCAACTAGACACTAGAGCATTTCAATTTTGAAATTATTCACTTGAATCTGCTTAGAAAAATGGGGTTTCCAAAGGGGGTCACCCCCCTTTGGCCGCCGGAGGCAATACGACTCTTGGACAGCTTCACAATGATATTTGCTTTTTTGTCAGCCGCACAAAAAAAGGGCGCGGAAGGCCTTCCGCGCCCTTGCCAATTTGTGATGTTTTCCGGGGTATCCGCCTTGACCGCCCTTGCGGGCGCTTTACCCGCCCTGATTCTCCAAGGCGTACCGGTAGCTCCCGTAACGCAGGACCGGCTCGCCGTTCTTTGAACTTATCTCCACGGACCGGCCGGAATCCTTCTCGTACAGAATGCTGCCGCCGGTGCGATCCCGGCCGACGGCAATGCCGTCCGGCAGGGCGAAAGTTTTGCCGCCGTCGTCATATCCTTCGTGAAGCAGGTTGTTGGCGCACCAGGGGCTGAGAGAATAATAGGTTCCCTGGTCGCTGTTTTCGCACGCTCTGGTCACAGTAATGGTGTAAATGGTGGCTTTTGCCATGGCAGATCTCCTCAGGCCTCCAGTTTCCGTCTATTCCGCTCCTTGCCCGCTCCCGGCGGGCCATTGAGGCCAGTATACCAGCCTTATCGGTAACCAACTGTCAATGTTTAGACTTTTTTATGAAATTATATTGACTTTATATCAATAGCAATTTTTCAGGGCATAACCGAAATTTTGTTCACCACCTTGCGCACTCCGTCCGTGTCCCGCGCGATTTGTACCGCCAGGTTTTGCTGGGATTTGCTGGTGACTTGTCCCCGTAAGGTGACGACGCCGTTCGCGGTTTCCACTTTCAGATCCAGGGAATCCAGGCCTTTCTGGGCCAGGAATTTTGACTTGATGGCCGTGGTGATAGCGGAGTCGTCCATATAGCCGCCCACTGTCTTGCCAAAATTGGCGGCATGAGCCGCATCATTCTGCGCCGCGCCGAAAGAGAACACCAGGCCCACGGACAAGGCAACGGCGGCCAACAGTCGGACGAGGCAATTCTTCGACATATTCATAAGAACCTCCTGTAACGGTGTGGACAGTGCAGTGTCGTCACAAATAAACCCGTGTATCGATCCTGTACCGCCATCCGGGTCCGCCGACAACCCCCGCGTTCGCGGTCCGGTTTTGGGTGTTGGCCGGCGCAGGACACTATAACACGCAGGAAGTACCGCCTCGCTCGGCACAACAGAGGCGCCAAGGACATGATATGATTGCGGGGCCGCCTTGCGGCTATAGACATGATGCGGGGCCTGATCATGGTTTTCATGCCTCTGGACCATGTGCGGAGAGATTTTTCCTCCCGGGCCGAACAGTTTTTCGGCAACGGCTTTTCGACCCTGCCCATGCGCCCCGAGGATATGGACGTTACCACGCCCGGGTCTTTCCTCATGCGCTGGGTCACGCACCTGTGCGCCCCGGCGTTCCTCTATCTGGCCGGTGTCAGCGTGTTTCTCTGGCGCCGGCGCAGTAGAGCATTTCAACTTTAAAATTAGATATAACCAGAAGACTTGAACCAGCCCTGGGCATCGCTTGCAGAAACACGGTCCAGGGCTTTTCCAACTCCTGCAAAGAGGTCTTCATGGGTTCTGGATTTTATGCCTCGCAATATCTGTTTCACTTTGCCCCACATCTTTTCAATAGGATTAAAATCAGGGCTATAGGCTGGTAAAAACAAAAGTTCAGCTTGCACTTTCTTTATCGCATCATGCGCGCCGGATGATTTGTGTGCAGAAAGATTGTCCATAATAACAATATCTCCAGGGCGTAAAGAAGGAGCAAGAATGCTTTTTATATACTCGTCAAACATCTTCCTATCCACAGCCCCCTCAAAAACAATACATTCTGTTGTCCCGTCCAGACGAATAGACGATAAGACTGTTACAGCTTCCCAGCGTCCATTTGGTGCAGAGTCATGGCAGCGCTCGCCATGCAAAGCACGGCCGTACAAACGCGTCATATTTGTCTTTACTCCTGATTCATCCAAAAAAACCAAGCGATTCGGATCAACTTTTTTTTGAAACTCTGTCCATTCAGCCCTGGCTTGGGCTATATCCTCGCGTTCTTGTTCGCTGGCCCGTAGAGTTTTTTTTGACAACAAACCCAAGCAACTTCAAAAGCTTGTGGATTGCATTCAGGGAACAGGCTTTCATCAGGTGAGCGCGAAGTTCTTCCAATGTAACGTCCGGCTGTTTGCTAATTAGTTCAATAAGCCTCAAGCGTTCAGCCTCAGAAAATATAGATCGCCTATGGCCTCGCGGGTGTGCGTCAAGGCGGCTTTCACGCTCAAATTCACGAATCCATCGGCTGACGCTGTTCAGGTGATACCCCACAATATCAGCGATTTGTTGTCATGAAATGCCAGCGGCATAGGCCTTGACCGCAATTGCGCGTATTTCAGAACTTGCTGTTTTCATGCTCAAAGTTTAAACAAATTTTAGACAATTTGAAAGTTGAAATGCTCACAAGGATTTGTCGGCAAATCCTTGCCGCCAAATAGGCGTAGGCGGGCTTTGCCCGCCGTTAAGCGACTATTTGAAGCGTAAACTGCTCTATCGGGCGGCGGGCGTACATCACACAAAAGAAAAAGCGGCAATGACCGGTTGCCGCTTTTTCAGTGTCGCGGGGGTGCGACGTATAGAGAGGACGGGGCCGTCTGGAGAGGCGGGACGGCGCGTTTTTGCATCCGGTCGGTGGAGAGGAGGCCGGCCCGACCGAATTGCAGGGGGAAGGTGGCCGGTTGCGTGTGAAGAAGCCCCTTCCCGTGCCTGCCCCGCGTCTGCCACAACACGGGGCTTGCGTTGTTCCCGGCCTCGGTCTTCTGCGAGGCGAAGGAAAGTTCCGGCAGACCCGAACAGGGGGGTCTGCCTGTCGGGGCATTGTTGCCCCTGTCGGCTTCGGTCGGCGGAGGGAGGAAGGAACCTCCGCCCGGCCGAGGCCTCGAGTATCCGGCCTGTGCCCCGGAGGCGGGGCTGCTTTCGCCGCCGCTCTTCCCCCGGCTGCCACGACAGAGGGAATGCGACGACCCGTAAAGCGCCGGATCAGACGAAATTGTTTTCAAGAGAGACACCCCGCCCGGTCCGACAAGGGAACCCGGACGACCCCGTGGTACGCCCGACCGCGGCCTTTTGGAGGAAGACTTCGGATCCAGGCGGGGCGGGCGCCTTTGCACCTCTTGAGGCTCTGGCTGTTTATTTGCAGAAAGCGTGCCGGCAGCGTAAGTGTGGAATAACGAGGGGTTATCTTGAGAAGTGCAAATGTTCTGCACAAGCACCCTTGCACAAATCGGCTTTTGTGCAAGGGTGCTTGTGCAATTGTGCAAAAACCGGTAGGGCACACACCCGCTCTTAACGGGGTGCTGTCACGAGGAGGATTTCTGTTCTCTGCCAAGAAAAAAAGGCCCTCGTGACGACACCCCTACAACAGCCCCACACTCCAGTTGTACTCGGTAGGCCTCTCCCCGTCGGACACACGCGGTGGGTGCTCTTCCATGTGGATGAACAAACGGTAGCCGGCCCGTTCCAATTCGGCCCGGTGCGGGGTGAGATCCAGGGGCCGGACCGGGTAGACCCAGGTGTTGCGGCCGTAGCGCTTGAACCAGAACTCCTCGCCCTTGGGGCTGGTGAAGACCTCACCGTCGCGCAAGGGGTCCGGGGCGTGGCGCGAGATCCCGGCCGGCCACCAGCCGGAAAGCACGATGCCCAGCGACAGAGGGCTTTGCTTGGGCAAGGCCAGAAAATCTTCGGATCCCATCTCGGGCACGGCCACGGCCGCGGCAAAGCCGAGATCGGCCACGGCGGCAACGGCTGCGCCGTTGGCCAGGTTGCACATGGGCCCGGCAATCAGATCAACCTTGTCCTTGTCCGGAAAAAAGACCGACTGCCAGGGCGCGTTGCAGACAAAACTGCGGGCGCCGGCACGCAAGGCCTGCTGAATATGTTTGTCCCAGGTTTCTTCTTCGTCGGGCCAGATCACCGGCGGCAGCCACCAGGAAATGCGTCCGAACAGGGTGGCGGAAACCGCGCCCAGGGCGGCCGGCGAGAGCCACAGGCCCTGCGCGGCCCCGGCCTTGGCCTCGTGCTTGGCCCCCCGGCCCGAGGGCAGGGAGCTGCGCAGGCGGATTTCCCGGGCCCGGCCATCGTCGCGAATCTTCCGGACAAAGTTCGGCGCCTGCCGTTCGGCCGTGCTCTCCTCGCTTTTGGCAGGCTCGGGCCGGGCCATGAGGGCGCGTTGGCGGTCGGCCAGCAGGCTTTGCAGTTCCGGCTCCTTGCGGTCGATCAGAAAGACCGGGGTGCCGGGCTTGGGATACTTGCCCTTGGGCAGGGAAAGGGTGAAGGCCGCCGCCTTGGGCACCCATTTGTTGATCGAGATGGTGCAGTGCCAGGGCTCGTCTTCGTAGCCCACGCGCAGATAGTCCCTGGGCAGCAGGTCCAGGCGCGGCCGGAACTCGGCCTTGCCGCCCGCGACCTTGCCGGTCTTGCCTGCCAGAAAGCCCGAGCCGGTGCGGCCGTCCTTTTCCGGCGAGGAGGTGGGCAAAAACATTTTTTGGGGCAGAAAGCGCGAGCGCGTGCCCGGCCGGCCCAGGGCCATTTCCAGAATCTCTCCGGCCTCCTTGCGCACGGCCGGGTCGTGGCCTTCGTCGCGCAGCAGCCGATAGGCGGACACGGCGTAGTAGACGTAGTGCGGCCCTTTCTTGCGGCCTTCGATCTTCCAGGAACGCAGCCGGGGCAAATCCAGCAGCAGCCGGGCCAGGGCGTCCAGCGAAAGGTCCAGACAGGAAAAAAAACGGCCGGAGCGCCCTTTCTGATCGTAGACCCGCCGGCAGGGCTGCACGCAGCGCCCGCGCAGACCGCTTTTGCCGCCCATGCCGCCGGACCACCAGCAGCGGCCGGAAACGCACCAGCAGAGCGCGCCGTGCACGAAGATTTCCAGGTCCAGGCCTTCAGGGCAGGCCGAGTGCATCAGCCGGACCTCGTCGACGGAGAGCTCGCGCGGCAGAATGGCCCGGCAGCCGCCCAGGGCCTTGACCGCTTCCAGGGCCTTCTGGTGGGTGACGTTGGCCAGGGTGGAAAAGTGCAGTTCGCCGGAATATCCGGCCGCCCGGGCCAGCTTGGCCGCGCCGGGGTCCTGGAGGATCAGGGCGTCCGGGTGCACGTCCAGTTCAAGCCGACGCATCAGCCGAAAGGCCGCGTCGGCGTCGCCCGGCTTGATCAGGGTGTTGAAGGCCACGTAGACGCGCTTTTGGTCGGCGTGGGCAAAATCGGCCAGCCGGGCCAGATCGCTTAAGGAAAAGTTCTCTGCCAGCATGCGGGCCGAAAAATGCTTCAGCCCCAGGTAGACGGCATCGGCTCCGGCGGCAAAGGCGGCCAGGGCGGCGGGCATATCGCCGGCCGGAGCGAGAATCTCCGGTTTCGCGGCGGGCATATCGCCGGCCGGGGCCGGATTTTCCTGTTTCGCGGTCGGAGATGTTGTGGTATCAGTCATGGCTTCCTTCGCGGAAAAGCGCCCCGCAGGGGTTGTGATTCGGCCCCGCCTGCGCTAATAATTGCAAACTGTTTGTTTGTGAAAAAAAGTACCAGCAATCCAGCCCCTCATCGGGTCATATATGGTACAGAAAAACGCACCCGCCCGCAAATGCGGCAACAGCGAAAACACGGATACCCTCATGTCGGAGTCAGCCATAACCCGGACCACGGTCCTTGACCTGGTGCCTTTCGGGAACCCCGGTTCCACCCCGGATTTTTTCGCCCTGCGTCTTGAACCGCCGGCCTGGCCGGCCTGGAAGCCGGGGCAATTCATCATGCTGCGCCCCGCCCAGGCAAGCCCCGAACGGCTCTGGGGCAGACCCTTTGCCGTCAGCCGGCTGACTCCCCGCGATCTGGTGATCTTCTTCCAGGTGCGCGGCCGCGGCACGGCCGAGATGGCCCGGCTGCAGGCCGGCGACGAGGTGGATATCTGGGGCCCGCTGGGCAACTCCCTGGCCGTGGAAATGGAAGCCCCCACCCTGCTGGTGGCCGGCGGCATCGGCCTGGCCCCTTTTCTCGGCTATGTTTACGCCCACCCCGCAACCAAGCGCCTGCGCCTGCTTTTCGGCCACCGCCAATCTCTCGACTGCTACCCCTGTGAGGGCCTGGAAGAAAAAATAGTCACCGAGACCCACCAGGACAAGACCCCCGAAGATCTGGCCGCCTTTATGGCCCTGCTGGAAAAGCGCATTGCCGAAAACGCCGTTTCCGGCGGACTGGTGCTGGCCTGCGGCCCCCTGCCCCTGCTGCGCGAGGTGCAGCGCCTGGCGGCCAGGCACGGCGCCCGGGCCCAACTCAGCCTGGAAGAACGCATGGCCTGCGGCATCGGGGCCTGCCTGGGCTGCGTGGTCAAGGCCAAAGCCGGCCCGGCCGGGGAATTCACCAACGTGCAGACCTGCACCTGCGGCCCGAACTTCTGGGCCGACGCGGTACAGCTTTAGATTTAGGCGACCCCATGGACAACATGCTCAAAGTTTCCCTGCGCTCCAACGACAAGTCGCTGGAACTGAAAAATCCCATCTTGACGGCTTCCGGCACCTTCGGTTATGGTGAGGAATTTGTCCGCTTCGGCGATCTCAAAAGCCTCGGCGGCATGGTGCTCAAAGGAATTTCCCTTGAGCCGCGCGAAGGCAACCCCATGCCGCGCCTGGCCGAGACGCCCTGCGGCATGCTCAATGCCGTGGGCCTGCAAAACTGCGGGGTCGAAGAATTTCTGCGCCACAAGCTCTCGCCCCTGCCCTGGCAGGAAACCCCGATCATCGCCAACCTCTATGCCGATTCCATCGAGGGCTTCACCGCTCTGGCCGAAGTCCTGGCCGGCGACGTGCGCATCGCCGGCCTAGAAGTGAACATCTCCTGCCCCAACGTCTCCAAGGGCGGCTCGCTCTTCGGACAAGACCCGAGCGCAGCCGCGGCCGTGACCGACGCCGTGGTCCGGGTGGCCGGGCGCAAACCGGTGATCCTCAAACTCACGCCCAACGTCACGGACATCACCGAAATCGCCCGGGCCTGCGAGGGCGCCGGCGCGGACATTATTTCCTGCATCAACACCGTGGCCGGCCTGGCTGTCGATCTGCCCGGCCGCCGGCTCTTGCCCGCCAGGGTGCCGGCCGGGCTTTCCGGCCCGGCCATCAAGCCCGTGGGTCTGTGTTGCGTCTGGCAGGTCAGCCGGGCCGTGAACATTCCGGTCATCGGCATGGGCGGAATCATGACTGTGGAGGATGCTCTGGAATACCTGCTGGTGGGTGCCGCCGCCGTGCAGGTGGGCACGGCCTCGTTCACCCGGCCGGACACGGCCTTTGCCCTGGCCCGGGATCTCCCGGCCGCCTGCGCCGCCTATGGAATTAGCTCGTTTGAAGAGTTTCGCGCCTCGCTGCAGTAGGGGTGCCGCCAACGCCGGGCTCGCGGGCCTCTCCCTGAAAAGGGAGAGGCCTTTTTCTCGCCTCAATTATGCGGCGTCGGCTCCTATGGCGGCGTCGACCCGCAAAACACTCCCCTTAAGGGCAAGGTTTTGTGAAGCATTTTGGCTTGATACATAAAAAATACCTGATATGCTTTCCGGTAAAAATGAGCGCCGTGTCGTCGGGCGCATCCTGCTGCGATCCTTGAGGAGGCTTTCGTCATGTCCACCGCCACCCGTTACAGCTATGCCGGCCCGCTCGCGGCGATACTCTCGACCATACTCTGGGGTGGCGCCTACGTGGCCATGAAATTCGCGCTGCAAAGCTTTCACCCCATGACCATGATCTTCCTGCTTCTGGTCGTCTCTTCGACCACCTTTCTGGCCCTTGTGCCCGCTCTGCGCAACAAGCAGACATATACCAAGGGCGACTGGCGCATCTTTCTCGTGCTGGTGCTCTGCGAGCCCTGCCTGTATTTTATTTTCGAAGGCTATGCCCTGGACAACACCTCGGCCTCGCAGGCCGGCATGCTCAGCGCCACCCTACCCATTTTCGTGGGGGCTTTCGGTTATGCGCTGCTCAAGGAAAAACTCAGCCGCGCAGCCTGGGCGGGCTGCGTCGTGGCCATTTGCGGCGCCGTCTGGCTGAGCGCGGCGGCAGTTGCCGACGAGCACGCGCCCAATCCGCTGCTCGGCAACTTTCTGCAAATCTGCGGTATGGTCTTTGCCGCCCTGTACGCCATTTGCGTGCGCCGGCTCTCGCGCGGCTATACTCCCCTGTTCATCACCGCCGTGCAGGCCTGGGCCGGCCTGATTTTCTTTTCGTCGACCCTGTTCATTCCCGGCATGGGCCTGCCCGAGGGAGGAGCGACGCTTTTGTCCTGGCTGAGCATCGTCTATCTCGGCCTCGGCGTTTCCTTCGGCGCCTATTCCCTCTACGGCTTCAGCATCAGCCGCATGCCCGCGGCCAGGGCCGGCATGTTCATGAACCTCATTCCGGTCTTCACGCTGATCTTCGGCGTGCTCATTCTGGGCGAGCGCCTGACCTTCGCACAGTGCCTGGCATCCGCCCTGGTGCTCGGCGGCGTCGTCATCAGCCAACGCGAGTAGGAGGCGGCGGCCTACCAGGGGGCCGCTTTCGAAGCTCATTTGCGGCTGAAACCGCCCCGGGAAAACCCCCCCGGTTGCTTCCCGGACAAAGCGATCTTATACTCTGTGCGCAACCTAGAGGAGTTTACGGCAATGAGCAGCCAAATCAAAACGTTTTTTCTTCTGGCCCTTCTCAGCGGGCTGGTTCTTTTCATCGGTCGGGCCATGGGCGGCAACACCGGTCTGATCGTGGCCGGGATCTTTGCCTTGGCCATGAACATCGGCAGCTACTGGTATTCCGACAAAATCGTCCTCTCAGCCTACCGGGCCAAAGAGATTTCAGCCTCAGAAGCTCCGAGCCTGCACCAGACCGTCGAAGAATTGGCCAAGGCGGCCGGCATTCCCAAACCGCGCATTTACCTGCTTCCCGAAGCCGCGCCCAACGCCTTTGCCACCGGCCGCGACCCGCAGCACGCCGCCGTGGCCGTGACCGAAGGCCTGTTGCGCCTGATGTCGCCCTCGGAGATCAAAGGAGTGCTGGCTCACGAGATAGGACACGTGACCAACCGCGACATTTTGGTCCAGAGCATTGCCGGTGTGCTGGCCACAGTGGTTATGTTCGCGGCCAATATCCTGCAATGGACTGCCATTTTCGGCGGCGGCCGCGGTTCGGACGACCGCGGCGGCGGCTTGGCCGGCGGCCTGCTTCTGGCCCTGCTCGCGCCCATTGCCGCAAGCCTGATCCAGTTCGCCATCTCGCGCTCGCGCGAGTTTCTGGCCGACGCCACCGGCGCCCGCCTGGCCGGCTCGCCGCAGGGCCTGACCTCGGCCCTGCTCAAGCTGACCGAATACTCCCAGCGCGCGCCCATGCGGCACGGCAGCCCGGCCACAGCCCATATGTTCATCGTTAATCCTTTTGCGGGCGGCATGCGCAACCTGTTCAGCACCCACCCGCCGGTGGAGGAACGGGTGCGCCGGCTGCGCGAAATGAACGCCTGACTCCCCCGGGCGCCGGCTGCGCGAAATCACCGGGCAACCACCGCTCGGGATGGACACTTGGTACGCATATGCCGACGTGCGCGACATGGATGCCTGCTTATGGAAGTCTGGTTGCGCTTTCCGCCGGCATGCTTCTTGCCTTATAACCGCTGTAGGGACAATAATCCGACACAGCGGGAGAGGGCATGTTTTATTTTCGCCTGGAAAAGGTTCTGGAATATCGCAAACAGTTGGAGGACAAGGCCGCGCAGGCTCTGTCCGAAGCCCTGTTGCGCGTTGAGAAGATTCGCCGCGCCCTGGCCCGGGTTCAGGAAGAAACCCTGGAAAACCGGATCGCGCTGCTCTCCCCCCAAGCCGCCGAAGGCGCCTTTCGCCTGATGGTCATGGATTACCTCGAAGCTCTGCGCCGTGACGCAAAACGCCTTGCCGGTGAACTGCGCCTGTGGGAAGAAGAAACCGACAGGCGCCGGGCCGTGGCCGTGGCCGCCTCGCGCGACCGCCGGCTTTTGGAAAAGCTCAAGGAAAAACAGGCCGAGCGCCATGCCCGGCAAGAACGAATAAATGAACAGCGGGTGTATGATGAAACGGCAACCCTCCGCTACACGCCTGTCGCCTTCTAGGCTCTGCCGGCTGTTGCTCCTGGCCTTTGTCCTGAAGCTGGGCGTCTTTGGCTTTATGCTCTGGGATCCCCTCGGCACCGGACCGGAAACGGCCATGTCCGCCGAAGGCTCCGGCGCGCCGCCGGCCATGCCCGCCCAACCGGCCGGAGGTCTGCCCGACCCCCTGCCCGACGCCGGCATGAACGCGCCCCTGCCGGTCACGCCCGGGGTGGAAGGCGCGCCCGACGCGACCGGCGGCACCGCCGCCCCGCTGCCCGAAGCCCGGGTCTTGCCGCCCCTGACCACGGCCACGGCCGGCCCGGCCGACGCCGGCAAACCCACGGCCGTTTCCCGGACCACCGACGTCAGCCGCGACGCCCTGCTGCTCAAGCAGGAAGAGCTGGCCCGCAAGGAGCAGCAACTGCGCTCGCTGGAAACGGAACTCAATGACAAGCTCGAGCGCATGAAGCTGTTGGAAAACCGCCTGCGCCTGATGCTCAAGGACGCCGAAGAAACCAAAGACGCCAAGTTCCGCCACCTGGTGGACGTGCTTTCCAACATGAAGGCCCGGCAGGCGGCCGCCGTTCTGGAGACCCTGGACCAGAAGATCGCCGTCAGGGTTTTGGCGGGTATGCGCGGCCGGCAGGCGGGCGAGATTCTCACCTACGTCCAGCCGGAAAAGGCCGCCCACCTGACCGAAGCTCTGGCCCGTATGCAGTTGCCCATGGAATAATTGGAAAAGCCGTGGTGAGTGGTAATCGAAAGGAACTGCCATGCCCGTCCTGCGCCTGACCGTGGCTTACCAGGGCAGCCGCTACACCGGTTGGCAACTGCAGGCGCACAAGAACGCGCCGCAGCCGGCGACCATCCAGGGCGAACTGGAACGCGCCGCCTCAAGCATTCTGAGGGTGAAACGCGCGGTCGTCGCCGGGGCCAGCCGCACCGACGCCGGGGTTCATGCCGAGGGCCAGGTCTGCGCCCTGGCCGTGCCCCAAGGCGCCGAGCGCATCGACTGGTTGCGCGCCCTAAACTCCCGCCTACCCGACGACATCCGGGTAATCGCGGCCGATTTCGCCCCCGAGGGCTTTGACCCGCGCCGGAGCGTGCGCTCCAAATGCTACTGCTACACCATCTGGGCCGCCCATGCCCGGCCCCTGCCCCGTCTGGCCCCTTTTGTCGGGGCCTTCCCGCCCCTGGACTTCGACCTGCTCGACGTCGCCCTGCCCCATTTTCTCGGCCTCCGGGACCGGGCCTGCCTACAAAACGCCGGCGCCCAGCCGGTGGAAAGCACCGTGCGCAGCATCTTTTCCCTGCGCCGCCTGCCCGGCCGGGCAGGCCCCCTGCTCTGCCCGCCCGAATGGCCCGTCCACGGCCTGTTTGTGGAGGGCGACGGCTTTCTCAAGCAGATGGTCCGGAACATGGTCGGCCTGCTGGTCTGGGTCGGCCTGGGAAAAATCCGCCCGGACGAGGTGCCGGACCTTTTGGCCCGGACCCGACGCGAAGACCTGCCCAGCCCCACGGCACCGGCCGCGGGCTTGACCCTCATGCGGATCGATTACTACGAGGCCGCGCCGAATACATCTTTTGTCCAATAGAGCAGTTTACGCTTCAAATAGTCGCTTAACGGCGGGCAAAGCCCGCCTACACCTATTTTACGGCAAGGATTTACCGACAAATCCTTGCGAGCATTTCAAGTGTGAAATGCTCTAGCCGTGTCAAGCGGGCCTTGCCGCTCCGGTCGAGGACCCGCAAAGTCCACGTCCCTGCGCGGCAAAGCCCGCTTTTCTCGCCCTTGGGCCAAAATCCGTTATTTGGCGCGGCCTCGTCGGAATGCTGGGGCCGCTTGAGGCAAGCCACGGGCAAAAGGCGTATTTTGGAGACCGCCCTTAAACGGTGGTGCCGGTGTCGGCAGCGGGAGCTATGGCAAACCCCTTGGTGATACCACCGGTTTCCGAGGGGGTGCCGGCGATCTTCGAGAGGTAGCTGTCGCCGAGGTTTTTGATGTGCCCGGCCACGTTGTCGAAATAGTTCATGTGGGTTTGCTCTTCCTTGATGATCGTCTCAAAAAGGTTGGCGCTGATGTTGTCGCCGCTCTCCCGACAGAGCAGCAGGAAACGGTTGTACGCGTCGATGGTGTCGTCTTCCAGATTGGCATCAAAGGGAAAGACCACACGCACGTCCTGGCGTTTTTGCACCTCATCGGCCGGGGTGGCCGTGGGTTCGCCGCCCAGCTCCTTGATGCGCTCGGCGAACATTTCGGCGTGGCGCATCTCGTCGATGGCAATCAGTTTCATATTGGCGGCCAGTTGCCCGTAGTCCATATCATCCAGCGTGTAGTGCTGGTTCATATACTGGCCGATGGCATGAAGCTCCATGCCCCGGGCCGTATTCAAGGCCTCGATGACCTTTTTGCGCCGGGCTTCTTTGTCGGATTTGGGCGCGGCGTTTCTTTTGCTCGGTGTCGCCATGATAAGACCTCCGAAATGGTTGAAGTGCCGGCAACAGGGCGGGCGTGGCCTCTGTCGCCATCCAATCTGATATGATGGTCCAACCTATCATTCTTGCCGATCATAAAAAAGTCCTTTCTGTCCAAATGCGGCTCTTAAGTCTTGCCCAACACGGGTCAAGGCGTTATTTTGTATTCAAAGGGACGCATCGGGCGTCCCATATGAATGCCATCAAGGAGACCGCCATGCCCGCAAACTTTCGTATCCGGCTTTTTGCTCTCGCCCTGATGTTGAACCTTGCCGTAGCGGCCCCGGCCGTTGCCGAGCAGGCCATAGCCCCGGCGGTGGAAAATGCCAAGGCCGACAGCCTGCCCGCCTTGCGCCTGAAACACTGGAAGGCTTCCACCGAGGTCGAAAAAAATTCCTTTCTGTTCGGCTTTGTGACCATGCTGGATCTGGAAAAGGAATGGGGCGGCGCAAATCCCCTGCCCCTCAAGCAAAGCCTGACCAACGCCTGGGTGACGGGCCTGACCGGCGTTTCTGTGGGCCAGATGCGCAGGGCGGTGGATGATTATATACAGGAAAACCCCGACAAGACGGAGCGTCAGGTGGTCGAGGTGCTCTGGTTCCATTTTGTGCAGCCCAAGCTGAGCGAGCAGCAGAAAAAAGAACTCTCGGCCGCGCACAGGGCCAATAAGAAATAGACCTAAACGGACCCAAACAGTTTTGATTCCGGAGGGACAGCCATGAAATCGAGGATCATCGTTCTGGCCCTGCTCGCCGCTCTGTTGCTGCCGGCGGGCGCCTGCACCAATATGAACAAAACCCAGCAGGGCGCCTTGTCCGGCGGCGCTGTCGGCGCAGCGGCCGGCGCGGGCATCAGCGCTCTGGCCGGCGGCAGTTGGGGCGTGGGCGCGGCCGTCGGCGGCGTTCTCGGCGGTGTGGCCGGCAGCATTTACGGGCACAACCAGGGCAGATAGAGCAAATCGACTGTGAAAAATGGGTGTCGCCGCACGGAGAACGAAAGTTCTCTGCGCGACGACACCTTGGTTTTTACTTCAACCCGTCAAACCAGATATGTCGCAACAACTCCCCCCGCCGGGCATTGGTCTGCCCGGCCGCTTTGGTCCGGTTGGCCGCGCGCATGGCCGCGCAACGCCCGGGGTTGTCGGCCAAGCGGCGCACGGCCGCGGCCAGGGCCGCCGGGCTTGAATCCCGGCTGTACACGGCGTTTTCATCGGCAACCAGAAAATCTTTGAGCGAGGGCATGGGCGTGGCCGCGATGGGCAGCCCCAGGCCCAGAGCCTCGTACATCTTCATGGGCGCGAGAAAATCCTCGGCCGTATGCAGGGGGATGATCATGATCGCGCCTGCGGGCAAGAGTTCACGAATGGTTTTCTGGGGCACCTGGCCGCACAGGGTTGTCCGGCCGGCAAGACCGGCCGCATCCAGCTTGCGGCGCAAAGCCTGCAGACGATCTGCCGGTTTGCCGCCGATCACGGTCAGACGAAAATCGTCGGGCAGCAGAGACAGAAGCTCCGGCAGGTTCATGACGCCCTTGCCGGCCTGCAGGGTGCCCACATAGCAAAGCTCTCGGCAGGGCGCTCCCGGCGCGGGCGCGGGCAACGGAAAAAACACCCGCTGGTTGAAGCCCAGGGGCAAGACCAGAGAGCGGGCGGGTTCGGGCAGCAACCCGGCCGCCTGATCGCGCAGAGCCCGGCAATTGAAGATGATCGCGTCGGCTTCGGCAAAGGCCCGGCGCTCCATGTCCAGAAAGCGTCTGCCTTCCGCGCCGCCCTTGAGCTGAGAGATTAGGTGATGGATCTCGAAAAATACCGGGGCACGCAGGCCCAGGGCTTTTTTCGCCTGCAGGGCCATAACCGCTTCTTTCAGGCTGGTGGCATGGAACACCGCCCCGGGCAGGCTCCCGGCGAGGGCCAGGCGGGCCCGAAACCACAGGCCGTAGAGGGGGCGGGAACGCAGGGGAAAGGCCACGGCCCGGGCCGCCTCTTGCCCTGAAAAGCCCAGGTTGCGAAAAAAGCCCGCCAGGTGCTCCCGCCCGGGGCCGAGAGCGCCGCCGGGGAAAAAATCCACGTCCAGCCCCTGGTCCAGGGCTTCGCCCACAGTGGCGCAGGTGTGCACCGCATGGGCCGTGGTCGTGGGCAAAAACAGCCGCTGGGCGTAAACGACATGCATACTCAGCCTCAAAGCGCGGCGCGCGCCCTGTGCGGCACGCTACGGGCTTGTTCGAAAGTACGTCGGTGATATGGCCGAATTATCCTCGTACCTTACCCCGCCACAGCCGGGAAGGCAACAAAGCCGTCGACGAGCCCCTTGGCCGAGGCTCTCGGATGATGCGCCCGAAACACGGAGCGCGCCGGCCGTTCGTTGTCGGCTCCGAAAAGCTCCCTTTCCGGATCGGAAATAGTCGTTCAACATATGAGAATTCCCTTTCATTATAATCAGTATCAGGTACTTCCCCTTGCCCTTGCCCGATATCCGTGGCATAGGGAAAAAGCTTTTTGTACTCTTCAACCCGTTAGCCGGCAGGCCGTCAGATGAGTGGCGATCAAAAATTGGTAACCGTGTCGGGCTGGGTGACGCCCGCGTCGGGAAGTGAAGGAGCCCGGGTGGCCGTCGCACCCGATTCCGGGCAAGATTACTTGGTGTTGCACCGTGGCGCGGGCGTTGACCTGCTCGGCCACATCAGTGCCAGGGTCGAGGTTATCGGCGTGGTGGTATCCGCCCCGCAGCCGCCGGAACAGAACCCGGAAGAGGCGGCCGTGCCGCCATATCTGATGGTTCGCCGCTACCGCGTCCTTGACGACGACTGGGAAGAGGAAACTTAAGGGTGCCGCCACGAGGAGAGCCCTCGTGGTGCCCCCGGGAACAAAGTGTTGCATGGGCAATTTCACAGTGAAACTGCTCCAGGGGATTTCTTTCCCAAAGCGTTTTACGACCGGTAAGCCGTACTTTTTCGGACAAGCGTGATGGCCGTATCTTCTTCCGTCCCCCGGCCGGCAATGGCCCGACGCATGGAGCAGGGGCGCCTGTGCCTGGATCTTTCCGGGCCGTGGAACATCCTGGCCCTGCACTTTGTGGAGCGCGACTTTCATACCGCCCTGCGCTCAGCCGCCGGCCCGGTGCGCATCTCCCTGGCCGGGGTCACCGGCCTGGACACGGCCGGCGCTCTTTTGCTCAACGAGGCCAAAACAGCCCTGGCCGCGGCCGGACACAGTCTGGAAATCGCCGATCTGAACGAGCGCGACGCCCGCCTGCTTGAAACCTCGCTCCTGCCCAAGCCCGCCGAAGCCAAGGCCGGGCCGCGCCGCAATCCCCTGGTGCTCTTTGTCGCGGCCACAGGCAAGCGGGTTGTCGACGAGTTGCAGGGCGGCGGCCAGTTGGTGGGTTTTCTCGGCTACTACCTGGCCGTGCTCGGCCGCACCCTGGTTCAACCCGGCCGGCTGCGCCTGACCTCCCTGGTCTTTCACATGGAGCAGACCGGGCTGCGGGCCGTGCCCATCGTGGTCCTGCTGACCTTTCTCATCGGCATGGTCGTGGCCTACATGGGCTCGGAAGAACTGGCCAAGTTCGGCGCCCAGGTCTTTGCCGTCAATCTGCTGGAAGTGACCATCATGCGCGAGATGGGGGTGCTGATCACCGCCATCGTCGTGGCCGGCCGTTCCAGTTCTTCTTTCACCGCGCAGATCGGAGCCATGGTGGCCAACGAAGAAGTGGCGGCCATGCAGTCCATGGGCCTGGACCCCATGGACCTTCTGGTGGTGCCCAGGGTGTTGGCCCTGATGATCACCCTGCCCATGCTGGTCTTTCTGGCCGATCTGGCCGCGCTTCTGGGCGGGGCCGTGGCCATCTGGTATTCCATGAACCTGGACTTCGGGGCCTTTGTCACCCAGTTCCACAACGTGGCCCAGTTGCAAAACTTCATGGTAGGCATGGTCAAGACCCCGTTTTTCGCGTTGATCATCGGGGTGGTCGGCTGCTTTCAAGGCTTCCGGGCCACCTCCAGCGCCGCTTCGGTGGGTTTTCTGACCACCGTGTCCGTGGTCCAGGCCATTTTCATCGTCATTCTCGTGGACGCCCTGTTCGCGATCTTCTTCACCACCATCGGCATCTGAGGGGAGCATGGACGACGCGATCATCTCCCTTCGGGGCATCACCAACCGCTTCGGCAGCTTTGCGGTGCATGAGAACCTCAGCCTGGACATCCGCCGGGGCGAAATTCTCGGGCTCATCGGCGGCTCGGGCACGGGCAAATCGGTGCTGCTGCGCACGATTATCGGCCTGAATCACCAGGCCGCCGGCGAAATCATCATCGACGGCATGAACATGAGCACGGCCTCGCCGGCCGAAAAAGCCCGAACCCGCCGCAAATGGGGGGTGCTGTTCCAGGACGGCGCCCTGTTCTCTTCGCTCACGGTGGGTGAGAACTCATCCTTTCCCCTGCACGAGTTCACCGGGTTGTCTAAAAGCTTTATCGAGGATGTGGCCCGGATGAAGGTCGAGATGGTTGGTCTGCCGCCCTCGGCCTTTGACAAGTTTCCGGGCGAGCTTTCCGGAGGCATGAAGAAACGGGCCGGCCTGGCCCGGGCCCTGGTCATGGACCCGGCCATCCTCTTGCTCGACGAACCCACGGCCGGCCTGGACCCTTTGAGCGCGGCCGCCTTTGACCAGCTTATCCTGACCCTGAGGGCCACCCTGGGCCTGACCGTCTGCCTGGTGACCCACGACCTCGACTCGTTGCACGCCATCTGCGACCGGGTGGCCGTGCTGGCGGAGAAACGCATTTACGCCGTGGACACCATCGCCGGGCTGCTCAAGGTGCAATACCCCTGGATTCAGGAATACTTCACCGGGCCCCGGGGCCGGGCAGCCGGACTTTCCAAATAGGAGATCGTCGTGGAAATACGCGCCAACTATATCATTGTCGGGGTGTTCACCCTGGCCATGCTTCTCGGGGGGCTGCTCTTCACCCTCTGGAGCGCCAGAGAAAGCAAGGACGTGCCCATGGCGGAATATGAAGTCTCTTTCAGCGAGAGCGTCAAGGGCCTTTCCGTGGGCAACGACGTGCTTTTTGTCGGCATCAAGGTGGGCACGGTTTCGGCCATCAAGATCAGCGAAACCACGCCCGGCGCGGTCAAAGTGCTGCTCAACATCGCCGCCGACACCCCGGTGCGGGCCGATTCCGAAGCCAGGCTGGATCTGCAGGGCCTGACCGGCATCTCGATGATCAGCATTTCCGGCGGCACCGCGGCCAGCCCGTTGAACCGCCCCAGAGCGGGAGAGGTGGGAGAGATCCGCTACGTGCCTTCGCCGTTCACGGCCGTGGTCAACCGGGCGCCGGAAACCCTGGCCCGGGCCAACGCCCTCTTGCAGCGCATGGAACGGCTGCTTTCGGACGACAACATCGCCCACTTCGATAACTCCATGGCCTCGCTTGATCGCTTCACCGCCGCCCTGGCCAACCGCTCCGATTCCCTCGAAGCCTTTCTGAGCAACGCCGAAAAAACCTCGGCCGACATGCGCACCCTGGTGGGCACAGCCGACAAAATCTTGAGCAAGGACGTGCAGGGCGCCACCAACGCCCTGGGCGACGCAGCCAAACGCATGGACGATACCATGAAGATTCTCGGGCCCGGCCTGCAGCGCTTCTCGGGTGACGGCCTGAGCCAGCTGCGCGCGCTGTTGGTGGATGCCAGAAACTTGGTAAACACGCTCAACCAGTTGAGCCGGAAACTTGATAACGACCCGCGCCGCTTTCTCTTTGGCGAGCCGGTTCAGGAGTATCAAAGCCGATGAAGCCCCTCAGCAGAAGCCTTGTTCTGTTTTTCGCCCTGGCCCTGTCCGGCTGCGCCGCCGCCTTCAACCCCGGTCCCGCGCCCACCCGGCTGCAACTGCACCCGGCCCTGCCCGGCCGCATCGCCCAGACCCCGGCCCACGATCAGATCACCGTCGGCCGGCCTTCGGCCGGGCCGGATCTGGACACCGACCAGATTCGCCTGGTCTTTGGCCGGCGCGAGATCCGCTATCTGGCCGACGCCCGCTGGACCGTCCCGGCGCCCATGCTGGCGCAGCGCGCCTGTATTGACGCGCTGACCGCCTCCGGGGCTTTCTCGGGAGTGAGCGACGAGACCGTGGGCCTTGCTTCCGGCATCAAGCTGGTCATCGACCTGCGCGACTTCGGCCTGCATTACGCCAAAGAAGGCGCCGTGCCCACGGCGGAGTTCGAAGCCAACTTCCAATTGCTGCGTCTGAACGACGGCATGGTTCTGGCCTCGACCAGCCTACGCACCTCGGCCCAGGCAGCCTCGGGATCGCCCGACGCCCTGGCCGCCGCCTGTGAAGACGCCCTTTCCCAGGCCCTGGCCAAGCTCGCCCCTTGGGCGGCCGAAAACGCCGCATCCAAGAAAAAACGCTGAGCCTGTTCGGACGCACAACTGTTTTTTTTCGGGGAAAGGCTCCCTAGAGCATTTCATACTTGAAATGCTCGCAAGGATTTGTCGGCAAATCCTTGCCGCCAAATAGGCGTAGGCGGGCTTTGCCCGCCGTTAAGCGACTATTTGAAGCGTAAACTGCTCTAAGGCCGCTTTTCTGCCTGCGACCGAAGCGTGCTTTCTTTTCAGCGTTCGGCCGGCAGAGGAGCCTCTTCTCCCCTCTCCCCCAAAAGCAAAGGCCCCGCAAACGGGGCCTTTGCTTGATCTGAAACGCAACTCTGAAGCCGGCTTTCATGCAGCGGCGATTTCCTAAAACTCTTTCATGATGCCAATACCTGCCTCCACATCCTCATCCACCGGACCGAGCACCGTGGGGTGGGTGCCCTGGCCGGGCTCGGTGCCGGCAATAAAGGGCAACGACACGCCGGAAGAGCCGGGGTAGCCGGTGTTCGGGTCGATGGACAGAAAGTGAATGCCCTCCGGCGCCTTGAAGTCGTCCGGCGGATACAGCGGGTCCACGGCCTGGCGATACTTGACGAACACCGGCAGGGCGGCCCGGCCGCCGGTTTCCATCCTACCCATAGGCGTGTTGTTGTCATAGCCGATGTAGACGCTGGTCACCAGGTAGGGCGAGAAACCGATGAACCAGGCATCGCGCTCGTCGTTGGAGGTGCCGGTTTTGCCGGCCACCGGCCGGCCGAGCACGTTTGCCCGCACAGCCGTGCCCGAGGTGACCACGCCCTTGAGCAGGGTGGCCATGATGAAGGCGTTCTGCGGGCTGATGGCCTCGCGCCGGCCGGGTACCACAGGCAGAATGGGCTCGTTCCAGGAGTTACGCACCTCGGTGATGATTCGCGGGGTGATGGCGATGCCGCCGTCGGCAAAGGCCGTGTAAGCCGAAGCCATGGTCAGGGGGGTGGACTCGTAGCTGCCCAGGCTCACGGCCAGCACGTGCGGAATATCGCCGACGATGCCGAGGGCGTGGGCTCTGTCCACGATGGCGTCCATGCCGATGGCCTGGGCCAAGCGTACGGTGCAGACGTTGCGCGACTTGGCCAGAGCCGTGCTCAGCAGGATCGGGCCCAGGAACTTGCCGTCAAAATTGCCGGGCGTCCAGGCCTTGCCGCCGGGCGTGGCCGGGAGCACGAAGGGCGAGTCGAGCAGGATGCTGCCGGCCGTGAAGTCGTTGTCCAGGGCGGCGGAATACACGACGGGCTTGAAAGATGAACCGGGCTGCCGGCGGGCCTGAGTGGCCCGGTTGAACTGGCTCTCGGGCGAAAAGGCGTAGCCGCCGACAATAGCCACCACGTCGCCCGCGTCCACGTCGATGGAAGCCACGGCACCCTGCAGATCCGGCCACTGCTCCAGGGCCAGGGGAATGGGTTTGTCTTTGACCACTGCGGCGGAATTATAAGCCGGCACCGGGTTTCGCTTGCTGTCCGGGTCTGCCGGGACGGCCACCGGGTTCTTGATACCCTCGGCGCCCACGGCCGAAACCCAGATCACGTCGCCCACAGCCAGAACTCTGGTCGCGTCGGTCACCCGGCCGGCCGCCTCGGGCGAGATGTTGGTGTTGGGCGTGCGGGCCCAGCCGAGCAGGGAAACGGAGATACGCCCGGTGTAATCGGTGCCCAGGCGCACGTCGGCGCCGCTTTTATCCACCTTGGTCACCAAGGCCTTGACCCAGCCGGCGTCATCCAGAAGCTCGGGCACAAAGGGTGTGGAGGCAAGAAACGCGGCGCGCTCGGCCTCGGGCAGGTTCTGCAGCGGTCCGCGCCAGCCGCGCCGGCGGCAGGCGTCGTGCAGACCGGCCCGCAGGGCCTGCTCGGCCGCGCGCTGGTGCGCCGGGTCCATAGCCGTGTAGACGTTCAGCCCACCCTCGTAGACGGCGTCTTCGCCGTACATTTCCAGAGGAATGCCTTTTTCGCGCACATTTTGTTCGGCGAGCAACGCGAGCAGTTGCCGGCGCACCTCTTCAAGATACCAGGAGCCCACGGTCCAGGAAGGATCGGGCATGCTCTTGAAGACCAGGGGCTGGGCCTTGGCCTGCTCGTACTCGGCCTGGGTGATGAAGCCTTTCTCGCGCATCTGGCCAAGCACCCAGAGTTGCCGGTCGCGGTTGCCCTGCGGGTTCAGATAGGGGTTGTACTCCGTGGGCGCCTTGGGGATGGAGGCCAGCACGGCGCATTCGGCAATACTCAGTTCCGAGGCATGCTTGCCGAAGTAGACCCTGGACGCGGCCTCAACCCCGTAGGTGCTGTGGCCGAGATAGATCTGGTTCAGATAGATATAAAGGATCTGGTCTTTGGTCAGGCGATCCTCAAGCTGAAAGGCCAGCAGGGCCTCCTGGGCCTTGCGCTTGAGCGAACGCTCGTCGCCCACCACCAGACGCTTGACCACCTGCTGGGTGATGGTGCTGCCGCCCTGCACGGTGCGCCCGGCCCGGAGGTTGGCCACAAAGGCCCGGGCGATGGCTTTATAGTTAATGCCGGGGTGATTGTAGAACTCTGCGTCCTCGGCGGCCATGAAGGCCCATTTCAGATAGGGGGCCATTTGGTCCAGGTTCACGAGAAAGCGCTTTTCCCGGTACAGATAGCCCATGACGCTGCCGTCGCGGGCATAGACCGTGGTCACCTGGGCGGGGCGGTAATCCTCCACCTTGGTGATGCTGGGCAGGCCGCTGGAGGCCCAAAGATACAACGCAAAGGCAGTGCCGGCCCCGGCCAGACCCAGGGTGGTCAGCCCGACCATTATATAAGCAAAAGTAGTTCGTTTCATAGTTGCGGCCTGTAGTATGTTGCAGCGTTGCCGTCAAGGTGGGGAACAACGGGGGTTGCCCGCCCTTTGCTAAATTTTCAGGCTCCAGTCGCGCAAAAGCGCTTCAAAAAGCAGACTCACTTCGGGGGCGCGCAGGCCCAGCAGGCGCATGGCCTCCAGAGGGGTACCGGCCACATCGCGCAGGCGGCAGCCTTCGGGGTGCATCAACACCACGCTCCCGCCCTGCATCCAGAGGGGAAAAAGCCGGCAATACCACGGCCGGACCTCGTGTGGCAGGCGACAGCCGTTTTCGCCCCGGAACACGCAATGGCCCGCAGGGTCAAGGCGCAGCTTGCAATAGGTGCCGCCTTCGGGAAACAAGGCCGCAATATCCCTTTTGTGCCGGGGAAGCAACACGCCCATGGCGGCGAGAAATTCCGGACTGTTGGGGGCGGACATAGCAACCCGCTTCAGGGGATCGACCGGAGCTTCGGGGGGATCGGCCGGGGCGGTCAGATGGGTATGGGCCGCAAGCCGTTCCAGCTCCGGCCCGGATAGGGGAAAGCCCGGCGTCAGGGGGTCGGGCACGCGACAGCAGCCGCCGGTTTCAAGGGAGCAGACGCGACAGAGTTCCACAACCATATCAGTATTGCTCCCTCTCCAGGGACATCCTGGGCCAGACGCCGGTATAGCCGAGCAGGGGGACGAAACCAAAGGTCCGTCCCGGCCCGCCCCGATGCGTCGAATGGTAGGCCTCGGGCTCGCCTACCTTTTTGAACATCTTATTCAGCTCGAACGGCGGGGGGCCTTCCAGGGGCTTGCGGGAAACGAAAACCGCATTGTACCCGTCGAGCGGAGCGACAGCACCGGGTTCGGCCGGCGGGTCAAGCAGGCCGCGGCCGTTGGGATCGGGCCAGAGGTCGTACTGGTTCAGGCGCCGACCGAAATCGGCGCAATAGACCGTGGGCCGACCGGGCAGATAAAAACTCAGGGCTGCGGTGACGTCATAGGAATCGGAAAAGAAAAAGACCCTGTCCGGGTTGGGCATGGAGCGGCGCACCTCGTCGAGCCTGCGGCCCAGATCGCTCCAGCCGCGCAGGCGCGAGGCCGGGTCGTACTTTTCCGGCAGGTGCAGGCGCGGGCTGATCAGGGGTTCGGCATGGACAACCACGCAGACCAGCAGGCTCAAACCGCACCACAGGGGCAGCAGGGACCGGCCCAGGCCTGCCAAACGGCCCGGCTCGGCTTCGTCCGGCGGCAGGCCGGAGGCGACCCGGCCGAAGAGCAGGCGCTCCACGCCCAGGGCGGCGATCAGGGCGCCGGCCGCATAGCTCATGGCCGGCCAGTTGGCGTAGATGCGGGTGTGGAAGCTCCAGAAGAAAAAGGACAGCCACAGGGGCCAGAAGCCGAGACAGAGCAGGAGGTGCAGGCGAAAGGCCGGGCCGCTGCCCGGGGCAAGCTCTCCGGCTCCGGGCCGGACCAGGGTCAGGCGATCCCTGGCGCTCGCCCGGTGTTCCAGCACATGACGCAGCATGCCCCAGCCGTGCCGGAGCATGATCCCCAGCCACCAGGGCAACAGCAACCCGAGCTGGCCGCCGAAATATTCCGGAAAACGATCAAAGCGGATCAGCGGCGCGCCCCTGCCTCCGTCCAGATCGGCCAAGTGGACCACATGGCGGAAGGAGGCAAAATTGTTTTGGAAATTCCAGATCAGAATGGGCAGCAGGCCAAGGCCGCAGCCGATCAGGGTAAGAAAGACCGTACGCCGGACCGTGCCCCGGGCGAGCATGCTTTTCCTACGCAGCACGACCACGAAGATTGCCGCGACCGGGGCCAGAATAAGCATGGTGTATTTGGCCAGAACCCCCAGAGCGAAAACAAGGGCCAGGCAGAAAAACACTGTTTTGCCGCCCCGGCCCTCGCCGATCAGAGCCAGACAAAGCAGGGCCGCGCACCAGCAGACCAGCAGGGGGTTGTCCGTGGTCATCAGCAGACCCGAGGCGATGAACAGGGGCATGGTCGCGGCCAGGGCCAGGGTGATCAGGCCCACACGCGGCCGGCGAAAGACCACGGCCGGCAGGGCGTAGATCAGCCCCTGGGCGGCCGCGTTGCCGAGCACTGCGAAAAAGCGCACGCCCAGTTCGGTGTCGCCGAACAGGCCGGTACCGACCGCGATCAGCCAGGCGATCAGCGGTCCCTTGGAATAGTAGGAAAGTTGCAGGTGCCGCGACCAGTCCCAATACTGGGCCTCGTCCTGTACCAGATCCAGCTCGCCCGTGAGCCACAGGCGCACGGCCGCGAAAACCAGGATTAGCCCCAGGGCGCAGAGGTGCGGATGCGTTTCCCAAACCGCTTGTTGCCTGCGTGTTTTCATCGTCCCTGCGTCCGGCGATAGGCCTGCACGGCCCGGTTGTGCTCCTCCAGGGTCTTGGAAAAGACGTGCCTGCCGTCGGTGCCCGTGGCCACAAAGTAGAGGTAGTCGTTTTTCTCCGGCTCAAGGGCGGCCCTGAGCGAGGCCAGGCCCGGGGAACAGATGGGCCCGGGCGGCAGGCCGGGGTGCTTATAGGTGTTGTAGCGGTTGTTCGCGTCCTCGAGCTGCGAGCGCTTGATGGCCCCGCTGAAAGACGGCCCGACCCCGTAAATGATCGTCGGGTCGCACTGCAGCAGCATACTTTTCTCCAGGCGCTTGGCATAGACCCCGGCCACCCGGGCGCGCTCGTCCGGCACGCCGGTTTCCTTTTCCACCAGCGAGGCCAGAATGATCAGGCGCTTCAGGGCTTCGGGGTCCACATCGGCCGGTGTGGCCGGGCCGAGGATCAGCCTGCCCGGATCGGCCGGCAAGGCTGTGGTGTGACGGCTTGCCGGGGCGGGAAGCGTGGCGTTTTGTCTGCCTGCTGTGGCGTTGCCTACCGATGTCGCGGCCACGGCGGTAGCCGGAAGCGTGGTGTTTTGCCCGCCGGCGGGAGGCGCCGTCACATCCGCAGCCGTGGCGTTGCGACTCGATGCCGCGGCGCCGGCCGGGGCCGGAAGCGTGGCATTTTGCCCGCCGGCGGGAGTCGCGGCCGCGTCTGCTGCCGGGGCATTGCCCGGCGGTGTCGCGGTGGCGGCCGGGGTGTTTTGCCCGGCCACAGGGGAGGAGCCGGGCGCGATCTTGTCCGCCGGCCTTGCCGCCCCGGTGTCCGCCGTCGGCGCCTCTTGCTCCGCCGGGGCCGGCGGGCCGGCCGCGTTTGTGTCGTTGCGCGCGGGCTCGGGCCGGATCAATCGGCCGTCCTTGGTAAAGCGGCGCTCCACTGCCCTGCCGCCCTGCTTCACCGGCAGGCGGGCCCAGACCTCTTCGTTCTGCCTCCAAAAGGAGTCGGCCAGAAACCCGGCCACGGCTTCGGCCTGGGCCGCGTCCAGGGCCTTGGGCTTTTTCAGCAGATAGGTGTCCGGGAACAAAAAGCCTTCGGCCGTGGCAAAGGGAATGTGGTGGGCCACGAGAAAAGCCGGATCTTTGACGACCGCGGCCAGATCTTCGGCCTTGGCAAAACCCTGTTCTTCGATGTCCTTGGCGGTCTCCCACCAGGCCAAGCCTTCGCGCAGGGTCAGGCGGTAGAGCACCGCCCGCCCCTTGGTGACCTGATACAGCACCCGGTCCGGGGTCCAACCGGTGTTTACCAGGTATTCCCCGGCTTTGACCGTGCCCAGGGCGTTTTCATATTTGCCGAGCAGGATGAAATGGGAGACGTCGGTAATCGCCCCGGCCTGTTTCAGCTTCCAGGCCACCCGAATAAAGGTGTCGCCCGGTTCGATGCCGATCTGCACCTCGGCGGGCTCGGAGGGCTCCTTGCCGGGAATCGCCCAGGGCGGCACCCCCTTCTGGGCCTGGAACCACCAGTTTTCGAGCACGGCCAGGGGCGGCGCGGAGTTGCTGCAGCCGGGGGTACGCAAAAAGTGGGCAACATCCCAGCAGATCAGCCCGGCCGCAACCAACACGAGCCAAGTGACCAAAAACAGGCAGAAGCGGAAAATGCTCCGGCGCGGGCGCGGGGTGTCGGCGTGTTCTTGGCACATAATTTTACAGGGGGATGTGCCGCTCCGGCGGCAGGCAGAGGAACGATTCCAGGATGGCCGCGGCGGCCGCTGCATCCAGGCGGGCCATGGCCTTTTTGCCCGAGACCCCGGCCTGGCGCAAGCGCGTCTCGGCGTCCCAGGAGCTCAAGTGTTCTTCCACAAGATAGACCGGCAGGGTTCCGGACTCTTTCAGGGCCTGGGCCAAGTTGCGCGCCCGGCGGCTCGAGTCGCTCTCCTCGCCGTTGCCGCGCCGGGGCAGGCCCACCACCAGGGCTTCCGCCCGCTCTTCTTCGGCCAGGGCCAACAGGGCCGGCACCAGGCGCTCACGCCCTTCCAGGGCCAGCACCCGCAAGGGGAAGGCCATGCTCCCGGCCGGGTCGGACACGGCCGTGCCGGTGCGCTTCAGCCCGTAATCCACAGCCAGATACTTCATGACTGCTCGTCGTCACTTTCCCGGCTTTCGGCTTCGCTCAGTTGCAGGTCGGGCAGCAGGGCCATGTCCACCCGGCGCAGGCCTTCCCGTTCCGGCGCGCCGCCCAGGAGCTTGGCGCATTTTTTCCTCCAGTTCGGACCGATCAGGCGCTCGGCCGCGAACTCCAAGAGGTGCAGCACCCGCCGGCGCTTGTCCTGCTGCAATAAAATGCGGGTGATACCCATTTTGCACGAGGGACAGCCGACAATGACCGGAGCGTTCGCCTCCAGCCCGGCCAGATCCTTTTCCAGGCGCGCGGCCTTGGCGTTGCGGATCTTGTTGTAAATGGCCGGTGAGGTCATGGCCCCCAGGCCGGATTCGCCGCAGCAGCCGCTACCGACACGCACGGCCGGGCCCAGGTGCTCGGCAATGGCCGAGGCATAAAGCTTGCCGGCCTTGACCTTGTGCATACCCGGCACTTCGGCGTGGCAGGGCGAATGATAAAGGATCTCGCGGATTTCGCCGTTCCCGCTCTTACGGCCGTTGCCGTTTTTGCCCAGGGCGCAGCTTGCCGCCCTGCCCATTCCATAGGCCGAGGCCGCGTCGTGCCGGGCAGCCGGGGGCAGGGCCTGCATCAGAAACCAGGCCACGTCCGACAGTTCGACCTTTTTCCCTTCCACGGCCGGGAAGACCTGAGGAATGAAATGGCGCTCCATACCGTCGCGGCACGAACCGCAGGCCGTGAGCACCCGGCCCACCGGAAAGCCCCGCTCGGCGGCCCCGGCGGCCATTTGCTTCAGGCGGGTGATGTTGCGGTCCTGGTTTTCGGCAAAGGCGTCGTGCGCCCCGGCCGCCAGCAGGGGATAACCGCAGCAGAGGTGCTCGGGCGGCAGAAGCACGGCATAGCCGGCCGCCAGGGTCAAGGCCGTGCCGGCCAGGCCGATGTTGCGGTAAAACACCCCGCCGCCGCAGCCGGGAAAATACAGAACCGTGCCGCGCACGTGGCCCTCGGGCACAAACAGGCTGCCCCGCGACAGGTGTAAGGTTTCCGCCAGGTTGCGGAAGCCCGGCTTGGGCCCCTGGGCCTTGAACAGCGGGTTGACGAAACGGTTGCGCCAGGCCGTTGGCAAAAGCCGGACCATCTTGTTCTGCACGCCCTGACCGAGGGAGGCGGCCTTGGCCGCCAGGGGCACCCGCTTGGCCGGGTTTTTGGCCACCATGTGCAGCACCCGGCTCTTCAGGGGATGGCCGCCGGCGCCTTCTTCCTCCAGAAAGCCGCGCAGGGTCAGGGCCACCTCGGGCGAGACGATCTTCACCGGGCACACGGCCACGCACTTGCCGCAGCCGGTGCAGTGCTCGACCAGTTGGCGCAGCTCGGCCAGAAGCAACGGGTCGGGCCTGCCCTGGTTGACCTGGGAATAGTAGATGGCCTCGATCAGCGCGCCGAGCACCAGGTTTTTATTGCGCGGGTGCTGCACCAGGGAATGCTCGGGCAGATGCATGGGGCAATGCTGCTTGCACTTGCCGCAGCGGGTGCAGACCTGCACGTTGGTCAGGAGCGAGATCAGCCGCTCTTTGTCGGCCAGGCCGCTGCCCCGGATATCCTGGATCAGCCGGTTGAAGGAAAAGGTGAAGGGCGAGACCGGCAGGTCGCGCTGGGTCAGCTTGGCCGGGTTGAAAATATTGCGCGGGTCGACCAGTTGCTTGAACTCGCGGAACTCCTGCAGCCGGGCTTCGGACAAAAAGGCTATTTTGGTGATCCCGATGCCGTGCTCGCCTGTGACCGCGCCGCCCACTTCCACGGCCTTGCCCATGACCAGAGCGGCCACGGTTTCGGCGTTGTGCAGCATAACCGGGTCGTTGGAGTTCACCGGAATGTTCACGTGCCAGTTGCCGTCGCCCGCGTGCATGTGGCTGGCCACGCAGATGGCCGAGGCGCCCATATAGCGCTCGATGCCGAGGATCTTTTCCGCCTGGGTGGGCAGGCTTTCGATCAGGTCTGAAAAAAACAGGGCCGCGTGCATGCGGATTTCTTCGTCCGAGAGATCCCCGGTGGGAATCTCACCCTGAATGATCCGGGCGGCGTGGGCCAGCTCCTTGGTGATCCGGTCGTCCCCCTCGGGCAGGCCGGGCAAATCCTCGGCCGCCTTCAGGGCGGCGCGGTAGGCCCGGGCCATATATTCCTGGTTCAGGCGCTCCAGGTACAGGGCGAAATCCGGGATGGCCCGCAGGGGAATGACCACGTCCTCGTTGATTTTGAAGCCCGAGGTGCGCTTGGCGATGGCCGAAAGCTTGTGCCGGTCTTCCCAAAAAATTTCGGCCTCGTGCTCGTCCTTGGCCGTGAACACGTCCACCCCGTCATACGACTGGCAGATGCGCTCGACGTTGCGCACGGCCTCGTCCAGGGCCGAGGCGTCGTTGGAGTCGAGTTGCAGGATGAGCACGGAAATGGGCTCGCCCTCGTAGGCCGAGGACTTTTTCCGGTATTCGATGGCCTGCACGTATTTGGCGTTGAACTCCTCCAGAGCGGTGATTTTGACCAGATCGCCGCGCCGGCGGATGTCGTTGCGCAAGGCCACCAGGTCGTTGATCACCAGCATGGAGTTTTCCATGCTCCGCCCGAAAAACTCCAAAACCATGACCCGGAAGTGTTCCAGCTTGGGGTGCAGAATAAATGTGGCGTCAAGAATGATCCCGTCGGTGCCTTCCTTCTGCACCCCGGGCAGGCCGGACAAAGCCTTATTGGTCACGTCCTTGCCCAGGCCCGGCAGGCGCAGGTCTTCGCCGCCGATTTTGACCAGGCTGCGCAGGCCGCCGGAAAGATCGCGGACCTCGAAGGCGGCGGTTTCCTCGGGCATGATCTTGTGTCGGGGGTGGTCTTTCCGGCAAATCTCGATCAGCTCGCCCGTGGGCGTGACCATGCGGTAGGACAAAATGTTGTCGATGGTCGTGCCGTATTCGAAGCAGAGCGGCCCGCCGGCATTTTCGGCCACGTTGCCGCCGATGGACGAAGCCGTCTTGGAGGCCGGGTCCACGCTGAAGAGCAGCCCCTTTTGGGCCGCCGCGTTGATGGCGTCAATGGTCAGCACCCCGGCCTCGGCCGTGAGGGTGAGGTTTTCGGCGTCGACCTCGCGGATCTTGGTCAGCTTGGTCAGAGAGAGCACCACCGAACGCTTGCGCGCCGGAATGGCCCCGCCGGTCAGGCCGGAGCCGCCGCCGCGCGGAATCAAGGCGAACTGCATCTCGTTGGCCAGGCGCACCACCCGGCCGGCCTGCTCCGGGGTTTCCGGGGTGAGCACCAGCAGGGGCAGTTCCAGGCGCAGGTCGGTGGCGTCGGTGGCGTTTTCCACCAGGGCGGCGCGGCGCGTGTCGATGCACTCGGCGGGCAGAAACTCCGAGAGCTTGCCGATAAGTTCTTTTTTAAAGGCCATGTCGCCTTCGTGGGCGCTCCAGAACATGGTGATGCCTTCACCGATGCTCGTGGCGTAATGATGCGCCAGACCGCGCCGAGCCTGCTCAAAGCGCTCGCGCACGCTGCGCCTGACCGTTTCAGACGCCACAAAGGGGTTGTAGCGCACCAGAAAAAGCTCTTCGGCAATGTTCTGGGTGAGTGTGCGCACTGCCTCGGGCCATTCGGCGAATTCCTTCTCGCTGATGCGCAAAATGCGCGGCACAAGAGAGGCCGAATCAATGGAAATATGTGGACCCTTGGAAAGCATGGGCGGCCTTTGTCTGATGGAATAAGAGAAGGAGTATAAATCGCCCCTGCCCTCTTGACAAGACCGGCAGTGGTGGGGAGGCTTTGCCGTGATGCTGCGTCAGCCTGACGCAGCATCACGGTAAACCGGGCCGGCACGATCAGCGCAGGCGGGGAGGAAGAGTGAATTCAAAGGACTCGGGCATGACGCCGTCCGAAGGCCGGTGCGCGGCACGCAAAGACCAGTCCGTCCCATCCAGCAGGCGCTCCGGGGCATAGTCGCCGGGAAAGTGCCGGTCGCGGAAGACCCGGCGGGCGATGAGCCCGGCCGGGCTTTGCCTGATCGGCAGATTGCCGCGGTTCCAGGAAAAAACGGCCGAGGGGACGACATGGGGGCTGTACCCGGCTTGGCCCAGGCGCAGGGACAGATCGGCATCGGCATAGTGGCCGGGGGCAAAGGCCGTGCCCAGGCCGCCGGCCTGCAGGAACGAGTCCCGCCGCACGGCCAGGGCCGGCCAAGGCACCAGATCGACGGCATAGGGACCGGTTGCGTCTTTGGCCGGAGCAGCGAACACCGGCTCGCCGCGCGCCGTCAGCCTGCCGCCGGCCACGGATCGGAAGCCGGGGCCTTCCAGCACCCCGCCGGCCGGCCCGGCCGAAGGCTCGGCCTCAAGAAAGGCGGTCAAGGCCGCGACCGCGCCGGGACGGGGGAGCACGTCCTCTTCCAGAAAGATCAGCACTCGGCCGGAGGCCGCCGCCGCGCCCAGCCCGGCCGCATAGACCCGGCCCACGTCGCCCTCGGTCGCGACCACACAGGGCCTGCGCCGGCAGTGCGTACTCAGGGAGGCGATAAAGTCCCCGGCTCCGGCCTGGTCGGGCAGGACCAGGACCGGCTCGGCCTCGCCGAGCAGCGGCAGGAGCTCGACCAAGTGCCGAGCTGCGTCGGCATCCAGACGCGAAGGAGCCAGCAGCACCGAAACGGAACACTCGCCCCCGCCGCGCAGCAACACTTTGCCGGCCTGGGCGACTCGGCCGAGATCATAAACCGCGGGCACGGACTGAAACAGGGCGCCCTGCCGACGGCAAAAGATCCAGGTTTCGCGCATGACCGCCACGTCGGTGCTCAAGGAAGCGGCATTGACCCTAGCGGTGTATTCGCTCGTGATCACCGGCAGATGCCGGAAGGGGAAGAACCGGGCCAGGCGTTGCCAGAAATCCCAGTCCTCATGGCCGCGCAGATAAGGCGCGAAGGCCCCGGCCGTTTCGAGGCAAACCCGGTCGAAGACCGCGCACAGAGTGGGAACTATGTTGCGAAAGGCCAGCACCCGGGGGTCGAAATCCTCGGACAGGGGCAGCCGGCGCGAGACCGTCTCGTAGCCGGAACCAAAATCGCGCTGTTCGGCCAGCAGGGCATCGCCGTAAACCACCAGATAATTGGCGGCGTCCAGGGCGCCGCAGAGCACTTCCAGATGCAGGTCGTAAAAATAGTCGTCGTCGTCCAGAAACGCAATGCGCCGGCCCTTGGCCTCGGCCAAGCCGGCGTTGCGGGCCGCGGAAATACCGGTGCGCCGAATCTTACGCTCCACCAGGGTCGGGCAAAGGCTGTCGGCGTATTTGGCCAGGACAGCGCCCACAGGCGTCTCGCCATCGTTGACCACCACCACCTCGAAATCACGCCGGGTCTGGATCTCCAGGCTGTGCAGGGCGCGATCCAGATGGGCCGGGCGGTCACAAGTGGGGATGATCACGGAAACATGGGGAATGTCGGCCACGCGGCGATCCTTGAAATGATTTTGCACCGAGCTTAGCCGCGCCAAGGGTGAATGGCAAGCGGAGCATTTTTGCCGGCAAAAAATCGGGGGAAAAATCAGGGGCTTCTTCGGATCAGAACTTGACTTTCATTCTCAAAACAGTATTCTTTTCCCGAAGGACACATGCTTGTCCGTGTGCTTGAGGAGAGATTGTATGCGTCGCGCCTCGTTGATGGATATTCGCGCCGGCCGCAAGGTTCGCGTGGTCGCCGTGATTGGCGACGGCCCCACCCGTTCGCGCCTATGCTCCCTGGGCCTGACCCCGGGCACGGCCTTGGAAATTTATGCCGAATGCCCCAGGCGGGGGGCCAGACGGGTGCGCGTGCGCGACAGTTCTCTGGTGCTCGGCGAATCTCTGGCCTGCTGCGTCGAATGCGAATGTGCCGGCCCGGAAGATCTGCTCGAGGCCTAGGTATTTCAGCCTTGGAGATGCTTGCCCGCGGCGGGCAAGGCCCGCTGTTCCCAATGGTTGCCTTCCCGGGGCGATTGGTCCCGTAAAAGGAAAAAATGTTTTCCCTCAATGGATATGTGCTTTTGGAGCCGCACGAACGGCCCGGTCGCCCTGTGCCCGACGCCACAAAGGAGCCGGTGAGCGCGAAGGAAATACCTCCGGCGCCGGGTTGCTGCGGCAAGATTCGCCGCACCGGAGTTTGTTGCGGCAAATATTTGCGCAAGAAGACGAAATAAAAGACCTGAGGCCGTTGCGGGCGCTGCCCGCGAGCCCGTCTTGAAGGAGTTCTCCCATGTGGACCAATGGTTTGGCCATAGCTATGGTGGCCGGGGCCGCCGTGTATGCCGGTTACAGGCTGATCCGCCGCCCTGCTTCGGGCTGCGGTTGCGGCGGCTGCTCTTCGGGGCAAAAAGATATTGCTTCTCCGCCCAAAGGGGAGGGCAAAGGCTGTTGCTCGGGCAAAAGTGGCCAGTGCACCTGCGGGAAGTAATTTTTTTTGCCTCCATACTGAGAATAAAGTTCAATTTCAACAGAAAGGAAAAAACCATGAGTGAACCCGTCAGCCTGCGCACCCTGCGCGTGGGGCAAACCGCAACCATCGCCGGCATCAAGGCCGAGGGCGAAATGGGCCGGCGCATCCGCGATATGGGTCTGGTGCCCGGCGTAGAGGTACAGGTCATGGGCCGCGCCCCCCTGAAAGATCCCGTGGCCTTGCGGCTGCTGGGCTTCACCCTCTCGTTGCGCAACAACGAAGCGGATTTCATTCTGGTGCATCCTGCCGCATAGGGCCCGCAGTTTGTCCCCCGGCGGCTCGACCGGGCCCGCCGGCGCAACGACTGCGCCCTTGGTCGCCTTTATGCCGGCACCACACCGGTTTTGTTCGTACGTGTGAAAGGAGAGGATATGACCTATTTGAGCGAGGACAAAGTTTTCATTGCCCTGGCCGGCAACCCCAATTCGGGCAAGACCACAGCCTTCAACAAATATACCGGGGCGCGCCAGCACGTGGGCAACTACCCCGGCATTACCGTCGAAAAAAAAGAAGGCACCGCCCATCTCGACGGCAAGAACATCACCTTGATCGATCTGCCCGGTACCTATTCCCTGACGGCCTATTCCCTGGAAGAGGTGGTGGCCAGGCGGGTGCTGACCGAAGATCGTCCCGGCGCGGTCATCGACGTAATCAATGCCGGCGTGCTTGAGCGCAACCTTTACCTGGCCGTACAGCTGCTCGAGCTGGGCGTGCCCGTGGTCTTTGCCCTGAACATGATGGACGAGGCCCGGGCGGCCGGCCTGACCATCAACACGGCGCAGTTGGAAAAGCTCACCGGCATCCGCACTGTGCCCACCGTGGCCCGTAGCGGCGAAGGCCTGGATGAAGCCCTGCGCGCCGCCGTGCAACTGGCCTCGAAGTGCCGTGAAGCCTCCTGCACGCCCCTGGAAATTTCTTACGGCCCGGATATCGACGCCGTGCTGCCGGAAATGGCCGCCCTGATCGAACGCAAGCAACTGCTGACCCAATTTTTCCCGGCCCGCTGGACCGCCTTGAAGTACCTGGAAAAAGACGACGACGTCATGAGCCGGGGTCGAGCCGCCGACCCGGAAACCGCCGCCGACCTGGAAGCCGTGACCGGCAAGCTGGCCGGGCATCTGGCCGGCACCCTGAAGACCTATCCCGAGGCGGTCATCGCCGACTACCGCTACGGCTTCATTGCCTCGCTGCTCAAGCAAAGCGTGCTTGCCGGCGCCGACGAGATGAAAAACCGCATCGTCCTGTCCGACAAGATCGATCGGGTGCTGACCAACCGTTTTTTCGGCCCTTTGATTCTCATCGGCGTGCTCTACGCCATGTATTGGATCACCTTCAACCTGGGCCAATACCCGGCCGACTGGCTGGCGTCCTTTTTCGAGTTTCTGCATGAAACGGTCGACATCCACATGGCCGACGGAATGCTCAAGTCGCTGGTCGCTTCAGGGATCATCGACGGCGTGGGCGGCGTCATGGGTTTTGTGCCGCTGATCGCCATTATTTTTCTGATGATCTCCTTTTTTGAAGACTCAGGCTACATGGCCCGGGTGTCCTACATGATGGACCGGATCTTCCGTTTCTTCGGCCTGCACGGGGCCTCGGTCATGCCCTTCATCGTTTCCGGGGGCATTGCCGGCGGTTGCGCCATTCCCGGGGTCATGGCCACGCGTACCCTGCGCAGCCCGCGCGAGCGTCTGGCCACCATCCTCTGTGCCCCGTTCATGACCTGCGGGGCCAAGCTGCCGGTCTTTCTGCTCCTGGTCGGAGTGTTTTTCGCCAAACACCAGACTGAAGTGATGATGGGCCTGACCCTGGCCGGTTGGGTCGCCGCCCTGCTGGTGGCCCGACTGCTGCGCTCCACGATAATCAAGGGCGAGGCCACGCCCTTTGTCATGGAACTGCCGCCCTATCGGGCGCCGACTTTCTCCGGCATTCTCATCCACACCTGGGAACGGGTCTGGGGCTACATGAAAAAGGCCGGTACGATTATACTGGCCATTTCCATACTGGTTTGGGCGGCCATGACCTTCCCGGGCCTGTCCAAGGAGCGCGAGGCTTTTTATGCCGAGCAAAGGGCTCCGTTCGAAACGCAACTGGCGGCTCTGCAGCAGGCCGGAGCGCCGCAGGATCAAATTGACGCGGCCCAGGACGGACTCGCAACGATAACCGACAACGAGCAGGCCGAGGCCTTGCGGACTTCCGCCGCCGGGCGGCTGGGCACGGCCATGGAAGTGCTGACCAAGCCCGCCGGTTTCGATTGGCGTACCAACATTGCCATCGTGGCCGGCATAGCGGCCAAGGAAGTGGTGGTATCCACCCTGGGAACGGCCTACTCCCTGGGGCAGGTGGATGCGGAAGACGCCGGCTCGCTGGCCGATCGAATCGCGGCCGACCCCAACTGGACCATAGCCAACGGTTCAGCCCTGCTGCTCTTCACCTTGCTTTACTCGCCCTGCGTGGCCACCCTGGCGGTGATCAAGAGCGAGACCGGCCGCTGGCGCTGGATGTGGTTCAGCCTGATCTTCAACCTGCTGCTGGCCTTTGGGGTGGCCGTGATCGTCTTCCAGTTGATCTCCGCACTCTTATAAAAAAGAACACAGAAGCTCAAACAGAACGGCCCGGCTTTACACAAAGCCGGGCCGTTTCGCTTGGGCGGGCGGGCAATCCAGTCGCCCGCCGCGCGGCCGCATCAAACAGAGGTGTCCAGGCGCGTGCCGATGCCCATGTCCGCATAGGCCGAGCTGAGCACGGCTTTCTGCATGGCATAGTCCGGGTTGACCGCTGGGGTCAGCCCTTTCATGCCGGTGTTCAGACGGTCCAGGGTTCCGGTAATCAGGGACGCGCCAAGAGCGCCCTGGTCCAGGGCCTTGTTCAGGGTGGCGGTTCCCACACTTGATCCATCCATCGCTTACCTCCTGCCGGCGCCAAGGCCGATTACCGTTTCTATCGGCAGTTTCTGCCCGGACTTTAGAGAGGCCTGCACCTGGAAATACTATTGCCTCCAGCGCCCCGCGGTACCACTGCGGCACAGAAAATATTATATAAAATAAAAATTATGAATTAAATTGTACATAAATTTGTCTATATAATAAATCAATATACTGTAATACATGAAATATACGCCAATATTAGATTCTCGAGTTTTGTTTTCTATTTTTACATATCATGCCGATTTAGTATAAGAAATCAAAAAAAGTGTTGACCCCGACCTTGTTCCCCCAGTAGGTTGAACTCAAGAGAGGAGGCAACAACATGAGTCACCAGACCGAGATCGTCACCGACGATGGCCGCAGCAAGTTGTCCGATTTGTGGAAAAAAGAGGACTACTGGGCCATCTGGCTGGGGTTCATCCTGCTCATCGCGGGCTACTTCATGCTCACCGCGAATGTGCCGGATACAATCGCTCAGGGCGTCACCAAAGCCACAGCCATGATGGAAGCCGAAAGCGCCCGGGCTCCTTTCAAAACCGTTGAATACTACGAGGCCATGGTTAAACGGGATTCCTTCAAGGCCACTACAAGCGATGCGGGCAAGCAAATTTCCCACATTTTCAAGACACCCGGCTCCTGGAACAACAACCCTGTGGAAGCCTTCATCTTTTCGGATGAGGCGGCCAAAGCTGTGGCCGAAGAGGCCGCCCCCAAGGCCGAAGAAGCCAAGGCCCGCGTCGCGGCCGGAAAGGAAGCCGCCGTCGCCGCCCAGGCGGCGGCCGAAGCGGCCGGTTTCAGAGATCCGTCTTTGAACGCGGCGGCCGACGGCGCCATTCAGGACTGGCGCAACGCATCCATCGCCAAAGAAAACACTTCGCCCGTCAACAAGACCAAAACCAAGGGGCACAATATCCTGAGCACTCTGCCCCTGGTCTTCGTGTTTTGCCTGGCGCTTTTCGGCATAGGCATGACCTTTATGGGCACCGGTCCGGCCCGTTTCGGGGCCGGCTTTGTCGGGGTGTTCATCGTCTGCGTGCTGGCCTTCATGATGGGCTCGCAAAGCTGGATGAAGACCTACGGCATCGGGGCCGAAGCCTGGGCCATCATCATCGGCATGCTCATCGCCAACACTGTGGGCACGCCGAAATTCGTCAAGCCCGCCCTGCAGGTGGAGTTTTACATCAAAACCGGCCTGGTGCTGCTCGGGGCCGAGGTGCTGTTCGACAAGATCATCGCCATCGGCATTCCCGGCGTATTCGTGGCCTGGGTGGTCACGCCCATTGTGCTGATCTGCACCTTCATCTTCGGCCAAAAAGTGCTGAAGATGCCTTCCAAGACCCTGAACATCACCATTTCCGCCGACATGAGCGTGTGCGGCACTTCGGCGGCCATCGCCACGGCCGCGGCCTGCCGGGCCAAGAAAGAGGAACTGACCCTGTCCATCGGCTTGTCCCTGGTCTTTACGGCCATCATGATGGTGGCCATGCCCGCGGTGATCAAGGCCCTGGGCATGCCCGAAGTGCTGGGTGGGGCCTGGATCGGCGGCACCGTGGACGCCACCGGGGCCGTGGCCGCGGCCGGCGCCTTTCTGGGCGACAAGGCACTGTATGTGGCCGCCACCATCAAGATGATCCAGAACATCCTGATCGGCGTCACCGCTTTCGGGGTAGCCGTGTACTGGTGTACCAAGGTGGACTGCGTGGAAGGACAAAAAGTGCAGGTACGGGAGATCTGGGATCGCTTTCCCAAGTTTGTGCTCGGCTTTCTGGCCGCCTCCATTGTTTGCTCGCTCATCAGCGGCAACCTCGGCGATCTGTCCGATGCCATGCTCATGAACGGCATGACCAAGGGCTGGGCGGGTATTTTGCGCAACTGGTTCTTTGCCTTGGCCTTCACCTCCATCGGCCTGGCCACGAACTTCCGCGAACTGGCCAAATACTTCAAGGGCGGCAAGCCGCTAATCCTGTATGTCTGCGGCCAAAGCTTCAACCTGGTGCTCACTCTGACTATGGCCTACATCATGTTCTACCTGGTCTTCCCGGAGATCACCGCGAAGATCTAATCCCAACCCGACCTGCCCCGGCCCTGCCGGGGCAGGTTCCCCCTCTCTGCCATGGACAACCAAAACACCCTGCCTCTGAACAAACGACTCTGTCGACTGGCCCTGGCCCTGCTTATCCTGTGGCTGGTGGTCTTTGTGCTGGCGCCCCTGCCCTTCAAGTATTCCGAACGGCTGCGGGCACTGAAGGAAACCGCAGAGGCTTACGGCATCCATCCCGGAGCACTCTATTATTCCGACGTACCCACCACCGACATGGCCCGACTGCGCAGCGGCGAGGCCGTGCGCCTGTCGGAGCAATAGCCCGTCCGCCCTCCCGCGCTGTACCGCACCAAATCATCCCGCCGGCTTGCCGGCCGACCGCACCTGTAGTAAGATTTCGATGTATATACAGTCCTGCCGATGTGTTGCCGGCACGGCACACGCTCCCTTTCTCCCCAAGCCACGAGGTGTCGGATGTCCAAACGTGTTCACGAAACGGGCGCAACGCCTGAAACGGCCGCCCCCATGGAGCAGGTACGCGAGCTCCTCTTCGGCGCACAGCTCAAAGATATGGAAACCCGCTTTCAGCGTCGCGAAGAGCGTTTTTCACGTGAGGTGGCCGACGCCCGCGACGCCATGAAAAAACGCCTGGATTCCTTGGAATTTTTCATGAAAAGTGAGACCGCCGCGCTTCTGGCCCGCTTGAAAGAAGAGAAATCCGCCCTGGAAACGGCCCTCAAAGACGAACAGCGCGAACGCCGCGATGAAATGGAAATCGAGCGCCGCGAACGGGCCGAGGCGGTCAAGGCCGAAGGCCGGGAAAGGGTTGAGGCCATTAAAGTCGAGCAGCGTGAACGCGTCGAAGCGCTCAACGCCGAAGCCCGCGAGCGGGCCGAAGCCTTCGCCCGGACGGCCAAAGACATCGCCGCCATGAACGAAGCCACAGATCGTCGGCTCTCCCGCTTGGCCGACTCCCTCGACGGCGTGGACCGTGAACTGCGCGATCTGCTTCTGGCCGAAAGCACCGGCCTTGCCGAAAAAATTGAGGAAAAATATCAGGAAGCCCTGGGGGTTCTCTCCAAAACAGCGGCGCAGATTCGCCAGGATATGGTTTACCGATCCAACCTGTCCTCCATGCTCACGGAAGTGGCCGTGAAACTCAGCGGCCAGTGGACCCTGGAGCTCGACTCCGGCGGCGCGGGCGGCGTGGAGGAAGAAGCGACCGAGCATGACGACGACCGGTCCTGAGGTTCCTGAAGCTCCGCCCCGGCCCGCTCCCGGGACGGAACAGCCGAGCGATCTGGAAACTTTGCGCGGGCTGTTGTTTTCCAAGGAAATCGAACTCCTGGAAAGCCTGCGCCGGCGACTGGACGACCCGGCCGTGCATGCCCGAGAGGTGGGCGACGTCATTGCCGACGCCATTCTGTTGCGCGCCGGCAAAGACGAGCGGCTGAGCAAGGCCCTTGAGCCGGCTGTGGAATCCATCCTCAAATCTTCTCTGCTCAAAAATCCCCTGGATTTCGCCGGAGCCCTTTTTCCGCTCATGGGCCCGGCCATTCGGCGCTCCATTGCCGAGACGTTTCGCTCCATGCTCGAAAGCCTGAGCAAAAGTGTGGAAATGTCCTTCTCCTGGAAAGGACTGCGCTGGCGCCTTGAAGCCATGCGCTCGGGCAAAAGCTTCAGCGAGGTTATCCTGCTGCACACCCTGGTCTACCGGGTGGAGCAGGCCTTTTTTATCCATGCCGAAACCGGCCTGGTGCTGGCCCACGCTGTGGGCGACGGCGTGAACACCCAGGATGCCGACATGGTTTCGGCCATGCTCACGGCCATCCAGGATTTTGTCCGCGACTGCTTTTCCGGCGGCGAAAGCGATTTGGACACCCTGCACTTCGGCCCCCTGACCGTGTATGTGGAAAAGGGGCCCTCAGCCTATCTGGCCTGCGTGGTGCGAGGCGCGCCCCCGGCCGATTTCCGCGCCTCCATGCAGAGCAGCCTTGAAATTATGCTTCTGGAATGCGCCGATGCCCTGGCCGGTTTCGACGGCGACACATCTCCCTTTCCGGCCGTGCAGCGCCGGCTTGAAGACTGCCTGATCTCGCGTTTTGTGGACGAAGGCAAACCTCTGCCCCTGTGGGTCAAGATTCTGCCCGTGCTGTTTCTGATCTGTCTGGCCGGCGGCTATGGCTGGTGGCGCCACACCGCTGAACAACGGCGCGAAGCCCGGGCCGTCGCCCCTCTGATCACGGAAACGGATTTCAGCCTGTTTCGGGCCGATATGCTCCGGGGGGTAGAGCTGCTGCGCCGCGAGCCCGGCCTGGTGGTGATCGGCGCAGCCGAAGACCGGCGCAAACCCTGGCACCTGCTGCTCCTGCGCGACGAACTGGCCCGGGATCCGAGAGAAGTGCTGGCCGAAAACAACTTCGACCCCGAAGATTTCTTTGTGCGAGAAGTGCCTTATATCTCCTACGAGCCGCAACTGGTACTCCGCCGGGTGGGCGCTAGGCTGCACCCGCCCGCGGGCGTGCGCATGGACCTGGAAGACGGGGTGCTCCATCTCACCGGCAGCGCCCCCCTGGAATGGATTCTCAAGGCCCGGCGAGAGGCCATTGCCCTACCGGGCGTGCATGGGGTCAATTCCAGAGACCTCATCGACCCGCGTCAGGCGGAAATGCGCCGATTGGTGGATGAAGTGGAAGGGGCCCGGGTGCGCTTTCCCCTGGGCGGCGATCAACCCATTCCCGAAGACCGGCCTGTCCTGGACGCCGCCGTGGATAAGCTGGTCGGGCTGGAAAAAATGGCTGCCGGCATGGGAGTCAACGTCAGTGTAACCATTTACGGCCATGCCGACACCAGCGGCACGGCCCGGCGCAACTACGAAATCAGCCGGTCCCGGGCCGTTACCCTGGCCGCTCTGCTTTACGCCAAGGGTTCCGGCATGCCGGTTTCCCTCTACGGCATGGGCGCGGACTACGCCAATAGAAAGCAGGACGACGCCAAAAAGGCGGAAGGAGACCGAAGAGTCGAGCTAAAAGTACATCTCACCCGCTCGGCCGAGGCCTTCCATGAGGTTTTGCCCTAATTCCCACAACACTTGTGCATGTCTTCATTTTGCGCTAAAGAATGGGAGTTGAGTATGAATCCGTAACACGTCAGGAGCTTTGCCGCATCAGGCCCTTTACCCGGGCCGCCACGGGAATCGCATGATCACCAAAAAAATTTGCATGCTCGGTGCCTTTGCCGTTGGAAAAACAGCGCTGGTACAACAATATGTCCACTCTCTCTTCACCGACCGCTACCTTTCCACTGTGGGCGTCAAGATCAGCAAGAAACGGCTGGATGTGGACGGCAAAGACATCTCTCTGGTCCTGTGGGATCTGGAGGGCAAAGACGATTACGTGGATGTGAACATCTCTTACCTGCGCGGCGCCATGGGCTTTTTCACCGTAGCCGACGGCACCCGGCCCGAGACCCTGGACGTGGCTCTGAGTCTGCGCGAACTTGCCCTTTCGCTGGTGGGCGATGTGCCCAACATTTTGCTGGTCAACAAAGCCGATCTTGCCCCCGCCTGGAAACTTTCCGAAGAACGTCTTGCAACGTTGGAAGGCCGTGGGATAACCTGGTTCCGTACCAGCGCCAAAACCGGTCTGGCCGTCAATGAATCCTTTGCCGCCCTCGCTCGGGCGATGCTGCCGGAGTAACCAGTGAGCGCCGCAAACGAGGCCGCCCTGGCCCATGCCCTTCTCGAGTCGCTGGACGTTGCCGTTCTGCGCCGTGTCGGCCCGCGCGAGTATGTGTTCTTCGGCAACATGCCCCGATTTTATGCCGAGCTGTTCCGCTGCAGCCCTGGAAAGCCCGAAACCCGACCGTGGGAGCACTCGGATATGCTGCAGTTTTTTCTGGATGACGCCGAAGCATTTTTTGAGCGTGGCAGCGGCACCTTTCTCAGCACAGGAGTCTGGCAGGAGGACGGCGTGGAGGCCGACAAAGCTTTGACGGCCATGGCCGTGGTCGCCCGGGAAGAACGCTTTCTTCTGCTGCGTCGCTTGAGCGACGAGTTTGTCGACCGGGTGCGCATTTTGCAACAGGCCCGTGAGCACCTGCTGGAGCGCCGGATGCTCAGCAACGACTTGGAGCTGTATAAACAAAAGTCCATGATCGACCCCCTGACTTCCCTGCACAACCGCGAAGCTTTCATGGACGCCCTGACCCGGGCCATGCGCCACACGCGGGAGACCGGAGCCCCCTTTTCGCTGCTCTTTCTCGATATAGACGATTTCAAACAAATCAACGATACTTACGGCCACTTGTCCGGCGACTCGGTGCTCTCCACCCTGGGCCGGATTTTCCGGGCCTACCTGCGCCGCGAAGACATGGCCGCCCGTTATGGGGGTGAAGAATTCGCCGTGCTCGCACCCTTGTCCACCCGGGTCCAGGCCCACCGTATGGCCGAAAAACTGCGTAAACGCATTGCCGGGCACAGTTTTCCCTCCCTGCCGATGATCACCGTGAGCATCGGCTGCACCGGCTTGGTGCCCGGCGACTCGCCCGAGGCCCTGATCCAGCGGGCGGATCTGGCCTTATACGATGCCAAGCGCGCCGGCAAAAACTGCGTCCGTTTCCGCTGATTCACCGCATGCCCCATTTTTTTCTGCAGACCTTGGGCTGCAAGGTCAACCAATATGAAAGCCGCGCCCTGGCGGAAGCCTGGATACGTTTGGGCGCGTGCGAGGCCGCCCGCCCGTCCGAAGCCGACTGCATTCTGATCAACTCCTGTGCCGTCACGGCCAAGGCCGTGGCCGACGTACGCCGGGCCGTGCGCCGGCTGCATGCCGAGGCTCCGTCCGCCCGCCTGGCTGTGCTCGGCTGTGCCGCCGGGCTGCTGCGCGCAAGCGATTTGCCCGACCAAATCCTGCTTCTGGACAACGGCTGGAAGGCCGACCCGACCGGTCTGCTCGCCCGTCTGGCCGATCCGACGGCCAACCCGGCTGCGGCCCAGACGGCCGAAGGAGCGGCCCTCGAGGCCGGCCGCAGCGCCTTTCCGCCCCTGTCCCTTTCCAGCTATCACCGGGCCCGGGCCGTGCTCAAAATCCAGGACGGCTGCTCCCACGCCTGCGCCTATTGCATCGTACCTTCGGTGCGCGGCCCCTCACGTTCGCGCCCCCTGGACGACACCCTGGCCGAGGCCCGCCGCCTGGCCGAGGCCGGCTTTCCGGAGATCGGCATCAACGGCATCAACCTGCGCCAATACGGCCGTGATCTGCCGGAGTCCCCGGATTTTTGGGATCTGCTCCTGGCCCTGGACCGAGCCCTGGCCCCGGAATGGACCGACCGGCTGCGCCTGCGCCTCAGCTCCCTTGAACCCGGCCAGTTGGGCGACAAAGCTCTGGAAACTCTGTCCCGTTGCCGCCTGGCCGCCCCGCATCTACACTTATCGTTGCAGAGCGGCAGTGCCTCGGTGCTGCGCCGCATGGGCCGCGGGCACTATAACCCGGCCGACCTGCCCGATTTTCTGCGCTCCCTGCACGGCATCTCTCCCCTCTGGGGGCTGGGCGCGGATCTCATCGCCGGCTTTCCGGGCGAAACGCCGGAAGAGCACGCCGAAACGCTGGCCCTCTGCCGCGCCCTGCCCCTGACCTATGCCCATGTTTTTCCCTTTTCCTCCCGGCCCGGTACCCGCGCCGCCGCCCTGCCCTTTGCCCTGCCGGACGACGAGAAAAAGGCCCGCGCCGCCGCTCTGCGCACCTTGGCGGCGGCAAAGAAAGAGGCTTTTTTGCGCCGCCAACTTGAACTCCCCTTTGTGGTGCCCGTGCCCGAAAACGCCGAAGGTTCGCGCAAGGGCGTCAACGAATACTACACGGAGTGCCGTTTTCTTGGTTCCGTCCCGGCCGAGGGGTTGTTCCGCGCCCGGCCTGTGGGCCTTGAGAAAGACACCCTGCTGGTGCAGGCCGAGGCACGGCAATGAGCCGGCAACGCCCCCGCCGAGGCAAGGTTCTGCCTGTTCCCTCCCGCTCTTCCCACCTCTACGTGCGCGTCGCGTCGGCCAAGGTCGGCATGTTCCGCTTCCTGCTCGAAGCGGCCGACAACCTCGCCCTGATGAGTGTGGTCGATCGCTTTACCGCAGTTCTGCAAATTCGCTACTCGCCGCATCAGGAGGCCGAGGTCCGCGCCTGCCTCCGGGACATGCGCGAACGCCTGGAAATTGAAGAAATCCGCATTTAGCCGGCCTTGCCGGCGGGCTCTGGTTGTTATAATTTGGGCGATAGTAACAGGGGCGTCTCCGTGGGCGTCCCCAACCGTCCAACCGTTTAAGGAATTGCCATGGCAGTAGAAAAACTTGGAGCGCGTATCAAGCGCTTCCGTGAAAACCGGGAGATGACCCTGGAGCAACTTTCCGACGCCACAGGTCTGAAGCTTTCGGCCATTACCGCCCTGGAAGAGGACAACGTCTACGCTTCCATCGGCCCCCTGCAGAAGGTGGCCAGAGCCTTGGGCGCACGGCTGGGTACCTTCATGGACGACGTCGTGGGCGGTGACCCGGTGATTTCCCGTGCCGACGCCCGCGAGCTGGACCTGAGCATGCAGAAAACCCGCGACACCAAGGCGTGCTATCGTTATCATTCGCTGGGCAAGGGCAAGGCCGACCGCAACATGGAGCCGTTCTTCATCGAGATTATGCCCGACGACGACCGCTCGCTCTCGTCCCACCAGGGCGAGGAGTTCATCATCGTGGTCTCCGGCCGGTTGAAAGTGCTCTACGGCAAGGAAGAACACATTCTCGATTCCGGCGACACGGTCTACTACAATTCCATCGTGCCGCACTACGTGGGTGCTCATGAGGGGCCGTGTTCCATCTATGCCGTGATGTACTATCCATAGGCCGACCCGCTTGACCCCTGTAAGCCGCTCTGCCGGGCGACCGGCGCGGGCAATGCGCAGGCGCCGTTTTCCGAGAAGTTTTACCGCCGCGAGGGCCGAGAATGGAACTGGAACCTTTTGTGCTCCGTGAAAAGACCCTGGGGCAGCTGCTTGACGAAACCATCGCCAAGAACCCGAACAACGATGCCCTGATTTATGTGGACCGCGACTTCCGCCAGACCTGGCGGGAATTCGGCGACAATGTCGATCGCCTGGCCAAAGGTCTGATGGCCCTGGGCGTGCAGCCGGGCGAGAAAGTGGCCATCTGGGCCACCAACGTGCCTTATTGGGTCAGCCTGATGTTCGCCACGGCCCGTATCGGCGCGGTGCTGCTCACGGTCAACACCAGTTACCGCGAGAACGAGTTGGCCCACCTGCTCAAGCACTCCAGGTGCGAGAACTTTTTCATCACCGACGGCTACCGCGACCACGACTTCATCCAGACGCTCTACGCGGTCATGCCCGAGTTGCGCGTCCAGTCGCGCACCCGTCTGATTTCCGAGCGCTTCCCGCACCTGAAGCGGGTGATGTTCCTGGGCATGGAAAAGCACCGCGGCATGTATTCCCTGCCGGAAATCATGGGCATGGCCGCCATGGTTTCCGACGAGGAATACGCCGCCCGCAAGGCTCTGGTCAGGCCCCACGACGTGGTCAACATGCAGTACACCTCGGGCACCACCGGTTTTCCCAAAGGCGTGATGCTCACCCACGTGAACATCGTGAACAACGGCTACTGGATCGGCCGGCACCAGAACTTCGGCTCCAAGGACCGGGCCTGCCTGCCCGTGCCCCTGTTCCACTGCTTCGGCTGCGTGCTCGGGGTCATGGCCTGCGTCAACCACGGGACCGCGATGATCATTCTGGAGACCTTCAACCCCATCCAGGTGCTCACCGCCGTTGAAACCGAACGCTGCACCGCCCTGTACGGCGTGCCCACCATGTTCCTGGCCGTGCTCGAGCATCGGGTCTTCCCCAAATTCGATCTCTCCTCCCTGCGCACCGGGATCATGGCCGGTTCGGTCTGCCCCGAGCCGCTGATGCGCCGGGTGATCGAAAAAATGCACATGCGCGAGATCACCATCTGCTACGGGCTGACCGAAGGCTCGCCCGTGATGACCCAGACCCACGCCGACGAAGAGTTTCACCGCCGCGTTTCCACCGTTGGCCGGGCCATGCCCGGCATTGACGTCAAGATCGTCGACCCCGAAACCATGGATGAAATGCCCAGGGGCACTCCCGGCGAAGTGGTCTGCCGCGGCTACAACGTCATGAAAGGCTATTACGACATGCCCGAGGCTACCACAGCCACCGTCACCGAAGACGGCTGGCTGCATTCCGGCGACCTCGGCATCATGGATGAAGACGGTTATGTGGTCATCACCGGCCGGATCAAAGACATGATCATCCGCGGCGGCGAGAACATCTACCCGCGCGAAATCGAAGAGTTCTTGAGCGGCATGGAAGGCGTCCTCGACGTTCAGGTGGTCGGCGTGCCCAGCCGCAAGTACGGCGAAGAAGTCGGCGCCTTCATCATTCCCAAACCCGGCGCCGGCATCGGCCCGGAAGACGTGCGCGACTTCTGCCGGGGCAAAATCGCCTGGCATAAGGTGCCCCGGCACGTGGCCATCGTCGAGGAATTCCCCCTGACCGCCAGCGGCAAAATACAGAAATACAAACTGCGCGAAGCCGCCGGCGACCTCTTTCCCGAAGCAATGAAATGAGAATTGGGGGGGGCGGGCCCCCCCCCCCCCACCCGGGGGGGGTTTGTGGGGGGGGGGGGCCCCCCGCTATATGAAGAGCCGCCG
>JAVBLS010000063.1:0-4362 GCA_031553235.1 Desulfovibrio sp.
ACACCGCCCTGGCCGGCCTGTTCAGCAACGGCGCCGGCCTGCAAAGGAGCTGACCATGCCCGATACCAAAGACCAACTGCCGAGCGCCAATCCCATCCCGGACAAGCTGATCAACGCCAAAATCTACCGCGAGGGCGACGAGCTGCTCGGGGTGGGCGAAGTGACCCTGCCGGACCTGGAATACATGAAAGAATCCCTGTCCGGCCTGGGCATCCTGGGCGAGCTGGAAACCCCGGTCATCGGGCACTTCGGCAACCTGACCCTGGGCATTTCCTGGAACACGGTCAACACCCAGGCCGTGAACCTGCTGAAAACCAGCGGGCACCAGCTCCAGGTCTATGCCGCCATCCAGGTCTACGACTCCGGCCTGAACAAGCTGATCGCGAAGCCGGTCAAGCTCACGGCCAACGCCCTGCCCAAAAAGGCGGGCCTGGGCAAAACCACGCCCGGCAAGAAAATGGACAACGACACCGAGCTGGAAGTGGTCGGCATGTTCCTGTGGATCGACGGCAAAGAAGTCGTGGCCGTGGACAAGCTCAACGGCATCTGCCGCATCAACGGTGAGGACATGCTCGCCGAAATCAACAGCTACCTTGGAGGGTAAGCGGCCGTGAATAAAGCGCCTTTCGCAACCATCAGCCTGAACTTTCCGGTGCGGCTCGCCGACCGTGAGCTGAGCGAAATCACCATGCGCCGCCCCACCCTGGACGACGAGATCCGTTATGTGCCCTCGTCCCGCGAGCCCAAAAAGCAACTGGAAGAAGAGGCCCGCTACTTCGCCCACCTCTGCGATTTGAAAACGGAGGAAATCCGTAAGCTGGACATGGCCGACTATGAGGAGGTGCAGAAACAATACCTGACCTTTCGTGGGAAAGCCAAAGCCGCTGCAGGATCTGAGGATGACGGCGGCGATTCTCAGCCGTCTGGGACGGATGCCGTTGAATGAGGCTCTGGCCCTCACCCATGCGCAGGCCCTGGAGTGGATTGAGGACCTGGCCGAGGCGGAAAAACTGCTGACCCCCAAAATGTAGGGACGGCAAGGATACGAGCGATATGGCACAAAGCGTTGGGTTCACCTTTTCCATCGGCGCGCGGTTGCAGGCCGGCGTCGCCTCCGTGTTCGACACGGTGGCGGGCCGGGCGGGCAAGCTCAAGCGCGAGATGAAGCAGCTCTCGGCGGTTTCCGGCGCGGCCGGCAAGCTGACCTCGACCAGGGCCACAGTGGACTCGCTCCGGGCCGAAGCCGCGGCGGGCAAGGATGTGGCCAAGCAGCTTGCCGCCGCGCAAAAGGCCTATGCCTCGGCCCAACGCTCCGCCGCCAAGTACAACATCACGGTCAAGGACGCCGCCTCGGTGCACGCCAAGGCCACGGCCCAGATGAAACGCACCGAGAGCGCGCTGCAGCGGCAGGAAACCTATCAGCGCAACGCGGCCAAGCGCGCCGAGTTGCAGGGCCGGATCATGGGCACGGTGGCCTCCACGGCCGCCGTGGCCCTGCCGGTCAAAATGGCCATAGATTTCGAATCGGCCATGGCCGATGCCGCCAAAACCATCGACGGCATGCGCGACAAGGCAGGCAACCTCACACCCGAGTATTACAAGATGGAGGCCGCGGTCAAACAAATGGGCCGGGAACTCCCTCTGACCCATGAGGAGATCGCCAAGCTTTTCGCCGCCGGCGGGCAGATGGGCATGAGCGATGTGGAAAAGCTGCGTGAATTCACCACCCTCTCCGCCCACATGGCCGTGGCCTTCGGCATGGGCACGGAAGAAGCCGCCGAGGCCATCGGCGGTTATCAGACCAAACTGGGCCTGACCACGGGCCAGACCCGCGAGATGCTGGACCTGATAAACCAGTTCGCCAACACCAGTTCGGCCACGGAAAAAGACGTGGCCGGCATCGTGGGGCGCGTGGGAGCGCTCGGCGATGTGGCCGGCATCGCTCACAAGCCGATGACCGCCATGGCCGCCACCCTGGCTTCCATGAAAATTCCGGAAGAAATCGCCGCCACCGGCCTCAAAAACTTCATGCTGGCGCTGTCCAAGGGCGAAGCCGCCACAAAAAAACAGAAAGAAGCCTTTGCCTCCCTTAGCATTGACGCGGAAATGCTCGGCATCGGCATGCAACGCGATGCCGAAGGCGCCATGCTCTCCGTATTGAAAGCGATCCAGAAACTGCCCAAGCATAAACAGGTGGCGGCTCTTTCCGAACTGTTCGGCAGTGAATCTTTGGGGGCTATCGCTCCACTGCTGACACAGCTTGACCTGCTCGAAAAAAATCTGCTTATCGCGGCCGACAAAACGCAATACGCCGGGGCCATGCAGCAGGAGTTTGCCAACCGCTCCCGCACCACGGCCACAGCCTTGCTTCTCCTCAAAAATCGCTCCGGAGAACTCGGCATCCATCTCGGCAGCGCCTTGCTGCCCGCCGTGGTGGCCGGGGCCAATGCTTTCGGCAGATTTTTGGAACCGGTCGTAGCCTATGCCAATGCCAACCCGACCGTTGTCAACGGAGCCTTCGCCCTGGTCGCCGGGCTGGTGGCCGTCCGCCTGGCCGCCCTGGCCGGGGGCTTCGGCCTGGCGGCCCTTTCCAACGCCTGCACCCTGGGGCGCGCGGCCGTGACCCCGCTGGTCTGGATGACCAACGCCCTGACCACGGCCACGTTCCGGCAAAGCGTGGCCACCAGGGCGACCGCCGTCGGGCAGAGGCTGCTGAACGTGGCCATGCGGGCCAACCCTATAGGCATCATCATCACCGCCGTTACAGCTCTGGTCGGCTGGTTTGCGTATCTTTTCAACGAAACCGGTTCTGTGAGCGGTGCTCTCGGCGCCATGTGGGACGGCTGCGTGGCCGGGCTGAAGCTGCTGACCAGGCCCCTGGAATGGGCCTTGAACGGCATCGGCAGGATCGTTGCCTGGCTGGGCTCGGACGAAGCGGAAGAAACAGACGGCAAGGTCAGGGACGGCCTTGCCGAGATGGAGAAAGAACCCGCTCCGGCCGCCACCCCGGCGGCACGGCCGCGACCCGTCTCCGCCGCGTCGCCCCCTGTGTCCACGCGGCCTTCCGCCCTGCCGTCTCCTGAAGCCTATGACCAGGCACAAGCGCAAGCCGCCGCCCTGCAGGTCGCCGAAGCTTCGGGCAAGGCCGGCTTCGCCGGACCAAGAGGGGCCGGCAGCCCGGGCGGCGGCGCCGTGACCCTCGCGCCCAGTTTCAACTTCAAGATGGACGGCGTGCCGGACCGGGAGTTCGGCAAGCGCGTGCTCGACTCCCTAGAGTCGGAAAAGACCGCCGTCCAGCGTTTTCTCTCCGGCCTTCTGGCCGATGCCGCACGGGTGCACTATGGCTGATACCTACACCACCGTTCAGGGCGATACCTGGGACGCCATAGCTTACCGCCTGTGGCAACGGGAAATCCTCATGCATCGTTTGCTCGAGGCCAACCCGGATTACGGCGACCTGCTGGTCTTCGGGCCCGACGTGAAGCTCGCCGTGCCGCAAATCGCCGTGCCGGCCAAAACCCCGGACCTGCCGCCCTGGATGAACGGGGGGCACTCATGAGCGAAACCCTGAACGCCCGCCGCACCCGCCTGAGCCTGAGCATCAACGGCGTCGACGTCGGCGCGGACCTGGCCCCGTACCTGAAGGATTTCTCCTTCAAGGACAACGCCAAGGGCAAGGCCGACGAGATCCAATTTTCCCTCATGGACCGGGACGGGCGCTTCCAGAAAGAATGGTTCATTCAGAAGGGCTGCAGGATCACCGCGCAGCTCACCTGCCTGGACTGGTACAAGCCGGGCGAAAACATCGCCCTGCCCATGGGCGCGTTCACCGTGGATGAGGTCGAACTTTCCGGCCCGCCCGACCTGATCCGGGTCAAGGCCGTCTCGGCCGCCAAGACCTCGGCCCTGTCCGAAGAAGCCCGCACCAGGGGCTGGGAAACCTGCACCCTGCAAGGCATCGCCGACGAGATCGCCCAACGCCACGGCTATGAACTCATGTATGACGCCCCGGAAATTCCCTTTGATCGGGTGGAGCAGCGCGAGGCCTCGGACCTGGCCTTTCTGCACAAAACCTCAAGCAGATACGGCGTCAATCTCAAGGTCCACGACAACAAGATCATCTTGTACGGGGCCGATGCCTGGGACGCCAAAGAGCCGCGTTTCGTCATTCCGAAGAAAGGCTCGCCGCTTTCGCCGGCATCCTGGTCTTTCAAGAAAGGCTCCCAGGGCACCGGCAAAAAAGCCGAAATCGCCTACCACGACCCGGCCAAAGGGGAAACCATCACGGCCGGGGTCGCCGCGCCCGGGGCGGCGCCCAGCGGCCAGACCCTGACCCTGAACCAGCGGGTGGAAAACGAATCC
>JAVBLS010000071.1:0-6106 GCA_031553235.1 Desulfovibrio sp.
ACACCGCCCTGGCCGGCCTGTTCAGCAACGGCGCCGGCCTGCAAAGGAGCTGACCATGCCCGATACCAAAGACCAACTGCCGAGCGCCAATCCCATCCCGGACAAGCTGATCAACGCCAAAATCTACCGCGAGGGCGACGAACTGCTCGGGGTGGGCGAAGTGACCCTGCCGGACCTGGAATACATGAAAGAATCCCTGTCCGGCCTGGGCATTCTGGGCGAGCTGGAAACCCCGGTCATCGGCCATTTCGGCAACCTGACCCTGGGCATTTCCTGGAACACGGTCAACACCCAGGCCGTGAACCTGCTGAAAACCAGCGGGCACCAGCTCCAGGTCTATGCCGCCATCCAGGTCTACGACTCGGGCCTGAACAAGCTGATCCCGAAGCCGGTCAAGCTCACGGCCAATGCCCTGCCCAAAAAGGCGGGCCTGGGCAAAACCGCGCCCGGCAAGAAGATGGACAACGACACCGAGCTGGAAGTGGTCGGCATGTTCCTGTGGATCGACGGCAAAGAAGTGGTGGCCGTGGACAAGCTCAACGGCATCTGCCGCATCAACGGCGAGGACATGCTCGCCGAAATCAACAGCTACCTTGGAGGGTAAGCCGCCGTGAACAAAGCGCCTTTCGCAACCGTCAGCCTGGAATTCCCGGTGCAGCTCGCCGACCGCGAGTTGAGCGAAATCACCATGCGCCGGCCCAGCCTGGACGAAGAAATCAAGTACGTGCCCACTTCCCGCGAGCCCAAAAAGCAACTGGAAGAAGAGGCCCGCTACTTCGCCTACCTCTGCGGCCTGCAGGCCGAGGAAATCCGCAAGCTGGACATGGCCGACTACGAACGGCTCCAGGAGCAGTACCTCTTTTTTCGTCGAAAAACCAAGACCGGCGAAAGAGTTGCGGATGACGGCGGCGATTCTTAGCCGCCTTGGCCGGATGCCCTTGAATGAGGCTCTGGCGCTCAGCCATGAGCAGGCCATGGAGTGGATTGAGGACCTGGCGGAAGCGGAGAAACTGCTGACCCCAAAAACATAGGGGCGGCAAAGGGAAGAGCGGTATGGCAAAGCGCAAAGCGGCCTCCTCCAAGACTCGCAAACCGGCCTCCGGCACGGCCGGCAAAGCGGTCTCCGGCACAGCCGGCGCGAATTCGCCCACGGCACAGGCCGGCAAGGATACGGCCAAACAGCTCGCGGCCATGGAAGAGGCCCGCGCTTCCGCCGTTGAACACAACGCCGCGGCGCGCGCCACGGCCGCGGCCCAGATACAGAGCGACGCCCTCAAGGGCCTGACGGCCACGATGACCAGCATGGCCCGGCCGCTCAACATGGCCGTAGATTTCGAGTCGGTCATGGCCAAGACCGCCACAAGCATCGACGGCACGCGGGACGCGGCCGGCAAGCTCACCTCCGAGTATTACCGGATCGAAAAAGCGGTGCTGCGCCTGGGGCGCATCCTGCCGCTGACCCAGGCGGAAATCGCCGGGCTCTTTGCCGCCGGCGGCCGGTTCGGCCTGTCGTCGGTGCAAGAGCTGGAAGCATTCGCCGTCGCGAGCGCCCAGATGGCCGCGACCTGCGGCGTGCCCATTGCAGAAGCGGCCGAGGCCGTCGGCCATTATCAAACCAGGCTGGGCCTGAGCGCGGACCAGACCCGCGAGATGCTGGACTTGATCAACCATTTGGCCGCCACAGGCAACGCGCCCGAAAAAGCCATTGCCGGCATCATGGGCCGCCTGGGCTCGCTTGGCGGCCTGGCCGCCGGCGCTCACAAGCCCATGACCGCCCTGGCCGCCACCCTGGCCTCACTGAAAATTCCGGAAGAAAGCGCGGCCGCCGGCCTCGAAAACTTCCTGCCGGCCCTGTTCGCAGCCGGGGAGGCGCCGGAACAACAGCAAAATGCCTTCGCCGCCCTCGGCTTTGATGCGAAAACCCTTGGCCTTGATATGCTCCGGGATGCCGAAGGCAGCATACTCGCCGTGTTGCGGGCAGTCCAACAACTGCCCAGGGGCAAGCAGGCGGCAATTCTCTCCGAACTGTTCGGCAGTGAGTCCCTGGGCGCGCTCCTCCCGCTGCTGACGCAGCTTGACCTGCTGGAAAAAAACCTGCTCCTCGCGGCCGACAAAACCCAATACGCCGGGGCCACGCTGCAGGAGTTCGCCGAAAAAAGCAACACCACCGCCACGAAACAGGTTCTTGTCGGCAACAGGGTAAGCGAACTGGCCGTCACCCTGGGCACCAAGCTGCTCCCGGCCTATAACGATACCTTGGCTGTGGTCGGGAGGGGCCTCGAGGCGGTCACGGCCTTTGCCGGCGCCCATACCGGAACGGTGCGCCTGGTCGCCGCGGCCGCAACGGCCATGATCGCGTTCCGGGCGGCCACGCTGGCGGGCGGCTTCGCTTTGAGCATCGCCTCAGACGCCTGGGCCGTGGCAACGGCCGTGTGCAGTAAAAGCACCTATGTTACGCTTTGGAGCAAGGCGGTCGGCGCCGCCGCCACCGTTGCCTATTGGGGCATGGCCCTGGGTCTTCGGGCCGTGGCCGCCGCGCAGTGGCTGCTCAACGCGGTCATGAGCAACAATCCCATCGGCTGGGTGGTCAAGGGGGTCATGATACTGGGCGCCGTCCTGGGCACCCTCTACAACACCTGTGAGCCGGTGCGCCAAGTGCTGGACAGTATCTGGAACGGCTTCCTGGCCGCCATGCAGCCGGTGTTCGACAAGGTCACCTGGGTCTGGGACAAGATCCAGAGCATCATCAAATGGTTCAAGGACGACTCCGGGGAAGCCGAGGCCGTCGCCGACCGGCAGATCGCCGAGCATGAGCAGGCGCGAGCCGGCGGCCCCGGTGCCGCTCCGGCCGCCGTCACGACAGACGCCGGGGCCGTAACCGCTCCGGCCGCTCCGGTGTCCATGTCCGCGCCACCCATACCCGGCCTGCCCCCCGGTGTGTCCGAGGCCGAACTGAACGCTTACACGAGCCGGCCCCCCACGGCCGGGGGCGGTTTCGGCACCATGCCCGCAGCCCCGGGCGGTCTGCCCGCGCTCTCCGGGTTTGGGGCAAGCGCCGGCTTCGCCGGGCCGGGCGGCGCCGGCGGCTTCGGCGCCGCAACCATGGCCCCCAGCTTCAATTTCAACTTCAACATGGACGGCGTGCCGGACCGGGAGTTCGGCAAACGCGTGCTCGATTCCCTGGCCTCGGAACGAACCGCCATCCAGCATTTTCTCTCCGGCCTGCTGGCCGATGCCGCGCGGGTGACCTATGGCTAGCTATTGCGCCGGCGCCACCTGCAACACCGTGCTGTTTCTGGTCGGAAGAAAAGTGGAGGTGAACTTAACGCCGCGCTTTATGGTTGTTGTTCTACCGGCAGGGAATCCTGTCACTATGCCCAGCTCCCGCAAAATCTCTTCGCATTCTGCCGGGGTGATCTCGGAATCCACCGTCCGCATCACCGCAGCAAAGCTAAACAAGAAAGTTGATATGTCATTTTTCGTTGCCGTGTCGTATTTAGATAACACCAGCAGTATATCACCAACACCTTCACGGTCTTTGGGCATCCTGACCTCCGCTTTAACGCGATCGGAAATTTTATATTCTCTATTTGTTGAGGACGCATGTTGCTTGTCGGCAACGAACTCCCAGCCTGGCGCATGGAGTTCGCCCGCTCTGCGGTTGACCGTTGCTTCAAACTCCTTTTGCGACAGCCTGAACACCGGCGGAGTCGCATTTTCAGCCACCGGCTCCACCAGCAACACGGCGCTGTTTTTAGTCGGAACAAAAGCGAATATGAACTTCACGCCGCGCTTTATGGTTGTTGTTTTACCGGCAGGAAATCTTCCAGATATACCAAGTTCTCGCAAAACATCTTCCAACTCTGCCGGGGTGATGCCTGGATCCACCGTCACCATCATCGCCGCCACGCTCAAGAAGAACTTCAATTTGTCTTCGTATGTTGCCGTTTTATATTCAGACAGCGATAGAAATATATTCGTAATGCCTTCACGGCCTTTGGGCATCAGGACATTCGCGGCAACGCGGTCGGAAATTTTATATTCTCTACTTATTAAGGACGCATGTGGCTTGTCGGCAACGAACTCCCAGCCTGGCGCATGGAGTTCCTCCGCCCTGCGGTTGACCGTTGCTTCAAACTCCTTTTGCGACAGCCTGAACACCGGCCGGGACGCATTTTCCGCCCTGGCTGCCGAGGCAAAGGCTAAAAAGCACAGGCCGCACACACAGGCTACCGCGAATAGGCCGTATTTCCGATGCATCAACCGCTCCTTTAATGAAATCGCCCCAGGGGCTGTTTCCCAACGCTTTTCTCCGGCCTGCCGGCCGATGCCGCGCGGGTGCACTATGGTTGAGCGCAGACTATTTGCCGAGAATCCGAGCCTTTTGGGCCAAAAACTCCTCGTCGCTCAAGAAGCCCTTTTCCCACAGGGCCGCAAGCCGCTCAAGCCGCGAAACCGCATCGTCGTTTCCTTCGACGGGAGCCGCGGGCAGCTGCCGCTGGTGCAGCAGGTTGGACAAAACAGCCGCGATCTTTGGCGCCTCGTCCTTCACAATGCCTTTCAGCGTCTTTGTTTGCCCGCCGGTGTCGATGCGCAGTTCCCCCAGAAGCAGCCCGGTTTTGCACGAAACGCTTTTGATTTGCGCGATGGGCAGTTCGAGCTGCCTCAAGCCGGTGATCAGACCTTTGTCGAGCAGGATGACGCGCCGATCCGTGACCACACACAGCCAGGTGCCTCTGTCCATCGTTCCGGAGCAGACACCATGGATGGCTTCGCCGGGCGCCAGAATTTCCGGAAGATATTTAACCTCTCTCCTGGTGATGAAAGAACCGAATTTGTCCAAAACCTGCGCTTGCACAGCCGCGGCATGCTGGTTGGCCGACATGTTAAAACCTCACTTTTTTGTAGTGATATTGCCATGTCCGGCCCTGCAAGACAACACCTTTCCCGCAATAGTGCGAAACACCCTTTGACGGGCGGCCGCGCCGCCCCCGCGGCCCCGGCTGTTCGCCCGCCCGCCAAAGGGCGCCGCGCATCCGTTGTTGCCCGGAGTAATCGCCATGTCTTCCAATAACCCCATCTCCATGGCCGGCACCTATACCACCGTTCAGGGCGATACCTGGGACGCCATAGCCTACCGCCTGTGGCAACGGGAAACGCTCATGCATCTTCTGCTCGAGGCCAACCCGGATTACGGCGACCTGCTGGTCTTCGGGCCCGACGTGAAGCTCAGCGTGCCGCAGATCGCCGTGCCGGCCAAAATCCCGGACCTGCCGCCCTGGATGAACGGGAGGCTCTCATGAGCGAAACCCTGAACGCCCGCCGCACCCGCCTGAGCCTGAGCATCAACGGCGTCGACGTCGGCGCGGACCTGGCCCCGTACCTGAAGAATTTTTCCTTCAAGGACAACGCCAAGGGCAAGGCCGACGAGATCCGGTTTTCCCTCATGGATCGGGACGGACGCTTCCAGAAGGAATGGTTCATCCAGAAGGGCTGCGCGATCACCGCCCAGCTCACCTGCCTGGACTGGTACAAGCCGGGCGAAAACATCGCCCTGCCCATGGGCGAGTTCACCGTGGACGAGGTCGAACTTTCCGGCCCGCCCGACCTGATCCGGGTCAAGGCCGTCTCGGCCGCCAAGACCTCGGCCCTGTCCGAAGAAGCCCGCACCAGGGGCTGGGAAACCTGCACCCTGCAAGGCATCGCCGACGAGATCGCCCAGCGCCACGGCTATGAACTGATGTACGACGCTCCGGAGATTCCCTTTGAGCGGATCGAGCAGCGCGAGGCCTCGGACCTGGCTTTCCTGCACAAAACCTCAAGCAAGTACGGCGTCAACCTCAAGGTCCACGACAATAAAATGATCCTGTACGGGGCCGACGCCTGGGACGCCAAAGGGCCGCGTTTCGTCATTCCGAAGAAAGGCTCGCCGCTTTCGCCGTCCTCCTGGTCTTTCAAGAAAGGTTCCCAGGGCACCGGCAAAAAAGCCGAAATCGCCTACCACGACCCGGCCAAAGGGGAAACCATCACGGCCGGGGTCGCCGCGCCCGGGGCGGCGCCCAGCGGCCAGACCCTGACCCTGAACCAGCGGGTGGAAAACGAATCC